>NZ_ATTE01000001.1:3842500-4442500 GCF_000419525.1 Leucothrix mucor DSM 2157
AATTGACAGCATTTTGGGCTCGGTCTCCCCTTCGGCATACAGCACATCAAAGGAATCCCGCAGATAACTAAAGAATTGCTCTCCACTATTAAAGCCTTGAGGTGTGGCAAAGCGCATATCATTAGTGTCTAAGGTATATGGAACCACCAGATGCGGCTTTGTGCCATCCGCAGTAGTTTCAACTTCCGTCCAGAATGGCAAATCATCACCATAATAGTCGGAGTCGTAACTAAACCCACCCTGCTCAACCAATAGGCGGCGGGTATTTGGACTATCGCGGCCGGTGTACCAACCTTTAGGTTTGCTACCGGTTAGCGACTCAATAATCTCAATCGCCTGCTGCATATGCTCCCGCTCTTGCTCTTCGGGCATTTCCTGATAATGAATCCAGCGCAAACCGTGGCAGGCAATCTCATGGCCTTGCTCGACAAATGCCTTAGTCAGTTCAGGGTGACGTTGCAAAGCCATCGCAACCCCAAAAATAGTTAGCGGTAATTCACGCTTTTCAAACTCTTTCAGGATTCGCCAGACACCAGCCCGCGAGCCATACTCATAGATAGACTCCATACTTAAGTGTCGATCGGGATAAGACTGCGCACCAATGATCTCCGACAGAAACTGCTCCGAGCCCTTATCGCCATGCAATACACAGTTCTCGCCACCCTCTTCGTAGTTCAGCACAAACTGCACTGCAATTCGGGCATTGCCAGGCCAATTTGCCTGTGGCGGCTTGCCTCCATAACCGATCAGATCGCGGGGATAATCATTACCAGGGTTCGCTTGTTGGCTCATTGCTCAGGCTCCTTAAAGTATCCGGCTCAATTGAGCGCGGGTTTTCGTTGATATTACAAAGTCGCAGCGTTAAATTGAATTAAAAGGAGAAATAAATATGGGTAAGTTAACCACGCACATTTTAGATACTGCACATGGCAAGCCGGCGACTGGCGTTGCGGTTCGACTATTCAGCATCGGCAGCGAACGAGTTTTACTGAAATCTGATACGACTAACTCTGATGGCAGACTGGATACTCCCTTATTAGAGGGCGACACCATGGCTAAAGGCACGTTCGAGATCGAGTTTGATATCGGTGAGTATTTTCGTAAATTGAAGGTCCCCATGGATGATCCTGCATTTGTCGATGAAGTGGTTCTGAGATTCGGGATTGCCAATGTGGACCAGCATTATCATGTGCCACTAGTGGCAACGCCTTGGAGTTATTCCACCTATCGTGGGAGTTAAGCCTTAAAGGCTAAATACCCACGATGGCTGTAAGCACTACGCACCTGCCGCGCTTACAGCCAGTTTTTGCGCCGGAACAGCCATACCATCACTGCGACAATCCCAATCATCACCCCCCATAGTACGGGATAGGCATAGGGCCACTGTAACTCGGGCATATTAGCGAAGTTCATCCCGTAAACGCCCGCCAGAAAAGTCAGAGGAATAAAGATGGTTGAGATAATCGTTAGTAGGCGCATGACATCATTCATACGGTTACTGGCGCTGGATAAGTAAACATCAAGCAAACCACCCAGCATTTCCCGATAGGTCTCAATGAGATCAATAATCTGAATGGCATGATCATAGCAATCACTAAAATACGGGCGATGTTCTTGGTCTAGCTTGCCCTCATCATCCCGTAATAGATGACTCAGTACTTCCCGATGTGGCCATAAGCCGCGTCGAAGCAGTAATAAATCACGGCGAACCCGATGCAACTCTGTCAGCACTTCTTTATCCGGCACCTCCAGAATACGCGCCTCCAAATCCTCAACCGCCTCGCCGAGTTCTTCCAATATCGGAAATGCAGCATCAATGACCGAGTCCATCAATGCATACAACAGATAATTAGCATCTTGTTTACGCAAGCGCCCTACGGGGTCCTTCAACCGTTTGCGCACCGGATCGAAAATTGCGCCATCGCCCTGACAAAAACTTAAAACACCGTGCTTGCCGACAAATAAACTAATTTGCTCCAGCTCAATATCATCACCGACCATTTTGGGTAAGTTAAGCACGATGAAGAGATGCTTTTCATGTACATCCAGCTTAGGCCGCTGCCCGGCGTTTAATACATCTTCCAGTGCCAGTTTATGCAGACCAAATGACTCCCCTAATTGTTGCATCCGTGAAGTAGACTGATTACCGATCGTATCCAGCCACGTAATATGATCAACCTCATCCGCCGGTTTAAAACTGATTACATCTGCCTCGGTATTCGGCACATAACTAATGATCGCACCATTGTAAGTCCAAAGCGTGGAATGTGCCTGAATATCCGCCCCTTCCTCAGACTCCACTAACGTACCCGGCGCCGTTCCCGGCAGATGATAAAACTTGTTAAATGGCTTCATACGCGAGCGATACTCTTCAGGCAGTTTAGGAATTACAGCAAGGTGCAAAATAACAGATAAATTTCTTGGGCTAAACTGTCATGGCATCCGTTGAACGCCACCATCACTCGCAATAAGGCAGATCATGGCTACCACCCACTGATAACTTATGTCAGTATGCCTTCATTAACAACACAGTTCTGGAGGAGTCCTTTATGCAAATGTCACTCGTTTTAACGGTTTTAAGTGATGACCGTCCGGGTTTGGTAAAAATGCTATCCGATGTCCTAAAAGAATATCAGGGCAACTGGACCGAAAGCCGCATGATTCATTTGGCTGGAAAGTTTGCTGGCCTACTGATGGTGTCGGTACCGGAGTCAGAATTTGATGATTTGGTTTCTGCGTTGCACGATCTGGAAGATGACGGACTGGAAATCAGCGTCGATGCGACTGCCAGCGAAATTGCTGCTGACACGGTTGAAACGCTGGAATTGGAAGTACTAGGCCAAGACTCACCCGGCATTATCAACCGCATGACCAATCAGCTACTGACCTTATCCGTCAATATTGAAGAGCTGAGCTCTGAGCAACGCAGCGCGCCCATGTCTGCCGAGCTATTGTTTTATGCCAAGCTAAGTTTAGGGCTGCCAAAAGACGTGACTGCACAACAGGTTCAGGATGCTTTGGAAGAATTGCCCAATCAGCTAATGGTTGATATCAACTTCAGCTAAAGCAAACCCGCTTACATAAAACCGATTACATCCAGTAGCCACGGCAAAATCACCGCCGTGGCGAACGCAGATAGCGCCATCGCCAAGCCAGAGAATGCACCCATCTCAGGGCTAACTTGGAATGCTCGTGCGGTACCAATACCATGAGCAGTGACACCCATCGCAATTCCCTTCACGCTATCATCCTTAATACCCATAAGCGCCAGTATTTTGGTGCCAAACACAGCACCCAGAATACCAGTCACAATAACCAGTACCGCAGTTAATGAAGGCAGGCCTCCAATTTGCTTGGAAATACCCATAGCGACCGGCGCAGTCACTGACTTGGGTGCCAGCGATAGTTGCGTCTGCAAACTGGCTCCCAGCCAGCGCGCGATGTAAACAGAGCTTAATATGCCAATGGTAACACCGGACAATAAGCCCACGGCTACCGGAAACCATAATCTCTTAAGCTTGGAAAATTGCTGATACAAAGGAACTGCCAGCGCAACCGTGGCAGGCCCCAATAGGAAATGCACGTATTGTCCACCAGCAAAGTAGGCTTCGTAAGTGGTCCCTGTGAGCATTAAAAAACTAATCAGCACCGCAACAGAAATGACCACCGGGTTTAATAAGGGATGCATATTGGTCAGAACGTATAACCGGTACGCCAGACTATAAGCCACCATGGTGACAGTTAACCCCAATAGTGGCGAAGCTGATAAATAAACCCAGAGTGTTGCTAAATCCGTTTCTGGCATTATTTAGGTTCCGGCTTAGAGATCAAGCGATTGCAAGCCACCATAATACCGGCAGTGGCTGCGAAGGTAATAATGGCACTTAGCAAGATTGCCACACTGATTGGCAGCCACTCATTACCGATGCGCTCAAAGTGAACCATAATGCCAACGCCCGCAGGCACAAATAGCAGGGATAAGTGACTCAATAAATTACCAGAGGCAGTCGCCAGCGAGTCAGGCGTGCCGCGACGCACTAATAAAGTGATAAACAGTAAAATCATTCCCATCACCGGGCCGGGTACAGGAAGCTTCAGGTAAAGTACCGTAAACTCCCCCACTAGCTGATAAATCAGCAATAGCGTTAACCCGTTCAGAAATATCATGACCTATTCCTTATCGTTACTACGCCCGAGTATCCGGTTCCAAGCCAATTTGCTTGAGCCTTTACTCAAGGCATACGCCAATACACCAATCACGAATAAAATTGGCAAGTAGTACCAGAAGAACGCCATTAACGCTGACCAACTCTCCCAGCCCCAAACATTCGTTGCGCCCTGATAAGCGAATACGGAGCCTAACCCAGGCATCAAACCGATCACAAAAGCCGCCGGTGCGGCTAACAATCCGTGCCAGTCAAAACCATCGGCCAACCAAGCGTAGATTGCAAACATCTCAATGGTTGCCATCAAGAAGTAAATCGACACCCAAGCACATCCCGAGCGGCTCTTCCATTTACTGTTACGACGCTCATGCAGTAATTGCATCGCATACAGAATCCGGCCGCTATCCCCACGCTTTAGCGAAGGAAACACTTCCAGCAGGATTTCAGCGCCTTTCAGCACGCCGTCATCCCCACCTTTCAGGCACTCAGCCATCGTTTTTGGAAATAAGGGGCGCAGTACTTCCATGTCTTCGGAGGTAGACTCTTTAGCCAGAAACGCCTGTAACGACTCACCGGCAGCCTCTACCCGCAAACGCTCTTCACGCCACATCTTGCGGCCTTTTTTCAAGCGCTCAGAGTAGTCAGCAACTTCTTTCCATTGATCACCAAAGCGCTGGCGAAACACAGTGAACTGCAAACCTTTGCGTGAAAGCTCCGAGAACGCTTGGCTCAGGTCCTGATACTCATCTTCAAAAAATAATTCACCATCACGCTCAGGCTCCCAAATGATCAGTACTTCACGCTGATCATAAGCCTGTCGATACGTCGTCTCATCTACCCCAAATTGCGCATGCACTAACTCATAAGCGTTATCCGCCTGAAGTAGTCCACCCACCTTAATTCCATATACAAACATATAGGATTATTTTCCCGAACCGTTTAGTCCCGCACTGCGCGCGCGCGGAAGGTACGGCCTTTTAGTTTTCCAGTACTCAACTTTTTAAGTGCCGGTTGTAATGCCTCACATGCAACTGCAACATAAGCCCAATTATCAAACAAATGAATTTTACCCACTTGCTTACCGGCAATCCCCTGCTCGCCGGTTAATGCGCCAAGGATATCACCCGGCCGCACTTTTTGCTTTTTACCCCCATCAATCAAAATCGTACTCATATTTGGCTGAATAGGTGCCTGATCCAACAAGTTCATTGGCGGTAACTCTTCAGCGCCATTGATAGGGTCAATATCACCATCGATGAGCGCTACACGATGCGCTTCATCTTCGCTGTATAAAGAGCAAGCAATACCTTTACTGCCCGCACGGCCCGTGCGTCCGATGCGGTGTAAGTGAATTTCAGGATCGAAAGCAATGCGGTAGTTAACCACCATATCAATGCCATCAATATCCAAACCACGCGCCGCGACATCCGTTGCAATCAATACCGATACGCTCTTATTCGCAAAGCGCACCAGTGTTTTATCACGGTCACGCTGCTCAAGGTCACCATGCAAAGCCACCACACTAAAGCCGTTTTGATGCAAAGCATCCGCCACATCTTGAGTTTCACGTTTAGTATTACAAAACACCACCGTCGACTCAGGGCGGAAATGCTGCAATAGCAAACGCAACGCCATCAGTCGATAAGCATCTTCAGTTCGGTAAAAGTGTTGAGTAATCACTGAGTTTTCGTGAATGGATGGTGCTTTAACCATAACTGGCTTCTGCATAATCCGATTGGCGATCTTTTTGATCTGACTAGGAAAGGTTGCGCTAAATAGCATCGTTTGACGCTGCTCTGGCATCTTTTCAATAATCGCGTCGATGGTATCCTGAAAGCCCATTTCCAACATACGATCGGCTTCATCCAACACTAATGTGTGTACATGGTCCAGATTAAGCGTGCCACGGCGCAGATGATCATCAATACGACCTGGCGTTCCAACGATAATGTGCGCGCCATGCTCTAGCGAACCCGCTTGAGGGCCGAACGGCATACCGCCACATAAGGTCAGGATTTTAATATTGTGAATCGAACGCGCCAACCGGCGAATTTCTTTAGCGACCTGATCGGCCAACTCGCGAGTCGGGCACATAATCAACGCCTGAATCCGAAAGCGTTTAACCTCTAAACGCTCCAGCAGGCCAAGACCAAACGCAGCGGTTTTTCCGGAGCCGGTTTTACCCTGAGCGATAATGTCTTTGCCTTCCAGAATGTCTGGCAAGCTCAGCGCCTGAATCGGCGTCATCTCCTTGTATTCAAGAGAATTAAGATTCTCCAGTAATTCGGGTTGTAGTCGTAGAGATGAAAAAGCTGTCTGGCTCACAATAGTATCCTGATAAATAGCGGAGCCAATTGACTCCGACAATAGTTTACATCGTTTTAGTCACTAGCTAGGATCAAAATTGAGAATTTATGATCAATACATTAGGTAAGCCAAACACGCTTAGTAGTTCAGATTAATCAGCTTAGTACTGGCATCGGATACCAATTGGTGCTGCTCCTGCAAGCTATAACGACCATATAACAACGCTTCTATGACTGTTAAATCAATGACTTGCTTATGCTCATCAATTGCAGTTAGCAAGCGAGTCAGCAGTGAAAAGTCGATATCCCGAATATAATCCGGCTTCTTCTCCAGCTTCCAGAGCTTGGTATCCCGAGCAGCCCCATCGCTTTTCAGTGACAGGTTGAACAAACCTGACTTCATAAACACCGTCAGACTGTGATGAATCAAATCGCGAGAGACGTGACGATTAAGGTTTGCCGCAAGGCGATTTTCCAAATCCACCATCGACATGGCTTCCAAAGCCGCAGTCGCATGATAGATACGAACCAAAACGCTTTTACTAACTGGGTGCCAACGCTCGTTACGTAAATAGCGCTGATATTGTTCCAGTGTAGTCTCGTTCTTTTCAGTACTTTCAGAGCTTGTTTCAGGTGCAGCCGGTTTCGGTGTTTCCAGCTTCATATCAATGTAAGCCACCATCTCATGGCTGTCGGTGATCGGCGTTAAGCGAATGGCATTAATCCGCTCAAGAAACGCTTTAAAGGTTGGGAAACCGTGCTTTTTCTCATCAAACTCCGGATCAATCAGCAGCATGCGTTTTTTCAGCTCAGAGCAATGCGCATAACCGTTTAAGTTACGTAGCGTATTGCGAGCTAATGCCATAGCCTTATTAAATCCGGAGCTGGTCAGGCGTTGCGGCTTTTCGCGGACAATATCGGTATACACATAGCGTGAGCAGGAAGATTCCACACTTTTGCTTAATGGAGACTTTGGCCCTACACCAATGACTTCTTTACCCATTGCCCTCAGCGCGCGAAACAGCGGAGAAAAGTCAGAATCACCCGTGGCTAGCACAAAGCAGGTCAACTCCGGCATCCGCCATGCATAGTCCATTACATCAATAGTGAGTTGAATATCGGCCGAGTTTTTACCACTGACCGGATGAAAATTGTGAGATAAATCAAAGCCGAAGCGATCAAGGCTTACTTGTAGTGAACTAATAGCGTTATTTGACCAGTTGCCATACGCTTTTCGTACCGTTACCGAACCCTGATCGTGCAGGGTTTCCATGAGATATTCGGGACCACAGTGTTTAACCCAATTCGTCAGGTTTTCCACATCCACGAAGATCGCAATATTTTTAGCAGTCATGTCTTATCCCCTGTTGTTAGCCGGTTTTAGAATATTATTGATTTCAATTGGCTGTAGCGGACTTTCAGATCATTCATTCACCTCCGTTAATCAATTTTTATAAAAGAGAGATGTTTTTAGAATATACAGCAGAATCGCTGAAGAACAAGCCCTAAAAGCTAAACATTGGTTCAGGTTCGAAGAGTGGCTTTAAGTGCGGCGAAAGACATCCACACGAGCTGGTGGCAAATTGGCCCAGATCAATTGTTTATGCTTTGGTTTGAGCTGCTCATCCTCATCAATTGAGGTAACGGCTAGGTTATAGCTGAATTGCACGAAAACACCGTCTTTGACTAGCAACTGTTTAATTTGTTGTTTGATGGCAGAGACGACCGGCTTGGGGAGTGAGCGAAATGGCAAACCAGAAACAACAGCACTAATCTTGTCAACATCCGCTGGGAGCAAGCTGTCCAACACACTGGCATCGCCTTCGATCACACGGATTTGTGGGAACTGTTTACGCAGCAAAGCCGCTAAGGTTGGCGAGCGCTCCACGGTAATTAAACGATCTGGCGCAACACCCTGCTCCAACAACGCTTTAGTAATAATGCCAGTGCCGCCACCCAGCTCCACCACAAAACCTGATTGCTCACAATCAACCGCAGTCGCCATCGCTGTGGCTAGCTTAGCAGAGCTCGGACAACAGGCCCCGACTTCCCGTGGATGCATAAGGATTTCTTTAAAGAAAATCAAATTCGGACTGATTTTACGCTGATACTTTCCCGCCTTTTCCGCAAAAAACTCAACTTGTCGCTGCACCAATGTGATCATAAGGTTTAATTTTCTATTCGTCGTTGGTAAGAAATTATCTATTATTATTAGTGATTTTCCCCAGAGGCCAACCAAGGCCAGAGCGGTGATCAATGCTATCAAAAGAACTCAGTTGATAGCAAAATAAACCAACAACTATTCAGTTGGTTCTAAGCGCTATCTATTCTGTCTCTATTTTTTCAATGCGCCTTTTAAGCTACCCGAAATCAGTACTGCTGCATCCAGTAAGCCACGCGGCGCATATAAATTACTGCGTACGGCCAGATAGCTTGGCTGCCATACTGGGTTAAACTTTTCTTTGTAGCGCCGCAAACCTTCGAAATTATAGAACTGTTCACCGTGCTGGAACATTAAATTACCAATCTGATGCCACACGGGTGCTAAGCGATGCTTTTCCAGCCCTGATAATGGAGACATTCCTAAATTAAACCAGTGGTAGCCCTGCGCTTTCGCCCACAAAATGGATTCCACAAACAAGTAATCCATTACACCTTTTGGTGCATCACTGTGATAACGCATTAAATCAATCGCTACCTCTTGCTGCTGACCACTGCACCAGAGATTACCAAAGCCAACCACTTTCCCTTCAAAACGCACCACGGCACAAGGAAAGTGATGTAAGTAGTCGGTATTAAACGAGCCAATCGAAAAGCTTTTCTCACGCGTATTTTTGCTGCCCATCCAGTTTTCAGAAATCTGCTGAAGCTCGGGCAGTAACGGCGCTAGCTGTTCGGCTGATAATACCTCAAAGCTCAGATTCTCACGCTTACCTTTACTTAATGCTTGGCGTAAGTCGGCCTGTTTTTTACCTTCCAGTGTGAAGTTAGGGAGCTCAACCAAGGCACTCTCACCTAACTTTAATAACGCCATCCCCATATCGATATATAGCGGTAACCACTGAGTTGAGACCTGATAAAAAACGGTTTGCCCGCCTTGCAGGTCACATTGCTCGCGGAAGGTCCATAGCAACTCTTCAAAATCCAACTCATCGCCGACCGGATCACCCATTGTAATCCAGCTCTTACCCTGAATTTGATACATCAGAAAACTGCGGCCGCTGTCGCTAAACAGAATGAACTTATCCGCCAGCAATACCAAAGCAGCATGCGCACACTGGCTATTGACTAGAATCGCAGCGGCTTTATCGAGACTTTCCTGATCAGGTAATTCCGGTGTGATGCAGCTCGGCCGCAACAAACGATATAGCGCAAAACCAATTCCCAGCACAATCAAAACGACACTGGCCCGTAAAAAGCGTGAGACATTGCCATCTAATGCAAAAGACCACCAAAGGTCCGCTCGGTATTCAACATGCTTAAAGGCAAAAAACCAAGCCATAAGCTGCCGCCAACGATCACGCCTGTCAGCAGCAACCACTCAGGTGTCATTGCCTGTGCCATGAGCGAGGTTTTACGGTAAAACGCGCGTCGTCCGCTCCAAAGCAACGCCAGCATAGTTAATGACAATAGTGCTATTTCGTAATCTAAGCCTTTGAATAGGCACGTTACGGCACTTAACATTAGCAGCCAAGCCGTAATATGCCATGCGCCATCCAAACGATTAAACAGTCCATGCGCCAGAATTAACAAGCAAAATCCCGTGGCGCTGGCTAACAAATGAGAGGCTTCAATCAAGCTTAATGGGATAAATTCACCCAATAAAGTTTCCCGAGCGGGATCATTGGGTATTGAACCGGAGAATAGTAAAAACGCTCCCAACATAAACACTAGCGTTCCCAGTACTTGCGGGAAGAAGCGATTAATCCAGCGCTGCGCTTTATCACCCCAGCTTTGCACGGTACTGCGATGCTGTCCCCATTCGTGGACCAATAACAGCACGATGGTCACCAGAAACGGCAGGATGTAATAAAACAGTCTAAACACTAACAAAGTCGCCAGCATAATATCCTGCGGGACTTGTGGCAGCGCCAAGGTCATTGACGCTTCAAACACGCCCAAGCCACCCGGTACATGACTGATAATGCCAATCACCATAGACAGCACAAAAGCGGTGAGAATTTCGGTATAAGTGACTTGCACACTGTCCGGCAGCAGCAAATGCAGCATGTATACGATGACAAAAATATCCAGCACAACCAGAATGATTTGCTGCAAGATCATCGAGCCTGATGGCAAGGCGAGTTGCCAATGCCGGAGCGTAATCAGCCGGCCATTCTTTCCAGTCCACAGCATAATGCCCGCTAGCGCCAGCAAGATTGCTACACCAGAAGCGCGTAGTTCTGTTTCCGACAGCATCGACAATTCAGTCAGTACAACCGGCTCCACCGCTAAGGCAATACCCAGCATGGCGGAGATACCAAAGGTAAACGTCAGTGAGGTCAGCAGGATGACATTCGCGATTTGCGAAGTATTGAGCCCCGCCAGTGAATACAAACGATAGCGAATGGAGCCACCAGATAATGCCGCTAGCCCCACGTTATGACCAACCGAATAAGCCGTAAATGAAGTCAGCGCCACTTTAGAGTACGGGATTTTCACCTTCATATAGCACAATGCCAGCACGTCGTAACAAGTCAGCATGAGGTAGGCAACCACAGTCACTAACCCCGCCAATACGAGCTGCCAAGGCGAAATGGCATGTAGGGCCGCGAGCACATCGCCGGGGTTGATCGACTTGGCAATCTTCGATAAGCCAAACAAAGCCATGCCAAAAATGCCGAGGCTGAGGAGTGCGACCAGCCAATGCCAGTTAAATTGCGGTAATTTCATTCGCTACCTTATGAAAATAAATGTAACTTTTAGGAGTGTCTACGCGTCATATAGATGGTTAATCATAAACATGAGCTATTATGAAAGAAAAAAATCAAAATGATATGCTAACGTTTGGGGAACATGTCATTGCTCCCGGCGAGCGAAAAAGCATTGAACTGCCGGTCACTGACCTTTACACCCACACCACGCTGACCATGCCGATTCAGGTTATTCGCGGTAAGCGCCCCGGCCCTATCTTGTTCGTCAGCGCAGCGATTCACGGCGATGAAATCAATGGTATTGAGATTGTTCGGCGCGTACTGGACTATAAGGGCTTGGAGAAACTACGTGGAACCTTAATCGCAGTTCCCATTGTGAATGTGCAGGGCTTTTTAGCGCAAACCCGCTACACGCCAGACCGTCGAGACCTCAACCGTAGCTTTCCCGGTAATAGCAAAGGTTCAGTTGCTGGCCGCTTGGCTCATCTATTTGTTGAAGAAATCGTTTCTAAATCAGACTGCGGCATCGACTTACATACTGCCGCAATTCACCGCGATAACCTCCCTCAGATTCGCGCCAAACTAGACAACCCTGAAACGCAGGCACTGGCTGAAGCCTTTGGCGCGGCGGTTATCATGAATGCTAATTTACGCGATGGTTCACTACGCCATTATGCGGCAGAAAATGGCATTCCTATGTTGTTGTTTGAAGCCGGTGAAGCATTGCGTTTTGATGAGTCCTGCATTCGTATCGGTATGCGCGGTGTGCTGAATGTCATGCGCCAACTGGGTATGTTGCCTAAGAAAAAATCTAAAAAACAGATCAGCTCGGTGATTGCGCATTCCTCGCATTGGGTGCGGGCACAGAGTAGCGGTATTTTGCGTGCCAAAGCTGAGCTTGGTACCCACGTTAAGAAGGGGCAGTTCTTAGGGACTATTTCCGACCCGTTTGGCATGCAGGAAGAAACCATTAGCTCGCCCTATCGCGGCATTATCATTGGTTGTACCAATCTACCCCTATTGCACGAAGGCGATGCGGTCTTTCATATCGCGCACTTTGATGATGAGCATGGAGCAATCGAAAGCATCGAAGCGCTGCACACTGAAACGGCAGAATGGGAAAATCCAATGTGGGCTGAAGTAAACTAAGCCGATACTACTCACCTGGCAATCGCACTTAAACAGCCATAGCCTAAGCCCTATGGCTGTTTCATTTTCAGTGATTGATTTAGTCGAATGTAACGTCCGGTATTATCAATTTCACTTTCTAAAGTGAGCCTCCTACACTGTGTTCATTGATTTGAGGCGGCTCCAATCGGAGGCCACCATTCATTCTTTCACGACTATTCTTGGAGAATATCGCAATGAGCACAATCGACATTGGCATTAATGAAACGGATCGTACAAATATCGCCAACGGCCTCAAGCGTCTACTGGCAGACTCTTATACGCTCTACTTGCAAACCCATAATTTCCACTGGAATGTTACCGGTATGCAGTTCCGCGAATTGCACCTGATGTTTGAAGAGCAATACACCGAGATGGCGATTGCGGTGGATGATGTGGCAGAACGTATTCGTACACTGGGCGTTGCTGCACCGGGTACTTACAAAGCCTTCGCAGAGCTGAGTTCAATTAAAGAAGTCGATGGCGTACCAGAGGCAACTGAAATGGTTGCACTGCTAACCAAAGGCCATGAGCAGGTGGTGAGAACTTGCCGCGAAGTACTGAAAATCGCACAAGCTGCGGATGATGAGTCTACTGCATCACTGGTTTCTGACCGGATGCGTCTGCATGAGAAAACAGCGTGGATGCTGCGAGCTATTCAGAAGTAAGCTCAAACGTTATGAAAAAGCCGGGACTTGCTCCCGGCTTTTTATTGTCTATTACTTTTTAATGACCGCAGGTGTGCCTTTAAAATTCATCACGCGAGCATCGTCGGTTAACAAAGCCAGCGAAGTGCCATCTACTCTGTAGGATGTTACTTTTGATAAGTAATCGCTGACTTCACCATCTGCCTGCATCAAAGTACCTGGGCAAGCACGACGCGTACCCATCATTGGGCCGATTTTGATCTTATGCGCTGCCTCTAAAGTGATGCCACCGCCCATAATATTACAGCCGCCACGCACGCCGATTCGGTTATCGACCAAAGTCACTGAATAACGGTTTGCCGCATCGCCTGACTTCAGAGTCGGAGACGCTGTTTTCCCAACCATGCCGACACTGCTTAATTGCCAAGTCATCGCAGCAAGCGCTTCACTTAAATCAGCCGGTTTAGCTGTTACAGGGGTCGCTTTAGGGGCCGTTGCAGAGGTTCCGACACAGGCAGTGAGTAGCACAGTGCTCAAAACAGTCGCAATATAGGCACTTAGTGGTCTTGTTTTCATTATTACTACTCCGGTAAATTTAGTGATTTTAACCATTCATATCCGGCTGTAAACCCTAATGTCGACTTTTTACGCTCGCTTAACCTTAACTCAAATCCAGAAAGCAAAAATTAATCCCCCTCATTCGCGCCCAAGCCGTATAATTCATCCCATTTAGATTTTCCCTCAGGAGCTCCTATGAGACCAAGCGGTCGTGCCACCGATGAAATGCGTAAGATAAGCTTTACCCGTGACTTTACGTGTCATGCAGAGGGCTCAGTATTGGTTGAGTTTGGCAACACCAAAGTGCTGTGCACTGCCAGTGTTGAAGAAAACGTACCCGGCTGGATGCGCGGCAAAGGTAAAGGCTGGGTGACTGCAGAATACGGCATGCTACCTCGCTCTACGCACTCTCGCATGGGACGTGAAGCAGCGCGCGGTAAGCAAACCGGTCGTACTCAGGAAATTCAACGCCTGATCGGACGTTCTTTACGGGCTGTGATGAATTTAGAAGCACTGGGCGAGCGTCAGGTTATTATCGACTGTGATGTGATTCAGGCTGATGGCGGCACCCGTACTGCATCAATCAGTGGCGCTTATGTGGCCCTGCATGATGCGATGACCAAGCTAATGAAAAAGCGCAACCTGAAGCGCAATCCACTGCATGCCCAACTGGCCTCTGTTTCTGTGGGTATTTTCAATGGCGCGCCAGTATTGGATCTGGACTACCCTGAAGATTCCAATGCCGAAACGGATATGAATGTGGTTATGAATTCTGGTGGTCATTTCATCGAAGTTCAGGGCACGGCGGAAGGCCACGCCTTTACTCGGACAGAAATGAACGACATGCTGGCCTTGGCAGAAAAAGGCATTAACGAGATTATGGCGGCACAAAACACAGTGTTAGGCCTGGAGTAACGACCGGTTAAGAGGACCAATGAAATGCAAGTAGTACTCGCAAGCAGCAACGCCGGCAAGGTGCGTGAATTCATGCAACTGCTGGCCGGTGTCGGGATGGATGTGCGTCCGCAGTCTGAATTTAATGTGCCAGATGCGGATGAGACCGGCCTCACCTTTGTCGAAAATGCCATTCTAAAAGCACGAAACGCGGCAGAGCTAACTGGCTTACCGGCAATTGCCGATGACTCAGGAATCGAAGTGGATTCGCTGCAAGGCCAGCCCGGCATTTACTCAGCGCGTTATGCGGGCATTGGTGCGGGTGCTGCGGCTTGCAATCAAAAGCTGCTGTATGAGTTGAAAGGTGTTCCGGAAGCTCGGCGTACTGCACGCTTTCGTTGCTGCATTGTGATGCTGTTGCATGCCAATGATCCATCCCCCATTATTGCCGAAGGTACTTGGGAAGGTCGGATTTTGGAACAACTGAGTGGTGATCAGGGTTTTGGCTACGATCCCTTGTTCTTTGTGCCAACTCACAATATGGCAGCAGCACAAATGGACCCTCAGGAAAAAAACCGCATTAGCCACCGAGGACAGGCTTTACAACACTTACTGGAGCGCTTGTCATGAAACGATCTCCAATAATGACGGCTTGGTTGGGTTTTCGCTCGCTGTTACTGCTGGCAGGATTTTTTCTGATTACCGGCGTGATGGGCGTGTTTTCACCCTTTCTCGGTATTTTCCCTTACCCATGGCGAGTGAAATACCTGCAAACCTGGGCAGGCTTGAGTATTGGCTGGGCGCGCCTGACCTGTGGCATCAAGTGGAAGGTGCAGGGCTTTGAGAATCTGGATCTTAATGAGCCAGCGATTATCTTGCCAAATCATCAGTCGACTTGGGAAACCATGTTTCTGCTGAACTTCATGCCTTCTATGTCATTTGTGATAAAGCAGGAGTTGTTGAGCATTCCATTTTTCGGTTGGGGCATGGCCAAGTCACGCCCGATCGCAATTGATCGTAAGGCTGGTGGCTCAGCTGTTGAACAGATCAATGTGAATGGTAAAGAGCGCTTAGATGGCGGTAACTGGGTGTGTATTTTTCCGGAAGGCACTCGCGTAATGCCACAAGGAAAACCACTACGCTTCAAGCAAGGTGGAGCGTTACTGGCGCTTCACAGTGGTCGTCCAGTGTATCCGGTCGCTCACAATGCCGGTGAATGCTGGCCGCGTAATGGTCTGATCAAAACACCGGGAACGATTACGGTGAGCTTTGGCCCACGCATTGAAACTACGGGAAAAACTTCAGAACAAATTATTAAAGAAGTTGAAGCTTGGATTAAAGCGGAGCGCGCGAATTTGCCACCGGTTCGCTAATCCTTGCGTATTTGTAACGCCCGCACCGATAAAACAAGAAAAACGGAGAGGACATCATGAAACCAGAAGCCATTCGTTGCCAAAACGATCTTCAGCTATATAACACGCTGCTGACTTATCCCGACGTGATCAAAGTGAATGAGATGATCGCGCGTCATGAAGAAAAAGGCCCGACCGGATTGCGGCGTCATTTACTCGCCACGTCGGTGCGTTTGAGTAAAGGCATGGCACCGGATGTGCATCGCATGGCGGATGAGTGCATCGAAACGCTGCAAATGGATATCCCTCTGGAGTTGTATGTTTACCCTAGCCCACAGTTTAACGCCATGTGCTTTAAACCGGAGGAAGGTCGACTGCATGTGATGTTCTCCTCCAGCCTGCTGGAAGGCTTTAAGGATGATGAACTGAAGTTTGTAATCGGCCATGAGCTTGGGCATCACGTTTACAAGCATCATGATATTCCCATCGGTTATTTGCTCAAAGGTGAAGCGCCGGTTGGTCCTCGCTTAGCGCTGGAGTTGTTTGCCTGGTCTCGCTACGCTGAAATCTCTGCAGACCGTGCCGGTGCTCATTGCGCACAAAATCTGGATGCCGTGGCACGGGCTTTATTTAAACTGGCCTCTGGTCTAACCGGCAGCTTGGTGCAATTTGATTTGCAGGACTTCCTAAAACAAGTCAATGAGATGCAGTTAGTCGATGCAGAGCCCGGACAAGGCGCACCCAAGCAAGACTGGTTCTCAACTCATCCATTTAGCCCCATGCGAGTTAAAGCATTGGATTTGTTTGATCAGTCTGAACTGGGTAATGGCACGCTTTCCAAAGATGATTTGGAAGTGGCGGTTCAGGGCGTCATGAGCCTGATGGAGCCTAGCTATCTGGAAGGCCAAACTAAAACCGCCATTCATATGCGCCGCTTATTATTTGCAGCCAGCTTGTGTGTTGCCGATGCCAGTGACGGTATTTCTGAGGAAGAAATCAAAGCGTTTGAAGCGTTCTTCGGCAAGGGTGAATTTGATAAGAATCTCAATATTGAACAACTAAAAGTCACCCTAGATGAGCGCATTAAAACCGCTAAAGAACTGGCCTCAACACCACAATTGATGCAGGTCATGCGCGACTTATGTACTATGTCACGCGCCAGTGGCCACACCACTGAGGCAGAACGTGATGTGATGAATGAAATCGCTGATAAATTAGGTGTCCCGCGCAGTTTTATCTGTCAGGCACTTGCTCAAGCTGTAGAACCGGATTAATACCATGAACCAACCACAAGCCACTGCTTCCATCGAATTTTCCAAGTTGCAAAAGCGCCTGCGCAAAGCAAGCGGTGAAGCCATTGTGGATTACAATATGATTGAGCCCGGCGACCGGATTATGGTTTGCCTGTCCGGCGGTGCCGACAGCTACACCATGTTGGATATACTGCTACACATGCAGCAAAAAGCGCCGATTGAATTCTCAATCGTTGCGGTAAATCTGGACCAAAAACAGCCCGGTTTCCCTGAGCATGTGCTGCCTGCCTATTTAGAAAAACTAGGCGTTGAATATAAGATTTTAGAGGAAGATACCTACAGTATTGTGGTGGATAAAGTACCCGAAGGTAAAACCACCTGCGCGCTGTGTTCACGTTTACGACGCGGTATTCTCTATAATGCGGCACAGGAACTGGGCGCAACTAAAATTGCCCTTGGCCACCATCGCGAAGATATTTTAGAAACTGTGCTGCTGAATATGTTCTATGCCGGTAGCTTGAAAACCATGCCACCTAAATTGGTGTCGGATGATGGCCGCAATATTGTGATTCGCCCATTGGCTTATTGCAAAGAAGCGGATATCAAAGCCTACTCCCAAGCTCAGGCGTTCCCAATTATTCCCTGTAATTTATGCGGCTCACAGCCAAACCTTCAGCGCCAGGCCATGAAGCAATTGCTCAGTGAGTGGGATCGTGATTTTCCCGGCCGCTTATCAAGCATGATGAGTGCGCTTGGCAAGGTCAGCCCATCCCATCTGCTCGATCGTAATTTATACGATTTTGTGGGCATTCAAACTCAGGATAAGCCCTTGGAAGATGGCGATACCTTGTTTGATGCACCACAGATTCCCATGCCAGTATCACCAAGCACTCAATCCGTGATACCTATCTGGAAAAAATAAGCTATTATCAAAGGCTGTTTACTGAGCAATTGAGTGGTATATGTCAGACTTGTATCCAGCGATCCACCCGAATCATCACTTTATGCTTAAGGTCGATGATATTCATACCTTATATGTAGAAGAAAGCGGCTCCGAGGATGGGATTCCGGTGATCTATCTGCATGGTGGACCGGGAACAGGCTCAATGCCTTATCAGCGCTGCCTGTTTGATCCCGAAGAATATCGCATTATCCTGTTTGATCAGCGTGGCTGCGGACACTCCACGCCACATGCTGACTTGCGCAATAACACCACTCAGGATTTGATCAGCGATATTGAGAAAGTCCGTGAAAAACTGGGTATTGAGCGCTGGGTCGTCACCGGTGGTTCTTGGGGTGCAACGCTTGCACTGGCTTATGCTCAAGCGCATCCTGATCGAGTGTCTGGCTTGATTGTGCGGGGTATTTTCCTCGGCACTAAATCAGAAGTGAATTGGTTTTACCAGCAAGGTGCCAACCAATTCTATCCCGATTATTGGCAAGATTACATTGCACCGATTCCCGAAGCGGAACGTGGCGATATGCTCAAGGCTTACCATAAGCGATTAAATGGCGATAATGAGATTGCACGCATGGGTGCTGCAAAAGCCTGGGCAGTTTGGGAAGCGCGTGCGGCCACGCTTAACCCGCACCCTTCGCTGATGGAACAGTTCTCAACGCCGCATCGCGCGTTAAGTTTGGCAACCATTGAAGCGCACTACTTTATGAACAACTGCTTCTTTGAAGACAATCAATTACTGAACAATGCGGACAAGCTAAAAGACATTCCAGGCTACATTATTCATGGCCGCTATGACATGATTTGCCCGCTGAAACAGGCTTATGACCTACATAAGAAATGGCCATTGGCTGATCTGTTTATTGTGCAAGGCGTTGGCCATGCAGCGAATGAGCCAGCCATCAGCGCTGCCTTGGTAAATGCCAGCAAAGGCATGCTAGGAAAGCTTTCATGATTGGTTTGATCCAACGGGTACAAGCGTCGCAGGTTGAGGTTGATCAGCAAGTCGTTGGTAAAATTAATCGTGGAATTTTACTGCTGCTTGGCGTGCAAAAAGGCGATACCCAAGCACATGCCGACAAATTGCTACATAAAGTCATCAATTATCGAATTTTTCAAGATGATGCAGACAAGATGAATCTGTCACTGCTGGATATTGGTTGCGAGTTGCTGGTCGTCTCGCAATTCACCTTGCCTGCGGATACCCGTAAAGGCCTGCGCCCAAGCTTTACTCCAGCCGCCGACCCACAAACCGGTCGTGAATTGTATGATTATTTTACGGAAAAAGCAGCTACCAGCTTAACTACAGGTGTTCAAACCGGTGAGTTTGGTGCTGATATGCAAGTGAGTCTGATCAATGACGGGCCTGTCACTTTCTGGCTGGAAGTGTAAATACTACCAGCCACCTCTAGAGAGTATTCGTTCAGCGATTAAGGACGTACGTAGGAATAACCTTCTTCCTGCAACTCGATAATTCTGGCAACACCGGTTTGCGTCATACCGACATTTTTAATTAATTCAGGCCGCTTACCGGTTTCTGACTCAATCGTATCCATAGTGTTACCGCAGGCAGTAAATGTCACTTCTTGCTGCAACAAGCTGGTAATTCGCTCCAGTGATTTGCTTTCCTTCGTCAACATGCTCAAGCCCGGACCATAAGCCACTAGCTCAATCGTAATATCATCAATGCCGTAGTGCTTTTGCAGGTTAACGATATTATTCAGCGCCATTGCTTGTATATCCGGATCAGCAGTATTCACCTGCATCACTAAGCGATGTTCGATATCTTCCATGGCGCTATCATCTGCGACCACCGGATTACTGGTTAGCGCAGCGCCTCCGGCCAGCAACAAACCACTCAGTAATAAAGCCGTGCTCAATAATTTCAATGTCATGGTATTCCTTCCTTTTTTATCTCGTGTTTATTCCTTGGCTATCGGCCAGAGCCACGCTCCAGCGCCATCTTCAAAGAAATATTGACGGCATCCAAGCGGATATGCAACTAATACAGGGGGCAAGCCTGAGAAATGGCTTATATCTAATTTAGGATTTATCCGGAGGCGATCACATGAAAGCAATACAATCACTCAGCGCGCTAAGTCTGGTACTTGGCATCGGCTTTAGCACTGCAGCACTAGCCGAGAGTCATGGCGGTAAGCCAGTAGGAATTACCGCCGACTTAATGAGCCTTTCAGTAATGCACAATGGCAAGCCCGTCACCATCCAGCGCAATCAAGATAATGAAGCGGTGATTAATCCTGACTTTGCTAAAACCTCTCGCGCCTGCCCGCCGTTTTGTATCCAACCGATGAGCGTAGCTGAGGGTGTAGAAACCTTGGGTGAGTCAGAAGTCATTGATTATATTGCCAAGATGAGTGCGGGAGACTCCAATATTATGGTTGTTGATTCACGCACGCCAGACTGGGTGAAGAAAGGTACGATTCCCGGCTCCGTGAATGTTCCATGGACGAGTTTGGTACCAGCGCAAGGGGCAACCACGGAAGGCATTATCAAGGTGATGATGGATAGTTTTGAGGTAACGCTAGCCAATGATGCCGATGTAATGGATGTTGATGAAGCCATTACCGATGGCGACCCTGCCGAAGTATTTGACTACTCCCGCGCCAAAACGCTGGTGCTGTTTTGTAATGGCATGTGGTGCGGACAATCACCCGCCAGTATTAAAACCTTACTGAAGTATGGCTACCCGACTGAGAAACTTAAATATTATCGAGGCGGTATGCAGACTTGGGAAATTCTGGGCTTAACGACAGTAAAACCCTGATTGTTGATTGCTTAAAACGAAAAACGCGGGCCGTTACTTTACGTAAGGCCCGCGTTTTTATGGATTACTTTAGCGAGTTAAAACAGTCCGCTTAGAATAATCTGTAGGATATATAAACCCAACATTGCCACCATCGGCGATAGGTCCAGCATACCAACCGGCGGCATTACCCGACGGATTGGAGCCAGCAACGGTGCAGTCAGACTATTGATCAAAGGCACAACCGGATTACCATTTGCGCTACCAATCCAGCTAATCACCGCCATCAGGATCAAAGCGATAATATAAACCCAGATCACGCCATTTAGCAGATCACGCAGCGCGATAATCAACACACCAAATACATTCGCGCTCTGCCCGACAATTGCCAGCATTAGCAGCATTTTAACCACTGTCAGCGCATAGGCCAGCACCACCGCTGAGGTATCCAGCTTACCCATCGACGGAATAAAACGGCGCATGGGAACCAGTACCGGATTGGTAATCTTAACCAGAAACTGAGATAAGGGATTATAAAAATCGGCCCGCGCATACCCCAGTAAAAACCGTAAGATGACCGCTGTGATATACAGCGATAGCAAGGTTTCGACCAGAAAAAGACCGATTTGCTGAATGACTGACATAGTAAATTATCCTTATGATTTTTCGATAGCGGTTTTAGAACCACTCAGTGCAACAGAACGTAACGCTGCGGCTTGCAGGGCTTTGTCAAAAATGTCTTCCAGACCTGCACCTTGTAACTGAGCGATAGCCGCTTCAGTCGTGCCACCTTTAGAGGTTACTTTTACGCGTAACTCGCCTGCATCATCCGGACTTTCCAGTGCTAACTTAGCCGCACCAAAAGCGGTTTGCACAACCAGTAAACGCGACTCTTCTTTGGTTAAACCAAAGCGCTCAGCCGAAGCTTGCATGGCTTCCATCACCAAGAAAAAGTACGCTGGGCCAGAGCCTGAAATGGCAGTCACGGCATGCAGTTTTTCTTCGTCATCAAACCACAAGGTCATACCGACAGCACGCATAATGCTCTCAGCCAGACTGCGCTGTTCATCGCTGACATTAGCGTTTGCATATAAACCTGTCATGCCGGACTGTACTAAGGCAGGCGTATTCGGCATGCAACGCACAACCGGCAATAAACCACCCAACCAACGGCTTAAGCTAGACTCACTGACACCCGCTGCAATCGAGATAATTAACGGCTTTTTCTTTTGTACGGTTTCCGCCAAGCTTTCGCACACGGCTTGCATGACCTGTGGCTTGACCGCCAGGATAATGACTTGCGCATTGCTAATCGCATTCAAGTTATCGGTCGTGGTATGACAAGCGGGCCATTTACCACGAATCATATCCAACTGATCTTCAGTCGGATCGGAGACGGTCACTTCAACCGCGGCGTTATCTTCTACTAAACCGGCAATCAGGCTGCGCGCCATGTTTCCGGCACCAATAAACGTAATTTGTGTTTTCATTTCAGTATTCATCGTTTGATTGTATCAATTTCCGATCAGTTTCGGGCACCAAAGATGGCCGTTCCAATGCGAACCATGGTTGCGCCTTCAGCAATGGCGGCTTCCATATCGTCACTCATACCCATTGACAAGGTATCCAAATCATAACCCGCTGCATTTAAATCAGCCTGAGCTTTGGCTAATATCGCAAAGTTGGCGCGTTGCTGGACGGGATCATGAGTTGCTTCCGGAATCGCCATTAAGCCTCGCAACTTAATACCCGGCAATTCGCTCACTTGTGCGGCTAACTCTGGTAGCTCTGCAACACTCACACCAGACTTACTGGCTTCATCGTTCACATTCACTTGTAAACACACCTTCAGCGCAGGCAAATCGGATGGGCGTTGTTCACTTAATCTGCGGGCAATTTTCAAGCGATCAATAGCGTGTACCCAATGTGCAGTTGCTGCGACATCCTTGGTTTTATTGGATTGCAGCGGACCAATGAAGTGCCACTCAATTTCCAGCGCTGACAACTCCTCCGCCTTTTCCAACATCTCCTGAGCATAATTCTCACCGAAGGCACGCTGACCGCAATCATAAGCTTCGCGAATAGCATCTGCAGGGTGGCGTTTACTCACGGCCAAAAGCCGGACACTGTGAGCGGGACGGTGATAGCGTTCGGAGTATTGTGCAATCTCCGCGCCAATTGTCTGAAGGTTTTGAGGGATTTTAGACATTTGTGGTAGGGTCGGATTGTATTCTCAATAATAAAAAAACATCATCATGGATATTACACAACTGCTGGCATTTTCGGTAAAAAATAACGCGTCTGATCTGCACATTTCAGCAGGTCAACCTCCTATTATTCGTGTTGATGGCGACATGCGCCGCGTCAATCTACCCATTCTGGAACATAAAGATGTTCACAGCATGGTGTATGACATCATGAATGACAAACAACGTAAAGACTTTGAAGAAAACTGGGAAACTGACTTTTCCTTTGAGATTCCGGGTGTCGCACGCTTTCGTGTTAACGCATTTAACCAAAACCGTGGTGCGGGCGCCGTATTCAGAACCATCCCGAGTAAGATTCTCTCGCTGGAAGATTTGAATGCACCATCTATTTTTAAAAAGATCACAGATAACCCGCGTGGACTCGTACTAGTAACCGGCCCGACCGGCTCGGGTAAGTCGACCACGCTAGCCGCAATGATCGATTATAAAAACAAAACGGATTATGGCCATATTCTGACACTGGAAGATCCAATCGAATTTGTTCACGAGAGCAAAAAATGTCTGGTCAACCAACGAGAAGTGCATCGCGACACCAAGAGCTTTGAAGCCTCATTGCGCTCAGCGTTGCGTGAAGATCCGGATACTATTCTGGTTGGAGAGATGCGTGACCTTGAAACCATTCGCTTGGCGCTAACGGCAGCAGAAACCGGTCACTTAGTATTCGGTACGTTGCATACTACCAGCGCACCAAAAACCATTGACCGTATTGTGGATGTGTTCCCAGCAGCGGAAAAAGACATGGTTCGCTCAATGATTTCAGAATCCCTGCAAGCCATTATCTCGCAAACATTATTGAAGAAAACCGGCGGCGGACGTGTTGCCGCACATGAAATTCTAATCGGAACCCGAGCCATTCGCTCGATGATCCGTGAAAACAAAATTGCTCAAATGAAATCAACACTGCAAACCAGCTCTGGCGAAGGTATGCAGACATTAGATCAGTCATTGCAGAAGTTAATGTCCCAAGGCCTGATCTCCCGTGAAGTTGCTATGTCCAAAGCAGACAGCGCTGCATCCATCTAAATAATAAAAATAATACCCGGAGTGAATGAGCGGTATGGATAAAGAAGGTGCAATGGCATATGTGCATAGCCTGCTACATAATGTCTTAAAACAAAAAGGCTCGGATCTGTTTGTGACCGCAGGCGCACCGCCTAGTGTCAAAATTAATGGCTTAATGACACCACTATCGAGCCAAGGCTTGAGCGAAGAGCAGGCAAGAATGTTGGTTCGTTCAATCATGAATGACAAACAACTGCGAGCGTTTGAAGAGTATATGGAAGGGAACTTTTCCATTAGCCTGCCCGGTTCCGACCGCTTTCGTGTGAATGCGTTTACGCAGCGTGGTTGCTCCGGCATGGTGTTGCGACATATTCCCAGTGAAATTCCGAGCTTTAAGAAGTTGGGCGTGCCGCCGGTATTGAAAGACATCACGATGGCAACGCGTGGCTTAGTGATTATGGTTGGTGCAACCGGCTCAGGTAAGTCGACCACCCTCGCCTCCATGGTTGATCTTCGAAATGAATCAACCCAAGGACATATCATCACGATTGAAGATCCGATCGAATTCACGCATCCCCATAAGAAATGCTTGGTGACTCAGCGAGAAGTTGGTTTGGATACCGACAACTACGCGATCGCCATGAAAAATACCCTGCGACAAGCACCGGATGTCATTCTGGTGGGAGAGGTACGTGATCGTGAAGCGATGGAGTATGCAATTTCCTATGCGGAAACCGGCCACCTATGCCTGACAACGTTGCACGCCAATAGCACCAACCAAGCCATTGACCGGATTATCAACTTCTTCCCGGAAGAGCGTCGCCCACAACTATTAATGGATTTATCGCTTAACCTAAAAGCCATTGTCTCACAGCGACTGACTCGTCGACGCGATGGCAAAGGTCGTTTCCCAGCCGTTGAAGTCATGATCAATACACCGATGATGGCAGACCTGATTCTGAAAGGTGACATCTCTGGTATGAAAGAGCTGATGGCCAAATCTAACCAGCTCGGCATGTGTACTTTTGACCAGGCACTCTTCCAAATGATTGATGCCGGAATTATCAGCGTGCAAGAAGGCATGCGTAATGCCGACTCCATCAACGACCTGCGCTTACAACTAAAACTCGGTAGCCGTAACTCTAAGAGTAATGACTTCTTTAAAGGCACTGAAGAGTTGTCGATCGAAGCAATTAGTGACGAGGCTGCCTTATGAGCGATCCGAATCAGTTACAAATCACCGCATTTTTGGCGGCCATGGTTAAGCACGAAGCATCCGATTTATACCTTACGACGGGCGCACGAGCCTCCATCAAAGTCATGGGTGGCTTCAAACATCTCACTAAAGAATCACTAAAACCTGGCGTGGTGGCGGCTTTAGCCAAAGGCATGATGAGTGATGTCGAGTGGGAAAACTTCCGTACTAGCAAAGAAATGAACAAAGGCATGGCCATCCGCGATGTCGGCCGCTTTCGTTTAAATGCCTACCATCAGCGCGGTGAAGTATCGATGGTGATACGCCATGTACGCTCGGATATTTTAACGCCGGAGCAATTGGGATTACCTGAAGTCCTGAAAGAACTGGTGATGAAAAAAGACGGGCTAGTCTTGTTCGTCGGTTCAACCGGTGCCGGAAAGTCGACATCAATGGCTTCGCTAATTCAATATCGTAATGAGCGCCATGCCGGACATATCCTGACGATAGAAGACCCTATCGAGTTTGTATTTACTCACAGTAAATCGATTATCGGTCAGCGGGAAGTCGGGTTCGATACGTTATCCTATAAAAACGCAATGCGTGAGGCGATGCGCGAAGCACCCGATGTGGTGATGATTGGAGAGGTACGGGACACTGAAACAGTGGACTCTGCAATGGGCTTTGCAGATACCGGTCACTTAGTGATTACAACCCTGCATGCGACCAATACCACACAGGCGTTAGACCGTCTGCTGTACTTATTTCCACCCGATCAGAAGCAACGCATTCTGATGGATTTATCGCTTAATTTAAGGGGTATTGTGGCACAACGCTTGATTCCTGATGTTAATGGAAAACGGGTACTGGCGAGTGAAGTACTGGTTAACACACCATTCGTTGCGGAGATCATTCGTAAAGGTGCCACGCATGAGTTAGCACAAATCATGGAAAAGGGCTCAACGGACGGTATGCATACCTTTGACCAGTCTTTAGCGATGCTGTGCACCACGGGCAGAATCAGTAAAGAAGAGGCATTAAGTAACGCAACCTCCAAGAATAATCTGGAGTGGCGTCTTAACTTTGAACAAAAAGCTGGTGATGATAAGCCAGATTCGGTAGCCTCCGCGCCGGGCTCCACCGCATTGCCCACATTAGAAATGTAAACTATTCAGGACAATAATAATGAAACAACTAACCATACTTGCTTTACTGAGCAGCACTATATTGATCACAGGCTGTTCCGGTCAGCAAGTAGCCGATGGGGCAATTGGCGTCGCAAAACTTCCTTTTAAAGTCGCGGGCGTTGCAGTAACCGCAGCAGCCGGAACCGCAGGCGCTTTAGCTGGAACAGCAGTAGGCGGCCCTATTGGCGGCGCAATTGGTGGCGCGGTCGGTAGTGCTGTAGTTGGCGCAGTCGTTAACTAAATTAAAATATCCTAATAAAGGACTATCAGATTTTGTATAAAAGTCTGCTATAGTTATTGCCGTAATGTACCGGATTTCACTATGGACCGCGGCAATAATTATTATAATCTGACCACCTCTGGCAAATTTTCTCAAGCAAGTAACGGCGAGGTTTTTTCGTGAAAAAAACCGAGACCGATCCTCAGAGTCAATATCAAGAAGCCGAAGCTCTACGTAAAGCGCATCGTAATGATGAGGCCCGTGCTCGCTACCAACAAGCGATTAACAGCAGCGATACTCGTACTCAAGAACGTGGCGAACGCGCACTGACCCGGCTTGAGGGTGTCAATCGCCGTTTAGGTTGGCGCATCTATCCCTATGTATTACTGCCCTTTGTATTAGGTGGCGTGCTGTATGCCGGTTACCACTTATTAAATGAGCGCTTTGAAACGCAGCGCGCCGAAACAGACCCAAAAAACTTTGTATTTATTGAATGGCTAGCCGAGCAACAAACTCGTGAAATTGTCAGCAATTTAATGCAAGCCAACCCAGAATTACAGTTCAGTTTTAATCGTGCGACCTCCGACTCAGCAATGAGCCCACTGGAGGCCATGCAGACATTAATGAGCCAACGCCTGCAAGACCAAATTCGTGAAGGTAATCAGCCCGGCGATGACAGTGCCGCTGGTGACGGCGAAGGAGATGGCGAGCCTCCCTTCAGCTGTAGCGTGGACAAACCGGTCGCCTGCTCTAGCGTGGATAAGCCAACCGCTCCTGGAGAAAGGCGTGAGGATATTGCCTTGTTGGTCCGTTCTTACCGTACCGTTTTGGATAATGAAAAAGACTGCAGCAAAATCGAAACAGCCATTCAATCACTCGCCGAACAAATCCAATGGCGTAGTAGTGAGTCCACCGTTAAAGCAGAACTTGAGCATCTGGCACTGAGTTGTTATTCACGCCAGAAAGATAATGAAAAAGTCATTGAGCATGCCCGTAAACTGCAATGCGCAGGCGACACCAACTCGGTTAATACCAGTTACTGGTACCTGACCGCCAGCTATCATCAAACGGGTGACTTAGCGGCCGCTCAACGCATGTATACCTGCTTCAATGAAACCGTAGACCATCTAGCCAAATATAAATTTGAGCCTTCAAATATTGCCTCGCGTCATCGTGAATCGGGTGCTTTAGCCTGGTTGTACTTTAACGACCTTAATGCGGCTGTCGGCGAACTGGAAAAAGCCCGTAATATTCTGCAGAAAGCTAAAACCAATAATTTGAGTCTTGAGTATGTCGCCTCCGAGGTGGACTTGGATTTGATGGAAACCTACGTCACCGCCAATATTGATTTACCAACGTTTATCGCACTGCATGAAGACATCAATAGTAGTGGTCTACTGACCGATGGCTATAAACAAATCAAAGATACGCTAGCCGGTATTTACTACCTGCAAAATAAGCAAAATGAAAAAGCCGTGATTGCACTGGATAATGTCGCTACCCGTTTTGAACAGCTGCCAGAATACATTTGTAGCTGGGATTGGTCTGGTTTTCAGCGCGCGCTAACTGACTCAATTGCTGACCCGCAATTGCGCCAAAAGGCTGATCAGTTGGTTGTCGCCACCGATTGCTATGTGCCTCAAAGCATCGACCAGCGTATTCAAAAAGTGCGCGAGGTTGTTCAATGGCTACAAAGGCCTTAGGAGCGTTTACCGCATGATTGATAGTCTCTTATATCAGCTGATTACGGCTGAAACAGACAGCAAGCACATCGACCCAATGCAAGCGGATGACTTTGAGCGTCCGGCGTTCTATGCGCACTGGATATCACCGGTACGCTACCTCTTGGCTCGACGCTACATTAAGCACAAGAAAGCCATTCTGGAGCAGTTTAACAAACAAGGGATTTATCCTGTATTCAACCGCGATTTCACACCTGAGCTACTCGCACGTTTGCACAAAAAGTCATGGTTTTCCTGGCTGAAGCAACCGAAGCACTGCTTTTTTCCATTTTATATCACCATTTTTTATCCCTTATTAGCTGCCGTTATTATATTCGGTAGCTGGCAAGCTCATATTTGGTATGAGAATAAAACACTGCATCAGGCATTAGCGGATCGGATGCCTTATCACTCAGAGTTACTCCACCGTACGCTGGTTGCGAAGCAATATCAGAACATCCCGCTAATGGAGCAATATCAGCAGAAAGCAGATGAGGAAGCGCGCAATATTATTGCGGCGGTTCCGGATAAAGGTAACGTCAGAAACTTAATGCAGTTGGCACTCGACAACCTATCAAATGTCAGCATGACTAATGCCCAAATCATGGTGCTTTTTAAAAACCTGAATGCCGAAATGGACAGTCAGGGAATCCCTTATTATTTATCGCCCAAACTATTTAATAGTAGCTGCTCAAGCTTTGCGCCCGGCCTTGATAAAGGCAACGCTGACATGTTCAATACCTTGGCTGACCTGTTTAATCAGTATAAAGAAGACGGAAAAGCTGATGCATCTAAAGCACCAGCAATCACTGGCTGCAGAACGGGTATCGTCACCGTTTACAATGTGACCGAGCGTAATAAGCTTGATTACGTCATGACCGAAGCGGATAAAGTCAGCCTGCCATTGTTTCATGTGAAACGTGCGGACCGCGTTCCTGCAGCCGATGGCGCTTTAGGTCTGACCTTTAAAAGTCAGGGTATTGGCTCGCTGATCCTATTGGATCAGATTGACCGTTTTGCCGAGGAATCCATCCTTCCTGCACTCACCTTTCAAGGGCGCTCCTTTATCATTCCGTATTGGCTTCAGGGCTACTACGATATCGAAGAAAGCATTACTAAGAATTACCAATCTGAGCTAGGCGAGTTGTTTAGCAATCCTGAATCTCTGCGCTTACTGCGCGAAGCTGCTAAGGAAATGCTGCGGGATAGGCAACACTTGTCGGCTTCTCGTATGCAGCAAACATTGCAGCGCTCAACACCCGGCGCAGGTGATGGTGGCATTTTAAGCGGCAGTTTGGATGTTATCAGCGGCATGATGACTAAGTCGGATAAAGACATAAACCATGCAGCCAGAACAGCCGCCAGCAAAGAAATCACTGCCCTGTCAGAAAGCTTGCTGCCAAGTATTGAGTATCACGAAGCCTATCACCAAATCGAGAAAGAAGACTGGAAGCAGCCCTATTGGGTACCCACTTTACTTGAAGGCCTCAGTGAAAATGGCATTGAAAGCAGCTTAGAAGAACTCGGTGCTTACCTGACTCAAATGGTTTATACACCGGATGGGCAGAAAGTTTGGCTAACTAAATTGCTGCTGTTCTCGCTCAACTCAATGACCCGGGATCAGCCTGAGTTTTATGCCTCCTCCATGATTTTTTCAGCCATGCGGGATGAGTATTTATTGCAAGACATTCGGGCGGATTTTAGTTTAGATGTGGATGAGAAAGTGCGTATTTACAAAACACTATCCACGATGGAACCAGCAGAGTTACAACGCATGGCAGCCAAAGTCTTCACGCATTTATTTGCGCGTCCGGTGGTGGTATTGCAGTAAACTCGTTAGTATGCACCACTCAGTTCATTGCCTCGGGGAGGGCAAATTATGCAGCGTAATAATTTAAAAAAATCAGCAAAGTCACTCCTATTAATCAGTGTGATTAGCTTTACTGCAGCCTGTAGTAATCAATCTATTTCAATACCGGGTAGCCAACTCTTCCAGCAGAATGAGCCTGACTGTGTTGATAAAAAAACTGGCAAGCCAATCGCTGGCTGTAAAACAGAAAATAAACCCGCAAGCAAAACAACGTCTGCTGCCACTCCAGCTGAGAATAAACGTGCACCTCTGATTTTATCTGCCGATAAACCTGTAGCAACAACAGAAACGGCTCCAGCTGCCGCGAAGTCAGCGGATATTGACCCCAATGCCAAGCTAGTCACTCAAGAGCCTGAGCCAGCAGTTCGTACCAATGCAGAACCAATTGAACCAGTCCTTGATGTCGCGCCAACAGTGACGGTAATTCCAGCACCCGCTAAAGTAACGACCACTAGCAATGTTACCTTAAGACGCCTGACTCTAAGCGGTGGAACCACATTCCAACTCAATAGCTCAAAGCTTAATAAAGCTGGGCGCGATAGCCTTGCCCGTTTGGCAGGCACATTAAAAGCACCCGATACAACCGTGACGCGCATCCTCATTGAAGGGCATACCGATAGCAGCGGAAACGCCGCTTACAACCAGTCCTTATCACTTAAACGTGCCAATGCGGTTGCTGATTATCTGGCACAACAAGGCATCGTACGATCATCCATGGAAACGATTGGCCGAGGTGAAAGCCAGCCAATTGCGGACAACAAAACCAAAGCAGGTCGTGCGCAAAACCGTCGGGTTGAAATCACCGCCAGTGGAACCAGACAGAGTACCCGCTAAACGGTAAATGTTGGAATGCCCAATACATCCAGAGTAGTCCGAGTCGCTATTCCCCGACCGCTCTATCAAGCTTTTGATTATCAATGTGATATTGATCCACTACCCGGCCCTGGCTACCGGGTACGGGTTCCTTTGGGCAACCGTTTTAGCATGGTTGGCATCGTGCTGGAATCTGCCATCGACAGTGAGTTTGATAAGCTAAAGCCAATTGAGGCAGTCCTGGATGAGGAACCATTATTTGATAAGGAACTGCTGGAGCTGTTGCAATGGGCCAGCCTCTATTATCACCACCCGATTGGTGAAGTTCTGTTTACCGCCCTACCAAAACGCTTGCGTGAAGGTCGGGAGCTAGTTCAAAACTATCGTTGGGTGCTGAATGATACCGACACGGAAGCTGCGTTAAAACAACTCAAACGTGCCGCCAGACAGCGCGAGCTATTCGAAAAGCTACAACAACATAGTTTGACCGAAGCACAACTAAGCAGCCAATTGGGCAACAAGTGGAATAAGCCCATGCAACAGCTGTCGGAATATGGCTTTGCACAGCGTGAGCTGATCAATCCAGATGAGCAGCAGCGCCCTGCGATTGAACACCCAAATCAACACCTGATTCACTTAACGGATGAGCAAGAGCAGAGTCTGACGCAACTGGCTGAATGGCAGACCGAGTCACAAGTCAGTCCTGTTTTGCTACACGGCATTACCGGCAGCGGCAAAACAGAAATCTATTTGCGAGCGATTAAATCGGTACTGGAAACCGGCGCTCAGGCTTTGTTGATGATTCCGGAAATCGGCCTAACCCCTCAGCTGTTTCAGCGGTTTTGTGACTTCTTTCCGAATCAAACAGTGGTCGCCCTACACTCTGGATTGAATGACACCCAACGTGCTCAAAGCTGGCAAAGTGCCTATACCGGCGAAGCGGATGTGGTAGTCGGCACCCGATCCTCTGTATTTTGCGGCTTTAAAAAGCTTGGTATTATCATTATTGATGAGGAACACGACGCTTCATTTAAACAGCAAGAAGGCTTTCGGTATCACGCCAGAGATTTAGCTGTGAAACGTGCCCGCCAATTAAATATTCCCATTTTACTGGGAAGCGCCACTCCAGCGCTGGAAACCCTGCTCAATACCGAGCGCCAGCGTTATCACTATTTACAGCTACTCCAGCGACCAGGCACTCGGCAACGCCCTGCAAGTATTGTGCTGGATATTCGGGCGACAACGCTGGAAGCCGGAGTTGCGCCACGCTTGATGAAAGAAGTTGCTGCCGAGATTAAAGATGGCAATCAGGTGATGTTATTTCTGAATCGGCGGGGGTTTGCGCCGGTACTAATGTGTAACAACTGTGGCTGGCATGCGGTGTGCCCTGCTTGTGATACCGAAATGACTTACCACGCTGCGCGCCATATTGTGCTTTGTCATCATTGCGGTCTTCAGCAACGCGTGGGCTCCGACTGCCCTTCTTGCCATCACCCTCAGCTCAATACTCAGGGACATGGAACAGAACGCGTAGAGCATCTGTTATGTTCTCATTTTCCAGATATACCCGTGGTTAGGGTTGATCGTGATACGACTAGCCGCAAGGGTGAAATGGCGCGCAAGCTAGATATCGTCCGATCTGGTGAACCTGTAATCCTGATCGGTACACAAATGCTAACAAAGGGGCATGATTTTCCAAACCTGACTTTGGTCGGTATTTTGGATATAGATCAAGCACTTTTTAGCACAGACTATCGTGCACAGGAACATTTGGCACAACAGATTGTCCAAGTGAGTGGACGAGCTGGTAGAGGGGATAAACCGGGTCGGGTCTTTTTACAGACCAGTCAGCCTCAACATCCGATGTTGAATCAGCTGATTACTCAGGGCTATCGCGCTGTTGCGCAGCAGATTTTGTATGAGCGCAAGGCGTGGCACTACCCTCCGTATGGTTTTCAAGCGTTAGTCCGGGCAAATGCACCGGAGTTCGAAGTGGGGCTACACTTTCTGCAAACGCTCAGGGATGATATTGAAAGCTTACCTGATATTCAGTCTGAAGGGGTGATGTTACTCGGACCGATGCCATCTCCCATGGAAAAACGTGCTAACCGTTATCGCTATCAATTGTTGATTAGTGCGCAGCGCCGATCATCGCTACATTGCTTTCTGGATCAATTAATTAGCGTATTACGGCAGCAGAAAAAAACGAAAGACCTTCGCTATACAGTTGATGTTGATCCTACAAACTTTATGTAAGTTCATGTTTAATCGGTATTAATTTAATTAAATAGCTTGCCTGTTGCCATTCGTGGTGGCACTATGCTAGAGAACTATAGACAATTCGGATATTGAATACTGTCATGCAAAAAGACTTTAAAAACGCAAAGCCTGTTGATTCAGGTTATAAAATGGGCATGGTTTGGATGCTTGCAGGTGTCTTCATGGGCTTGCTTGTGGGCTTAAGCATGTACTTCTACGCCAACCGCAATGCTCCCCTATTCGCTAGCGCGAGTACGGCGATCGCCGACAAAGATCCGTCGGAGCTGAGCCGCGAAGAAAGAATTTTATTGGCCAACGCTCAGAATACTGATGCGTTAGTTGGCAAAGAAACTGCGGAAGGTGTCGTCCCCCTACCGGCTTCTTTGCAAGAGCCAGCGCCGAAAGAGCGAGCGGTGTTTAGCTTTCATGCGGTACTTCCGAGTATCGATATGCCAGTTAGCCCTCGTCCGGTAGCACTGACTCAAGCGGCAATGGATGCTGCAGCTCCGCAACGCGAAGCGGTTAGTGGTGACTTTATTATTCAAGTTGCGTCCTTCCGTACACCAAAGCAAGCTGATCAATCCAGAAGCAAATTGCACGGCCGCGGCGTGACTTCACGCGTTGAAGAATTCTCCAGCAAAGGCAAGACTTGGTATCGTGTTCTGGCTGGCCCAATCGCCGAAGTACAGCTTCAGGATTGGAAAACACAGATCGTCGGCTTAGGCTATGACCCGCTTGTCAGAAAGGTCAGATAGTATGCTATGATCGGGACATATGGTTGGCGCGCTGCTCAAGGGGAATGGTGCGCTAACACCCTATAATAATAACGAGCCGTCCCGATTATAAATAAACCATCCTTATGCAAGGTTTCGGGTTGGTGGCGTCAACGACCATAGAGGTTTATCCCGTGAGTAGTAACACCGTCCAGTCGGGGGTAATGACGGAAATTAAGCAAGAACAAGTCACTACCTTATATCGACGCACTTCTCTCAGCTTCTGGGGCAACCTGATACTGATAGCGATCGTGTCGCTAATGTTCTTTAATGTCCACAATTCCGACGGCAGCACTAATCCTTATTTCATTGTCTGGCTAGCTTCGCTGGTTCTGCTGTGCTTTTACCGTTTTCATGTCTGTCGACAGTTTAATCCCGGTAGTTACTACGAGCCCGGTAAAATTGTGCTGTGGGCCAATAAATACATCCTGATTACCACCATTATCAATACCATCTGGGGCGCCTCGGGTATTATCCTGTTGTCCTCAAATCTAGCCGAGCAAGCCCTGCTCGCGTTAATATTGTTTAGTGTGCTGTTGTTCTCTGTCTCAGTTCTAGCGATTTCACGGCTATCATTTGCAATTCAAGTGTTAGCGGTACTCGTGCCTCTGTTGATCTCTTTGATTGCCACATCAACTCATCAAGGCCAACACTTACTGGCCTTCGGTATTGCGATTTTAGCGACGACCTTGTTTGTCGTTTCTGACTACATTCATACCATGTTGATTGAGCTGCGTGATACACAAGCATCGCTTAGCCGTCAGGCCAACTCCGATGCCTTGACTCAAATTGCCAACCGTCGTTACTTCGACCAAACGTTTAAAAATGAATGGCGTCGTACATTACGTGATGAACTACCGATTTCGATGCTGTTAGTTGATATTGATAACTTCAAACAGTTTAATGAACTGCAAGGTGAGCGCGCAGGTGATAAATGCCTGAAAGCAATCGCGTCATGCATGGAAGTAGTTACTCGTCGTCCGGGCGATTTAGCTGCGCGTTACAGTGGGGAAGAGTTTGCGGTTTTACTGCCGAACACCACCATGGAAAATGCGGTTATGCTAGCTGAAAAACTTCGCTCTAAAGTAGAGATGTTACAGCTCCCTCACCCCGGTTCTTCTTATAATGTCGTTACTGTTAGTATCGGTGTTTCCTGCTGTGCACCTCGCACCGACGCCGAAAAAGCGGATGACGCTGAAGAGGAAGTGATGTACCCTGCGATGCTCATGAATGCCGCTGATAATGCGATGTTCCTAGCTAAACAGCAGGGACAAAACCGAATTGCAGAACAGAAGTGCGGCGAACAACGTCTTGCCCAAGTACTGCAAAAATATGCCGCAAAAGAAGCTTCAAGAACTTAAACATAAATTATCTGAATGTCAGGGGGCTCAGCGTTTCACGTTGAGCCGTCGTCTCAAACGGGTTCAGCGCAAGCCTGATGAGTCTGCTATTTCAGGACTGCAGGCTGCTATCGAAGCATCCTGCGCACGCCGGCAACATCGCCTGCAAAACCTCCCTACTCCCCGCTACCCCGAAGAGCTCCCAGTTAGCGAACGGCGCGAGGACATTCTCGAGTGTATCCGCAATAATCAGGTAACGATTATCTGTGGTGAAACCGGCTCAGGCAAAACCACTCAGCTACCTAAAATGTGTTTGGAGCTGGGCCGAGGTGTCGACGGTTTAATCGCTCACACCCAGCCGCGACGGATTGCCGCTCGAAGCGTAGCCACCCGAATTGCTGAAGAACTGAACTCTACACTTGGCGACATCGTTGGCTATAAGGTCCGCTTTAATGAAGAAGGTAGCGAAGATAATTATATTCGCCTACTGACTGACGGGATTTTACTGGCTGAAATTCGCAGCGACCGTTACCTCAATCAATACGACACCATCATCATTGATGAGGCTCACGAGCGAAGCCTGAACATCGACTTTCTGCTGGGTTATTTCAAATGGCTGTTGCCGCAGCGTAAAGATCTAAAGTTGATCATTACCTCTGCCACCATTGACCCTGAACGCTTCTCGACTCACTTTGGTAATGCGCCTATTATCGAAGTTTCGGGGCGTACTTATCCGGTAGAGGTTCGCTATCGCCCACTAGTTACCGATGACCCTGATGAGGCTGATCGTAATCAGATTCAGGGCATTATCGATGCAACTGATGAGCTAATGCGCATTGCTCCGGGTGGTATTTTGGTGTTCTTATCCGGTGAACGCGAGATTCACGAGACGGCTGAGGCGTTGCGTAAACACCACTCGCCTAGCACTGAAATATTACCCTTATTTGCCCGCTTGTCTGCCGGCGAGCAAAATCGTATTTTCCAACCCGGAAGAAATGCCCGTATTGTGCTGGCTACCAACGTAGCTGAAACCTCTTTGACCGTACCCGGCATTCGCTATGTAGTTGATACCGGTGTTGCCCGTATCTCCCGCTATTCTTGGCGTGCTCGGGTACAACGCTTACCGATCGAAGCAGTCTCTCAAGCCTCGGCGAATCAGCGCTCAGGGCGTTGCGGTCGAACCAGTGATGGTATTGCCATTCGCTTATACAGCGAAGAGGATTATCTCAGCCGACCAGAGTTTACCGACCCCGAAATTCTACGGACTAATCTAGCCTCTGTTATTTTGCAGATGGCGATTATGAAGCTGGGTGATGTAGAGAAATTCCCATTCGTAGAAGCGCCGGATATGCGCATGATACGCGATGGTTTCAAACTGCTGTTTGAACTCGGCGCCGTGAATGAAGATTACGATATCACTGAAATTGGGCGACGATTAGCTCATTTACCGATAGATCCTCGTTTTGGGCGCATGTTGCTGGCTGCTGAGGAGTTTCGCTCGTTACAGGAAGTCTTGGTTATTGTTAGCGCATTAGCCAGTCAGGACCCGCGCGAGCGTCCGCTGGATAAGCAGCAAGCGGCTGATGAAAAGCACTCCCGTTATAAGCATGAGCAATCGGACTTCATGGCTTATCTGAACCTGTGGCAATACACTCAGGAACAGAAAAAAGAGCTCACCCAGAACAAGTATCGCCAGCTATGCAAAAAGGAATATCTCTCTTACTTACGACTACGTGAATGGGAAGATATTTACCGCCAACTACGCCAGAGTTTGCGCGATCAGAAAATCACTTTCAGTAATGAAGAGTCGAGCTATGACCCCATTCACCAGAGCCTACTCACCGGCTTATTGGGGCATGTAGCATTACAGGAAGAGAAACAAGAATACTTGGGCGCGAATGGCCGCAAGCTGTTTATCTTCCCATCTTCTGGCTTACGTAAAAAAACGCCCAAATGGATTATGGCGGCTGAGCAGGTAGAAACCTCCCGTCTATTTGCACGAACCGTTGCCAAGATTCAACCGGAATGGATTGAGAAGCTAGGCGATCATTTAATTCGTCGTACTTACAGCGAACCGCGCTGGGAGAAGCGGCCCGCACAAGTGGCTGCCGATGAGCGCGCCACACTGTATGGCATTACCGTAACCCCACAACGTCGCGTTAATTTCGGTCCAATTGACCCTGTGCTATCGCGAGAGATATTTATACGTCACGCATTGGTCTACAGCGAATTTAATAGTAAAGCCGCCTTTATTAAGCACAACCGTGACTTGATTGAGGAGCTTGAAGAGCTGGAAGCAAAGTCCCGTCGCCGCGATATTCTGGTCGATGAAGAAATCCTGTTTGAATACTATGAACAACGTATTCCAAAGCATATTTACAATGGCCGTTCCTTTGAGAAATGGGCGAAAAGACTGCAACAAGAAGATCCTAACGCACTCAAAATGACGCGTGAAGATCTCATGCAGCGCGATGATTCGCATGTACGCGAAGAGCAATATCCGAATATGCTGGAAGTGCATGGTATGCGCCTGCCGCTAAGCTATCATTTTGAACCCGGCAACGACACTGATGGCGTTACCCTACAAGTACCCGCTGCCGCGCTACATCAGCTGAATTCCTGTCGCTTCGATTATCTGGTTCCTGGTATGTTGCAGGATAAAGTGACAGAAATGATCCGTACATTGCCTAAGCAAATTCGTAAACAATTTGTACCTGCTCCAGATTACGCGCAAGCCTGTTGTGAAGCAATTCATCCTAGCGATGAGGTCAGTTTAATTGCAGCGGTTGCTCATCAATTGCATCGCATGTCAGGCACTCAAATTGATAATGAAGTGCTGCAAAAGGTTCGGTTCTCCGACCATCACAGCATGCGTTTCGCGATTATTGATGAAGCCGGTAAGGTGATTAAAGCCGGACGTGATCTGGCTGCTTTGAAAGGCGGTGTGGCACGAACCACCAGCGAGCAGTTACAACAGCGCGCTACTCAAAGCCTTGAGCGTGAAAACATCACAGAATGGGATTTTCGCGACCTACCAGAAAATGCGACGATCAAAACAGCAGGGATGCAAATTAAAGCCTGGCCTGCATTAGTGGATCACACGACCTCAGTTGCGATTCAACTGTTTGATAATGAAGCCAAAGCAATGCGTCAGCAGGGTTTACGACGCCTGTATATGCTGAGCCTGCGTAAAGAGTCACAGTATTTACTGAAGAATTTACCCGGCATTCAAAAGCTCTGCCTGAACTACGCCTCTACGGGTAGCTGTGAAGAGCTGAAGAAAAGTATTCATGACAATGCATTCCGACTAACTTTTGATTGTCAGACAATTCGTACAGAAGCCGGATTTAAAGAGCAAATAGAGTCCAATAAAGCGAAACTCATTCCTACCGCCACGACGATTTGTGAACAGCTATCTGTCTTTTTGCCATCGGTTCACGATATCCGTAAGCGCATCAAAGGCAGTATCGACCCGCAATCATTAGAAGCGCTGAGCGATATAAAGCAGCAACTGGAAACACTGGTATACCCAGGGTTTTTAGATAATCTCGACCTACACACACTGCGCCAGTACCCACGCTACCTGAAAGCCATTCAGCGACGTTTAGATAAATTGCGTGAGTCGCCCCTGAAAGACCGTCAGTTGCGTTTGCAAGTCACCAAACATATGGAACAGTACCAACAACTGATTAAGCGGAAGCCGGAGCTACAGAGCGATGAAAACCTGCAGCAGTATCGCTGGATGATTGAGGAGTTTCGGGTATCGCTATTTGCTCAGGAGCTGGGAACGGCCGCGCCGGTTTCAGATAAGCGCCTGAGCAAGCAATGGAAGCAGATTGATATCGTTTAGACGAGAGGCGTCTAAGCGGTTATTTATTGAGTTGGCTGAGGTGCCGGTGCGCTATCAGAAGCCAAGAATGACGGTAAGTAGCTACAAGCACTCACATAAGTCAGGTCGCAAATAGATGGCGGGTACTCGCCACTGACTGGCTGCCAGCCTGATTTAACTTGGCGAGTCTTTAGATACTTTCTAGCGTTGCGAAAACTTTCATAACCACTACCCGCCGTACTGCCCAAGTTGGTTTCATCATAGACAAAGAAGTATGCAAAATACTGGGATGGATCGATCTGATTCAGCTGCTTCTGTAGCTCGCTATCTCGCTTCTCAAGCTCAGTAAACTTAGACCAGTCTTCAGTATCGCGCGCGTGGAAAGAAATGCCTTTCTCAGGATCAATCTGTGCAAACAAGCCTTGATACCCAAGATCAAAAATACGCTTATTCGCTGCAGCACCTTTGCTGGTTTGCTGCGCCGCATTTAAAAACACCTGCTCCGTATTTAACACCAAAAGCCTGTCGTCTTTACTAATGATATAGGCTGGGCGCAATTCCGTTTCATGCTCGATCGGAATCTCCAGCTCATAGGTTTTATTGTTATCGTGAATCAAGTTGATCACGGCAAAGATAATCAAAATCCCCACCGAGTTGGATACGATATCCGTCAGTGAATCCACATTGATCAGATTTTTCATGGTGTTGATCCAGCGCCTGCCTGATTGTGCAGACTCAGTGCCCAGTTGGCATCCAGCGGCTCAAGTCCAACGCTAATGCTGCGTGCATTAGGTGACTCAGTCATTAGCTGACGCACCTTCTGGTAAGCCTGTCCGCCATTTGGATATACGCCAAACAGCACAAACTCTTCATAAAGAAAATTCGCTTTTAATGCCATTTCATTAATCTGTCGAATCTCATACATCCACAGCAGTACGTCTTCAGTATCTGGAGGTTGCGCGATCATATCCGGGCTGCTCTGCAAATCCATCACACGGTCAACCATCGACTGCCGGCGTAGAATAATCATCGCCAGCAAAGCTTTGGATTCATCATCCACGACCTTTTGCAGCTCTTGAATACGACCTACCGGTGGCACCACAATCACGCCATCTGGCATGGTAAAGATCTGGAAAGCAACCTTGTAGCCTTGCTCCAACTCCATGGTGAGTTTCACTTTTTGCGGTGTCGAAATACTGCTCAGAATATTGATAAATGACAACACACCCATCACGCACAGGAAAATACTAAGAAATGGAAATAAGCTTATCTCCAGTTTCTCCTGAGGCAGATAACGGGCGTAACGGGACGCTTTACTTGTCATGCTTTTTAAAGTCAGACAGACGCGATTCAAAGATCATTTCATACAGATCTTCCATCGTTTCTTGCAGCGCTGAAATTTGCGTGCTGAGCAATTTAATTTCATTAGCGACCGACTGCACCGGTGCCATGCTTGATGCAACAGAACCGTTCTCGCCAGTCATTGCAGTAGTAGATAGATTACCCACTTCAGCTACTAAGCTAGGCTTCACTTCGTGAAACCACTGCTGGTCTAATTGAATCAGATAAGCTTCTTCGCGCTTTTCCAACCAAATCATGGTCATCATCAACGGTACGCTAAGCAACAAAGCCAGCAAGGTCGTATCAAATGCAGTTGCGAGTGAATTGGTGACTAATGGTAGGTTATCTTTCAGCATTGAAGAAACATCAGTCACTGAGTTGGTGGATGTCATCGCATCGGAGAAATGCGCGATACCATTACTGATTCCCCACACCGTACCGATGAAACCTAAGATCGGAATAGCCCAAACCATAAAGCGTGACAAGGCAAAAGAACCACGCATGTATTCACGCTCGGTAATTCCAAAGCCTTCATCAACCTGCGCATCCGTTTGCGATTGACCGAGATAGAGCTGCAAACGAGTCAGCAATAAATTGTCATTACCAACCAGCTTTAGCGGTACGCTTTGACGCAATCTCTGCCATAAATCGCTGCCACCAACACCAATATTGGCTTCTTTAAGCATTGCTGGTAACGCTTTTGATACCAGCAAATGACTCTGTAATTGCTCACGACGTAACTTGCCGCGCTTCAACCATAGGTGCATTAAACTGGTCACAAAAAACCAAAGAATCAACGGTGAAATCCAGTTACCAAACAGGATTTTCAACACGCGATGCATGCTGCTCACATCGAGCATAAAATGCACGAACAATGCTGGAATTAAGACCAGTATCGCCCCCAATAACAGCGGTTGGAAAAATGCTTGTTCAATAGGGTACTGCCGGGTCATGGCTGCAGGAGCCAATGAAACCCGGGAATCAGCTTGTTGTGTCACAGTGTATTCTCTCAGCGTTATTTAGATGGCGAAAGCTTAGTAGCCCTTAGCCAGTTGTTGTCCACTTTTACCCCAGAACACCCACTCGATAAAGTTATCATGGATGCTGCGGGCACGGGTGCGGGCTGCAGGGTCGTTATGCAAAATAGAGACGACATAAGTACGACCATCTGCGGCATTCACATAACCCGCAATACCACGTACGTCACGTAGCGTTCCGGTTTTAAAGAATCCACGACCACGAACGGCAGACTTTTTGAAGCGACCCTTCATGGTGCCATCAACGCCAGCAACGGCCATTGAACGCAACCAAACATCACGGTTAGGACCGTAGTAAGCCTTGCTTAGTAGGTGAGCAATACTTGCGGTGCTAACGCGTGCATAACGGCTCAAACCAGAACCATTCTCGATACGCAGCTCGGGGAATTGTAATCCCTGACTACGCAAGTAATCATCAATCCCTTCCGCGCCTTTTTGTGGTGTACCGGGTGCGCCATAGCGCTTAGCACCAATTGCACGCATTAACTGACGAGCCATCACGTTATTACTATCTTTAACAACCGTTGGCAGTAATTCACCTAAAGTTTTGGAGTAATGCGTGTGAATCAATCGAGCATTGGCAGGAGTTGCACCGACCATGAACTGAGCGTTGATGCGGCCTTTAAGCTCTTTAGTCCAGATAGTATTAATCGCAGAATACATAGTATTGGCCGGATCAGTCACCGCCATACTAAAACCACGCGCACGACAACGACGCGCCATATAGCCACTAAAGGTTACGGTGACTGCATCACCTCTGCCACGCGAAACACTGGTTCTGACTGAACAGCTCTTCTTCGCGCGCTTAACCTTATTTACAATTCTTAAGTTGTGCGCAGGCGTTGAAGTGCTGGCATGAATCTTATTGCCACTGCGCCATACGCGAAACTTTGAGAGACGCTCATTAAACATCAGCGCATCTGGCTGTGCGTTGTAAGCGCTATACGGTTTACCATCAAAAGCACCCGGATCAATTTTCGGACCATTAAAGAACGTGTCATCGAAAATCAGGCGACCCTGAATCGTGTGAATCCCTTTGCGGCGCAGTTGCGAGAGCATTTCACGCAAACCTTTCGTATCAAAGTCTGGCGCACCATAACCTTTAATATAAACATTGCCGGATAACACGCCAGCCTGCAGTTGACCATTGGTTGAGATTTCAATCGGCCAGCGATAATTGGGCCCTAATGACCCTAGCGCAACGTAGGAGGTCAGTAGCTTCATCACCGAAGCTGGGTTACGTGCAATCTCAGCATTGTGTGAAATCAGCGGTCTTGGCGAGCCAATGGCTTGCACATAGGCGCTCATTCCCCACGGAGACATACCGGAGGAACGTAATAGCTTCTGGATTTCAGGAGGAAGTTGCGGATATATCGGCTCTGCGGCCGTTGCATTACTGCTGATCGTTAGCGAGAGTGCGCTTGCACAGAGTAATGTTTTTAAAATAGCCCTAAATTTCATTTCAACGAGTACCTTATACTTTCATGTGTTTATTTTTATTTTATATTTTCGACACAATTACAGATCAAGTCCCAAATCCGACCACATATCATCGACTTTAGCTTTGACGTCTGCCTGCATTGTAATTGGTTCGCCCCACTCGCGGGTTGTTTCCCCAGCCCACTTGTTCGTTGCATCAAACCCCATCTTCGAGCCCAATCCTGACACTGGCGATGCAAAATCCAGATAGTCGATTGGTGTATTCTCTACCATCATCGTATCACGAGCCGGGTCCATTCGGGTAGTCATTGCCCAAATTACGTCCGTCCAGTCTCGCGTATTTATATCATCATCAACCACAATGACGAACTTAGTATACATAAATTGTCTTAAAAAAGACCAGACTCCCATCATTACCCTTTTGGCATGTCCTGGGTATTGCTTCTTCATACTCACCACCGCCATGCGGTATGAGCAGCCTTCTGGTGGCAGGTAAAAATCGACAATCTCCGGAAATTGCTTCTGTAAAATCGGTACGAATACCTCATTTAGCGCAACCCCGAGTATTGCAGGCTCATCCGGTGGACGGCCGGTGTAGGTACTGTGATAAATCGGATCAACACGATGTGTGATGCGCTCGACCGTAAAGACCGGAAAGCTATCCACTTCATTGTAGTAACCCGTGTGATCACCATACGGCCCTTCTGGCGCCATATCATCCGGATAAATAAATCCTTCCAATACAAACTCAGCCGATGCCGGCACCTGTAAATCATTTCCTAAACATTGCGCTAACTCAGTTCTCGAGCCCCGCAATAAACCGGCAAACGCATATTCCGATAAGGTATCCGGTACGGGTGTCACCGCACCTAAAATGGTTGCAGGATCAGCACCCAATGCCACGCTCACTGGAAATGGCTCGCCCGGATGCTCTTGCTGCCATTCCCTAAAATCTAATGCCCCACCACGATGTGATAACCAACGCATAATCAGACGGTTACGCCCTAATACTTGCTGGCGGTAGATCCCAAGATTTTGCCGCTTTTTATGCGGCCCTTTGGTAATCACCAAGCCCCAAGTTATCAATGGTGCCACATCACCGGGCCAACAATGCTGAACAGGAATTTTTCCAAGGTCAACTTGGTCGCCTTCTATCACCACAGCTTGGCAGGCTGGCTTACTGATTTTCTTAGGCGCCATGTCCAATACTTTGCGGTATTTTGGAATCAGATTGAGCGCATCCCGAAAGCCTTTTGGTGGCTCAGGCTCTTTCAGCATGGCGAGTAGTTGACCCACGCCACGCAAGGCTTCAACACTTTCTTCGCCCATTCCCATGGCAACCCGCTTAGGGGTACCAAACAAGTTGGTTAGCACTGGCGTGTTATAGCCTTTGGGGTTTTCAAATAACAATGCAGGCCCGCCAGCCCGCAGCACCCGATCAGAAATTTCAGTCATTTCCAAATGGGTATCGACCTCAGCCGCAATCCGTTTTAGCTCACCCTGCTTTTCCAGCTGTTCGATGAAGTCTCTGAGGTCCTTGTATTTCATGCTTATCCTTTATTTGAATTCGCCATAGAGAATCAGGCTGTGGTCAGCTAGCTCAAAGCCATATTCTTCTGCGATTTCACGCTGGCGTTGTTCGATAATGTCATCGTGAAACTCAACGATTTTGCCGCTTTTCAGGCAAACCATGTGATCGTGATGCTCGCCATTATCCAACTCAAACACGGCTTGGCCGCCTTCAAAGTTATGGCGAATCACCAAGCCAGCCGCTTCAAATTGCGTCAAAACCCGATACACAGTTGCTAATGCAATATTACTGTCACTGTCATTCAACAAGATGCGATAGACATCCTCAGCACTCATATGGCGCTCTTTTGAGGTCTCTAATATCTGCAAAATTCTGGTGCGTGGCAGCGTTACTTTAAGTCCCGCCAGTTTGATTTCGTTCGTACCCATGTTTGCTCCTGTCTCATCTTTATCAGTGTGCCCGAGACACCTGACCGATACAATTATCCTTACTCTATCGGTTTACTTATCTGCAAGCTCTCCAGTGCATTAAGCAGCTGGTCTATCTGTACTTCGCTGTGCCCCGCCGTAATCGTAATACGTAGCCGCGCTTCACCATCCGGCACCGTCGGTGGTCGAATAGCTGTTACTAAAATTCCTTGCTCCAGCAATTGCAGGCTATAGCGCATCGCCTGATCACTGCCACCCACCAATAATGGTTGAATGGGCGTGTCTGATGGCATTATTGGCAAACCCAACTGTGCAGCGCCCTGCTTAAATCGTTGAATCAGTGATTGTAACTGTTCCCGCCGCCAGGTTTCTTCCTGAATCACCTTTAAGCTGTAATGCGTTGCCGCTGCAACCGCAGGTGGCATGGCCGTGGTGAATATGTAAGTGCGCGCAGATTGTATCAGGTATTCAATCAGATCATCGTTTCCGGCAACAAATGCGCCAGCTGTGCCGATGGCTTTGCCAAGCGTGGCCATTAACACCGGTACTTGGTCGCTATTCAAGCCTTCTTGTTCGACTAAACCCGCACCATGCTTTCCGAGTACGCCAAAGCCGTGTGCATCATCCACCATCAACCAACCTTGATGCTGCTGAGTGAGTGTAGCTAACTCAGTTAACGGCGCACAATCGCCATCCATACTAAACACGCCATCAGTGACAACTAACTTATTCTCAGCCTCGCTTTTCGCCATACGCCTGGATAGATCAGCGATATCGTTATGCCGGTAGCGCCACATAGTCGCATCGCTTAAGCGGCCACCATCAATTAACGAAGCATGATTTAAGCGATCCTGAAAGATGACGTCGCCTTTCTCGGTCAGTGCATTAATAACGCCTAGATTGGCCATGTAACCGGTTGAGAACAGCAAAGCTCGCTGCCGGCCCGTGAACTCTGCTAACGCCTCTTCTAGTCGCTGATGCTCGATATGATGACCATTAACTAGATGGGCAGCACCACTACCAACGCCATACTTTTCTGCCGAGCATTGTAGTGCACCAACAATTCCGGGATGGTTGGCCAGCCCCAAATAATCATTACTGCAAAACGCTAATACTTGGCGGCCATCAATCTGCATCAACGGCTGCTGCGCTGACTCATTTAAGCGAGGCTTTCGATAAAGGTGCTGTTCCTGCTGACTTTGGAGGTAAGCACGCAGCTGTTCAGGATTATTTCTCATCGCCTCATTATACAAATAAAAAAGACACCCGAAGGTGCCTTTTACGCATTGTTGATGATCTAGTTTTTCTTGATCATAAAGACGGACTTACCATCTTCATCGCCACTACTGAGTAGCTCGTGACCGGTCTGATTACAGTAGGCTTCAAAATCTTTAGCTGCGCCCGGATCTGTAGCAATCACCTTAATGGTTTGACCTGCCTCCATGCCGTTCATGGCTTTCTTACAACGTAAAATTGGCAAAGGGCAATTTAAACCGGTGGCATCCAGTTCCTGATCGTACTCACTCATCGTCTTCTCCACTACATTAGTAAAATCTTATATTTATCACCACATCGGTAAAAAACAGGCTCGCCAGTAATGATGAATTCGGGTTGCCGTTAATACCAAACACTCTATATCATGCTATATATAATTGATTATCGCCAATTAATGGCATAATAGAACCAAATTTCGTAACCCTTTTTAGATAGCCGTTGCTGCGGCTTATGGCACTTTCTATGCAACTCGAATTTACAAAAATGCACGGCCTTGGTAATGACTTTGTTGTGATCAATGCTGTTACTCATCCCGTTACACTTAGTACTGAAATGGTTCGCCAAATTGCAGATCGCCATTTGGGTATTGGCTGCGATCAGTTGCTTATGGTTGAGCCTTCTCCTGTTGCAGATTGTGATTTTCGCTACCGAATTTTTAATGCGGACGGTGGCGAAGTAGAGCAATGCGGTAATGGTGCGCGTTGCTTTGCCCGCTTTGTAGTCGATCAGGGCTTAACTGATAAAACAGAAATTCCGGTGCTCACAGCCGGTGGCCGGATTGTGCTTAAGCTGGAAAGTGATAGGCAAGTTACCGTTGATATGGGCTTACCGATACTGGAGCCTGCGAAGATTCCCCTGAACCAAGACAGCCAGCAGACGACTTATCAAGCACGGCTTGCCGATCAGGATATTTCCTTTGCCGCCGTCTCAATGGGTAATCCGCACGCCGTAATGTTAGTTGATGATGTGGCTACTGCTTCAGTTACGGAGATTGGCCAAGCTTTTCAGGAAATGCCACTGTTTCCGCAGCAAGTGAATGCTGGGTTTATGCAGATTATCGACCGCAATCAAGTGCGCCTGAGAGTCTATGAGCGGGGCGCTGGGGAAACCATGGCCTGCGGGACCGGCGCTTGTGCGGCAATCGTGGCCGGCCGTCTCCAAGGCTTATTAGACACTCCGGTAACTGTTATACTGCCGGCTGGCAATTTGCTGATTCACTGGGCAGGTGAAAACACCCCTGTCATGATGACAGGCCCTGTCGCAACCGTATTCCATGGAACCATAACAATATGAATACTTCGGCTCAACCGGTACTTCCATCGACACTCAATGACGAGCTTGTCAGAGACTATTTGCAACAACACCCTGATTTTCTAATCGACCACAGCGACTTGCTGGAATCGCTAAAAGTTAGTCAGGGAGTTATCGGTGCGACGTCCATGTTGGAACGTCAGGCAACCGTATTACGGGATAAAAATAAGCACCTTGAACAACAGCTAGATGAGTTGATTCGTGCCGCACGCAGCAATGAGCAAATCATGAAGCGTTTGCAGCACCTAACATTGGAGTTGTTACGGGCCGATAACCTGGATGGATTACTCAGCACCACGCAGGATGTGTTGCGCGATGATTTCAACGCAGACTTTGTCGCTTTTCGACTGTTTCATGACAGTACAGAAGTCGACTTACCGGGCTTACATCACGTAAAAACATCCCATCCGATCATGAAAGAATTTGATGGTCTGTTCCGCACGCTTAAACCCGTTTGTGGCCCTTGCAAAGATACCCAGCTAAATTTTCTGTTTCGCGAAAATGGTCCACGGATCAAATCGGTTGCGCTGATTCCATTGCAAGGCAATCACAGTATTGGCTTACTGGCATTAGGTAGCCTGGAAGCCGAACGCTTTCACAAAGGCATGGGCACCGTATTTTTAAGTCTCCTCGGTGAGCTAATCGCAACAGCGATCGCACAACACATTGAGCACTGAGAACCCACTACAGGATTTTCTGGAGTACCTTCGCTATGAGCGTCGCTACTCCCCGCATACCTCAGAAAACTATGAGCGGGATTTGTTACAGTTTTCTGCATGGCTGGCAAAACAGGAAACACCTGTCGTATTAGATGCTGTGTTGGAATATCAGGTACGGCAATGGATTACCCAGCTACATCGCCAAGGAATCAGCTCTTCGACCATCCAACGCAAACTGTCATCGCTACGCAGTTATTACAACTACCGCATTAAGCACAAGTTGCAGAGCGTCAACCCAGCCATTGACATTCGTGCGCCCAAAGATACTAAGCACCTTCCTCAAACGCTGGATATTGAACAAGTCACCCAGTTACTGAACATTCAGGGCGATGACTTCATCAGTGTGCGCGACAAGGCCATTTTGGAGCTGTTCTATTCCTCCGGACTACGACTTGCGGAACTTGCCAGCTTGCAGATTGGCAGCGTGAATCTGGATGAAGCGAGCGTGATGGTTGTCGGTAAAGGAAACAAAGCGCGTCAGGTTCCAGTCGGCAGCCATGCCATTACCGCATTAAGGCACTGGTTAGACATGCGTGCGCAATATGCTGCCCAGCAAAGCAATGATCTATTTACCAGCAAACAAGGAAAGGGGATTGGTCACCGGAATATTCAATTGCGAATTAATCACTGGCAAAAGAAGCAAGGCATTCCGCAGAGTATTCATCCGCATAAGCTACGACATAGTTTTGCCTCTCATTTGCTGCAGTCATCCGGTGATTTAAGAGCCGTGCAGGAGTTTTTAGGGCACAGCGATATCAGCTCAACCCAGATCTATACACACCTTGATTATCAGCACTTAGCATCGGTGTATGATAAGGCGCATCCAAGAGCCCGAAAAAAGCCGGAAAAAGGCTAAAACTTCCTTATTTACCCTATATTTAGCGAAAAAAGCAGTTTGCATGAAAAGCCGCTCTCTGATAGAATTTCGCGTCTTTAGATTTATTCACCAAATTTTTGAGGATCTTCACTATGAAGGCCGGTATTCACCCAGATTACAGAGAAGTTGTGTTTCAAGACATGACTAGCGGATTCACTTTCCTGACACGTTCTACAGCTTCATCAAAAGAAACGATCACATGGGAAGACGGTAACGAGTACCCAGTTATTAAGCTGGATATCACTAGTGAATCACACCCTTTCTACACCGGTAAGCAGTCAGTAAATACTTCTGCAGGCCAGGTAGACAAGTTCAACAAGCGTTACGCACGATAATTACATCTTACGTTGCTTGTAGAAAAGGCACCTTAGGGTGCCTTTTTGTTGTCTGCGATTTGTGTTTGCCTAAGGCAAGCCTGAATTAGTTATTCAGGCTAATCGACTCTTCACGAAGCGGTGCTTCAAACTTCTTAACGAATAGAGTCATGTAATAACGATCCAGACCATTAGATGGGAAATCCAGGTTAGTCTGCTCCCCCGCTGGAGAAAGAAAGGTTTTCTCAAGAATGGTGACTTCCTGCTGATCAGTGCCCATATCTTTTCGTACAGACTCTTTGCCAATCTCTTGGTAACCAACTTTCTGTAATGCCTGATTCATCTGATCATAGCTAAACAGTATTTCACCGGTGTTTCTATTTTTTACCAGTACATCGGTAGTACAACCATCAACTTCTGGCGATACTGCGTAACTGATGCCGTCTACCTTCGTCTCGTAGACGCCAATGAAGCCTTTGGCTGGCTGGAAGCGCGAATCGCTGTCTAGCGCTGATACCAGGCTTTCACGAGAGGTAAATGTTTTCTCACAAAACTCACTGTGTAGCTTCATGAACATCGATAAGCCTTTGGCTGATCGAGGCTTCGCCTGCACTTCAACAGCAGCCGTTTTTACCGGCTCTTGGTGTTCGGCCTGACTAACTTTTGAGACATCCGCCGCCTCCTCTGAACCGCAACCGACCAGAGTAATTGAGAGTGCAGCAAACAATGCTGCTTTGGATAGAGTTGAGCCTTTCATCTGACTACCTTTATATTTGTTGTTATTGTTTTTATATTATTAATATAACGTTTGCGTGTTTCGCAAAACAAATAAACTTGGATAAAGTGGATTTTCTGCCCCTCCACGTTATCCAATGTTCTATTGTTTAGTATCCGGGTTCGTTATCCGGTTTCCACTTTATGCCACAACCTAATGAGGCTTTTTGCTCAGTTGGCGCAGGCAATTTATTCAGCAAGCTTTCAACCGCAAAGCGCATATCCGCACCACTTGCTTTAATGCCATTACCTGGGCGTGAATCATCATACTGCCCACGATAATATAAGTGATGATTAGCATCAAACAGGAAGAAGTCTGGCGTACATGCCGCTTGATAAGCTTTCGCGACCGCTTGAGTTTCATCAAACAGATAAGGATACGTGAGTCCGTACTCTTGTACTTCCTCAATCATTTTCTCCGGACTGTCATCGGGAAAACGCTCTACATCATTGGCATTAATCGCCACCACTGCCAACCCCTTCTGTTCAAAATGCTTCACAAATTCTGTGAAAGATTCCCGAAGGTTAATCACGAACGGGCAGTGATTGCAGGTAAACATGATCAATAAGGGCTTATCTGCAAAATCACTTAATGAGACGAGCTTACCGCTTAGCGGTTCGATCAGTGAAAAGTCCGGAGCCTTAGTCCCTAGCTCCAGCATGGTAGAGGGTGTTCTTGCCATGGTTTTAAATCCTACTGCGAAAGACGATCCCGCCAGTGTATGCACATTAGCGGGATCTCACAAGCCACCTGGAGTGGCGTTATCTTTGTTTATTATTTACCCATCAACAACAGTGCTGCATCTAACTGCGCCAACTGGATCGGGCGAGCCGTTTTAGTCGCTGCCTGAATCAATGGTGGCTTTGCTGGTGTTGTTTTAGCCTTTGGAGCAGGCTTTCCTATCAGGTACTTACTCGCCTCTACCAACTGCGCATAAGTCGCCGCACTGGTTTGTTGCTTCTTACGTACAGAAGCTGGTGGCGGTGTTTTTGCAAAGTGCTGCGCCGGATTAACCGTACGGTGCTTTGGTGTATATCGGTAATGCCCAGTCATTGGGAAGCTAAATAAAATATCTTCAATTTGTGGACCACGACCGATATTGTGCGAAATCATCAAACGATTTGGATCAGCTTTTGATGGCACATTGACGACCACACCGATGTGTGGAAACTGAGGACCAACCATCCAGGTTACCAGATCACCCGGCTTATAATCGCGCGGATTTTTAGAGCGTGGAAGCTCTGCTTTATGACGCTTAAAGAAAGCCTGTAAATTGTAAACTCTGCGATGATCAATGTTCGGATCAGGACGCTCAAGTCCCCACTTTGTTAAGTTAGGATAAGCATAGAAATCCGACTTAATGTCTTTATGAACTTCCTGCTGTAGATCGATTCCCAGCTTGCGGTAAGAGCGAATAACAACGTCTGTACAAACGCCAATCGACTTTGGTACATCACCCCAAGGGTAACCGATCTTCAAGTATTTACCGTCATAACGAACATTGTGACGAGTACGTTCAATTGCAGCATTTGATAAGGCATAACCAAATGATGAGTTTGGATCGATGCGTTGCACTCTGGATTTTTGAATCGCTTTTTGAATGCGTGGTTTTGCAGCTCGATTATTTGATGCCAGCATTGGACGAACCGTTGGTCTAACCACAGCAGCTCGTTTAATGACGGGAGCAGGTGCTGCACGTGTTGCAACTCTCACTGCTGGAGCACGTTTCGCAACGACTGTAGGAGCGCGCTTTATAACTCGTTTAACCGGAGCCTTGGCAACCACTCTTTTAGCAGGCGTTCTGAGAACTGCTCTTGGTGCTGGTGCCTTAGCAACCACGACTGGCTTAGCCTGAGTAGCTCCACCGAATGATGCTTGCTTAGCGGCTACATTTGTTTTTCCAAGTGCTGCAATCGCTAATTTTTTTTCTGCTGCTTGCTTACTACTTAATGTAGCGGATTTCGAGGTAGTGCTTACTGGATTGCTTTTTTTAGCACCTGCCACAAGGTTTTCTTCTTCAACCGGATTTCCTGAGCATGCCGACAAAACCACTGCGATTGCAGCGCACCCAGCAAAGCTACCAACTTGCCTGATTCTTTTCATTGTAATTTCCCTAGCGATTATTAGGTAGTTTTGAGGTACTGCTTACCCAATCACAAGCAGTACCACAACATCACTATCACTACCCCGGACTCCTCCCTGTCCTTTCCATTATGAACAGATTAGATATCCAAATTAGATACCGACAGTGCATTATTTTCTATAAACTCACGGCGAGGTTCTACCAAGTCTCCCATCAGTGTTGAGAACACTTCATCAGCTTGATAAGCGTCTTCGATGGTTACCTGAAGCATGCGACGTGAGGCGGGATCCATAGTGGTCTCCCAAAGTTGGCCCGGATTCATCTCCCCCAGACCCTTGTAGCGTTGAATATTTAATCCCCTTGAGGCTTCTTTCATGAGCCATTGCATCACACCATCAAAGCGCAATACTGGCTCTTTTTTCTCCCCACGCTCAATCCAGGACTCTTCGCTAAGTAAGCCTGCGAGATCTTGATTAAGTTTATTGAGGCGAATGATTTCATCATTTGCAAAGAGCGATTCACCGAACAGTATTGTTGTATCAACCCCATGCATGCGACGGACCAAATGAACGCACCAGCTGCCTTCTTCGGTTGTTTTCATCTCTGACTGATAGTGACGTGTTCCGTTAAATTTATGATTAAGGTCACTACAGACATTCGACATCCATGATTCAACAATAGCCTTATCCAACTGAGCAGAACCTGAATCAGTGAACACCATCGATTGTAATATTTCAAGATCGTAGCGTCTGGCCAATCGCTTAAGGCCATTCATTACATGCGTATAGTCTGCTGCTAAGCGACCTAAGCCCTCGCCTCTAATCGCTGGCGTATGCTCATCTGGATATAAAGCGGCATCTTCAAGCGCGATCTGTAATAGGTGCTGATCCAGCTCCTCATCATCTTTTACGTATTGCTCGCGCTTACCTTTTTTCAGCTTATACAGTGGTGGCTGAGCGATATAGATATGACCACGCAACACCAGCTCATGCATTTGACGATAGAAAAATGTGAGTAGCAAGGTACGGATGTGCGAGCCATCCACGTCGGCATCGGTCATGATAATGATGCGGTGATAACGTAATTTATCTGGATTGAATTCTTCCTTACCGATACCACAGCCCAGCGCTGTGATAAGCGTTCCCACTTCAGCAGATTGCAGCATTTTATCAAAACGGGCTTTTTCAACGTTTAGGATTTTACCCTTCAAAGGAAGGATTGCCTGAGTACGACGGTCACGTCCCTGCTTTGCAGAACCACCCGCCGAGTCTCCCTCCACCAGGTATATTTCAGAAAGCGCCGGATCTTTTTCCTGACAATCTGCCAACTTACCGGGAAGCCCTGCAATGTCTAACGCACCTTTTCGGCGAGTCATCTCACGTGCTTTACGAGCCGCTTCACGTGCGCGTGCTGCATCGATTACCTTGCCAGCAATGATCTTAGCTTCAGTTGGATTTTCCAGCATGAACTCACTTAAGCGCTCACTCATTGCTGACTCAACAATACCTCGAACCTCTGAGGAAACCAGCTTATCTTTTGTTTGAGATGAGAACTTAGGATCAGGTACTTTCACCGATAATACGGCTGTTAAACCTTCACGGGCATCATCCCCACCTGGGGTGATTTTTTCTTTTTTCAGCAGCCCTTCACGCTCTAAGTACTGATTGATAGTACGCGTCAGTGCCGCACGGAATCCCGCCAAATGCGTTCCACCATCGCGCTGTGGAATGTTATTAGTAAAGCAGTAAATGTTTTCCTGATAGGTATCATTCCACTGCAATGCCACTTCAACGCCTACATCATCTTTGCTGGTGCTGATATAAACCGTGTTAGGGTGAATCGCCGTTTTATTGCGATTAAGATGCTGAACGAAAGAACTGATACCACCTTCGTACTCAAAGATGATGGACTCGCCATCACCACGCTCATCCATCAAATTGATGCGGACGCCCGAGTTCAGGAAAGATAATTCCCGAAGGCGCTTGGCCAAAATATCGAAGTTAAATTCTGTAATTGCAAAGATTTCTTTGCTAGGCAGGAAGCGAATTTCAGTTCCGGTTTCTTCCGTCACTTCACCCATCTCAAGGCGATCTAAAGGATCACCTAAATGATATTCCTGGCGATACACATTGCCTTCGCGCTTGATGATCAGGTTCAGCTTATCTGAAAGCGCGTTTACAACCGAAACACCGACTCCGTGAAGACCACCGGATACTTTATAGGAGTTGTCATCAAATTTACCACCAGCATGCAGTACGGTCATAATAACCTCTGCAGCGGAAATCCCTTCGCCTTCATGGATATCTACTGGGATACCACGACCATCATCAGATACCGACACAGAGCCGTCAGTATGGATGATTACCTTGATTTCGGAGCAGTGCCCTGCAAGTGCTTCATCGATCGCGTTATCGACGACCTCGAAGACCATATGGTGTAAACCTGTACCATCATCGGTATCACCGATATACATTCCTGGGCGCTTGCGAACCGCCTCTAAGCCTTTAAGAACTTTAATATTGGAAGAATCGTAGGTTTTCGCGTCCGACATAGAAATATCCTTGTTTTATACTCTCAGGATTATACCACTTTGTCCCTTTTAGAACACGCTAAATGACTGTTTTCATAGCGTTGTAACCTTTCCCCGTTTCACGTGAAACATGCGATCAGTATCTAATAATGGGATCAATTCTGCTTGTGTAGTGGTCAGTAATAATTGCTGCTCAAGACCTCGCAAAGTGGTTAACAATGACTGCTTATTTTCACCATCCAATTCAGCAGCCAGGTCATCAATAGCGATAATCCCTTTGCGTAAATCATCAGGGTCAATACTTCGGCTTTGTGCCAGCAGCATGGCAATGGCAATTAATTTGAGTTGTCCACGAGAAGCACTCTGTTGGGCTAAATGACCATTGAATATAACTTGTAACTCCGCTCGATGAGAGCCCGATAATGTTCGTGCGGACTTGATATCCGTTTCTCGTTTTTGCTGGTAGAACGCTTTTTGAGACTCTGGCGACAAATCCATTCCCTGAGCGAATCCTGTGGTCAGCTCAATATCAAGCTTCTGCCCTTCCAACAACTGCTCACTTAATAAAGCAAGCTGAGGCTTTAAAACCTCCAAAGAATGTTGGCGGTAATTTTGAATAACTATCTGCGACTTGATTAACTCATCGGTCCAAATTGGTAGCGCAGATAAATAAGAAGAAACACGCAAACACAAATTACGCTGCTTCAGCACTCGCTGATAGTTCTGCCAGATCTTGTGAAATTCAGGGAATAAGTAAAAAGCAATCCAGTCAATAAATGCCCTGCGGATAGAAGGAGAACCAGTGATTAAATCGATGGAATTTGGATGAATAATCGTCACGGGTAAGTAACGACTGAGTGCAGCCTGAGAATTGATATCCTGTTGATTCACCCGGATACGAGTAGTGCTTTTGCTTTTTTGAATACCGATACGGTAGTGATGATCTTGCTCGGTACACACAGCACGAACTAACAAAGACTCTTCAGTACTACGAATAACATCAACAATTCGGGAGGAGCGAAAAGAGCGACCACGAGAGAGAATGGAGACGGCTTCAAGAATACTGGACTTTCCAGAGCCGTTGTCACCACAGATCAGATTGACCTGCGGTGACAAGCTTAATTCAGCGCTTTCAATAATTCGGCAATGACTAACTGAAAGCTGCTCAAGCAACATGTTGAGACGATTACAGACGAACCGGCATCACCACATAACGCACACCATCGTCATCATCGGATGACAACAAAGCACTAGCGGCAGAGCTAGTGAAATTGAAGTTAACCGTTTCACCGTCCAAATGATTGACCGCCTCTAAGAGGTAGTTAACGTTAAAACCAATCTCAAAGACTTCACCACTGTAGTTCACATCGATCTCTTCCTCCGCACTCTCCTGTTCTGGGTTATTCGACATAAGTGTCAGCAAACCATCAGTCAGGCGCAGACGAATTCCACGGAATTTTTCATTCGACAAAATAGCAACACGCGCTAAGGTGTCACGAAAGACCATACGGTCTAATTGGATTTTTAGCGTGGTGTTGGCAGGTACCGCTGCTTTGTAATCAGGGTACTTTCCATCGATTAGTTTTGATGTGAAACGGACATTATCTTTTTCAACACGAATATGGTTTTCACTAAGTTGAACCCGTACTGACACATCAGAACTGGATTCTAGGATACGCGACAATTCTAAAGCACCTTTACGCGGAACAATAATACCGACACGCTCTGCAATCGCAATTGACTCATCACGGCAATCAGCCAGTGCCAAACGATGACCATCGGTTGATACACTGGACACCATGCCGGTCGTGATATCGAGTAACAGACCATTCAAGTAGTAGCGCACATCTTGGTTTGCCATACAAAAAGCTGTTTTATCCAACAAACGCTTAAACTGACTTTCCATCAACACCAGTTCATTGCTTAATGGAATCTCATCCAACTCCGGGAAATCTTCAGCAGGCAATGTGGCCAATTCAAAACGGCTTCGTCCGCCCTTAATCAGTAAGCGTGAACTGTTTTCATCTTGCTCGACTAAAATAAAGGAGTCGGATGGCAACGCTTTGGTGATATCTAACAGTTTACGAGCGGGTGCAGTAACCGCCCCTTCCCTGTCAACCTGAATATTAATACTGGCACTTAACTCGATTTCAAGATCAGTACCAACCAGACGTAAACGTTCGTTCTCAACACTCAGCAGGACATTCTCAAGAATTTTAGTGGTATGCTTTTTTTCAACGGCACCCACAACATTGGCAAGCAGTTCTACAAGGGTGTCTCTGGCAACTGTAAATTTCATAGCGGTTTCATTATCCGTGTAGCAGCACAATTAGCTGCGCAAGGTTCTAGACAAAATTCGATGAGCCTCTTCAAGGCGACTATCCGATTGTAACAGCTCCCGTACTTTTCGACAGGCATGCAAAACGGTTGTGTGATCGCGTCCACCAAACTTCTCACCAATTTCCGGCAAACTGTGATTGGTCAATTCTTTGGCCAATGCCATGGCTAGCTGTCTTGGACGAGTAACGGTTCGGGTACGACTTTTAGAATCCAAATCCGAGATACGGATATTGAAATACTCGGCGACCAGTTTTTTGATGCTGTCGATGGTAACCATCTTATCCATCACGGCCAATTGATCACGCAGCGCATCCTGAACGAAGTCCATTGTGATATTGGTCGTATTGCGCAGTCGTAAAATCGCCAATACGCGAAGTAGTGCACCTTCCAAGTCACGAATATTGGAGCGGAAGCGACGTGCAATAAAGAAAGCCACATCATTTGGAATATCCAAACCAAGGTGCTCAACCTTTTTGCGCAAAATCGCGACACGTGTTTCAACATCGGGCGGCTCAACTTCTACCGACAGACCCCAGACCAATCTGGACTGCAAGCGATCATCAAGATTTTCAACCTCACGAGGTAAGCGGTCACCTGTCATGATAATTTGCTTCTGGCATTCCAACAACACGTTAAAGGTATGGAAAAACTCTTCCATACTTCGCGTTTTGTTGGCAAAAAATTGAATATCATCAATCAGTAATGCATCAGCCGAGCGGTAGTGGTTTTTAAATTCTTCAATTCGATTGTGACGCAAGGCCGCAACCATACCATTTACAAATCGCTCCGAATGCACATACACCACATTAGCAGCCGGATTGTGCGCCAATATATGATTACCAACAGCGTGCATCAAGTGAGTCTTACCCAACCCTACACCACCAAAAATAAACAATGGGTTGTAGGAAAAGCCTGGATTTTCACCCACCTGCATTGCAGAGGCGCGTGCTAGTTGATTGGACTTACCCTCAACAAAGTTATCAAAGGTCAGTGCAGGATTTAAGTTGTTAGCGAAAATCGTTTGATTGTCGACACTCGACAATCCGTTATTTTCAACAGGCCGGTGAACCGGTGGTGCTTGAGTAGGTTGGCTTGGCGGTCTGGGTGCAGGGTAGCGATCCGCTTGAATATGCGGCTCCGATGAGGACTGCAAACCGGAAGCATTCAATGACTCAGGCACGGGAACGGTGCTCACCACCCGCATCACAGGTTCAGCGCTACCAATTTGTAGTCGCACCTGAAAGTTTTCATTGGCTTTGATTTTACGAACAATTGAAACAATCCGATCCAGAAAATAGGTCTGAACGTGCTTCATGACGTAGTCATTGGGCGCCAGCAACAGCAAAATCTCATCATGCTCTTGGCCATGCAACGTTCGCAACCAGGTATTGAGGTCATGATCGAGTAAATCGTTTTCCAACATTTTGAGGCAATCAGACCAAAGCATAAGACGGACACTTTTCGCAGTAATGAGTTATCAAGCAGGGCGAGTAAGTTTACTAGAAACCTGTTTTTATCCACAACTAAATTATTTTTATTTTTTTACTTAGTGTGAAATAAAACCATAAGTGATTGTTTAATAAAAACAAATCACACTCATCAACAAGCCAAGGCAGCACGCTGCTTATTTTTTAATCTATTTTTATTCACAAAATTATTTTTCCCTACTGTTAATCAGAAATATATTAAGCAGATCAATGGATTGGAGTGGAAAGCCAGATCCAGAAATGCCCAACTGATGACGGACGAATTCCATGTATAAGCTAGTGAATCCCAGACAGAACAACAACTGAATACTTTGTGGATAACTATCAACCATATACTTATCCACATTTCTCTCACATCTTATCATTCAGATAAACAGCGTTCATACAGAAGAGTAGTGATTGCTAAGTCTCTGTAACAAAATGCAAAATATCAGTCATCCACAAAAATGACGCTGCATTATTATTGTTATTAGCTTTTAATATAAAAGATACTAACTACAATCATAAGCACCTTGGTCAGCCTCTCAGGAAACCAAAAGCGTTTTGAAATAAAATATATTTGACATTTGGATTGCATTGCATTATTTTCTTCGCCCTTCCCGCTACACTGACGAAAATTTTCAGTGTGCAAAGCTAAATAACGTTGATTGTAGGTCTACTACCATGAAAAGAACATTCCAACCCAGCAACCTGAAGCGTGCACGCACCCATGGTTTTCGTCAGCGCATGAGCACAACTGGCGGACGTAAAGTCATAAAAGCACGTCGTGCCAAAGGCCGCGCATTGCTTTGTCCTTAATTTCCGGATCCGGACTGAGTGTTTACTAACTCAGTCCCTTCCCGGAGGTTAACAATGACAGGGCAAGCATTTAGCAGACAGTACCGACTGACCAAAGCCGAAGAGTACCAATACGTTTTCGACAATGCGCGGCGGTTTGGTAATCCTGCGTTTACCCTGTTAGTTAGACCCAATAACCTCGGATACCCCAGGTTAGGCTTAGCTATAAGCAAAAAAAACGTCAAGTTAGCAGTTAATCGCAACCGTATTAAGCGATTGATTCGCGAAAGCTTTCGACATCAGTTATCTGAACTCCCCTCTGTTGACATCATTGCCATGTGTCGTACCGGCGCGGTAGTATTACCTAGCGCTGAAATTCTCAAGCAACTGGACTCTCAGTGGCACTACATGCGCAAGAAACTGGATACCCACTCAACGACAGATAGATCATCCTAAGGATAATCCATGGAACAACAACGCCCCCTTCTTTACCTGATGCTGGCCTTCATCGCCTTTATGATTTGGTCCAGCTGGCAAGAAAGAAATGCCCCACCTGTAAGCTCTGCCCCAACGACGCAAGTAACCACAGCCGGTAATGTCGCCAATCAAGCTGATGTCCCACAGTCTCCTAATTTGACTTCTGCATCTGTTGCTGGTGTACCGACGACGAATGCGGTCACGGGTAAAAATATCCGTGTTAAAACAGATGTATTGGATTTGCAGATCAGCTTAACTGGTGGAACAGTACTTCAAGCAGACTTGTTGACTTACCCTGTCAGCTTGGACGAGCCTGAAAACCCTGTACGGGTACTGGATGTTGCTAAAACTTATGCAGCGCAGTCTGGCTTAGTTGCAAGCGAAGGGGACCCTAAACTGGCACCTAATCACTATGCAGAGTTCTCTACTGAAAAAAGTGAGTACATCTTAGAAGGTGATACGCTGGAAGTACCATTGGTATGGCGTGGTGAGAACGGCTTAACGGTTACCAAAACATTTACCTTCAAACGGGGTAAGTTCTTGGTTGATGTCCAGCAAACACTGAATAACCAATCTGGTAATGCCTGGAATGGAATTGAATATCATCAAATAACGCATGGTACTCCAGAGAGTCAGGGCATAGGTTTGGGTACAGTTTCCTATGTTGGTGGTGCGTATTATGATGATAAGTACGTAAAAGTTGATTTTGGTGATATTGAAAGCGAAAATCTTAAAAAGCAGATCAAAGGTGGCTGGGCCGCCATGCTCGAGCATTATTTTATTAGTGCTTGGATTCCTGGTCCTGATTCATTAAACACCTATGAAACACTGTTCATCCCAGAGCGTAGCAGTCACATATTGCGTGTGAGCTCTCCATCATTGTCTGTTCCAGACGGTAAAGCAGGTATTTTCAAGAGTCAGTTTTACGTTGGCCCTAAGATTCAGAAAAATCTGGAAGCCATGTCACCAGGTCTGGATCTGACTGTGGATTATGGTATTTTCAGCTTTGTTTCTAAGCCTATTTTCTGGATTATGAATCGCATTCAATCAGTCGTTTCCAACTGGGGTTGGACGATTATTCTGATGACGATTTTGATCAAGTTATTCTTTTTCTGGCCTTCAGCGATCAGCTATCGCTCAATGGCGAAAATGAAGAAACTGGGCCCCAAGATCAAAGAAATCAACGAAAAGCATAAAGCTGATCCTCAAGCGAAGCAAAAGGCAACAATGGACTTTTACCGTAAGGAAAAGATCAATCCATTGGGTGGTTGTTTGCCAATCCTGATTCAGATGCCTGTGTTTATGGGGCTGTACTGGGTGCTGCTTGAGAGTGTGGAATTACGTCAAGCACCTTGGATTATGTGGTTTAAAGATCTGTCGGTTATGGATCCATACTACGTACTTCCACTGTTAATGGGTGCAAGTATGTACATTCAGCAACGCCTGAATCCGCCACAAATGACAGATCCTATGCAGCAGAAGATCTTCCAGTTCTTACCGGTTGTATTCACTGTAATGTTCTTGTTCTTCCCTGCTGGTCTTGTACTGTACTGGGTTGTGAACAACGTTCTGTCTATTGCTCAGCAGTATGTGATTACCAAACGAATTGTGGGTGATGATGCCCCCGTTCTGAGTTAACTATTAGGTAACAACCATGCTTCAAAACGACACCATCGCGGCCATCGCTACCCCGGCAGGTCGCGGTGGTGTTGGCATTATCCGCCTCTCAGGCCCACGTGTTCAGCACATTGCAGAGCAGATGCTGGGTCAACTCACAAAACCTCATCGTGCTGCACACCGACAATTTCTTGGAAATGATGGGCGTGTGTTGGATGACGGTGTTGCTATTTATTTCCCCGGACCTCACTCCTTTACTGGCGAAGACGTGCTTGAGTTACAAGGACACGGCGGCAAAATTGTCTTGGATATGTTGCTGCAGGCTTGCTTACAGTTTGGGGCCCGTTTAGCCCGCCCTGGTGAGTTTTCAGAACGCGCATTTCTAAATGACAAGTTGGACCTGGCTCAAGCCGAAGCCATTGCCGACTTGATTGATAGCAGTAGTGAACAAGCAGCACGCTCTGCACTGCGCTCCCTTCAAGGTGACTTCTCGGCTGCGATCAACTCCCTACTCACTCAAATCACTGAGCTTCGAATGTATGTCGAGGCAGCTCTGGATTTTCCGGAAGAAGAGATAGATTTCCTCGCTGATCAACGAGTCTTAGATAGGCTCAGCAATATTCAACAGCAGCTAAAAACCATCTTCGATAAAGCTCGTCAAGGCAGCCTATTGCGCGAAGGTATGCAGCTAGTAATTGTTGGCAAACCCAATGCGGGTAAGTCTAGTTTGCTCAATGCTTTAGCCGGTCAAGATACTGCCATTGTCACCGAGTACGCAGGTACTACCCGTGATGTGCTTCGTGAGTCAATTAACTTAGATGGCATGCCTTTGCATGTGATTGATACGGCAGGCTTGCGAGATAGTGATGACCCCGTGGAACAAATCGGTATTCAGCGTGCTTGGCAAGCAGTCGAAAAAGCAGATCTGATTTTGTTTTTAGTGGATGATACTGAAGCGGCTGATCAGAGCCATCATAGTCTGTTGGAAAGAATGCCCTCGCACCTACCTCGAATTACAGTACACAATAAGATCGATAAGAGCGGTCATGCTGTTGGACAGCATGGCGAACATCTTTATATCTCAGCTAAAGAGCAAATCGGAATTGATAACCTACGTGAGGCGTTGAAACAGCGTATGGGCTATCAGGCTGATAGTGAAGATCTGTTTATCGCAAGGCGTCGACATCTACAAGCATTAGAGGATACGCAGCAGGCAGTTGATCGTGCCTCCGAGCAGCTACAAACATTTAATGCTGGCGAGTTAATGGCGGAAGAGCTTCGCTTGGCGCAAGACTCATTAGGACAGATTACAGGTCGATTTACTCCAGATGATTTGCTTGGGGAAATCTTTAGTTCGTTCTGTATTGGTAAGTAGTTCCACGTGAAACATTGCATGTTTCAGGAATAAAAAATCGTAAGAAATATTTCTAAAAGGCATTACACTGTCAAAGTGCGATGCCTTTTTTATTGGGCTATTTACTGGTTACGCTTATCTACATCCGCAGGAAGAATGCTCTCCAAGCGCCATTTTTTAAGTAGCTTGCGATTCATTTTACGAAGACCAGCGGCTTCTTTTTTGAGCTTGGAAACACCTTTGATCTCAGGCCTTTTACTAAGACCGTAAGCATTACCCTTAGAAGATGAGTCCGCAATTTTCACTGGTCTATTATTGTCTGACTTAGCTTGTAGAAGCTTTTCTGTTGTAGCTGTATCTCCAGCTCTTGCTTGCAAGCTTGGCTCAGACAGACTACTGGCTTCAGTTTCAATAAGCTCTGGATTCATTGTCCCTGCGAAATAAGGATCAGAGACTGCATGGTTATAAGCAGATAAGCCTGTATTGCCTTCAAGATTTAAACCCCATTTCAGCTCCTTGTTTGTGTTAAACCAAACAATCGATTTAATTGCAGGATAGTAAGATTGAATGCTTTGCATCATGTTAGCAACCCATTCTTCTTTGCTTTCACCAGCATCGCTGTCATCGCCATTCTGGCCCCAGCTGGCATTAGGAAGATCGTGTGGTTCTGCTGAACTAACCTCACCCAACATAATTGGTTTGTTGGGGTAGTTGCTGATCATGTTCACATACTGCTGACTGAAGGTTTCATCAAATGACTTCCAGCTACTAAACGAATAATTACTGCCCCAGTTATAACCATCCAATGACAGCCAGTCCACCACGTCATCGCCAGGATAGTACTGAGTAATATCATCATAACTGTCGACATCAACATTATTGGCACACCACACCCAGTCAACGGCATCACCAATTCCGGCAGCCACAAACTTGGCATGCAGGTAACGCCAAGCCGTTTTTAAGTCCTCGGGCTTATCTCCCCAAGGGTACCAAGTGCCATTAAACTCATGCGCAAAGCGCAGGGCAATTTTTGGCTGTTGGTCAGCTGGATACGTACTACGCCAATATTTAAAGCCATCAATCCAACTGTAAATATAGCCATCAAATTGACCGCTGCTAATTTCTTGCAGAATATTGGCATCAGGGCGGTCACGCTTATAAGGCATCCACGTGATTAGTGGGGTGGCATTGCGAGATACAATATTGGAAGCTTGGTAACGCAGATGTCCCCACCAGTTGTAGTTAAAACTTGAAAACAGGTTAATGGTAGCTGCAGTGCGAGTTGTGGAATCGTTGAGTTCATCGATAGTACGAGTCGTCCAACCATCATGATTCACATAAGCACCAATTGCGGTATCAGCAATAGCCGTTCCAGAAAATAGTAGGCAAGCGAGTGCGGCAGATAGTACGTTTTTTGTTGTATTCATTGAATTGTCTCTATAAATCGCCTGCTCAAAACAACTCTCAAAAAGTGAAAGCGAGCGGGACGGATTGGGGTTGTAAAAGAACAATCAATCGAACGGGCATGCACTATTGGGGGATAGGCAGCAGGAGCAATTATTGATTTTTTTGATACTAGAGAGGGACAACTGAATCAAATGTGAATTAGCTCTGGTCTATCAGCTCTACCTGCTGAAGGGTAGAGCTGTCAGACCAGAGGGAGATAATATTGCGAGGTTGGTTTATTGACGAGGCTGTCTTCCCAGCATATAAAACTCATCATTAGGTCGGATGCTCGCCATATTCACCAATCGATTAGATAGGCCGAAAAATGCCGTAATCGCTCCGATATCCCAAATATCATCATCATTAAAGCCATGCTCATAAAGCGTTGCATAATCAGTATCGGAGACAGTTTCGGCTTCTTTACAAACCTTCTCTGCAAACGCCAGCATAGCCTTCTGACGTTCACTAATATCACCCTTGCGATAATTGACCGCTAGCTGATCGGCAATCAACGGGTTCTTGGCGCGGATTCTCAAAATGGCACCATGCGCCACAACACAATATTGGCATTGGTTTAATCCGGAGGTGGCGACCACAATCATCTCCCGTTCGGCCTTCGTTAAACCTTCGTCCTTCTCCATCAGTGCATCATGATAAGCAAAGAACGCTCTAAATTCGGCAGGACGGTGAGCCAACGCTAAAAAGATATTTGGCACAAAACCGGACTTCTCTTGCACCTCTAAAATCAGTTCGCGCATATCATCAGGAAGGTTATTGAGTTCAGGAATTGGGTGGCGGCTAATTGCAGGTTCAGACATCGTAGGCTCTCAGTTGGGCAAAGCTTAAGTGTATAAGATGCGATTAATTTGCTTTACTGAGGAGGCGAACATTTTTGTAAAGCAGTGGTAAATTGAGCGTCAGCATAGGTGCCAGAGACTTAAAGATTGAGTTAAAAAATCAGCTTGGTTAGGATGAATTGATCTTTTCAAAGTGCGTCTTTGGAACCTTTCAGGTCGCACAGGTCATTACAGGAGGAAGTAGCATGAGCTTAAACGTGGAAAATATTCCGCAAGCGATTCGCGAAGCAAAGGCACAGCTGAAGCAGTCATGCGGAAATTTTAAAGACAGCTTTGAAGGAATGACGGCATCCATCCAAGCAGAAATTGATGAGATAAAAGCGCTGCAAGCTAACGGCGATAATGTCATTCCTGAACTCAATTATGCCGACTTACTCGAAGGTGGGGTCACTGAATCACAACAGGCCATGATTCGTAAACGTGGTTGCGTCATTGTGAGAAATACCTTTCCTGTAGAGCAAGCACAAAAGTGGAATCAGCAAATCGCAGATTATTTAGATACGCTTGATTACGTGAATACACCGGACAAAGGTCTCGATAAATACTTCTCATCCCTGCAACAGGGTAAGCCACAAATCTTCAGCGTGTACTGGTCAAAACCACAAATCATGGCACGCCAATCTGAGAATATGGCAATCACCCGCCGCCATCTCAATCGGGTTTGGAATTACCAACACGAGGGTGAGCAGGTATTCGACCCTGACCGTGAATGTACTTATGCCGACCGGGTTCGGCGCAGAGAACCCGGCGATAATTCTTTAGGGCTCAAACCGCATATCGATGGTGGCTCGGTTGAGCGTTGGATAGACGAGCAAGGTTTTCGAAAAGTATTCCGTCATTTGATTGATGGCAACTGGGAAGCCTATGAACCTTTTGATGCGGCCTTCCGAAACCAGACTCAGGAAATCCCATCGCCAGCCGTCTGCAGTATGTTCCGAACCTATCAAGGCTGGGTCGCTTTAACGCCGCAAGGACCAGGTGATGGCACGCTCAATTTGGTCCCAGTTTCCAGAGCCTTGGCTTGGATGTTTTTACGTGCGTTGCAAGATGATGTGCCTGATGATGAGCTTTGCGGTGCGATGGCTTCACGAGCATTATTGTGCGATCCCAAGTGGCATGCTTTATTGTTGGAAGCGCTCATGCCCATTCCAATGATGCAACCAGGCGATACGGTTTGGTGGCATCCGGATGTGATTCATGCGGTAGAGGATCAACACCAAGGTCAGGGCTACAGCAATGTGATGTACATCGGTGCGGCTCCCTATTGCCAGAAAAATGCGGACTACCTGAAAGCTCAGGCAGATGCCTTTTTAGCCGGTAATAGTGCTCCTGATTTTGCCGCCGAAAATTACGAACTCAACTTCGATGCTCGAGCCACTGAGGATGACCTCTCCGAGTTGGGTAAAATTCAAATGGGCTTAGCGGATCAATCGTAGTCAATCAGTTCACTAAGACATTCGTTTGGAACGTTCCAGATTTTGTGCTAGATTAAATAGAACAGCACAAAATCTTAGGAGGAATTTGTCGATGCAAGACCTGCCAACCAAACCGGAAGGGCGCAGAGTGACCCTGCTGGATGTGGCAAAACACGTTGGCGTGTCGAAGTCGACCGTGTCTCTGGTTTTGAGGCGCAGTGCTGATGTTAATGAAAAAACCCGCGAACGTGTTCTCAAGGGTATCGAACAAACCGGCTATGTTTACAACCGTAAAGCAGCCGACCTCCGCCAAACCGCTACCAGTGATTTACTGGGTGTTATCGTCAATGTATTGAACACACCTTACAGCGGCGAGCTGCTCAATCATTTTGAGCAAGAAGCACTTAAGCTGGATTTAGTCCCGATGTTTGTCAGCAATGGCGAGCAGCTTAAGCAGCAAGAAACCCTCGTCAGAAAGTTAATGGAATACAATGTTAACGGTCTGCTGATCTGCCCCGCTCCCCTAACCTCCGCCGCTTGGCTGGAGCAAATATTTCGTAACGGATTTCCCGTTGTGCAGATCATGCGAGAAGTGCCCTTTGGCAATTTTCCGACCGTGATCGCCGATAACCGTAATGGCGTGTATACCGCCACCCAACACCTGATTCAGTTAGGCCATAAAAAAATCGCCTTCATTGGCGGCGTGGATCATACCTCGGATTATCACGAACGGCTTGCCGGTTATATGGATGCCATGAGCGATGCTGGTTTAAATGTTCCAGCGGGATATGTGTACCAAGTGATGCAAGGTCGTGCAGCCGGCCGAGAGTCCCTAAAAGCCGTTTTAAACTACGATCCTGAAATCACCGGCGTGATGTGTTTTTCAGATTTGATGGCATACGGTGCGCTGAGTGGGGCGCGCGAAATGGGACTGGAAGTAGGCAAAGATCTGGCCGTGGTTGGCTTTGATGATATTGCCGATTCCAGTTTGACGCACCCTGCTCTAACCACTGTAAAAGTGTCTGCAGCAGCCATCGCCGAAGCGGCCATCGAGCTGCTGCAAACTTATATTAAAGATCGCAATGCGCCACGCCAGCGAATTGTGATTCCGACCGAATTGATTGTTCGCGAGTCTTGTGGCGCGCCTCGATCATAAACTGAAACCCTGAGGAGGGATGAAATGAACGTGCGTAATTTTAAAGTGAAATTGTTAGCAGCCTCATTAGCATTTGGTCTAAGCGGTGGTGCGATGGCTGATGATGTCGAAGTACTGCATTGGTGGACATCAGGCGGGGAAGCAAAAGCGCTAACCGTACTGAAGGATGATTTGAAAACTCAGGGAATTGGTTGGAAGGATATGCCGGTTGCCGGCGGTGGTGGTTCCAATGCCATGACCGTATTGCGTGCGCGTGTACAAGCGAAGAACGCTCCGACTGCCGTTCAAATGCTCGGTTTTGATATCCAGGATTGGGCGGCAGAAGATGCCACTGCAAATTTAAATGAACTGGCCGAAGCCGAAGGCTGGGACAAAGTGGTTCCTGCTGCGCTACAGCGCTTCTCAAAATATGAAGGCAATTGGGTTGCTGCTCCGGTCAATGTGCACTCCACCAACTGGGTGTGGGCCAACAAAAAAGTCATGGATGAAGTCGGCGCAACTGAGCTTCCAAAAGATTGGGATGAGTTCATTGCCGTATTGGAAAAGATCAAAGCCAAAGGCTATACCGCACTGGCACATGGTGGTCAGCCTTGGCAGGATGCGACCCTATTTGATGGTGTTGTGATGACGACCGGCGGTATCGACTTCTACAACAAATCGATGGTCAACCTGGATGCTGAAGCACTTGGCTCTGAGACTATGGTGAAGGTGTTTGATCGCATGCGTCAGCTGCGTGGTTTTGTCGATGACAACTTCTCCGGTCGTGATTGGAATCTAGCTTCTGGTATGGTCATCGAAGGTAAAGCCGGTGTACAGATCATGGGAGACTGGGCAAAAGGCGAATTCATCAAAGCCGAAAAAATACCGGGTGAAGACTTCCTCTGTTTTCGAGTACCGGGCACACAAGGCATGGTGTCATTCAACTCCGATCAGTTTGTGATGTTTGCCGGTGAAGAGGCTGGTAAAAAATCACAGCTGGCCATGGCCAAAGCCGTGATGTCTCCGGGCTTCCAATCAGCGTTTAACGTGGTTAAAGGCTCTGCGCCAGCCCGTACCGATGTACCGAATGACGCCTTTGATGCCTGCGGTAAAAAAGCCATGAAAGACTTGGCTGAAGCTGCCGCAAGCGATCAACTCGTCGGTTCAATGGCACACGGTCATGCAGCTCCGGCTTCCGTGAAAAATGCCTTGTACGATGTCGTGACCAAACACTTCAATAGTGACAACAGCTCCGCTGATGCCGTCAAAGAGTTGGTAGCAGCCATCGAAGGCGCGAAGTAAGCGGGTGTAAATAAGAGGTAAAACCTGGATAGCTTTTGCGGTGGTGTACTCCTCCCCAGCCACCGCAAAGCTTTCCATTTCACAAGGCTTTTATATGAACGACAACACTTCCGGCTGGGCGGGTTGGTGGCGGCGTAACCTGCCAAAAATAGTCCTCTCGCCCTCCTTTGCCATCACCTTGTGTTTTGTCTACGGCTTCATTATCTACACCGGTTATATTTCTATGACTGCGTCGAGGATGTTGCCCAAGATGAAATACATCGGATTGGACAATTACGAGAAGCTCTGGAAAACGCTGAACTGGCAAGTTGCTCTGGATAACCTCGCAATCTTCGGTATCTTGTATATCGGGATCTGCGGCATCCTAGGTTTGTTTCTGGCAATCCTGTTAGACCAGAAAATTCGCGGCGAAGGTTTCCTACGGCCCATTTATTTATACCCAATGGCTTTGTCGTTTATCGTTACTGGAACCGCTTGGAAGTGGTTCTTAAATCCAGGTCTCGGTCTGGAAAAAACCATGCACGAATGGGGTTGGAGTAGTTTCAGTTTCGACTGGCTGGTCAATTCCGAAATGGCAATCTATACCGTGGTCATGGCGGGCGTCTGGCAAAGCTCCGGGTTTGTTATGGCAATGTTTCTGGCTGGCTTACGTGGAATTGATGGCGAACAAATTAAAGCAGCGCAGCTGGATGGAGCATCCACTTTTCAAACCTATCGACGCGTGATCATTCCTCAGCTGGGTGCGGTGTTCCTAAGTGCCTTTGTCGTGCTGTCACATATGGCGATTAAATCCTACGATCTAGTTATTGCCTTGACTGGCGGTGGGCCGGGGAATGCCACCGAGCTTCCGGCGACCTTTATGTATTCCTATACTTTCACCCGTAACCAAATGGGTGTCGGTGCGGCTTCGGCAATGATTATGCTAATGACCATTGCCGCGATTATGGTGCCGTATCTGTATGCTGAAACACGGAGTAAACGCCATGAGTAATCAATCCGCTGGCGTAGAAAATGGACGCTTCTGGCGAGTCGCTTTATATACGACCTTGCTGGTGTTCGCCGTATTTTATCTGTTGCCGCTGTTCGTGATGTTGGTCAGCAGCTTTAAGTCGCTGGATGAAATTCGCCAAGGCAATATGATGATGTTGCCCGAAGTCTGGACGTTTGAGCCTTGGCTAAAAGCCTGGGGCAGCGCGTGTATCGGACTGACCTGTGAAGGCATCAATGGCTACTTCTGGAACTCGATTAAAATGGTCGTTCCCGCCGTGCTTATCGCAACAATTCTGGGCGCACTCAATGGCTATGTACTCACCAAGTGGCGCTTTCGAGGTCACCGCTGGGTATTCGCGTTAATGCTGTTTGGCTGCTTTATTCCGTTTCAGATTGTGCTCATCCCCATGTCGCAAGTACTCGGAAATTTAGGTTTAGCAGGCAGCACAGCCGGTTTGGTGCTCGTGCATGTCACCTATGGTATTGGCTTTTCAACGCTGTTTTTCCGCAATTATTACGAAGCGTTTCCCAGTGAATTAGTGAAAGCAGCGATGATTGATGGCGCGAGTTTTTTCGGTATTTTCTGGCGCATCTTGTTGCCCAGTTCCGGCCCGATTATCGTCGTGACCGTGATTTGGTTGTTTACCAATATCTGGAATGACTTTCTATTCGGCGCTTCATTTGCCGCTGGCGAAGGTGCACCGATGACTGTCGCGCTTAATAATTTGGTGAACAGCTCCACCGGCGTTAAAGAATATAACGTCGATATGGCAGCGGCAGTGATTGCCGCCTTACCTACCCTGTTTGTTTACATTGTGGCCGGACGATATTTCGTGCGTGGATTAATGGCCGGCTCAGTTAAAGGATAATCAGTGCATGGCTTCTCTTGAAATAAAAAACGTCCGTAAAGCATTTGGCTCCGTTGAAGTACTGCATGGCATTGATATTGCGATTGATGATGGTGACTTTCTGGTGCTGGTCGGCCCTTCCGGTTGTGGTAAATCCACGCTGCTAAATATGATTGCAGGGCTGGATGATATTACTGCTGGTGAGATTGTGATTGGTGGAGAAACCATGAATAATCGCCACCCGTCGCAGCGTGATATTGCGATGGTGTTTCAGTCCTATGCGCTGTACCCAAACATGACGGTCGAGAAAAATATCTCCTTCGGTTTGGAAATGCGCAAAGTCGATAAGGCCATTCGCAAACAGCGGGTTGCCGAAGTTGCGCAGATGTTGCAAATCGAACCGTTGCTAAAACGCAAACCGGGTCAGTTATCTGGCGGTCAACGCCAGCGTGTGGCCATGGGACGCGCCTTGGTTCGTGAGCCGAAAATCTTCCTGTTCGATGAGCCGCTCTCCAATCTGGATGCCAAGTTACGCGTGGATATGCGTACCGAAATTAAAAAATTGCATCAGCGTTTGGGAGCCACCATTGTCTATGTCACACATGACCAGATTGAAGCGATGACATTGGCTACTCGCATTGCGATTATGAAAGGCGGTGAATTGCAGCAACTCGGTACACCACAAGAAGTCTACGATGATCCGAAAAACTTATTCGTCGCAGGCTTTATGGGATCGCCATCCATGAATTTACTGCCGGTGGAGTTGATCAAAACCGGAACCGGCATTGCGGCAAAACTGATACAACCATCCGGTGATGTGATTCACCTGCCAATGAAAGCGGGGACTCATTATGATCAATGGGTCGGCAAAACCGTGACCTTAGGTATTCGCCCTGAAGCCATCACCGACCCCGGTAGCGCCGAACATGACAATGCACTGGTGTATGAAATTGAGTGCATGGTGGAAGTCACCGAACCAACCGGCGCGGATTTATTTGTATTTACGACGCTGTGTGGTGAAGAAATTGTGTCGCGTATGCGCTCAAACTGTGGCGCCGCTGTCGGACAAAAAGCACCGTTTTCTGTCAATATGAGCAAGGCCATTGTCTTTGATCAGGAAACTGGCGATCGCATTGACTAACGATTTAAGCAGCAAATATTCAACAACCCAACAACGATTATTGGAGCAGTATGCAGTTCCCAAACTTTAAATCCGCTGATGTTTTAACGCAGCACATTCAACAAACGCTGGCGTTTTATAAGCCCAATGTATTGGATGAAAACGGCGGTTTTTTTCAGCACTTCCGTGATGATGGCAGTATTTATGATGCGGACACTCGCCACTTGGTGAGCAGCACCCGTTATGTGTTTAACTATGCAATGGCTGCGCGTACTTTCAAAGACGACAGTTTATTACCATGGGTTGAGCACGGGCTAAAGTATCTGGAAACAGCCCATCGCCAACCAGAGCACAGTGCAGGTTATATCTGGCTGCTGGATGAAAATGGCGTGGCGGATAGTACGAACCATTGCTATGGATTAGCCTTCGTTATTGTCGCTGGAGCAACAGCTTTATTGGCTGGAGTAGAAGCCGGTCGCACATCGCTGGAATCTGCATGGGACTTAATGGAAGCACATTTCTGGGATGCTGAGGCTGGTTTGTATTGCGATGAAGCCAATGCAGACTTCTCTGAGATCGGCACTTATCGCGGCCAAAATGCCAATATGCACAGCTGCGAAGCGATGCTGTGGGCTTATGAAGCAACCGGCGAAACGCGTTATCTGGATCGTGCTGCCCTGCTAGCCACCAATATCACACAACGCCAAGCATCGCGTGCGGGTGGTTTGGTGTGGGAGCATTATGATCAGGATTGGCTGGTCGATTGGGATTACAACAAAGATGACCCTAAGCACCTATTCCGTCCTTGGGGCTTTCAACCCGGTCATCAAACGGAGTGGTCTAAACTGCTGCTGATTTTAAATCGTCACCGTCCGATGGATTGGTTAATTCCAACCGCACAGGAGTTATTTGATCGTGCACTGGAAGCCTCTTGGGATGAGAAAAATGGCGGGATTTGCTACGGCTTTGCACCCGGCGGTGGCATTTGCGATGGCGATAAATACTTCTGGGTACAGGCAGAGAGCTTTGCGGCTGCGGCTTTATTAGCCGAAGCAACGAGCGATGCGCGTTATCAGGAATGGTATCAGAAGATCTGGGAGCACAGCTGGGAGCACATGATTGATCACAAGCACGGCGCTTGGTATCGCATTCTAACGCAGGATAATCAGAAATATGATGATCTGAAATCACCAGCGGGCAAGACGGACTATCACACGATGGGCGCTTGTTATGAAGTGTTACGCTCAGGCTTTCTAGACAAGTAACGGTCAGCTAGTCGCAAATAGAGTACTGCAGCAACGCCCTGACTCAGGGCGTTGCGCATTTAGTTATAACGCAAAGTTAAACTTATGACTCAGATTCTGCTTCTGTTTCAGCAGGCTCTGGTGGATTGCCTTCATCATCACAAATCGGCAATGCCTCTTCTGTGTCTTCAGCATCATCCTCAACCGGCGCGTTTCCATCTGATGGAGCGGCTTCTTCGGCTTCGGCCTCATCACCTGGCTGTTCTTCAGTTGCCTCGGCAGCAGCTTCCGCTTCTGCTTTTGGAATACATAAGCGGGCAGGTGCTTCTTCGCTGGCTTCTGTTGGAGCGGCTGCTTCTGCTTCGGGGGTTGTAGTGCTGTCAGCCCAGGCAAAAGTTGCAAAAGCCAGAATAACGGCAACGCTTGAGGTCAAAGCAATATTTTTAGTCATCATAAAAATTCCATCCTTGGTTAAATTATGAAAAGCTGGAAATCATTTTCCAGCCTCATTACAGACCAACGGAATGGCAATTAGTTTTAATAAATTGTAAAAATATTAAGCGAATTTTCTTATCTATCACTATAGCCAGCTTTGATTAGATTAATTTAGCTAAAAACTGCAAGCTAAGCGGTTGGCCTCAATCACGAGCAATCGGTAATTCTGGTCTTGCGCCCCACTCACTCCATGAGCCATCAAATACAGATAGTTTGGGGTAGCCGCTTAATGTCGCCGCCAAGGCTAAATGACACGCTGTTACTCCCGAGCCGCAGCTAAAAATCAGCTGCCGATCAGGGCTGGCGAGTGCTGATAAGCGGCTTTTGAGTTCTTCGGTGGGTCGCATATAGCCATTATCCAATAAATCTGTAAACGGCAGATTTTTCGCACCCGGCATATGGCCACTGCGTAAACCTTCGCGAGGCTCGGCTTCCTGACCTGAAAAACGACCTGCTCCGCGCGCATCCAGTACTTTGCTTGAATTATCCTGTAGCGCCATCAATACGGTTTCAGCATCGCAGAAAAGGTCTGCTTGGTAATTGGCAACAAAGTTACCGCGTGCTGGTGTTTCAGGCGCTGTCGTGGTGAGACTAAAACCTGCGGCTAACCAAGCTGGCAGCCCACCATTCAGAATGGTTATCTGCTCATGCCCCATCGCGCGAAACATCCACCAAACGCGTGGGCTGGCAAATAACCCTAGGCTGTCATAAACCACGATCTGGCTGTCTTGGTTCACACCGAGTGCCTGCACTGCTTCGCTAAATAGCTCAGGGCTTGGCATGGTGTGCGGATACTCAGCATCCGGATCGCAAATCTTGGTATCAAAATCAAAGTGCTGAGCATTGGCAATACGTTGTTCTTTCCACTCGGCTACACCATCGCGCTGCATTGCCGGCATAAAATAGCTCGCATCCAGAATCACTAAATCAGGATCATTCAGGCGTGCTGAGAGTTGTTCAGCGCTAATGAGTGGCGTAGGCAATGCGGTCATAATGATTCCTTAAAGTTGGTTTGGATTAGGCAAAACTGAGCAAACCAGTTTACCCAGCCAAGGTCAGAAGTAGCTTAACGAGGATGACGCTTAAAGAATAACCAGATTATTTCAGAAATATTCGGCCCACGCGACTCGCCATAATTACCGCCATTGGCACCAATCCAGGCATGTTTAAGCTGGTCAACCAACAGCGTTTCAACCGGTGTTACTTTGCGCCCTTGCTGGTAACGCTTATATTCCCATTTTATAGACTGGGTTTCGCCAGTAATAGGCGTTGGTTTTTGCTTACGAATACCTTTAACTTCCAACCAGCTATCGCGCAAATTAATGGCGGATTGCGGCTCCACGGTTTGGTCATTGCTGGATTGAATCACGAGCAGCGGAGCTAAGTCGCCTTTGCCGCGTAATTGTGAGTTCATGCGCTGCACGGTGACTGCCAGGCGATGATATTTAATCTTCATAAACTGACTAATGCGCACAGCTCGCGCCGACTCGCCATAAGCCACACCCGCCACGCTGGCTCCGGAGGCAAAAAGTTTGCCATGAGCAACCAAAGCAGCGACAGTCATTCCCGCCCCTGAAGATAGCCCCGTAATGTGAATGCGACGGCTATCGACATTAAACTCGCTCTGCACCTGATCGATAATCCGACGCAAATCTTCAACCTCGCCGCTGCCCGCTCGAATATGAAAGCGTTGCCACCATGCCCAGCAATTAAGGTTCCGCATCCCTAGATAAGTCGTGACATAGGGATACACCACAATAAAGCGCTCACGATCGGCAATCGCATCAAAGCCGCTGATCGCACGAATATCATGATGATTTTGGCGACAACCATGCAGAACAACCACCATCGGCAGCTGCTCTTCCAGTTGATAGCCCGGCGGCGTGTAAACAATATAATCCCGCTGTTGTGATAGTAGATACAAACCAATCGGATTGACCATATCGTGCGTGCTGCCAAGCGGTAAATAGTCAGGGTTAGCCTGTCTTTTAGCGGCCGACATCAGCGACTTGGTGAAGACTTCCAGTGAGTCATCAAGCGTCGGAAGTGGGCTGGTTTGAATCAGTGGCTCAACGACTTCAGGGACTTTACGAGGTCGGAAGCGTTGCAGTTTGGTGGTGGCTTTTTCAAGCAGGGTATCGATTACCGCATCGATACGGGTGCGAAATTTGCCGAAAAACTTTTTCATTTTAATAATCAACGGTCTCAGCACTTGCAACCTCAGTTACACTAATCGGATAATGTTATTATAACTTGGTAGATTATTAGTTAACTTATAGTTCACCAAGCCCTGTATTAAGTTCGAATCAATAGTTTAGGAATATCCCTCATGACCTTCGTTGTTACTGACAATTGTATCAAGTGTAAATACACGGATTGTGTAGAAGTATGCCCCGTGGATTGTTTTCACGAGGGTAACAACTTCCTGGTCATTGATCCAGATGAGTGTATTGATTGCTCACTTTGCGTACCAGAGTGTCCGGCAGAAGCCATTTTTGCTGAAGATGACCTGCCCGAGGATCAACTGCACTTTATCAAAATTAATGCTGACTTGTCGATCAAATGGCCTGTTATTAGTGAGATGAAAGATCATCCTGAAGATGCCGCGGAGTGGGATGGGGTTAAGGATAAGCTGCAGCACTTAGATCAGAGCTAAGCGCTTCAATCCAAAGCCGATAACCGTTTGTGCTTAAATGCAATCCATCCCCATTATGTAGGGTGGATTGCAGATTTCTGCTGCCATCCTTAAATTGTTCCCCAAGCGCTGAATAAGCATAGCCTTGGCTATCCGCTAGCCCTTTGATTCCTTCATTAAGCTCTGTGATTCGAGCATTAAACCCCGCAAACCCTAAGTGCTCATCCACCGGAAAAATGCCATGTACCAGCACCGGTACATCCTCCGGCAATGCCTCTAGTATCAACTTATAAGTCTCTAAAATCTTTGAATTGCTTCGATTAGTTCGTATCAGATCATTAATGCCGATATTAACCACTATCTTCAATGCGCGAGATAGTGACTGATATTGCGGTATCCGCTGCAATAATCCCTCCGTCGTATCCATGCCAATACCGTAATTAATAGCCGGATGCGCCACTGCTGCTACATTCAGCCCCTGCGTAATGCTATCGCCTAAAAAAATTACCGAACCCGCCTCAACGCTGCCATCCATTTGCAGATGGCTGCCCAACATATTGTCGTAAAACTGCCCCATATTCTTTGGTGAAATCAGGTCTAAGCCTAATTTGCGATCAATACGATACGGCAAGTCGGTTTTCAAAAGCGCTAGTGCGGCAAAAGCATGCAAGCCAATCAGCCAGATAACAATGAGAGTTTTAGTCATGTAACTATCATAAAGCCATTCCCTATTTGACGAAATATTCTGATACAGTTTCGACATCTTAATTCCTGATTTGATAAGGAGCATGCCCGATGACGATTGCTATTTTAAGCGCGATGGCGGAAGAAAACGCCTCACTAATGGCACATATGACTGATGTGCAAATTACTGAAGCCGGCCAGCGCACCTATTATCAGGGGCAGTTATGGGGCCAATCGGTCGTCGTCGTATTTTCGCATTGGGGCAAAGTGGCTGCGGCCAGTACAGTGACCTATCTAATCAGCTGCTTGGGCGTGGATGAAGTGATCTTCACCGGTGTAGCCGGTGGCATGGATCGCAGGCTAAAAGTCGGCGATATTGTGGTGGCGGATAAGCTCTATCAACACGACATGGATGTGCGCCCGATTTTGCCACGCCATGAAATCCCGCTATTAGGCAAAGCGGCGATGGATAGTGATGATGCGCGGCGTCCGGCTCTGCTGCAGGCGGCTCAGGATTTTGTAAATCAGGATCTAAACAAATTACTCTCACCAGAGCTTATTGATGAATTCAATCTACGCCACCCCGATGTCATCACGGCGGATATTGCCAGTGGCGATCAGTTTATTTCCAGCAATGAAGCGGTGCAGGATTTACGGGAGCGCTTGCCCAGCGTGGCTTGCGTAGAAATGGAAGGCGCTGCAGTGGCTCAAGTGTGTTCAGAGTTTGGCATTCCATTTTCAGTGGTACGAACCATTTCAGACTCAGCTGATCACTCCGCACACGTTGATTTCCCCAAATTTATACAAGAAGTGGCACAAGTTTACTCCTTGGGAATAGTGCGTAATTTATTATCAAAAATGTAGTACTTACAAAGCTATTAAATACTGGTTAACCTTTTAGGAATCAAAGGCTAAGCCTCAAAACGCGAGCAGCAAAAAAACGGTGCTTAGCCACGATCTACCCGCTTTTTAAAGCGCTCAGTCAGGTCAAACATTCCCTCCAACTCCCGCATACGCTTGGAAGTCTGCGGCCACAGCTTCTCTTCCAGCGCCACAATCAACGCTTCAACAAAAAACATAATCGTCACGCCAGAATCCCAACCAGAGCGCCCTTCAATCTTAATCGGCAGAATATGCGTGGCTTGCGCCGCAATTGGCGATAGCCACTGATCAGTAAACAAAATGATCTTCGCCCCACGCTCCGCTGCCAGTTGGCTTACGGTCAGCAAATCCGGCTCATAACGCCGCACATCAAACATCACCAATACATCATCCTGCTTAATTTTCAGCAAATGATGTGGCCACAGCGCAACCGAGGGTGGGAAGTTGTAAATATTTTCCCGCATGACCTCAAGGTGAGTATTCAGGTAGTGCGCAAAAGAAGTAGTAATGCGACCACCAACAATATGTACCGCGTGGTCCTCAGTAACAAGCAATTCAATCACCTGATCAAATAGCTCATGGCTGATCTGATTGAGCGAGTGGCGCAGGTTAGTGGTCACGGTATCGGCAACCGTGTTGAGCACGTGAGTACTCGGGGCTTCAGCCGCCCATTGATCATGCTTGGTAATTGGGTCAGAAAGCGTCTTTTGCAGCTCTTCTTTAAGCGCCTTCTGCAAGGTGGTAAAGCTGGTGTGGCCTAGCTTTTTCAGGGTGCGCATTACGGTTGGAGTAGAGACGCCGCTAGCGTCTGAAAGCTCAGTAATCGAGACCAACCCTGCCATCGGATAGTTGCCCAGCAAGTGGTTCGCCAAACGAATCTCCGCCGGTGTGAAATTTTTCATCTGCTGGCGGATGAGTTCGGCAATAGTCGAGGATTGCTCTTTTTTTGACATAAGTTCGGGCCTATTTTGGCGCTTGGTGTGATTACTTAATATGCTGATTTTTATGACTATTTCAATTAAATATTAAAATATTTGACATAATATTTGTAAGCTGTGTATATTTTTACAGGACTTTGACGGAGAAATCAAAAATAAGAAAGCCGCTCAGTATTTGGATACGTTTTGTTGCTTGATGACCTCACCATTGGAGAATTAACATGAATAAACGCCAGTTCCTGAAGACCGCAGTTACCACCGGAGGTGCAGTCGCCGCTGCAGCGGTGGCCCCACACGTTCACGCCGCTTCCAAAACTAAAATCAAATGGCGCTTACAAACTTATGCTGGCCCTGCGCTGGCAGAACACGTTATCAAGCCATCGATTGATGCATTCAACAAAGCCGCCAATGGCGAAATGGAAATCGAGCTGTACTATGCGGATCAGCTAGTGCCAACCGGTGAATTGTTCCGTGCCATGCAAAAAGGAACCATTGATGCGGTACAAAGTGATGATGATTCAATCGCTTCCCCCGTCGATATCTCCGTATTTGGGGGTTACTTCCCGTTCGCAACCCGTTACAGCTTAGATATTCCCGTACTGTTCAACCAATACGGCCTGAATGAAATTTGGGAAGAAGCTTACAGCGAAGTCAAAGGTGTGACCTGGCTAGGCGCTGGTGCCTGGGACCCTTGCCACTTCGCCACTAAAGACCCCATTACCAGCCTGGCTGACCTCAAAGGCAAGCGCGTATTTACCTTCCCAACCGCGGGCCGTTTCCTGAAGCGTTTCGGCGTGGTACCCGTCACTTTGCCTTGGGAAGATATTGAAGTAGCTATGCAAACCGGTGAGCTTGATGGTATCGCATGGTCGGGTATTACCGAGGATTACACGGTCGGTTGGGCGGATGTCACCAAATACTTCCTGACTAATAATATTTCCGGCGCATGGTGTGGTTCCTACTTCGCCAATGAAGACGCTTGGGCTAAAGTGCCAGAGCATCTGAAAGTACTGTTTAAGCTGTGCATGGATAGCTCGCACTACTACCGTCAGCACTGGTACTGGGGTGGTGAAGCTAAGCTGCGTACCGAAGGCACTAAGCTGGAGCTGACGTCAATTCCCGATGCAGAGTGGGCAACGGTTGAAGCCGAAGCGCACAAGTTCTGGGATGAAATTGCCGAAGTAAGCCCACGCACCAAAAAGGTCGTGGAAATCTTCAAAGCATATAACGAGACCATGTCCAAAGCAGGACGTCCGTACCGTTATGGTTAATCCGCTAGACGTTTGACCTTAGCGCCTCCCTTGTTCTGAGGGAGGCGACTCTTTCAACAATTTCTGGGTTGTCACCGTGTATAACGCTATTCAGTCATACGTGCGTTTCATCAGCAAATTCAATCGTGGCGTTGGGATTATTGCCATGTATCTGGTGCTGATGATGATGGGAATACTCCTATTTTCCTCGATCTCCAAAGGCCTTGGCTCACCGCAATATTGGGTCATTGAAATGGCGCAGTTCACCATGGCAGCCTACTATTTGTTGGGTGGCGCTTACACCATGCAAATGGACTCGCATGTGCGCATGGATGTGTTCTACGGCACCTGGACGCCGAAGCGACAAGCCACCATCGACGCGATTACCGTATTGTGTCTGATTACCTATCTGGTGTTATTGCTGTATGGCGGAATCTCCAGCACCACCTACGCGCTTGAGTATGGCCAGAAGAACTACTCCTCTTGGGCACCTTATATGGCACCCATCAAAATCATTATGACGTTTGGAATCTTTATGATGTTGCTGCAAGTGCTGGCAACTTTTTTCCAAAATGTCGCAGCCGCCAAAGGCATTCCCTTTGATATCAAGCAACACCCTGAGGATATTGTCGTATGAGCCATGAAATGATTGCCATCATGATGTTTTCAATGCTCATGCTGATGCTATTAACCGGGCAGCGAGTATTTGGAGCCGTCGGCTTTGTCGCAGTGGTTGCCGGATTGTTTTTATGGGGCGATGGCGGCTCCGAAATGGCCTTTAACGCCAGTATCAAACTACTAAACTGGTATCCATTACTGACATTGCCATTGTTTGTCTTTATGGGCTATATGCTCTCAGAATCCGGTATCGCCAGCGATTTGTATCGAATGTTACATGTCTGGATGGGCTCGTTAAAAGGCGGCTTGGGAATTGGAACCATTATCTTGATGGTGGCGATTTCAGCCATGAACGGGCTCAGCGTGGCGGGGATGGCGATTGGTACCAGTATCGCACTACCCGAAATGCTCAAACGAGGTTATGACAAGCGCATGGTAACCGGCGTCATTCAAGCCGGTAGCTCGCTAGGAATCCTCGTACCACCCAGTATTGTACTCGTCCTCTATGGCATGATCGCGCGCCAACCCGTCAGTCAGTTATGGCTAGCTGGCGTAGTTCCGGGGCTAATGCTGGCAACCATGTTTATCGGCTACATCGTGATTCGCTGTAAGTTACAGCCTGAGTTAGGTCCGGCTTTGCCTTTGGAAGAGCGCCAAGCCATTACGCGGCAGGAAAAAATCCGCTTATTGGGTGCGGGTGTGCTGCCATTGTTCATTATCTTCTCGGTAATTGGTTTGTTCCTGATGGGCTATACCAGCTTGGTTGAGTCCTCAGCCGTTGGTGCCTTAGTTGCCATGCTGGCCGCACTGGTTAAAGGCCGCATGAGCTTTAAAGTGCTACACACCACACTGCGTAAAACCTTAAGCATCAGTGGTATGTTCATGTGGATTATTATGGCGGCACTGTGTTTTGGTGCGGTATTTGATGGCTTGGGTGCCGTTAAAGCCATCGAAAGCTTATTCTTAGAAAAGTGGGGCCTCACGCCTTGGGAAGTGCTGCTACTGATGCAGCTGACCTACATCATTATGGGCATGTTCTTAGATGATACAGCCATGTTGGTTATCGTGGCCCCTCTGTATATCCCGCTAATTATTGCGTTGGACTTTAATCCGATTTGGTACGGTGTGCTATACACTGTGACCTGTCAGATCGCTTATATGACACCGCCCTTTGGCTACAATCTGTTCTTGATGAAAGCCATGGCCCCCAAAGAAATTGGGTTGGTGGATATCTATAAGTCGATCATTCCCTTTGTCGCGATTATGCTCGTGGCTTTATTCATACTGATGTTGTTCCCGCAGCTGACATTGTGGTTGCCTGAGCTCGTCTACGGAAGTAGGTAGGTGCATCATGGAACGGAGTGAACAAGTAGCCGCCTTGAGCGGTCTGGAACAGGCATCTGCGGTGGTTCATAACCCGCAAGGTGCCTCTGAAATCATCTTGGTCTGCGAACATGCCAGCCATTATATTCCCGCCGTGTTTGGCAATCTGGGCTTGTCGGATGATGAGCGCCTAAGCCATATCGGCTGGGATCCCGGAGCGGCAGCCACCGCTAAAAAGCTGAGTAAGCTATTGGACGCACCACTGGTGCTCCAGCAATACTCGCGCTTATTGTATGACTGTAATCGACCACCAGAAGTGTTGAGTGCCATCCCGCAGCGCAGTGAATACACGGAAATTCCGGGAAATATTGAGCTTAGCGCTGAGGAACGTGACTATCGGATTAAGCAGATTTATGATCCGTTTCATGCAGCAATAGATGGCTTAATTCGCGAGCACGTTGCGGCCGATAAACCCTATATCATCGTCACCATTCACAGCTTTACGCCGGTGTTTTTAGGCGCACAGCGGGCGGTTGAGTTAGGGGTAATCTATGCGCCAGAAAATCGCTTTGCCGAACGCTTTTATCAGCGCAGTAAAGCCATGTCTCCACGAGATATTCGAAGTAATGAACCCTATGGCCCGTCCGATCCGGTATTACACACGATCGGGCGACACAGCTCACCAAAGCATGGCGCGGTGATGCTGGAAATTCGTAACGACCTGCTCAGCAGCGATGCAGATCAGCAATACTGGGCTGGCTTTATCGCCAAAGCCTTGCACGCGACAATTAACGAGGAAAAATAATGACACCTGCCCTAACCCTGGATCAATTAAAAAACGAATTTGCAGAAGGCCTGATTGATACCGTGCTGGTGTGTCAGGTTGATATGCAGGGACGCCTGATGGGTAAGCGTTTTCATGCCGACTTCTTCCTGAAAAGTGGCTACGAGGAAACCCATTCCTGTAACTATTTGCTGGCAACTGACTTGGAAATGGAAACGGTTGAAGGCTACAAAGCCACCAGCTGGGATGCAGGCTACGGCGATTACATCATGAAGCCGGATTTAAGTACGTTGCGTCGCGTTCCTTGGTTGGAAGGCACAGCGATGGTGCTCTGCGATATTCTGGATCATCACACGCACAAGGAAGTCCCTCATTCGCCCCGTGCCATTTTGAAAAAGCAGATCGCTAGGCTTGAAGAGATGGGCATGCGCCCGATGATGGCAACTGAGCTGGAGTTTTTCCTGTTTGATCAGACCTTTGAAAGCGCCCAGGAGTCCGGCTACCGCAATATGAAGCTGGCCAGCGCTTACAATGAGGATTACCACATCTTCCAGACCACCAAGGAAGAAGATACCATTCGCGCTATGCGTAATGGCTTGTACGGTGCGGGCATCGAGGTGGAGTGTTCCAAAGGTGAAGCCTCAGCCGGTCAGGAAGAGATCAATGTAAAATACAATGATGCGCTGACGACGGCTGATCATCACACCATCGTTAAAAATGGCTGTAAGGAAATTGCTTGGGCCAAAGGTAAGTCCATTACCTTTATGGCGAAATGGAATTATTCTGCGGCGGGTAGCTCTTCCCATGTGCATCAGTCGCTGTGGGATTTGGAAGGCAAAACCCCACTATTCTTTGATGAAAATGCCGAATATGGCATGTCGGATCTGATGAAACATTACATGGCAGGCCTGCTGGAATATGCCGATGAAGCCACCTGTTTCTTAGCGCCTTACATTAACTCCTATAAACGTTTCCAGTCTGGTACCTTTGCACCCACTAAAGCGGTTTGGAGCCCTGATAATCGCACGGCGGCCTATCGCATGTGTGGCGAAAACAGCAAAGCAGTACGCGTGGAGTGTCGGGTTGGCGGGGCCGATTTAAACCCCTATCTGGCACTGGCAGCACAACTGGCTTGCGGGATTGCGGGAATTAATCAGAAACTGGAGCTGGCACCGGCTTATACTGGTGATGCTTATCTGGATGACTCTTTGAAAATCATCCCGAGCACCCTGCGTGACGCCACTGAGATGCTGGATAAATCGTCGATGTTCCGCGCCGCCTTTGGTGATGATGTGATTAACCATTATGTCCATGCTGCCCGTTGGGAGCAGACTGAATATGATCGCCGCGTAACCGACTGGGAAGTCGCCCGTGGCTTTGAGCGAGCTTAAACCCATGAAAATGATTCAATGTGTGTCGCCGGTAGATGGCAGTGTGTATGCGGAACGTCCGGTTGCTAGTGAGCAGGCCATTCGCGAAGCCTTTGCCGAAAGCCGCGCGGTACAGCAGGAATGGAAACTACTGAGTATTGCCGAGCGTGCTGTCTATTGTAATGCCGCAGTGGATGCGCTGATCGCCATGAAACCACGCATTGTGGAAGAGCTGGCATGGCAGATGGGGCGTCCGGTTGCATTTGGCGCAGGCGAAGTCGGCGGGCTGGAAGAGCGGGCGCGTTATATGATTTCGATTGCGGAATCCTCTCTGGCCGACCTTGATCCTGGTGAAAAGCCCGGCTTTGTGCGACGCGTTTCACGTGAAGCATTGGGCGTGGTACTGACCATTGCGCCCTGGAATTTCCCGTATATGACGGCGGTTAACTCCATTATTCCAGCGTTAATGGCAGGTAACACCTTAGTCCTAAAGCATGCGGCGCATACCTTGCTGGTTGCCGAGCGCTTTCAGGAAGCGTTTGATCAAGCCGGTGTACCAAAAGGCGTATTCCAACATTTAGTCATGGATCATGAGCAAACCGCTGAGGTGATTAGTGGCGGTATGGTCGATATGGTGTGCTTCACTGGCTCTGTTGGCGGTGGTAAAGCCATGGAAGCAGCTGCTTCTGGTGCCTTTATTCCGGTTGGTTTGGAGTTGGGCGGTAAAGACCCTGCTTATGTTCGTGCTGACTGTAATCTGCAACATGCCATTGAAAATCTGGCGGATGGAGCATTCTTTAACAGCGGCCAATCCTGTTGTGCGATTGAGCGAATTTATGTGCATGAAAGCATCCACGATGAGTTTGTAGCGGGTTTAGCAGCCGTTGCCAGCACCTATGTGCTTGGAAACCCTTTAGAGTCTGAAACAACGCTGGGGCCAATGATTAAACCCGCTGCAGCAGACTTTGTTCGTGGGCAAATTAAAGAGGCACTCGCCGCTGGCGCAACAGCGCATGTGGATACCAGCGCCTTTGAGCGTGAGCAGGAAGGTTCTGCCTATATGGCTCCGCAAGTATTGAGCGATGTGACGCACTCTATGTCCGTAATGCGCGATGAAAGCTTTGGTCCAGTTGTTGGCGTGATGAAGGTCAGCAGCGATGAAGAGGCCATTACGCTCATGAATGATTCAGAGTTTGGCTTAACTGCGGCAATTTGGACGGAAGATGTTGCCGCCGCAGAGCGTATCGGCGCACAATTAGACACCGGTACGGTGTTTATGAATCGCTGTGACTATCTTGACCCTGCGCTGGCATGGACTGGCGTTAAAAACACCGGTCGTGGATGTACGCTTTCAGCGATGGGCTATGAATCACTCACGCGGCCTAAGAGCTATCATTTCAGAACGCAAACCAGCTAATTTTTATTACATTATTGACCAAAGGAAACCCTGATGACCGCGTATGACTACATTGTGATTGGTGCCGGTTCGGCTGGCTGCGTAGTCGCAAACCGTTTAAGTGCCGACCCTAAAGTCTCGGTGTGCCTGATTGAAGCCGGTGGCCCAAATCAGAACCCGTGGGTGTCGGTGCCAGCGGGTGCCTTTGTGCTCTATGGCAATAAAAAATACGACTATACCTATCAGGGTGCGCCACAAAAGCATTTGGCCAATCGGGTGATTACAGTCAACCGTGGCAAAGGGCTTGGCGGCTCCAGTGCGATTAACAGCATGGTGTATATCCGTGGAAACCGTAAAGATTATGACACGTGGGAAGCTTTAGGCTGTCGCGGTTGGTCGTATGATGATGTGTTGCCTATTTTCAAAAAGCTGGAAAACAATCAGGTCGATCAATCATCGGAGTTTCATGGTTTCGAGGGTGAGTTAAGCGTTGTTCAGCCACAGGAAACCAATGAAGTTGGTCATATGTTTGTGGCAGCTGGTAAGCATGCCGGATTACCAAAAAATGATGATTTTAATGCCGAATCGCAGCTGGGTCTTGGCGTATACAATGTTAAGCAGCAACGCGGCGAGCGGGTGAGTAGCTATACGGCGTTTATCAAGCCAGTGCTTAAACAGCGCCCGAACCTGACTGTATTGACGCAAACCGAAGTGCTCTCGCTTAATATCGAAGGCGATCGGGTAGTCAGTGTCAATATCGAGCAGCAAGGTCAGGCATCCGTGCTGACCTGTAATAAAGAAGTAGTCCTAAGTGCCGGTGTGATTGCCTCGCCACGTATTTTGCTGGCTTCCGGCATTGGTAATAAGTCTGAGCTTGAAGCCTTGGGCATTGAATGCAAACACGATGTGCCGGGCGTTGGTGAAAACCTGCAAGATCATATCGACAGCATGGTTACCGTGCGCTCCAGCAGTGCCAAATCCATTGGTGTATCGCTGCGAACTCTACTACCTCATGTGCTCCCTGCCCCATTTAAATATTGGCTACAGCGCAAAGGCTGGTGGACGACTAACTACGTTGAAGTGGGCGGCTTTGCAAAAACCAAATTCGCCGAAGCCACGGGCGATGACCCGGATATTCAATTCCATTTTACGCCCTTATTCCGCAGTCATCGTGGCCGCAAGTTTGAGTTTGGGCATGGCTATTCCTTATTCACCTGTGTGCTGCGCCCCAATAGTACTGGCTCGGTAAAAATGGTGAATGATGGCATGCATCGCAATATGCTGATCGATCACAACTTCTTTGCCGATGAGCAAGATCGCAAAGTGCTGGTTGAGGCGGTTAAAAAAGCCCGTGAAGTACTAGCCTCGCCAGTGTTTGATGAGATCCGTGGCGAAGAAATGGCACCCGGCAAACACATTCAAACCGATGAGCAGATTTTGCAGTACCTGAGAGAGACGGCTTCGACGGTTTATCATCCGGTTGGTACCTGCAAAATGGGTGTGGATGAGATGGCGGTGGTCAGTCCAGCTGATCTGAAAGTCCGTGGTATGCAGAACCTGCGAGTCATTGATGCGTCGACTATGCCCAAGCTGATTAGCGGCAATACCTCCGCACCGTCTATGATGATTGGTGACAAGGGTGCGTCGATGATCTTAGCGGATCAGGCGTAGTGTCCTGATTTTTAGCGCTTCTCTGAACAGTTTTCGTAAGCGCTGAAATAATGGCAGATGGCTATATTGCTGGTGCTGAATAATATCGATATTGGCATGCCAAGCAACTTCCTCGAACTCAATAGGCACACGACTTATAAACATATCGCTTTTACCGATGGTATCTAATTGGTAGGTATCCTGATATTAGATGAAAATGGTCACTCTGTCCTATTAACGCTTGGAGTTGTTAATTATGAAAAACAGAGAACGCGTTTTTCATGCCGTGTCATTTGAAATTATATTGCTGGCTATTTTTATTCCCATGTCAGCCTTGGTCACGCAAAAACCGTCGGGTGATTTAGCCATTGTTGGCGTCTCGCTAAGCCTGTTGGCCGTTGCTTGGAACTATGTCTACAACATTGGCTTCGACAAACTGTTTGGTGCAGAACGCATTCAGCGGGGCATGAAGTTGCGGGTGTTGCATGCGGTATGCTTTGAAGCGGGAATGGTGGTGCTGGGTGTGCCATTAATTGCCTGGATGCTGCAAATCAGTTTGCTGGCGGCAATTATTCTGGAAGCGGGCTTTTTGGTGTTTATTCTGATCTATACCCTGCTGTTTAATTGGCTGTATGACCATTACCAACCTTATAAAAACTGGTTTGGCGAGCAGAAAGCCTAAAGTAGAGAAAGCTGTGGGGTGGTTTCAGTGTCTTTTGGAATCGCCCGCACCGTGTCATTCAAACGGATGATACCGGATTGAATCACGCTGGCCGTAATACCACCATGGCCACGCACTGCGTTATAACCGCCATCACCAAAGACTGTTTCCATAAAGGAACAAGGGTGGCATAAGCCGGTGAATTCTAAGATTGCATCGCCGATTTGAAAGCGCCGACCTTTAAGTGCCAACAGGTTTAACCCACTCACACAGATATTGCGGCGTAGTAAGGCAGGATCAACCGAGTCGCGCGCTAATAACGATGCCATAACCGGTAAATGCTCAGCTTGAATCAGTGTAACTTGGCGTTTTCCGGCGGTGCCTGCGTAACGATCACCAGCTAAGCCCATGTCTTTGATGGCTTCTACTTGTTGAACGATATCAATAGTGGCACGGCGATATGGGCGTAAGCCAATCCAAGTGACGGTACCAGTTTGTGGGAGCATGTTGAGTAGGGTTTGGATGGTTATCATTATTTTCTCCTCATCCGATAATATGCAATTAGAAACCTATGACTATCGATTTCGTAAAATTATCGGTCAGTATTATAAGTAATCTGACCCTAGTATGGCTTTGAGGCGAGTGTTTTACACATTTATTCATAACCAGTATGATTGAGTATGAATTTTAACTAGGGAAGCAATCATGATTAGACACACTATTTCCGTTCCTGAGCCGATGAGCCATTATATCGAGAGTCAAATCACTTCGGGAAAATACGGCAATATCAGTGAGTTCTTTCGCGATCTTATTCGTCGAGATCAAGAGCGCCATCAACTCGCTATTCAGGAGCTTCGCAAGATGGTTGATGCAGCCGAAGCAAGTGGCATAAGTACGCTATCTATGAGCGATATCAAGGCTGAAGCATTGCGTGATATGGGCATATGACGGTTAGGTTTACTGAGGATGCAAAGTCCGATATTAAAGCAATCTACATCTACTCTTATCAAAACTTCGGACGACAGCAAGCCGACAAATATTTTGATGCACTTAGTGAGAAAATGGAAACCCTGTCAGATGTCGTTATCTGCTCGGACTATAGCTTTGTAAGAGAGGGGTTGAAGCGTCTAAACCATCAGAGTCATGCGATTTATTATCGGGAAGATGAGGATGATGTATTGGTGCTGATAGTGTTACATCAGCGGATGGACCCTGCTCTGCATATGAGAGATGAACCGACTTAGGGTCGCTACAAATCCGCTAAATAATCAACGCCACCCAGTTGCCGCATTTGCTTTTGAATCGCTTTACGCCGCTTAAGAAGATACCGAGTGGGTTTAGTTACGCTATAAGTCGCTGGTGACGGCAGTACGGCTGCCAGAGCGGCTGCATTTTCAGTAGTAATCTTATCAACCGGCTTCTTCAATAAGTTCGCCGCTGCCGCACCCACGCCATAGTCCGCGGCGCTAAACTGAGCAATATTCAAATACACTTCTAAAATACGGCGTTTGCTCCACAAAGCATCAATCAAGATCGCTAAGCCCCACTCGAGACCTTTGCGCACATAGCTGCGGCCACTCCAGAGGAACATGTTTTTTGCGACTTGTTGAGTAATGGTGCTACCGCCTTTTGCGGATTCGCCATTGAGAGAGGCTAGTATTGCGGTTTTAGTTGCTTCACGATCTATTCCCCAGTGCTCAGGAAACAGCTGATCTTCAGAGCTCACCACAGCCAATGCGACTTCAGGTGGTATCCGCTCCATGCTTACCCAGTGATGGCGAACGGCAGGAACGTCTTTATCCAACCAGCTAGAGACTGTTTGTTGCATCATAAATGATGAACTAGGCAATGGCACCCAACGGAAAATGATGATCAACAAGATTGCGACCATCAACAAGCCGAGAGGTAGGCGCCATAACCAATGTAGCCAAGCGGTTTTGAACCGCTTAGGCTTATTCAAGGGGGCTACTAAATCAGTCCCACTTCAACGCCCCACCCGTTTGGTATTCTGTCACACGCGTTTCAAAGAAGTTTTTCTCCTTCTTCATATTCGCTTGCTCATCCAACCAAGGAGTGCGGCTTTGTGCGCCCGGGAACGGCTCTTCTAAGCCCAGCTGACGTGCACGGCGGTTCGCAATAAAGCGGAACTGCTCGATATGATCATCCGCGCTATAACCCAGAATCGGATCACGCAGAATGTAACGTGCGTAACCAGCTTCAGCAGCTTCAGACTCATCCCACATCTTGCGGATTTCTTTAGGATCAAGACGAACGTCATTCTCCAGCAGAATCTGCTTCACCACACGAATACCAAAGGATGCATGCATCACTTCGTCACGCATAATGTACTGCAGCTGCTCGGAGGTGCCTTTCATCAAACCACGACGTTGCAATGAGAAGATTGGAGTAAAGCCGTTGTAGAACCAGCTGCCTTCGAAGATGCCAGAGAAGAACATGTAAGACATCACAAAGCTGTTCAGATCGTCCTGATTTTTCAGGTCCATATCTGAGCGCATTACATCTTCCAGACGGCGGTTAGCCAGCTGAATCTTCTGGTTGATCTGTGGCACTACGCGGTAGCGATTGTAGATCTCGGCCTGATCCAGACCTAAAGTCTCGATGCAGTGCTGATAAGTCCAGGTATGCAGTGCCTCTTCATACACCTGACGTGCCTGATAAATTTGCAACTCCGGCGCAGTCATCTTTTCCATGACGGCTAAACCGATATTGCGCATTGCCAGAATGTCAGACGTCGTCAGATAAGCCAGTACGTTTTCATATACGTGCTTCTCTGCATCCGTCAGGGTGTGATTGTAGTCATGCACATCCTGCGCCATATTGATATCAAGCGGCGTCCAGTGATTCTTGTTGGCATTCAGGAAGTATTCCCAAGCCCAAGGGTACTTGAACGGTGCCAATTGATTGACATCGCCTTCACCATTAATCACACGCTTATCATTGGCGTTGAATGCGGTCATTACCTTGCCGGTAACGCCCATTTGCTCTTGCAGCATGCCAGTCTTAGCCTCAGTAGCGACTGCGGGTGCAGCAACCACAGGCTTCGGCTCTGCGATGACCGGCTTAACGGGCTCCGGAGTAGCAGTGCGTGCCTCGCTCAGCGCATTGCTGACCGAGTAAGACTGTAGAACAGGGGCAGCCGGCTTGGCTGCCTCCGTAGACTTATTCGCCGTTGCTGGCGATAGTGGGTTGTCCCAATTTAGCATGGTGCGTTGTTCTCCTTTTCTGCCGCGTAGTATTCAGTCGCGCGGTTGTCTTTTTCATACGGTTTGCGGTACTACGGGATGCAAATTTACGTTTTACTGACATGCTTCACACTCTGGGTCTAGGATTGAACAAGCACTAGGTGCCGCTTTTGGCGCGGCATTATCAGGCAGTTCGCGACTAGATGCAACTGGTTCGTCACCAGAAGTTTTCTCCATGTGAGTAGCGCCCATAGAACGCAGATAATAGGTAGTTTTCAGGCCGCGTACCCAAGCCAGCTTATACAGATTATCCATTTTAGAACCGGATGGCTCAGCCATGTACAGGTTCAATGATTGACCTTGGTCGATCCATTTTTGACGACGGCTGCCCGCTTCAACCAACCAACGAGGGTCGATTTCAAAGGCGCTCGCGTACTTTTCACGAACATTTGCCGGAATGCGATCGATCTGCTGCAAGCTACCATCGAAGTATTTCAGGTCGTTGATCATCACGTCATCCCACAAATCCAAGCTCTTCAGCTCTTCAACCATGTAAGGATTCACAACCGTGAACTCACCCGACAGATTCGATTTAACATACAGATTCTGATAAGTCGGTTCGATCGACTGACTTACACCACAGATGTTAGAAATCGTCGCGGTAGGAGCAATCGCCATCACGTTCGAGTTACGCATGCCGTCAGCTTGTACTGATTTACGCAGCGTGTCCCAATCCAAAGTGCTGGACTTGTCGATTTGCAGGTAATCACCACGCTCTTTTTGCAGCAGTTCCAGAGAGTCGATTGGCAAAATACCGCGATCCCATAAAGAACCTTTGAAGCTTGGGTATGCGCCACGCTCTTTAGCCAGCTCGTTCGATGCATTGATCGCAAAGTAAGACACTGCTTCCATACTGGTATCAGCAAACTGCACGGCACCTTGTGAGGCATACACTAAGTCCTGCTTGTACAGCGCATCGTGGAAGCCCATCAGACCCAAACCAACCGGGCGATGTTGCAGGTTAGAACGACGCGCTTGTGGCACGCTGTAGTAGTTGTAGTCGATGACGTTATCCAGCATACGCATCGCAGTCGTTACTGTTTTCTTCAGTAACTTCATGTCCAGACCATTCTTAGTGGTATGCGCTGGCAGGTTGATTGAGCCTAGGTTACAAACCGCAATCTCATCTTCGTTAGTGTGCAAGGTGATCTCAGTACACAGGTTTGAGCTGTGAACCACGCCAGCGTGCTGGTTGGTGTAACGAATGTTGCAAGGATCTTTAAAGGTGATCCAAGGATGGCCTGTTTCAAACAACATGCCCAACATCTTACGCCACAAGTCTAGCGCCTTGAGTTTCTTGAATAATTTGATCTCGCCGCGTGCTGCTTTTGCTTCATATTCAACATAACGCGCTTCAAAGGCAGAACCAAACAGATCATGCAGATCTGGGGTGTCATCGGGTGAGAATAGGGTCCATTCGCCCTCTTCTGCAACACGCTTCATGAACAAGTCAGGAATCCAGTTCGCGCTGTTCATATCGTGCGTACGGCGACGATCATCACCGGTATTTTTACGCAGCTCGATGAACTCTTCGATGTCTAAGTGCCAAGTTTCCAGGTACGCACATACTGCACCCTTACGCTTGCCGCCTTGGTTGACTGCAACAGCGGTATCGTTAGCCACTTTCAGGAATGGAACCACTCCCTGTGATTTTCCATTAGTGCCTTTGATGTGTGAGCCTAAGCCACGCACTGGCGTCCAGTCGTTACCCAAGCCGCCTGCGTATTTAGATAACAGTGCGTTATCTTTAATCGCATCGTAAATGCCGCTCAAGTGATCTGGAATCGTCGTCAGGTAGCAAGAAGACAACTGAGGGCGCAAGGTACCTGAGTTGAACAACGTTGGCGTACTGCTCATGAAGTAGAAGCTAGACAGCAGATCGTAAAACTCGATCGCACGCTCTTCACGCTGAACTTCATTGATCGCCAGACCCATTGCCACACGCATAAAGAAAATCTGTGGCAGCTCAAAGCGCACGCCATCGGTATGGATGAAATAACGGTCGTACAGTGTCTGCAGGCCAAGGTAAGTAAACTGCTGATCGCGCTGTGGCTTAATCGCATTACCCAGCTTTACTAGGTCATAACGGCTTAGTTCGTCATCAACTAATTCCAGCTCAACCGCTTTGCGGATGTATTTAGCCAGCATTTCAGGGTAGATGCCCTTCATCTCAGCCTGAGTCGCGTCAGTTGGGCGACCGTTTAGCAGTGTAAGCCCTTCAGTGCGGATGGTATCCATCAGTAAACGTGCGGCAACCTGAGAGTAGTTAGGATCTTTTTCGATCATCACGCGAGCAGACATGACCAGTGCAGATCCAACGTCTTTCTCTTTGATGCCATCAAACAGATTGCGAGTTACATCAGTCATCAGTACGTCAGCGCTAACGCCTTCTAAACCAGAAACGGCTTCATTGATGATTTTCTTCAGACGCTTCATATCCAAAGGCTTAGTGTCGCCATTCAGAGACACAACGTTGATAACGTTTGCCACGGCTTTCTTGCCTTTGCCAGTTGGCTTAACTTCTTTCTCAGCACGTAAACGTGAACGCTCTTCGCGGTATAACACGTAGCTACGAGCAACTTTTTGCTCGCCAGAACGCATCAGCGCCAGCTCAACTTGGTCCTGAACATCTTCGATATGCACCACGCCGCCATCTGGCATGCGACGGAACAATGAATCGCCAACTTGAGCGGCTAATTCTTTAACTTCCTTATGAACGCGGGAAGAGGCTGCAACCACGCCACCTTCAACTTCCAGGAATGCTTTGGTCAAAGCGACTTCAATTTTGCTTTGATCAAACGGCGTTACACTGCCATTACGGCGAATAACTTTATAGTTACTGTCAACTGCCTGAGGCTTGTTGGCGGTGTTTGCTGCAGGCACGAGTGCCTCTTGTGGAAACTTAAGATTGTCGCTTGCTGCGCTCATCGATTATGCCCTTTATGCCTTTGATCTAGCAGGTTTTAGCCTGCATTTAAAAACTGTGTTGTAGATTATTGCCGATGATTAAGAATAAGACCAACGACAAACAGATTGTCGGTCACTATATCATGGCCCAGTTGTGACTAAAACTACAATTTGTGCTCGCAAAGGGCCTTGGAAAACTATAGAGTGTGTTGAATCGACGTATGAACTACTACATGTAGTGTTTACTCTTGCAGGCAAGCTGTGAGTAAGTTGTGGATAACCGCTGTAAAACAATCGTATAACTCTATTCTCCAATAAGTTAATATCAAGCCATTAAAGTGCTGAAGCAAAGGGTTTTAAAAGCTTTCAGGATTTGTTTTTAGATAATTTTTCCCGTCGTCAATATTCGTTCTGACTGAGCTTATCGGTTTTGACGTTGGCGGAGTCTAGTTGTGGTGGTGATTAGTGTCTATTTTATTTGATTAAATTTTTGAATAGCGTCATCAATCAGCACAAAAAATACCGGAGAATAAACCGGCCTCAAGTAAAGACTCAAGACCGGCTCATGCATTCAGGATTTATTTCTTAAAGCCCCGAACCAGATTGGTTCCGATCACCTTAAACCAAGTCACATGCGGTGGGCCTTCCCAGCCGCGCTTCACGCCAGCGACTAACAACGCCACTCGCTCTTGGTCTGAACCGCGCAGATAACCGATGACTTCAACATCCATAATCCCGCTCATTTTTTCGTACTTTTCACTGTGTACGGTTTTGCTGCCACGTTGAGCCGACTGCACAATCACCTGATATTCACTCACCATCGCAACATTGCCAAAATCTGGCTCCGCGCGCAGTTTCTTAGTGACGTTATATTCCAGTGAATCATCACCCTGACTGATCGGGCCAGCATACAAAGCGCTATTCTCTGCTTTGCTAATCTTGAACTTCGCTAGCTGCTCATTAATGGTTTTCTCATTCGCCATCCAATACGCTGCAAAACTTTGTGGACCTTGGTTCGACTCCGGCGCACTTTGGTAGTTATCTTTCCAAAGAATCTTATCCGTCACCAAGTCTTGAATGTAAACATTCAGAAAGTAACTACCAACCGCCTCATCAGGTGGCTCAATGGCATAAGCCAATTTTCCGTCAGATGACCAACCCAAAGGATAAAACACTGAATCTAAAATCGGTGCGCCACTGGGGCCTTCCAGCAAACCACTAAAGCGTGAATGCACCACATCGCTTAGGATCAACGGGCGTGGAATATCCATTGTAGGAACAGGCTGTCCGGGGACTAATGCTTCCTCAGCGACTTGGCCAGGTGCAGGAATGACATCGTCCTCTGCTGGCATAAGGGTAACGTCGGTGTCGCCATCGACGCCCGGAATTTTTAGCTCAACCGGTGGTAAACGGTCGGCACTCTCTTCAATAACGAGTGGTGCCTGGGCTTGTGTTTCACTTGAATCTGGCTCATCGCTACAGGCGGTTAGTAGCAATAAGGTCAGGCATGCGGCACTGATTTGGATCGATCTCATCAAACGCTCCTTGATATGATGGTTTTGCAGATTTTAACTGATCTATTGGGTAAGATTGTGCAAATTTGAAATAATTCTCCGAGCTAGGAAAAAAGTCTAATGACATATCAGGTAACGATTCAGCCGAGCGGACACCAATTTAATATTGAGGAAGGCGAGTCGATACTGGATGGCGCGTTAAAACATGGCATTTTATTCCCCTATGGCTGCCGTGGTGGCTCTTGTGGAACCTGCTTTGGCAAAGTGTTGGAAGGCAAGATTGAATTTCCGGATGGCTTGCCGCTGGGCTTGATGGAAAGCGAGCGCGAGGAGGGTAAAGCCTTATTTTGTGTCGCCGAGGCGCGCTCTGATCTGATTCTTGATGTGCGGGAAATTCGCAGTCGTGAAGAAATCCGAGTTAAAACGCTTCCAGCGAAAGTGATCTCACTCAAAAAGCTAGCGCCAGATGTTATGCAAATGCGCTTGGTATTGCCTGCAACCGAGCGCCTGATGTTTCGTGCCGGACAATATCTGGACTTTCTGCTACGCAATCGACGTCGTCGTTCATTCTCCATTGCCAATGCGCCGGTACATGATGAGTTTCTGGAGCTACACATTCGACATGTGCCTGATGGCGAGTTTACGGAAATGGTATTTTCGAAGCTTAAGGAAAACTCCTTAGTGCGGCTGGAAGCGCCCTTGGGAAATTTTTATGTGCGTGCAGAATCCAACCGACCATTGCTGATGATTGCAGGTGGTACTGGCTTTGCGCCCATCAAAGGCATGGTTGAGCAATTGCAGGCAGAGGGAGACACGCGCCCTATTCTGTTTTACTGGGGAGCGCTGGCTGAGCAGGACTTGTACATGCGAGAGCTGGCTGAGCGATGGGTAAAGCCGGGCGTGTTCAAATTTATTCCTGTGCTTTCAGCGGCTAAGCCTGGTGATCATTGGGCTGGCAGAACCGGTTATGTGCACGAAGCGGTCGCCAATGATATCCCTAACCTTGCGGCTTACGATGTGTATATGGCAGGCCCTCCGGCCATGATAGTGGCGGCGCGTAAGCAGTTTTTACAGCAAGGCTTGCCCAGCGAGCAGCTGTTTTCAGATTCCTTTGAGTACAGTCAGGACGACTGAAAGCAGGGCGCTTGCACTTATTGCAGGCGCTTACTTTGTGACAGCAGCTTTTCCAAAATCGGCGTGAGAATGGTCTCCATGGCCAGCGACATTTTATTGCCGGGCACGACAATCGTATTGCGGCGTGACATAAACGAATGCTCAATCATGCTCAGCAGAAACGGAAAGTCGATATTGTATTTGGATGGCGACTTAAAGCGGATTACTACTTTGCTCTCGTCCAGCGAGGGAATATCTCTGGACACAAAGGGATTTGAGGTATCCACCATGGGTACACGCTGAAAGTTGACGTCAGTTAATGAGAATTGCGGTGTGATGTAATGCACATAATCCGGCATTCGACGCAAAATCGTTTCAATCACCTGTTTTTCATCATAGCCGCGATGTGAGTGATCGCGATGGATCTTCTGAATCCATTCCAGGTTGACACTTGGCACGACGCCAATTCCCAAATCCACAAACTTCGAAGTGTCTACGCCTTGCGCTTCGTCAACTACATTGCCATGCAGACCTTCATATAGCAGTAAGTCAGAGCCTGTTGGTACATCTTCCCACGGCGTAAAATTGCCGGCATCTAATTCGAGGCCTAGTCGCTTGCTGTGTTCTCTAACGCGCAACTCATTATGTAGGTAGTAGCGACGGCGCGTTTCGCCGGTTTCGCCATATTGCCGATAGGTTTCTTGCAGCGCTTTAAAGTCATTGGCTTCGGGGCCGAAGTGACTGTAGTGGTTGTTGCCTTGCTGGGCTTCTTCAACAACGCGCTGTTTAAACTCTTCGCGAGTGACGCTGTGAAAGCTGTCGCCTTCAATAATGGCCGCCTTGATGCCTTCGCGGCGAAAGATGTTGATAAAGGCATCTCGCACATAAGTGGTTCCAGCACCAGACGAGCCGGTGACTGCAACAATGGGGTGTTTCGCTGACATGGTTGGGCTCTCCGGCGGGCTGACGCGGGTAGTCGAAGTAAGTGCTATTAGAACACTAAAGCAGACTACCGCAAAAGGGGAACATCTCACCAATACCTTGTTTTTCGGTATTTTTAGAGTAATAAATGAACACTTTACATGACTCAGTGCAAGACAAACTAACCCGAATGAGTGATAAAACTAATACTTAAATGTTTATTTCAGTCTGAACAAACTTGACAGAAGCGTTTATCCCCATTTTTGATAACTCTGTGGATAACTCTGTTGATACACTTTAGCTAACTGGGATAGACCCCTATAAAAGCCTGTTTTCGGGTATTTGACTGGTTTTTAGTATTTATTCATAAGTTTAATTTAAACAATCACTTATAAAAATAATTTGGCTAATTTTTAGTATCCAATCCGTTATTTTAGAAGATTATGAACAAAATATGAATGATGTGCATAACTGTGCAAGCTTCGGATTAGAGGTAACTTGCTGTAGTGTCTCGTTCAGTTTCGATTAAGCAGAAATTCAGCTAATTAACGCGTCGATCTGAGCCAATTAACCGGTTTAACACCGTTTAGACGAAAGGCGGTATTTAGAGCCACAACAAAGCTAAGCTATTGTTTGTGTTTGAAATATCTAATTCAACTGATTTATCCACGGCATCCTGTGGATAACTTTGTGGATGACTTTGATAAGTGTTTACTGGGCTTAGGGTTTTGTCGTTTGGCCGGATTTCTAACGTGTTCGTTTGAATTCTGGTAATTCTTATTAAATCAATGGCTTATAAATTTAAATGAACGTCTATTAATGTTTATCCACGCTATGTTAAAAAAATATTACAAAAAACAATACTTGTGAATAAGTCAATATGGTCTGTGTGAATGTTAAAACACTATATATTGTGTTTGTCCACTCATTGCGCACCGCACATTACCAGATCTTAAGCGCAGTGATGTGAGCCAGTTGCTAACATCATTCACACGTCGATGCCCTACTCTCTGATTCATACGAGGAAAGTTTGGTGTACAATGACCCGATTTATCCCCAGAGCGTCCAGATTCATGATTAAAGCAACACAAGATCAACCTAAAAATAACCGCGTAGGCATGATAAGTCTGGGGTGCCCTAAGGCTCTGGTGGATTCGGAGCGGATTCTGACACAGTTGCGCACCGAAGGGTACGAAATTAGCCCTGATTATGACGGCGCAGATGTCGTTATTGTAAATACCTGTGGTTTTATCGATGCAGCGGTTGAAGAATCACTGGATGCGATCGGTGAAGCCCTGCAAGAAAACGGTAAAGTCATCGTGACTGGCTGCTTAGGTGCAGACTCTCAAAAAGTATTGGATGCGCATCCTGGTGTTTTGGCAGTGAGTGGCCCTCATGCTTATGAAGAAGTAATGACTGCTGTTCGTTCCACCATTAAACCACCACAAAATCATAATCCGTTTATTGATCTGGTTCCGCCGCAAGGTATCAAGCTGACACCTCGTCATTATGCTTACCTGAAAATTTCTGAAGGCTGTAACCACCGCTGTTCTTTCTGCATTATCCCTTCAATGCGCGGGGATTTAGTCACCCGTCCGGTGGGCGATGTAATGCAAGAAGCTGAGAATCTGGTTAAGGCCGGTGTTAAAGAATTGTTAGTGGTGTCACAAGATACCAGTGCTTATGGTGTTGATGTGAAATATCAGACGGGCTTCTACAATGGCCGTCCGATGAAATCCCACATTCAGCAGTTGTCTGAAGCATTGGGTGAGTTGGGTGTTTGGGTGCGCTTACATTATGTATACCCTTACCCACACGTTGATAAGCTGATTCCATTAATGGCTGAAGGCAAAATTTTGCCGTACTTGGATATTCCATTCCAGCATGCCAGCCCACGTATTCTGAAAGATATGCGTCGCCCGGCTCACGCTGAGAAAGTATTGGATCGTTTACGCGTATGGCGTGAGATCTGCCCGGATATTACGGTGCGCAGTACCTTTATCACGGGATTCCCCGGCGAGACAGAAGAAGATTTCCAGATGTTGTTGGACTTCATTCAGGAAGCCAAGCTGAGCCGTGTTGGTTGCTTTACGTACTCTCCAGTGGATGGCGCGACAGCCAATGATTTACCGAATCATGTTCCGGAAGACGTCAAACAAGATCGTCTGGAGCGCTTTATGGAAGTGCAGGCTGAAATCAGTGCCAGTATTTTGTCATCACGAGTAGGCCAGCGTATGACGGTACTCACGGATGACGTTGGGGAAGATCTGACGATTGCCCGCAGTAAGATGGATGCACCGGAAATTGATGGCGTGGTTCACATTGAAGGCGAAATGTTGGAACCGGGCCAGTTTGTCGAAGTCGATATTACACATGCCGATGAGCATGACTTGTGGGGCACGCTAGTAGAGTAGTGCTTCATTGAAAATTTGCACTATACTGTGCGTATCTGTATTGAAAATCATCAAAAAATAGATAGGATTATTACATGAAAAAGACGCTGATTGCCGCCGCGCTGAGTTTATCAATGACTGCAGGTTTAGTGCAGGCTGAAGACTTAAAGCTGACCAATGATGATGACCGCCTAAGCTATAGTTTGGGTATGTTGATTGGTGACCGCATTCTTAAGCAATACTCTGAAAACATTAACTATTTTGTATTGTTGGAAGGTATCCGTGCTCAACATAAAGGCGAAACCACTGTCTTGACGATGGATGAAGCACATCAAGCCATGCAGCAGAGCGAAGACCGTGCTTTAGCCGCTTCTTCCTCGAAAGCAAAAGAAGCCGGTGCAGCTTACTTGGCTGAAAATAAAAAGCGTGAAGGCGTTAAAGAAACTGACAGCGGCATCCAGTACGAAGTATTGACTGCGGCAGAAGGTGATAAGCCTGTTGCGACTGATCAGGTTAAAGTACATTACAAAGGCAGTTTGCTGGATGGCACTGTGTTTGACAGCTCATATGACCGTGGTGAGCCAGCGCAGTTTGGTTTGAATCAAGTGATTCCAGGCTGGACTGAAGGTGTGCAATTAATGAGCGTTGGTAGTAAATATCGCTTTGTGATTCCTTCTGAACTGGCTTATGGTGATCAGGGCGCAGGTGGCAATATCGGACCAGGCGAGACACTGATTTTTGAAGTGGAGCTGCTGGATATCGTAAAACCAGACGCGGATAAATAAACAACGGAGGCAGCCATGCAACGGCTCGAGGCAAAATCATCTTCAGCACAGCGCGCGAATGAGTTAGTGGTTCGTTTGCAGCAACAACTTGTTGCTCGAATGGAAGCAATTAGTCAGGCAGCGGGCACTAACAGTGCTTTCGAGCCAGTGGAATGGTTTCGCAACGAGGGCCGGCATGGCGGCGGAATGCGATATGTCGCCAATGATGCGGCGGTGTTTAACCGTGGCTCAGTGAATGTATCGCAAATCCAGTACGATGATGATCCGGCAAAGTCACTGGCTTCGGCCACGGCTTTGTCGAGTATCATTCATCCGCAAAACCCGCTGGCACCTTCCATGCATTTGCATGTGAGCTGGACTGAAATGAAGTCTGGCGAAGGCTATTGGCGAATCATGGCGGATTTAAACCCTGCCATTGAAGATCCGATTGCCACGGCGCGCTTTAAACAAGTCCTGCACGATGCCGCACCGCATCAGTTAGATGAAGCCTGTGCGCAGGGCGATCGTTATTTCTTTATTCCAGCCTTGCAGCGCCATCGCGGTGTTTGTCATTTCTATCTGGAAAACTATGCAACCGATGATGCTGAAGCAGATTTTGCTTTAGCCGAGCAAGTCATTAGCAAAGTGATTGATGGCTATGCGGATATACTGGAAGCGGCGATTAATAACAATCCGGTTCCTAAAGAAGCGGATTACCGTAAGCAGTTGGAATACCACACTTTATACTTCCTGCAAGTATTGACCTTAGACCGTGGAACGACCTCTGGATTGCTGATTCATGATCAAAATGATATCGGTATTTTGGGCTCATTACCGGCGCGTATTGATAAGGCACTGCTGGCATCATGGCGCAATAAAATGCCATCGCCGCAAGATGCATTGTTGGATCGCTTGCTGAAGTTTACGCCGGAGCCAGAAGGTGAGTTGGGTGCGAGTAAAATTGATAGCTTTGTAAAAGAGTCATTGGCTATTGAAATGCGCGAACACTACCGGAAACATCCCGCTGCGCTGGACTTACAAGCAACGGCAAATGTTATTCCGCCAACTGTGGCTAATCACAGCTAACAGCGTTTAAATCTATTTAATTGTGCTTAATTGAATGGATTGTCAGAGATAATGTTAACCCTGAACCAGCTTCAGGGTTATTTCAAAGCGGACGCCCCGTTCGCTTTCCAGTAGTCGGATAGACCCCTTCCAGGTTTGTAGTAAAGACTGCACGATTCCCAATCCTAAGCCCGTACCACCTTGCTCACGTTGCGTGGTAAAAAATGGTGTGAACACCTTGTCCTGATTGGCTTTTGAAATACCTCTGCCATTGTCTTGCACGATAATGCGGCAGACTGATTGATCGGTTTCCCAGCTGATATCCACCTGATTAGCGCCATGTTGCAGGCTGTTCTCAAATAGGTTTCCTAAAACCGTTTCTAAGGCCACTGGTGCGATGTTTAGGCATGGCCCGACTGATGATGTCTGTTTCTCTGAAATGGCCTGTGTGCTTGATTTGATGACGAGTGAGCGCTCGATATAACGCGACCGTAGCATGATGAGTATCGGGTACAGCCGTGTGCCTTCCGCAGAGGGTTGCAAGGCATCTGCCCTCGCCTGCTCTAATAAGCGACTGACGAGTCGGCGTAAGCGCTGGGTATCTTCATATAAATTGTTTAAAAAAAGCTTCCGCTGTTCGGGGGGCATGTCATCCGCATGTTCCTGTAGTAATTCCAGCGCCCCTTGCATGGCGGTTAACGGTGTTTTGAATTCGTGCGAGACATGTGAGGCAAAGCGGTCAATATAGAGCGAGCGCTCATGCAGCGCTTCGGACATTTCAGCAAAGCTTTGTGAGAGTTGTGCCAGCTCATACGTACCGGGCTGCTTTAACACCGCAATGGTATTGCGCTCGCCACGGGCAATATGTTGTGTTTGCTCAATCAGCTCACGAATCGGTCGTGACAAGCGCGAGGAAATAAATAACACCAGTAAGCCGGTCACAAATAGCAGCAACAAGCCCAGCAGTGTGAGTTTGCCGCGAATCTGATACATGTGCTTGAGGATATTTTGTGGTGTGCGTGAGAGGTAAATCACGCCCAGTATTTCACCTTGCTCAATCACTGGAAAAGCGGTGAATACCCGAATGCCCGTGCCGCGACTGATCGAGGCGAGCGGCGGCGGAGGCTCATCTGAAACCCGCTCACGAATCACTGCACGGTAGTTTCCGGATAAGGCATTACGTACTTCCAGCACATGGCTTAAGGATTGGCCGACTTCTGCGCGTCCTGCAATCACAATGCCTTTAGCATCCAGCACTCTCATACCCGCCAAGGTATAACGCTGGGTGTTTAATAGGATATTTTGCATGCGCAAGCCAACTTGCCAGTCTTTCGCGGCAATCGCTTGTTGTGTGGCTCTGGCGATATCGCGCCGTGGTAATACAGTTTGGGTGGAAAGCTCTAGTATTGGATTAATCGGTGTGTAGAAGTCCTGATTATATTGGCGTTGGGAGTGTGTTAGTAGAGCGCTTGGTTCTCGCCTCAATTCACGGAAAATAGCCGCCAGTGCCGCAGATTGGTCGATTAATTGCGCTTCGGTGCGCCGGACTAATTCATTCTCATAAAAACGAAACAGATACACGCTGGCAACCGGCAGTAGTAACACCGACAGCATCACCACTAATAAAATAGTACGTAAACGAAATAGTCGCCGGCTGCTAGGTTTGGCGTTTATTCGCATGACGCAAGCTTGTAGCCGACACTGTGCAAGGTTTCGATAATGCTCTCGCAACCGGCGGCATTAAATTTGCTGCGAATATGTCGGATATGGCTGTCGATCGTGCGGTCGCTCACATGGATATTAAACTGGTACGCGCCACTCATAATGCTGTCGCGACTAAACACCTTGTTAGGATGGCGCATAAATTGTTCCAGAATCGCAAATTCGGTCGCAGTGAGGCTGATTGGCTTGTCCTGCCAGCTCACCGCATGTTGTTCGGTATCCAGTTGTACTTGGCCGTGGTTTAAACAGTGCGCTTGTGTCGTTGGTGCTTGCGGGGCTGCAGTTTGAGTGCGTTTTAAAATGGCATTGATACGCGCCACCAATTCACGGGGGCTAAAGGGCTTGGTCACATAATCATCGCCACCAATCTCAAGGCCTAAAATGCGGTCAATCTCATCATCACGGGATGATAAAAACAAAATTGGCACATCGGAGGTTTTGCGAATTTCACGGCAACAAGCCAGCCCATCCATCTCTGGCATATTGATATCCAGCACAATGAGGTCGCAGTCCGTTTGCGGGAATATATCCACCGCTTGCTGGCCATTTTCAGCATTAACTACCTGCATTCCCGCTTTTTCCAGTGCGAAACGAATGACTTCACGAATGTGTGAGTCATCATCGACCACCAGAATTGTTTTATCCGTCATTGGGGTGCTCCAGTTAAGAATTTTCCGGGGTCTAAAAAGAAGGTTCGCTTCCACGGTGCAACGTAGCGATTATCGTAGGTCCAAACGCGTGGGAAAGCACTGCGAATGGTGTAGTGCAGATGTGGTGACTTTCCCTGTGCATTGCCACTGGTGCCGACAGAGCCGATTTGTTCACCCGCTGATACCGGCGTAAAGGCAGAGACATTCACGCTTTCAAGGTGCGCGTAATAGTGGAAACGCCAGTTAGCGCCGAGCATGTAAACGACATTGCCGCCAATGCCATAATAACCGCTGTAGAGCACTATGGCATCGGTGGTGGCATAAACGGGTGTACTGCGCCTGGCGAAAATATCAATCCCTTTATGCATGCCTGAAACGCCCCAAGGGCTGTACCAAAATGATTGTGGATTCCAGTCGCGTTCGGTCGCGCCGGATACCGGCATAACGCGCTGCTCATTGGGCAAAAAGCCCAGCAGAAATATTAGGATGGCGAATAGGATTAAAGCTCTCATGGGTCTGATTGTCCTTGATTGGGACAAAAAGACAACCGGAGGGCTTTGTTAATTCAGCGTATTTAATTTGCAGGTTTTGTGCAGACAGCGGCCCGTAAGCCGCTGCTGTACGCTTACTTTGCAGAGCTGATGGGCTGGGAGAGCAAATTGGATTGCTTGGAAGATGAGTCATAAAACTCAACCCGGTTACGGCCATTATGCTTAGCACGGTAGAGTGCCTGATCCGCATGCTCAACAATGATTCGCTCGCAATTGGCGTCAGCACAGGAGGCAACCCCTAAGCTGATCGTAATCGGACTACCTAGGCCAAAGTCAGTTTCTGCGACTAAGAGTCTAAGCTTGTCAGCCTGTTTGGTGGCATTTTCAAGCGAGGTATTGGGGAATAAAATCAAAAACTCTTCACCACCCCAGCGGCCTAGAATGTCCGTTTTTCGGATATGACTGAGCAGTAGTTTGGAGACTTTAATCAGGACGTTATCACCCACTTGGTGGCCAAAATTGTCGTTGACCAGTTTGAATTTATCGATATCCAGCAGGGTGACTGACATCGGGTTTTTATCCCGTTTGGCACGCGCCAGCTCGTAGCCTAGTACTTCGTCTAGTTTCAGGCGGTTATAGACCTGGGTTAATTGATCGGTGATTGCTAAGCGTTCCAGCTGTTTGTTTTTATGCTTCATTTCCCGATTCATGCCGCGGTACTTATCTTTGGCAATTTGGATTTCAACATTCAGATCCAGCAGGTCATCCAGCTCTTTGATATTCACATGCATGCTATCCAGTTCTTTATGATCGCTCTTGTTAAAGCGAGAAATGTACTGGGAGATCTTATTAATCGGTCGGGTAATACGATTCGACAGCTCTTTAGAAGCAATCAGCAAGTAGATAAAGAACACCACGTAAAAGTTGAGAATTAGCAGCACCAGCAGTAGGCCTAAGTCGGTGTACTCTTGTTGCTGTTGGTAAATGGGTGCGTAAACATTGTCCAGTGGCGTGAGCACCATCAGGCGCCAGCCCGTCTCATTAATGGTTTGCTGTGTGGCCAGAAACTTTTTACCGTTGATTACAAACTCGCTGGATTTCTGTTCGCCCTTAAATAGCTTGGCAAAATTAGGAGCAAACGAGTCTTTCGCCTCGAATATATTGTAGTGCTTTCGTTCGTTAGAGGCGTCTGATGATTCTTGCTGTGCAATATTGGAATCCTTATCCGATACCAAAATGTTCTTGAACGCATCAGACATCGCCAGGACGGTTCCCTTGTCATCCAGCACAAAAGGACCACTTTCCCATGGCAGCTCTTTGGACATAATCTGCTGAGTGAAGCTTTTGATCGTAATATCTAAGCCAGTCACACCTTCCAGAAAGTCACCATTGTAGATCGGAACAATGGCCGAGGTGATCCATCCACTGCCGGCAGGATCAAAGTATGCACTAGTCCAGACAGGCTTGCGGCTGGGGTTATGTTCTGCATCTGCTTCCAGATAAAAAGGCGCATCATCAATCCGTAAAGTCGGTTCAAAGGCCTCGTAAACATTGTCTATGAATGGGTAAAAGCGGCTGAAACTATCCCAGGAGTTGAAATAGGCGCTGGTAATACTGGGGTTGTTGTCGGAGATACTGGCAAAGCTGCTATCCATCGCCTCTGTCAGGCGAATACGATTAATCACCGAGGGAGTTACTTTGGTCCCCCTCGAAACGAAAATGCTAGAGCCTTGCTGGTTCGTCTTATAGGTGACGCCATTGTGAGCGACCGTTAAAGCCGGTGCATCAATATTAGGTAGTAGTCGATCGGCATGTTGGAACAAGTCTTGTTGTTCTTTTTGTAGCTGTAGGGCGTCGCGGTTAACTTCTTTAAGCTGGTGTCCCAAATTTCGCGCTTCGGCGAAGGACAGATTTTCGAGGCTTTCTTTAGCATTTGTATACAAAATGTCCAAACTTTTTTCTGTCGTGTAATAAATGCTAGTGAAGTAAAGAACGATAAGCAGCACCTCTACACCTAGGATAGGAATAAGGGACGCCTTTAGAAATTGTTTGTAAACGACTGACTTCAACGAGTTGCGCTTAGAGCCGCTTTTATCCATATTGGTACTTTTATTATTCATGCCACCAAAAACCCACATCGATTCGGCACATTGATCATCCAAGGTTAATTTGGAACTGATTTTGACGCAGAGTTAATGCTAATCCCCACCGTCGTCAACATTACCATATTTTTTATAATTGCGATCATTATGTGTTATGGAATGTAATTATTGACTGAACAAATTCGGCCGCCCGCCGAAGGGTAGTGATTGGTGTTGTGGGTGGTGGTATAAGCGCGATAGATGGCGCTTATACCTAGGTTGGCTAAACTTACAGCAAGTTATTTTCGAGCGTTGCGCCCCAATTTGCTGACTGCTTCACGATGTCGTTCAGCATTGCCTGAGTTGTCCTGAAGTTGACGCTACAGGCCCGCATAACCACACTGCCATCCAGTAGCTCCGCCCTGGAAATCAGCGTTTGCTCATGCTGGCTAAGCTTTTCAACAATGGCTAACTGCAGTTTGCTAAGTTGTTCCTTATCCAAGGTTTCGCGTGGATTATAGCGCCAGCAAACCACGGATAACTCCGGCTCCATAATTAACTCAAGCGAGGGTGTCGCTTTAATTAATTCAGCCGCTTCATGGATGATGGCGATGTCGTGTTCCATCATTTCCCGATAAGCATCCAAGCCGTGATATTGGATTCCCAGCCAGATTTTTAGCGCCCTGAAAGGTCGTGAATTCTCCGGCGTGTAATCAATAAAATCGATGATTTCACTTTCCGGATTCTTCTGCACATAGCTAGGCTGCGCACTAAAGGTATTGACCAGATCACGCCCGCGCTTCAGCAAGGTAACCCCTGCGCCCACTGGCGAGTAAAACCACTTGTGTGGGTCAAATGCAATCGAGTCTGCTTGGCTAATCGCCTTCAAATCATCGCTGGCATAGCGGGTAATGACTGCCGGTGCGCCATAAGCCCCATCGGCGTGTAACCAGATGTCATAGCGCTTGGCGAGCTCGACCATTTTAACGATCGGATCGACCATTCCGCAGCCCACTGAACCGGCATTGGCGATAATGGCAATCGGAATCACACCGTTGGCGATATCTTCTTCAATTAAAGCCTCTAAAACCTCAATATTAATCAGGTAATCTGGCGTAACTGGCACCGAACGCAGGCTATTACTGCCAAATCCGAGCATTTCCAGCGCTTGTTTATGACAATAGTGCGCTTGGTTGCTGACATAAAATGCGTACTTTTGCCCGGCTGGCAGGCCTTCGCTGCGCACATTCGGAATCTTGTGATTGCGCGCGGCGCTAAGCGCCAGAATATTGGCAAACTGGCCGCCACTGGAGTAGATGCCGGAAGCCTCTTTATCGTAGCCCATCATGTCTTTAAACCAGCTCAGTGTTTGCATTTCGATGGCTGAGGCAGCGGGTGCGATTTGGCTAATGCCGGGATTTTGATTAATAGCAGCGGCTAAAAAGTCACCCATCACGCCGATAGGATCAGCGGCAGCGGTAATATAGGCTAGAAACTTTGGATGATTGTTGTAGCCGCTGTTTTCCACCAAGTGCTCTAGCTTGGGCAGTAAGCTATCCAGCGATTGACCGCTGGCAGGCACCTCGCTTTGATAGTGGCTGAGTATGTCGGTATGTGAATCGATTGTTGGAATCGGGTCGCGAGATTCCCAGTTACCGGAGGCTTCTTTGACTAGTTTTCCAAATACCCCTAAGGCCTCATCCCATTGTTGGTTGTTCCAGTCGAATGGTTGTTGTGACATTGATTTTCCCCTCCTTTGGATTAATGACTCAGAAAATTACTGATCGTTGACTGGTATAAGTGGGCTTCCTGAAGGCAGGAATCATGACCACTTAAGGAGGTTGCGGTATGGTGCTGGTAGTCCACCACATGCGGCTTCAGGTAGTTAATCAGTGCCTCTTGCTCGCTTTTCGGGAAGCAACGGTCATCATCAATCGACAAAATCAACCAGCGCTGATGTTGTAAGCTGGCAGGCTTTGGTCCTTCCAGCTGGTATTGATTCATGGCTTTGAGTAGTGCCATATACGAGTGCTCAGAGAAGCGCTTGTGGAATGAGAGGGTATTCCAATGCAGGAATTTCTCCAGCGGGTGCTTCAGCGTGTAGCCACTGCAGGATAAGTCCTTTTTAGGAATGGCATTGGTATTGGTGTCGATATTTTCCGGTACCAGAAAGGTCTTCATGGAAATCATGCGTGCGATCGCCATTCTTAGCTTGTCATCGCAGCCCGCCTCTTTCAGCGTGTTAAGCACTAAAATCTGTTCGAAGTTAATCGCAATTTGAGTGGGTGGAATCCGGTGGCTGGAGGCAATGGAGATCACCCGTTGCGTACGGTTCGGTGCTTGGCAGACAAATTCCAACGCCAGCAGGCCACCTAAAGAAGGGCCAACCACGGCATACAGGTTCTCAATACCCAGTACATCCAAGACCGCAATCTGTGAGCTTACGATGTCTTTCAGGCAAATGTCCGGAAAGTGTTCGCCATAAGCCTGACCGGTATCCGCATCAATGCTGAGTGGTCCGAAACTGCCATTGCAGCCGCCGAGGTAGTTTATGCAAATAATGCAGAATTGATTGGTATCTAAGGTTTTGCCCGGCCCGATAAAGGCATCCCACCAGCCTTCACTCAATGCGCCGGCCTTATTGCCGTTTTGCTCTCTCACCGCTTGGTGGGAGCTGGTAAGTACATGAAACAGTAAAATGACATTGCTTTTATCATGATTCATTTCGCCATACGTGCTGTATGACATGGTGACATTCTTTAATTCCTGTCCTGAATGTAGCGTCAACTTCCCTATAGTCGCATCCATTAGTTAAACACTCCTGTGTTGTATAAGTATTATAAGGGGATAGCCCCTAAACCATCATTAGCCGAACGATGGCCTTATACAAGCAAAAAACCACTGCGCTAACAGTGGTTTTTTTTATGGATATGATTAGCTAAGTTGTTGATAGTACGGAATTTAAGCAGCACCATAACGAAAGGGTTAATCTATGATAAGCGTTGCTTAAAATCAAGATAACCAAACTCACGGACCGTCTTGAAGTTATTGGTATTAGAATTCCATATAACTAAGGCCGGTAAGCGTGTGCCATTGAAGGTTGTGGTCTTTACCATGGTGTAATGTGCCATATCTTCGAATATCAGGCGTTGGCCAACCTGTAATGGCTCGGCAAAACTGTAATCCGAGATCACATCACCAGCTAAACACGTCAAACCACCTAAACGGTAGGTGTGAGCCAACTCTCCGGCCTCACCTGAATCGCTGATATCGGGCCGGTATGGCATTTCCAGCGTATCCGGCATGTGGCAGGTGGCCGAGATGTCTAAAATCGCCTGATCGACCTGATTCCAAGTAATATCTAAGACTTCAGCCACTAACACGCCGGTGCCAATAGCCACCGCTTCACCTGGCTCCAGATACACTTGCACATCGTATTTTGCTGAGAATGCTTTAATCCGCTCAATCAATTCATGCAGCTGGTAGCCTGGCGCAGTAATGTGATGACCACCACCAAAATTCACCCATTGCATTTGTGGCAGCAAATGACCGAACTTCTCTTCAACCGCATCCAGTGTACGCGATAACGGCTCAAAACCTTGCTCGCACAAAGTGTGAAAATGCAGTCCGCTAATGCCATCTAGCTGCGTTTCATCCAGCTGCGATAAGGGAATACCTAAGCGAGAGCCTGGAGCGCAAGGGTCATAAATTGGTACCGCGCCTTCAGAATGCTCAGGGTTAATCCGCAAGCCAAATTGCATGGAAGGGCGCTCAGCAAGTGCTTCTTTAATCATGGGCTGAAAGCGTTGCCACTGTCTCATGGAGTTAAAGACGACATGGTCTGCAAAGCCTAATAGCTCTTGTAAGTCCGCCGCACTGTAGGCCGCCGAAAATACATGCACTTCCCCGCCGTATTCTTCATGGCCCAGCCGTGCTTCGTGTAAGCCACTGGCGCAAGTGCCGTTTAAATACTGGCCAGTCAGTGGTGCAAGATGCCACATGGAAAAGGCTTTGAGCGCCGCGAGCACTTTGGCTCCCGACGCATCGGCCACCTGCTTTAAGATCGCCAGATTGCGCTCAACAGCCACCTCATCCACTACAAAGCAGGGAGAAGGCAGGCTGTTGAGATCCAGCTTGCTAAAGTCGGTAAACTGCACGATTAAGCGTCCTGATCCAGATTGAACTCATCCAGCTCAATCACTTTCCATGGCAGGCCGTACTTGTTCATGTCTTCCATGAATGGGTCTGGATCGAACTCCTCGATATTCCAAACGCCCGGCGCTTTCCATTTTTCTTCAAGAATCATCTTGGCGCCAATCATGGCAGGTACACCGGTAGTGTAAGAAATCGCCTGAGACTGGACTTCTTTATAGCACTCTTGGTGATCGCAGGTGTTGTACAGGTACACGACCTTCTCTTTGCCATCTTTCACGCCGCGCACCACACAACCAATGCAGGTTCTGCCTTTAGTGCGAGGGCCAAGGCTGGATGGGTCTGGTAGCATTTTTGCCAAGAATTGAATCGGTACAATTTCCTGACCGTTGTACATCACCGGCTCAATGCCTGTCATGCCCACATTGCCCAGTACTTCCAAGTGCTTCAGGTAGCTGTCACCAAAGCTCATCCAGAACTGCGCACGCTTCAGTGATGGGAAGTGCTTGCTAAGTGATTCCAGCTCTTCGTGGTACATGCGGTAAATATTGTAAGTACCCACATCTTCCGGACAGGTAAAGCTCGCTTTTTTGGACATCGCAGGCGTAGTAACAAACTCACCGTTTTCCCAATGGCGACACTCTGCGGTGACTTCACGGATGTTAATTTCCGGATTGAAGTTAGTCGCAAATGGATAGCCATGATCGCCGCCGTTGACATCAATGATATCCAACTCGTGAATTTCATCGAAGTAATGCTTAGCCAAGTAAGCTGTAAAGACATTCGTCGCGCCAGGGTCAAAACCACTACCCAGCAATGCCGTTAAGCCTGCCTCTTTAAAGCGCTCCTGATACTCCCACTGCCATTTGTATTCAAACTTGGCGGTATCCAACGGCTCGTAGTTAGCCGTATCCATATAATCGATACCGGCTGCCAGACAGGCATCCATAATGGTCAGATCCTGATATGGCAGTGCCACATTGATCACCAAGTCGGGGCGCTCTTTTTTTAACAATGCAGTCAACTCGGGAACGTTATCCGCATCCACTTGCGCGGTTGCAATTTCACGGCTTAGTTGAGCGGCAATCGCTTTACACTTAGCTTCGGTACGGCTGGCAAGAATAATCTCACCAAAAACTTCCGGCAGCTGCGCACATTTGTGTGCAACCACTCCGCCAACACCACCGGCGCCAATAATCATGACTTTTTTAGACATATAAAATTCCTGAATTATGAGTTTATCGTCGGGAGCTACTTCGGCGCTTAGCGCTCGAAATAGGTGTAGCCTTGCAAGCTCTCACGGAAAGCTTTCATCATTTGTTTGCGCATGGCGACTGTAATCTTGCCGTCACGCACTGCCGCTTCTGCTTTCTTGCGGAATTGTTCCTGCATGGTTGTTGGGTTGTACTCCACATAGCTGAGTACATCAGAAATGCTGTCACCCTCAAACTCACGCTGGAAGTTGTAGCCACCATCTTCTTCTTCGATCTTGACGCTGACCACGTTGGTGTCGCCAAACAGATTGTGTAAATCGCCCAGTGTTTCCTGATAGGCACCGACTAAGAATACGCCCATGTAATACTCTTCATCCTTCTTGATTTCATGAAGTGGCAAGGTATTAGCATGGCCGGTTGGCAATGAGAATTTGTCGATCTTGCCGTCGCAGTCGCAGGTAATATCCGCGATGGTCGCCTGACGCGTTGGCTCTTCATTTAAGCGATGAATTGGCATAATCGGGAATAGCTGATCAATCGCCCACACATCTGGTAGCGACTGGAACAGACTGAAGTTGCCGTAGTAAATATCGGACAGCAGCTCCGGTAAATTTTCCAGCTCAGAAGGAATTCGCGTCATCTCTGGCAATAGCTTGGCGATATCGCCGAGTACTGAGAGATTAATGTTTTCAGCCAGCGCACGATCACGCAAAGTGGCATGACCACGATGGAATAATTCACGCACTTCATCGCGGTAATAAATGGAGTCGTTGTAGCACTCCTGAAAGTTATCGATATTAATCGTGCCTTTCAGCGCAAATAAGCTGTGCAGGACTTCCGGGCTGTCTTCATTAATTTCAGCAGGAATTGGCGCAGGCGTTTGATTGCGCACATCCAAAATATTAAATAGCAGCATGGACGAGTACGCCACGGTGGCGCGGCCAGATTCGGAAACTAATACCGGATGCGCAACCTCTTCGCTGTTCATGGCTTCCGCCACGGTTTCAACGATATTCACGCAGTACTCGTCCAGCTGATAGTTCATGCTGTGAGTGCTGTTACTGCTGCTTCCTTCATAGTCCACGGCTAATCCGCCACCGAGGTCAAGATAGCCCATTGGCGCGCCTTCTTTCACCAAACCGCAGTAGAAACGGCAGACTTCCGCCACACCGGTCCGTACATTGCGAATGTTCGGAATTTGCGAGCCAAGGTGGCTGTGCAGTAATTGCAGGCAATGCAACATATCATGCTTTTTTAGCTCATCAACCACATCCAGTAGTGCGGAGGTTGAAAGGCCGAAAATAGAGCGGTCGCCACTGTCATCTTTCCAGTGGCCATCAACCGTGGTCGATAAGCGCAAGCGCACACCAATTAGTGGCTCGATGCCCAGCGCTTTACTGCGCTCGATAATGATTGGCAGCTCGGTTGGCGTTTCTAGCACGAAGAAGCAGCGAATGCCGATCTGACGGGCATACAGGCCTAGCTCAATGAATTCGGCATCTTTGTAGCCGTTACAAATGATCAGGCTTTCGTGATCGGTGAGCTGCGATAGGGCGATAATTAGCTCGGCTTTACTGCCGGCTTCTAAACCGTGGTTATAGCGACTACCGAAGTTGGCGATCTCCTCAACCACATGGCATTGCTGATTCACCTTAATCGGGAATACGCCGCGATAATGGTTTTGGTAGCCCACTAACTCAATAGCTGCTGCAAAGGCTTCATTAAGCTCGGTAATCCGGAAATCCAGCAAGTTTTCAATCCGCAATATGCACGGCATTTCCATGCCACGATCTTGCATACCCTGAACGATATCCATAATCGCCACGGTAATTGTCTTGCCATTAATCTCAACCGTGACGGCAGCGTTGCCATCTTCTGTCAGATCAAAATAACCCGCGCCCCACTCCCGGATGCCATACAGGTCGGCACTATCTTCTACGGTCCAGTCTTGAGGCTGTTGCAAATTAGTCATTAAGGAAAGTTTCCACGGTTCAGAAAATTAGAGACAAAGATTGTAACACTTATTGTCTTAGGCGCTACCACAAAGCCCCTGGCATCAATTTATTTAACACCAGTGAAACATTAATGATAATTGTTCAAATTACGGCAGGTCTCCTATAATCGGATTTAAGCAACCAAAAAGGTGAGTGGCATGACCCGGATTTTACGCACGATGACCGCTCTGATTGCCAGTGGGGCGCTACTGTTTCCACCCGCATTTGCAGAGGACTCGATCGAATATGCCACGAAACCAAATCGTGGTCTGAACGCGATCCAGCACAACCAATTAGATACCCTGTTTGATGCCTTGCGTCATTCTAAAAGCAAGCAGGAAGCGCAGGACCATGAGCAGGAAATTTGGCGCATTTGGATGACGCCCGATGACACTGAAATCGGCGCGTTAATGGATCGGGCCATGCTGGAAATACAAGAACAGCGCTACAGCGAATCTTTGCAGACACTGGATACCATTGTTAGTCGCTCGCCCAAGTATGCGGAAGCGTGGAATCAGCGAGCTTTGGTGCATTTTCAGTTGAAACAATATGATACCTCGCTGGAAGATATTGCGGCCACACTCAAGCTTGAGCCGAGACATTTCGGCGCATTGATCGGGCGTAGTAAGATTTATCTGGAGCTGGGAAAAAGTAAATTGGCTGAGGAAAGTTTATTGAAAGCCTTGCGCTATCATCCTTATTTGCCAGGTCGGGGGCTGTTGTTAATGATCCCCGCAGAGCCGATTGCAGAAGAAGATCTCCCCTTTATTTGAGGAGACCCCTTCGAGGCGTTGCCTGAGTCAGGCAACGCTGATCAATCAGGCTGACTCAACTTCAGCCAATGCCATGCCGATGTATAGCTCACGCAATTGCTGAGCAACCAGACCCGGACGGCCATCGCCAATTTGCTTGTCATCAATTTTCACAACCGGCTGTACGAACAAAGTCGCAGAGGTTACAAAAGCTTCTGCAGCGTTGTAGCACTCTTCAACCGTGAACAAACGCTCTTCAACTTTGTAAGAATGCTTCTCTGCCAGTGCCAATACCGCACGGCGTGTAATGCCATTTAAGATTTCATGGCCGATTTGACGCGTTACAATCGTGCCATTGTCAGTCACGATGTAGGCATTGTTTGAGCTGCCTTCTGTGATGTAGCCATCTTCAACCATCCACGCATCATCTGCGCCAGCGGCTTTAGCCTGCATTTTTGCCATACATGGCGCTAGCAAACCAACGGTTTTAATGTCGCGACGTCCCCAACGGATATCTTCAACCGTGATGACAGAAATACCGGTTTCAGAAATTGGGTTGCCTAATACGTTCTTAGCTTGCGTGAACATCACTAAAGTCGGAGCAACGCCTTTCGGATAAGCAAAGTCACGGTCCGCTGCGCCACGAGTGACTTGCAGGTAAACCAGACCTTCATCCAGATTATTGCGCTTGATCAGCTCTTTTTGGATTGCTTCGATTTCTTCGTCAGTTGCCGGTGATGGCATTTCTAACTCAGATAAAGAGCGACGTAGGCGCACCATGTGGCCATTGTTTTCAATCAGCTTGCCGCGCAATACAGAAGATACTTCATAGACTCCGTCTGCAAACATAAAGCCACGATCAAATACTGATACTTTGGCGTCCGCTTCTGGAACAAATTCACCATTTACATAAACGATTCTGCTCATCACAATCCCTCAAAAATAATAATTTCACTGTACAAGTAAAGAAACGGCCGGACAACTGAAGACTGTTGTTAAACCTCGGCTGGTACTATCAATAGTCAGTAACTGCATCCAAAAAAAATAAGCAGATCTCCAATTAAGGGGATCTGCTTATGGGTTTAGCTTAGTGTAGCAGGTGTTTGTTTATTTTGGCAGAGAGCCCTGAACGCCTTCGACGTACCAGTCCATGCCTAATAAATCACCATCACTAATGGTTTCGCCTTCTTTAACCACGACTTCGCCAGCCTGGTTTTTGATTGGGCCTGCAAATGGGTGCAGCGTGCCTTCGACGATTGCATTTTTAACCGCATCGGCTGAGGCTTTTACATCGTCAGGAACCAAGTCGCTGTAAGGTGCGACTTCAACCATACCGGCTTTAATGCCATCCCAAGTGTCATCTGACTCCCAAGTGCCATCCATTGCCGCTTTAACGCGAGCCGTGTAATACGGTGCCCAGTTATCAATGATCGCGGTCAGCTGTGACTTAGGTGCAAATTTAGACATGTCAGACGCTTGGCCAAAACCAAACACGCCACGCTTCTCAGCAACCTGTAGCGGTGCAGGAGAGTCCGTGTGCTGAGTGATAATGTCTGCGCCCTGATCGATCAATGCCTTAGCCGCATCGCCTTCTTTACCAGGATCGTACCAAGAGTTTACCCAGATCACTTTCACTTCAGCTTTTGGGTTTACTTTGCGCATGGCAATGGTGAATGCATTGATACCACGAACGACTTCAGGAATGGGCACAGACGCAATGTAGCCTACGATGTTAGACTTAGTCATGTGACCAGCCATATTACCGAGTACCGCACGACCTTCATAAAAACGGCCGGAATACGTGCCGACATTCTTTGAGCGCTTGTAGCCAGTTGCGTGCTCAAATTTTACTTTAGGGAATGCTTTAGCCACTTTCAGAGTCGGGTTCATATAACCGAATGAGGTGGTGAAAATCATGTCACTGCCAGTGCTGGCCAGTTTGCGGATAACACGCTCGGAATCCGCACCTTCGGCAACGCTTTCAACAAAGGTAGTGGTTACACCGTCCATTGCTTCCAGTACTTTACGGCCTTCATCGTGGCGGTAAGTCCAGCCATGGTCGCCGGTTGGGCCAACATAAACGAAGCCTATTTTGAAATCATCAGCACTGGCTGAGTTTGCGGCGAATGCGAGTCCGGCAGACAGCAGCACGGTGCTTAAGGCTTGCTTCATAGTATGCTTTTTGATCATCCTGGTTTTCTCCTTGGAATTTGGGATAAAGCGGTGACATGATATTTTTGATAACGCCAAAAATAAGTATTACATGTATCTTAATATTCCCCAAAAATTGTTTTCGGGGAATGTATAACGTTGCGGCACAGGCTAGTAAAATCTGCAGCTGCTTATGAAGTTGGGTGGAACGGCTTGCCAATACAGGCTGGCGAGTTCAGTTTAATCTTGTTTTGATCGCGGGAAATCACGACCAATACCACAATGGTTGCCAAGTATGGCAGCATCGACATCACCTGTGATGGAATGGCAATACCGATTGCTTGCGCATGTAGCTGTAGGATTGAGATACCGCCAAATAGATAGGCACCCAGTAGCACACGCCCTGGTCGCCAAGTGGCAAACACTACCAGCGCCAGTGCAATCCAACCACGGCCTGCACTCATATTCTCAATCCACATCGGTGAGTAAGCCAGCGACAGATAAGCCCCTGCAATCCCTGACATCGCACCGCCAAATAGAATGGCGAGCAGGCGAATGCGAATGACTGGATAACCGATAGCATGAGCTGCGTCGTGTGAGTCGCCAACCGCGCGTAAAATGAGTCCTGCGCGGCTGTATTTGAGGAACCACCAGACTAAAAAGACCATCAGGATGGAGCCGTAAACCAGAATATCCTGCTGAAATAACAGGGTACCAAGCACTGGAATATCCGATAAATAAGGGATGACCAACTTAGGCAAGCCATCGTAGGCAACACCGACCATATCCTGACCAATCAGCGCACTTAAGCCGACGCCGAAGATGGTTAGCGCTAAACCGGTTGCAACTTGGCTGGCTTGAAAGCCAAGCACTAGCGCTGCAAACATTAGCGATAGCAAAGCACCTGCGCCAGCGCCCGCAATTACGCCAAGTGTAGCGCTGCCGGAATAATGCACGACTGAGAAGCCGCAGACGGCACCCACTAAGATCATGCCTTCCACACCGAGGTTTAACACGCCTGACTTCTCGGTGATTAGCTCACCTAATGCCGCGTAAAGTAGCGGTGTGGCCGCCGTAATAATGGTCAGAAGGATTGGAATTAATATGTCCATTATTTACGCACCACCCGATAATGAATTAAGACATCGCAACCTAGCAGGAAGAACAACAGCATTCCCTGAAATACTCCAGTAACGGCTAGTGGGAGATTCAAACTAATCTGTGCCGATTCGCCACCTAGGTAGGATAATGCTAGCAATAAGCCTGCCAGTAGTACGCCAAAAGGATGCAAGCGCCCTACAAATGCCACAATAATGGCTGTAAAGCCATAGCCCGGTGAAATGCTCGGCAGCACCTGCCCAATGGGGCCGGAGACTTCGATCATCCCTGCTAAACCGGCAGCGCCACCGCTCAGTAATAAGCTAAACCAGATGATATTCTTTTGGCTAAAGCCTGCGTAACGACCCGCTGCTGGGGCTTGGCCGAGTACTTTAACTTCAAAGCCGATTAAGGTGCGGGAGATCATCAACCATGCGGCAACCACGGCAGCCAGTGCAAAAATCCAGCCCAAGTGTAAGCGGGTGCCCTCCAAGATAATCGGGAGAATCGCCGAATCGCTAAATAAGCGTGATTCCGGGAAGTTGTAGCCGTCCGGGTCGCGCATTGCGCCATGCACTAATAAGCTCAGTAAAAAGCCTGCGACATAGGTCAGCATGAGGCTGGTGAGGATTTCATTGGCATTAAAGCGAGTGCGCAGGAAGGCTGGAATGGCGCCCCATAGCATGCCGCCAAGAATACCGGCGATCACCATCAACGGGATCACCCAGACTGAATCGACCTCGTAAAACCAGAGCGCGACCGCACCGCCGCAGATGCCACCTAAAGTGAGTTGGCCTTCTGCGCCGATATTCCAGACACCCGCCCGAAAACCAATCGATAGGGTGACGGCAATCAGCACCAGTGGCGTCGCCTTAACCGCTAACTCCGCCCAACCATAGGTTGTGGTCAGTGGCTCAACAAAAAAGGCATACAGCGCCTCGGATGGCGACACGCCCATAATCAAAAACAGGAAAACACCAAAGACTAAAGTGAGTGCAAGCGCCAACAGTGGCGATACTAAAACCATCTGGCGCGATGGCTCAGGGCGTTTGCTAAGCTTAAACAGCATGGGCAACCTCCGCCGGTGAACTGGTTCGCTCAAGTTTAGTGCCGGCCATTAGCAGGCCAACGTCTTCGATAGTGACAGAGTCAGTATTGTAAATTTCTGAAACGCGGCCGGCACAAATTGCACCAATGCGATCTGTGGTTGCCATTAACTCATCCAAATCCTGTGAAATAACCAATACCGCTGCACCATTATTCGCCAACTCGCGTAAGGCTTTGTGAATGGTTTGGGCCGCGCCCGCATCCACTCCCCAAGTCGGTTGTGACACGATTAGCAGGCCGGGGTTTTGTAAAATTTCCCGTCCCACAATAAATTTTTGAAGATTACCACCAGATAAGCTGGAAGCCACTGCGCCACTGCCATTGGTTTTTACATTGAAATCGGTGATGATTTTTTCTGCAAAATTGCGGGTAGCGGCTTTTTTAATAAAGCCATTACCGATTAGCTTCAGGCGTCGAAAGGCCGTTAGAAAACTGTTATCAACCAAGCTCATTTCGGGGACTGCGCCATGACCCAAACGCTGCTCTGGGATGGCAGCTACACCTAAAGCACGGCGTTGGTTAGGGCCAAGCTGGCCGCAAGGTGTGCCATCAATTTTCAGGCTATCTTGTTGGCGGCTTAGCGACTCACCACTTAAGGCGAGCAGTAATTCATCCTGCCCATTTCCGGCAACGCCCGCAATGCCGACGACTTCGCCGCAATGCACACTCAGGTCAATATCTAATAGTGGAATGCCGAACTCATCGGCAGCTTGCAGGCTGAGTTTACTTACCGCTAAGCGCACATCGCCCGCTTGATTACCACTGCGCGGCGTCATGGACTCCAGCGCTTCGCCCATCATCAGGGCGGCTAGTGATTGAGCGCTTTCGTCACTCACGCTCACGCTGGCAACGCCTTCGCCATTCCGCAGCACGGTGGCGCGATGGCATAAGGCTTTAATTTCATCCAGCTTGTGGCTGATATACAGAATGGCTAAGCCTTCTTCGGATAAGCGCTTAAGGGTTTCAAATAAGCGTGAAACCTCCTGTGGCGTGAGTACCGAAGTTGGCTCATCCATAATCAGAAGCTTTGGGTTTTGCAGCAAACAGCGAATGATTTCAATGCGTTGACGCTCACCGACCGATAGCGTGTAGACATGGCGCTCCGGATCAAGTGGCAAGCCATAGCGGCTTGAAATATCGCTAATACGGGCTTTAAGCTCGGTAAGATCAACGCGCTTATCCATGCCTAGTGCAATATTTTCTAACACTGAAAGCGAATCAAATAAGGAGAAGTGTTGAAACACCATCGCTACGCCAAGCTCACGCGCAAAGGCAGGATTTAGAATGCTGACCGATTTGCCTTCCCATTGAATATCACCGGAGTCGGGGGCCAGAATGCCGTAGATCATTTTGACTAGCGTGGATTTTCCCGCGCCATTTTCGCCCAGCAAAGCGTGGATTTCGCCGGTCGCAATGGACAGGTTCACGTTTTGATTAGCAATTACGCCGGGAAAGGTACGGGTCATACCAGTGAGTGTTAGCAGGGTGGCAGCAGTCGGTTCAGTCATAGGCTCACTTTATGAAGATAGGGATCACAGTGATGAATGGAGTCGCGCAAAAATGATTATTGCATGAATTATTTAATTTCCCAATGCTTTCTGAAGGTGAGTTTTATTTGGCTTATATTGGTGCGCAAGAATGCCGTTTGGCGCGCCTTTGCACTACCTTTGAGCATGTTTAAGGCAGAAGTTGGCGATGAAATTATCTAAAAACTTCGACGGTAGATACGCTAATATAGCCGCAATTTTAGCCTTATTGATATCAGTCAGTATTTTCGTCAACCTGTTCTGGTATTTGCTATGTTCGTTATAACTAATGCCGCAACAAGGCTTTATTTGGGCTGTTATCACTCTATAAATCAGGTTTCAGCAGGTCTGAGACAATGAGAATTCTTCATGAATGAACAACAGAAGTCGCTGCAAAATCATCATAACTCACGCGATATTTGGCTGTTATTGGGCTTTTTAGCAATCACCACGTTGTGGCGCTTTAGTGTATTGGCGGGAATGGATGTCAGCCTGTATATTGATGAGGCACAGTATTGGTATTGGGCAAATCATTTAGATTTTGGCTATTATTCCAAGCCGCCTGTGGTGTCGTTACTGATTGCGGCGACCACTGGAGTATTTGGTGATGGCGAAGTGGCGGTGCGCTTGGCTAGCATTATCTGCTACCCGCTGACTAGCTTGCTGATCTATCTGATTGGGCAGCGGCTATACTCCTCACGAGTTGGTTTAGTTAGCGCCATGCTGTTTATGTTGATGCCTGCCGTCAGTATTTCCTCCTTAGTGATTTCCACTGATGTGGCTTTCTTTTTCTTCTGGGCGCTGGGGCTGTATGCCTTGATTCGCGCACTGGAAAGCAATGAGTGGACTTGGTGGGTACTGCTGGGTATTGCTGGTGGCTTAGGTATGCAAACCAAATACACTATGGGTGTATTTGTGATCTCGGCGCTGATTTATTTCGTGATTAGTGGGCAATGGCGAGTGTTTCTAAATGGTCGCTTGTGGAGTGCTGGCATACTGGCATTTCTGATCTGGCTGCCAAATCTGATTTGGAATTATTATAACGATTTCATTACCTTCCAGCACACCTATGAAATCTCCGAAGGTAATCAGAAACTCTTTCGTTGGGATGAGTTTGGCGGGTTTATCGGCGGTCAGTTCGGTGTGTTTGGCATTATTAGCTTTGCCCTGCTGATCTATGTAACGCTCAGAACGCAGTTTGCTCATAAAAAACTATTACTGACATTTGCCTGGACATTTGTGGTGATTATTTCATTACAGGCTTTGTTTGGGCGTGCTAATGCGAACTGGGCAGCTCCGGCCTTTGTGTCGGCTAGTATTGCCGTTGCGGTTTGGCTGGTGAATTTTAAGCACCCTAAATGGTTGAGTGCGGCGTTGAGTTTGAACTTGGTAATGGCCGCTGGTGTGTATTATTTCAATCCGATTGTTGATGTCTTAGGTATTGAGAAAACCAGTCGCAACGATATTTATAAACGCCTGCGAGGCTGGCCGGAGATTGGTCAGCAGTTCTCGGTAATTCGCCAGCAATACCCTGAAGCCATCTTACTGGGTTCGGGTGATCGAACCATTTTGTCGCATTTGGCTTATCAGGCACGGCCGCTGAAGGTTTCAACCTGGAATGACAGTGGCCATATTCGCCATCATTACGATATCAACGACCGCCTTGAAGCCTTAAGCGAGACCCAGTTTTTGTTCGTGAGTAAAGGTGAGTTGAGTGATGCCATGCGCAGTACTTTTGGCTCGGCTAAGTCATTAGGTGTGCTGGAAGCGGATATTTACCCTAAGTACCAGCTTCGCTACTACGTGTATTTGCTAACTGACTTTAAAGGCTATTCAAAATGAGTTTATTGTTATCAAAACGCGGGCTATTACTGAGTCTTGTGGTGATGTTACTGGTCACTACCGTATTTTGGGTGACTGATCTGGATTTGCAGGCGGCAGCTCGATTTTATCACCCTGAAGCGGCCAATCCTTGGTATGAGGGTGACTCCCCACTGTGGTCGTTTATGTATCAGATGGGGCCGGTGATAAGCATTACGATTGCCGTGGGTTCGATTTTAGTTATTTTCCTGTCAGGCCTTAAAGCGGCGTGGAATGGCTATCGGATTCAAGCAGTCTTTGTACTTTTGTGCTTTGTAATTGGGCCGGGCTTACTGGTCAATGCCGTCTTTAAAGATCACTGGGGGCGGCCAAGGCCTGAGCAGGTTCAGAACTTTGGCGGCGCTGAGCAATACGTTCCGCCAGCACAATATAATGCAGCGGGTAATGGTAAATCATTTCCATCTGGCCATAGTTCAGTTGGCTTTGCCTTGATTGCGTTCTTCTTTATCTGGCGTAAAAAGCATCAAACATTAGCAAAGTTAGCCATTGTCGTTTCCCTGATTATGGGGGGCTTATTGGGCGCAGCTAGAATGGCTGCCGGAGGGCATTTTTTATCGGATGTTATCTGGTCGATGTTTATTCCGTTTTTGGTGTGTGCGGGTTTGTACAAGCTCTATGAGGCCAAGTTGGATAAAGAGCCTGAGGTCACCGCTTTCTCGCGAAAAGCGGGCTTTTTCTACAGCGCGATTGCCTTTGCAGTGTTCTCATTTGGATTATTTAACTGGCCTGTGAAAATTAGCCAGAGCTACCAAATCCCCTATCAGTCTTATCAAGTGATTACAGTAAATGCAGGGCACTTAGAAGTTGAAATGAAAGCATCTGATGCGGGTAGTGAGCTACAAGCCGATTTTTATATGAAAGGCTTTGGTTTGCCGGGTAGCAAATTGGTATTCAATCAACAGGAAACTGGCGATACTTTAGAGCTCAGTGTCGATGAAAAAGGCCTGCTGACGGAAGTTGAAGGTAAACTCACTATTCAGGCACCAGCTGAGGCGTTAAAACGCATTCAGCTGATTTCAGTGGTTAACTAAACCTTCTCGGGTGCAACGTTACCTTTAGGGATTAGGTAACCAATAATCCCACCAATCACTGATACGCTTAGAATAAACAGATGCAAATTGATAGCTGCCGGTGTCGCCAGTTCGGCTGTGGTGTGCGGCAGCAAGGCGGCGGCAATGCCGACTTCATAAGTCCCTACGCCACCTGGCGCGTGAAATGGCAGCACGCTGGTTAGCTCGCCCGCGATCGCGCCGGATAGTCTGCTCATAAAATCCAGCGCAATAAACTGGCCCAAAATCCAAACCAGTACCAGTAACTTCAGCACCCAATTCATCCACGTCAGCGCCCAGCAACTAATGAAGCGCCAGTGGGAGTCAGGTAGGCCGCTCAGCCCTTTTTTGGCCAACCTTTTCCAGCCTTTTTCATCCTCGGAATTGCCCAGTTTACCCAGTAGAAAATTCCGTAAAATATAGACTGCCACCGGCATCGCCAGCCAGCCAATTAATACTAAGGCAGATAGCCATATCGAAAACCCATCCGGCACCAGTGATAACATCCCAAGCGCCAAAATAGTGTGCAAATCCAGCAGGCGAAACCACAATAAGGCGGGCAGGGAGCGGCTGTAATCAATGGCGAAATAGCGCTTCATGAGGAGTGGAAAACTGACTTCGCCACTGCGCATTGGCATGATGTTATTTAAGATATTATGGATTAACACCAACTTCACACAGAGCCACCATCTACCTCGGATATCTTGCAAAAAGTAGTCATAAATACGCAAGGTACGTAACTGATAAGACACAATAATAAGACAGGCCGCCAGTAGAATGGCCGGCCATGATAATTGTGTCCAAGGACGCAGTATTTCGCCCCATCCCCAGAACCACTGGACTCCCAAAATAAATGCTACTAAAACCAGCAGGGAGAGTAACTTTTTAGTTGTATCAGCTTTAAGCATATAGGGATATAATGAGCTATTTATTTTTTTGGGGGCAAAAACATTGCATAAGAACAGTGTAAGTATTATCGCACCGCTGTACAACGAAGAAGGCAATGTTAAGCCGTTAATTGATGCGGTCGAAGCAGCTTTGGCCAATTACGACTTGCCGTGGGAGCTATTGATTGTTGATGATGGCAGTACCGACAGCACTCTCGACATCATGCGTGAATGCGCTGAGAAAGCTGGCCCACATGTACACGTGGTTGAGCTGCAGCGTAATTACGGCCAGACCGCTGCAATGCAAGCTGGTATTGATGCCGCTCAAGGTAGTTTGTTAGTCACGTTGGATGGTGATTTACAGAATGACCCCGCTGATATCCCCGCCATGATTGATGACCTGCTAGCCCGCGATCTGGATTTACTACAGGGCTGGCGCAAGAACCGCAAAGATACCCTGATCATGCGCAAAATTCCGTCGCGCATTGCCAATAAACTGATTCGAAAAGTCACCGGTGTAGACCTTCACGACTACGGCTGCAGCCTGAAAGTGTACCGCGCATCGGCCATGAAAAATGTTCGTCTATACGGCGAAATGCACCGCTTTATTCCGGCTTGGGTCGTGATGTCTGTTGCACCGAAGCGAATCGGCGAAATCGTCGTCAATCATCGCGAACGTAATAGCGGCGAATCCAAATACGGTATTTCTCGCACTTTCCGCGTGGTGCTGGATTTATTATTCGTCTGGTTCTTTATGAAGTACCGCACGCGCCCTGGTCACTTCTTCGGAAGCATCGGTTTGTTCGTTGGAGCACTCGGCACTCTGCTATTTATGTGGCTGGGCTTTGATAAGCTGGTACTGGGTAATGACATTGGCGGGCGCCCATTACTGATGATCGCCGTATTGTTGATGATTGGCTCGGTGCAGTTCCTAACCACCGGTTTGCTCAGTGAGCTACTCACGCGTATCTACTTTGAGTCCTCCAGCAAACGTTCTTATGAAACCCGCAAAGAAGCTGATGATATGCCTCGGGGCTGGTTTAAAAGCGAGACAGAAAAATGAAAATATTAGTGACAGGTTCGGCCGGGTTTATCGGCTTCCATTTGGTTAAAGCGCTACTCAAGCGTGGTGATCAGGTTATGGGTATTGATAATCTAAATGATTATTACGACCCGTCACTTAAGCAAGATCGCCTGCAGGATCTGGAGCTGTTTGTCGAAGCGCATGAATTACAGCGGGAATATCGCTTTCAGGTAATGGATTTGGCTGATCGCGAGCAAATTGCTGGTTTATTTGCAGACAACCAGTTTGATGCGGTAGTGAATTTAGCAGCGCAAGCGGGGGTTCGTTACTCGATTGATAACCCTGCTGCGTATGTCGATGCTAACTTAGTCGGCTTTGCCAATATCCTTGAAGGTTGCCGTAATAGCAAAATTAAGCACTTGGTTTATGCCTCTTCAAGTTCGGTGTATGGCATGAATACCAAGCAACCGTTTAGTACAGGTGATCCGGTGGACTACCCAATCAGCCTGTATGCGGCGACTAAAAAGTCCAATGAACTGATGGCGCACTCTTACAGCCATTTGTTTGATATTCCGGTGACGGGTTTGCGCTTCTTTACGGTCTATGGCCCATGGGGACGCCCGGATATGGCGTACTTTAAGTTCACCAAGGCGATTTTGGCTGACCAGCCGATCGACGTGTACAACCACGGCGATATGATCCGCGACTTCACGTATATCGATGACATTGTGGAGGGCGTTGTCAGAGTAATTGACCGTCCACCTGAGCCTCAAGTCAGCGAGATTACGACGGCTAAAGCGCCATTCAAAGTGTACAACATTGGTAATAATCAGCCGATTAAACTGCGACGTTTTATCACAGCTTTAGAAACCAGTTGCGGTAAAAAAGCGGTTGAGAATTTACTGCCAATGCAAGCCGGTGATGTGCCACTGACTTATGCCGATATTGACCCGTTGATGCAGGATTTTGGCTTCAAACCGGATACCGAAATTGAAGAAGGTATTGAGCAATTTATGCAGTGGTATCGCGGCTACTACAGCTAAGGTTTATGTATTCAGGGCGTATTGCTCTGAATAAAATACCTGCCGCAGAGTATTTACTCCTCGGCAGCCTCACGTATACGCTCCAGACGCGCTTGTTCCTCATCAAAGGCAGCTTTGATCTGCTCCATCACGGAGTCCACATCGGCCGCTTCGTTGTTTTCCTCAAACTCGCCTGTTAGCACGGTATCTGGCCTCAGTTTACCGTCTTCATACAGCGCCCAGATCTCTTTGCCGAAGTTCGTCTCCAGCAAGTCCGGTGAAAACTGACCAAAGTATTGCGTCATATTATCCACGTCACGCTCTAGCATGGCTTTTGCATTGTTATTCGCAGAGGCGTTTACCGCTTGTGGTAGATCGATAATGACCGGGCCGTACTCATCCAGTAGCACGTTAAATTCAGATAAGTCACCATGTACCAAGCCTGCGCAGAGCATGCGTACAATATCCTGCATCACAAAGGCGTGATGGCCAATCGCTTCCTCATCGGTCATGGTCACATCGCCAAGGCGCGGGGCAACATCACCAGCTGCATCGGTAATCAATTCCATCAACAAAACCCCATCCAAACAACCATAGGGTTCTGGAACACGCACGCCCGCTTCTGCCAATAAATACAGCGCATCGACTTCGGCATTTTGCCAGGTTTGCTCTTGTTCTTTACGGCCAAATTTGGAGCCTTTTTCCATCGCGCGGGCGCGTCGGCTATTGCGAACTTTGCGTCCTTCCGTGTACTGGGCGGCCTTTTTAAAGCTACGTTTTGCAGTATCTTTATACACTTTTGCACAGCGTAATTCATCGCCGGTGCGTACCACATAAACGTCGGCTTCTTTACCGCTCATCAATCGGCTTAAGACTTCATCAACTAGGCCATCTTCGACTAGAGGCTGTATGCGTTTTGGTATTTTCATCGCGTCTTTTTACCCTATTTATGTGTATGATGGAATACAGCGTTGATAAACATTACCGGTGGATGCCGGTTTATTTAAGGAGCAGTTCACGACATGGAAAGAACACTTGCCGAGCGTAGCGGCGCGGTCATAGCATTTATATTCGTCATCATCATTAATTTCTTATCAAACTATCTGCCACTCAATGGCATGACTCCAAAAGACGTTTCCGACAAGTACCCATCATTATTTACCCCTGAGTCGTTCACGTTCTCAATTTGGGGTGTCATCTACCTTGGCTTGTTAGGCTATGTCATTTATCAGGCGTTGCCCGGTCAGCGACGTAGTGAGTTACTCTCAAGAGTCAGCAAGTTGTTTATGTTGAGTTGCGCAGCCAACATCGCTTGGATTTTCGCATGGCATTTTAACTTTTTGTGGCTGTCCTTGCTAATCATGTTCGCTATTTTGGGCTTTTTAGTGCTCATTTACCGAAATTTATCCTACGAGCCTGCTACTTTTGGCCGTTGGTTATTTGTGAATGTGCCATTTAGTTTGTATGTCGCATGGATTGTGGTCGCCAGTATTGCCAATTTGAGCGTGCTACAAGTGGCGATGGGCTGGGAAAACTACGGCTTGGATAATCTCAGCTGGACCTTGCTGAAGCTGGCACTGGCTGGCGTAGTGACCGCTGTAGTGGTTACCCGCCGTAGCGATATCGCCTTTGGCTTGGTCACCGCTTGGGCAGCTTATGGCATTATGGTGAAGCAGGTCGCGACGCCGGAAGTGTCCGGTGCCGCTGGCATGTTAGCTGCGATGGTCATTATCTTAGTGGCGTATCAGGGCATCCGGGCTGTGATGTTTTCGCCCGTACCTCCAACGGAGTGATGTTGAGTTGCTAAAAATAACTCGCGCACATTCACTCGCGCTTTAATCCGCGCAGCCAACAAGTACAGACCGCCTAGCTTACGATGCAAAAATAAGGCATCAGCAGGCGGTGTGTGCCAATACTCCTGCTCCATACTTAGCGCCATTCCTGCATCTTTAATGCGTTGTGCCAGCTTTGAGCTTCCAAAGTCATACACGCCATCCACGCTCAGTGGCTCGCAGGCTTGCTGAAATAGGTCAATCACCGCCTCACGCTGTTCGGCTTTAATCTCTGCCTTAAAAAAGCCAATCTTTTCTGCTGCATCCTGCATGGCATCACGATCACCCACGGAGCCTGCCTGCATCATTTGATAATAGGCATCGGCAATTGCGGCGGGATATTCACGGGTCGCACCAAAATCCAACAAAATCAGTTTCTTGGTTTCGCTATCATATTGATAATTGGCGAAGTTTGGATCGGTTTGAATTAAGCGGAATTCAAATATTTCACGGAATAATAAGGCCAGCAGCAAGCTTATAGCGCGATCACGGTCTTCTTGTGTGCCCTGCTCCAAAGCCTCAATGGGTGAGCCGGTCACAAATGACATGGCTAGTACATTCGGCGTAGTGAAGTCATCATAAACCTCTGGCAGGATAAACTCTGGCGCATCGGCTAATAACTCACGGTATTGCTTAATCCATCTGGCTTCTTGCTCATAATCGGCTTCGCAGTGCAGTTGCTGTTTGGCATCTTCCAAGAGTGGCTTGTATTCAAGTGATTTGGGAATGAGTCCTGAAATACGCAGCAGCGTTGCCACATTGTCGACATCACTATCGATACTCTCGCGCACACCGGGATATTGGACTTTTAGGGCTAGATGGCGGCCGTCTTTAGTGTGTGCGGAGTGCACTTGCCCAATCGACGCGGCCGCAACCGGCTCAAATGAAAACTGTTTGAATTTCAGATTCCAACCCTTGCCCCAGTTATCATCTAGCACTTTGGCGAGCTGGCTTAGTGGCATGGATTTGGCATCGGAGCGCAAGCGGCCCAGAATTTCAGTGAGTTCCGGCGGCAATACATCGCCCGTATCCATCGACATTAGCTGGCCGACTTTCATAGCGGCGCCACGTAGTTGGGATAACTGTTCGGCAACTCGCTTAGCATTGCCCGGTGTGAGCAGCATTTCACTGGCTTTCGGGCGATTGCCTTTGGCGAGTTGACGGGCACCTTCTGCAAGCATGCCACCAGCTACGCCGGTCGCTAAAGAGCCAAGTTTGGCGAGGCGTGATAAACGTCCGCCGGGTACCGCTGAGCTGTTGTTTTGTTTCTTATCAGACTCATTCATGGTGTACACCTTCCTCTCGGAACGGTAAAAGAATAAGCGCATTATCCGGCCTGCTGCACAGGACTACCAGTTTATGCACTTCAATAAAGTCTATTTGCTTTTCTGTGAAAAAAATCTGCTATGCTCAAAGGCTGATTACATTTAGATCAGTAACGTTAAAGGAAATAACTAATAATGAAACCAACCTTGATGTTCCTACCAGGGCTGATGTGTGATCGCGATGTGTGGCAGGAGCAAATCACTGCTTTTGCTGGCGACTATGCAATGCGTCTGGTCAATTATGATTTGGCCAGTAGTCTGGCTTCGATGGCTCGCTGTGTATTGGAGCAAGCCCCTGAAGGCCCATTGGCGATTATTGGCCATTCGATGGGTGGTCGGGTCGCGTTAGAAGTGTACCGGCAGTCACCTATGCGAGTCAGTCATTTGGCTTTACTCAATACCGGCGCTCAGGCAGTTGCTAAGGGCGAAGCGGGAGAACAAGAACGTGAAGGGCGCGAGGCCTTGCTAGAACAAGCACGGTCCGAAGGTATGAAAGCCATGGCCAGAGCCTGGGCAACCCCCATGGTACATCCTGATCACTTAAATACACCCATGTTTGAATCCGTTGTCGACATGATTGCGCATAGCACCCCTAGTATTTTTGAAGCTCAGATACAAGCTTTACTCACGCGTCCGGATGCCAGCGATGTACTGCAAAGCATTCAAGTGCCGAGTTTGTTTTTAACGGGTGTGGAAGATCATTGGTCGTCACCGGCACAACATGTGGCGATGGCAGATCAAGTCGCGAATGCGCAATTAGAGGTGTTGGAAAACTGTGGGCACATGTCACCCATGGAAGCGCCCGAGCAGGTTACTCAGGCGCTTAAGGCATTACTTAGTCAGTCGTAAATCGTTAGTGATTAACGAACTATACGGTCATCCCGGACGCTGCGCTCGTCACGTTCCTTGCGCTCGGCCCGGGCGTTTGGATTGCGAACGTTATTGTTCAGCATGGTGATAATGTTTTTACGAGCGGTGCTAAGCTTGTCTTTCATTGTCACTGTTTCGTAGTTGCTGTAACCATTAGGGCGGAAACGCGTTTCCAGCGTAATGATCATCGCTTGCTCAGCACGTAGCTTCTTCACTTCATCAGTGGTTAACGAGCCGTTAGCAATGCCATTAGCAATTAGCTGGCCCTGATTCGCCTGCTCGTTATCAATATACTGCTGAGTTGTTAATGCACGTGCTGGCGCAGTGGTTGCCGGTGGCGCAATGCGCGATGTCGCTGTCGGAGACACTTCAGTCGCCGTAATTGAAATTGTGTCTGCTGTTGCAGTGGCTTGCAGAGTGAATAATAAACCAACTGCTGCGATGCTCTTAACCAAGATACTTTTGTTCATTGTGAATACTCCATTTCATAATATTAAATACTGCGCTTCTGCCATGTAATGCGCGGAACCAACCAATAACAGCTCAAACTTTACACGCTCCTTACAGATATTAATGGGCTATTCGCTGAGCCCGAGGCGCTCCAGCAGTCTCGGCTCATCAAAATAACGCCGTCCGACAAAACTAATTGCATGATCTCCGAATCGGCGCAGTGCGCCCGGATTTCTGACCCCCATCGGCCAGAATAGCCAACGCTCAGGGCGCTCAGAACCCGCCACATAGCCCCGTTGATTAAATACCGCCCGTGAGCCATTCGCAGTAGGCAGCATTAATAAGTCATCGAAAGGTTCCAGTGCATAGCCTGTAGTATCAGCATACGCCTTAGCAGGCTCAAGGTATCGGATTTGATGGGTATCTTTCGTAACATAAATCGCCATTCGCTCAGCTGTTTCAACACGCTCTGCCAGCACAGGCTCTTGCCAGTAGCGATGGTTTGCGCGGAACTTGGCGGTGTTAGGCAAAAATAGCCGATACCAGCAGCCGCATAAATGAATGCTGTCATAAGCCAAGACTTGACCTTGCTGATTCAGATTAACCCGAAACACTAGCGCATCATGTTTGCCAGCAACCCAGTCAAACCGTTTCAGGTAGGGCCTTTGGCTAAACCAGAGCACATAATTGAGCTGGGTGAGCGGCTTGTTTTGCCAAAGGCCCTTAGAGACAAAGGCAAAGGTGGTTGCTTGCTGAGTGTCCACGTTTAGCTGGTTGGCTTGCCAGTAAGGTTTGCCCGGAAGATTGGCAGTGCTAGTGCTGTTGATTAGCCAGATTGGTGCGTGGCGGCTGAGTAAATCCTGTTGCTTTGTCGTAGCGGTATCGGGCTGATAGGCGTACCAACGTTGCCCCTGAATGTTGCCCCATTGACGTTTTATTTCTGCTTGCTCTTTAACCACGCCACGGCGAAATGGAAGAGTGGCTAAAGGATACAGTCCCGCAATTCGTGCGACCGTTGAGTAGTCATTGTCGCGTGGTAACTGTTGAAGCAAGTGGCGGGTCTTGGCTGGGGTTTCCAATTGTTTTCGGACGGCCTGAGCGGCGCAATCACGAATGAATTCAGGAGTCGTTTGCTCCACCTTATAACGTTTTCGCCAGTCTTTAACAGACTGCTTGTCGACATTGGATAATTCGAGCAATAATGCACTTTGAGCAAAAGTTGACTGATTGGTCAACAAGGCATGCAAATCGTCTGGGTTTGATTTACTATCAAGTTCGGCTTCAGATAAACGGTTGCTCCGCAGCCATGGCATACCGCTAATGCGGTTGCCTTGCAGAGTCCCCGATTGACTAACAGCCAAATGATCCAAAGCCAGCATTGCGGCTAAACATTCCGGTTGCTTCGCAATGCCTCCTCCCCCTGTTTTGTCGGGCAAATAACTACAGCCTGCTAAGGCGCAAAACAGTAATGGATGACAACGTCGTTTAAGTAATAGCAAGAGTTTCATCATAACTAAACGATGCGCCGCACACCGGTTGATGTCCAGTTGTAATTGTCGCTAACTTGCCCGTTCGTATCGGGTTTTTTAAAGAAACGGAGTTTAATATGTCCTTATGGAAACACGCGCTACCGTTATTTTCTGCACTAAGCTTTTGCCTGATCGCTCAGGTTGCTTCTGCCGAAATGGTGTTAAACCGCGGTAATGGTGCAGAACCTCAATCCTTAGACCCTCAGATTAGTGAAGGCGTTCCAGCCAGTCACATTCAGCGGGATTTGTTTGAAGGTTTGGTCTCTGAAGACCCGGATGCCAAAGTGGTACCTGGCGTTGCAGAAAGCTGGGCGCTTGCCGAAGATGGTTTAAGCTATACCTTCAAGCTCAGGGATAACGCCAAGTGGACCAATGGCGAGCCTGTCACTGCGGGAGACTTTGTCTACGCTTATCGCCGTGGTGTTGATCCGGCAACCGGCTCTGCTTATTCCTTCCTGCTGTTTTCTATCCTAAATGCAGAAGCCATTGCCGAGGGCAAAATGAAGCCGGAAGAGCTGGGTGTGACTGCGGTTGATGACCATACACTGGAAATCAAACTGGCTGGCCCAACGCCTTACTTCCTGCAACTGCTAACGCATTCTGTAGCATTGCCAACTCCAAAAGCGACCATCGAGAAGTTTGGCGATAAGTGGACGTTACCTGAAAATATTGTGAGCAACGGCCCATTCAAAATGGAAGCTTGGGTACCACAAGGCAGTATTACACTGGTTAAAAGTGATAACTACTGGGATGCAGATGCGGTTAAGTTGGATAAAGTCGTGTTCTTCCCAACTGAAGATCAGTCTGCTGAGCTAAAAGCGTTTCAGGCCGGTGAGTTGGATTACACCTACGAAATTCCAAAAGATCAGATTGCCTTCATTCGTGAAAAATATTCTGATCAGCTGAATATCAAGCCTTACCTTGGAACCTACTACTACGGTTTAAACACCACCAAGCCACCATTTGATAATGCTGACTTGCGTCGTGCTTTTGATATGGCGCTGAACCGTGAGCTAATCACGTCTCGCGTAACCAATGCTGGTGAACTCCCTGCCTACAGCTTTGTACCTGCTGGTGTTGATGGCTATGAGCCTGTGTATCTTGATTTTAAAGACATGGACTACAAAGAGCGTGCCGCTGAGGCTGTTAAACTGTATGAAAAAGCAGGCTATGGCAAAGATAAGCCTTTGGAAGTTGAGCTGCGTTATAACACCAGTGACAACCACAAACGTATTGCCTTAGCGGTTGCCGGAACGTGGCAGCGTGTGTTCCCTGGGTTGAAAGTGAATCTGGTGAATGAAGAGTGGAAAGTGTATCTGGAAAGCCGTAAAGCGAAGCAGGTCACACAGATCTTCCGTGCAGGCTGGATTGGCGATTATAACGATGCCAATACCTTCCTTGAGCTATGGCAGTCAAAATCTGGTTTGAATGATACCGGCTACGACAGCACGACATTTGATCAGGCGCTGAAAGATGCCGGTCAGGAAGCGGATGCAGACAAGCGTAAGGCGCTGCTGCAAAAAGCGGAGCGTGATCTGCTGGATTCTCACTCTGTTATCCCAATCTACACCTATGTGACCACTCACCTGATCAACCCTAAGGTTAAAGGCCTGTCGGGTAACGTGATGGATCACACCCGAGATAAGTACGTCACCATCGAAGAATAAGTACTCTCTTAAGAATACCGGGTAATCGTTACCCGGTATTCCCTGCGCGTTCGCGCTATTTCGGACAAAGGCGTTGATTATGTTACGTTATTTTTTGAGTCGCATTTTAATAGCGATTCCTACTTTGTTTGCTGTGATTACCCTGTCATTTTTTCTGGTTCATGCCGCACCCGGCAGCCCATTTGACACTGAAAAACCACTTCCTCCTGTTATCCGTGCCAACCTCGATGCTAAATATGGCCTCGATAAACCGGTTTGGGAGCAATATTTACGCTACGTTGGCGGCTTAGTCTCGCTGCAACGTAAAGAAGGCGATCTGCTACCCAGCATCGAACTGGATTTTGGCCCGTCTTATCAATACAAAGACCGTACGGTCACCTATTTCATCATGTCCGGCTTTCCGGTTTCACTCAAATTGGGCTTGATGGCGATTGCCATTGCGCTGGTGGTGGGAGTCACCGCAGGCTCGCTCGCGGCCTTGCGGCAAAATACCTGGATTGATTACACCGTGATGGGGTTCTCAATGACGGGCATTACGGTGCCTAACTTCGTAGTCGGGCCGCTGCTGCAATTGATGGTGATTGGCATTATGTCGATGACGGCGGTGCAGCTATTCCCTATTACCGGCTGGGGCGATTCCTGGACACAAGCCATATTGCCCGTATTCGTATTGGCCTTGCCGCAAATCGCTTATATTGCCCGCCAAACCCGCGGCAGTATGATCGAAGTTTTGCGCTCCAACTACGTGCGTACGGCTCGCGCTAAAGGGATGCCAGAGCGGATTACATTGACGCGTCATGCACTCAAAGCGGCGATATTACCGGTGGTTTCCTACCTTGGGCCTGCGGTGGCGGCGATTACCACTGGTTCGGTGGTGGTGGAGAAAATCTTCCGTATACCGGGCATTGGAACGCACTTTGTTAACGGCGCACTAAACCGTGACTACACCATGGTGATGGGCGTGGTGATCTTCTTTGGCGCGATTATTATTATCGCCAATCTGATCGTCGACGTGCTCTACGGTGTGCTCGACCCGCGTGTACGCGCTTCCCACGATTAGGCAACGGTAGTCAAACCAAGGACGTTTTATGAGTACGACACACACAACGCCAGTGGGAACTCCGGTTGCGGAGGCTTTACCCAAAGGGCGATCGTTATGGGCTGATGCAGGCAAACGCTTTAGCCGAAACAAGCTGGCAATGGCCAGCGTAGTAGCACTGTTCATTATTATTGTGGTGGCCTTTTTAGCGCCATTATTAACCCCGTGGCCACATGACATCATTTTAAATAATGAAGCGATGTTCAGTGATCAGTTTGCGGCGTTTAATGACACCAACTTTCCGCGCAGGCCAGACTTTGCTAACTCACTCTGGTTTGGAACTGGCGTAAATGATCGGGATCTGTTTTATCGCTGCATGATTGGCGTGCTGGTCTCTCTAGCCGTGGGTTTAACCGCGTCGATGGTGGCCTTAGTTATCGGTGTGGCGTATGGCGCAACCGCTGGCTATTTCGGTGGCCGTACCGATCAGGTGATGATGCGCATCGTGGATATCATTTATGCGCTGCCGTTTATGTTTATCGTGATTTTGCTGATGGTGCTATTCGGACGGAATTTTATTCTGATGTTTGCTGCCATTGGTGCGGTGGAGTGGCTGACCATGGCGCGGATTGTACGTGGCCAAACGCTGTCGCTTAAAAGTCGCGAATTCGTGATTGCCGCCCGTGCGTCTGGTGTTTCCAGTTTTAATATTATCCGGCGTCATATTATCCCGAATCTGTTAGGGCCGGTGATCGTGTACGTCACGCTGGTGGTGCCGCAGGTTATTCTGGTGGAGAGCTTTTTGAGCTTCTTGGGATTAGGCGTACAGGAGCCCAATACCAGCTTAGGCGTATTAATCAGTGAAGGGGCCAAGCGTCTTGAAGATGCGCCGCATACTTTGCTATTCCCGGCAGTGATTCTGGCCATCATTCTGTTTAGCCTTAACTTTATTGGTGATGGCTTGCGGGATGCTCTCGATCCTAAAGACCGCTAAGGGGTGATTATGTCTGAGATAAAACAAAACCAGCCGGTGCTATCGGTGAGAGATCTGACAGTCACCTTCCAGACCAATGATGGTCCGGTGAGTGCGGTCAGTAATATGAGTTTCGATGTGGCCGCCGGTGAAACGGTGGGTGTGGTGGGTGAGTCGGGCTCCGGAAAGTCGCAAACCTTTCTGGCGATTATGGGCTTACTGGCCCAAAACGGTGAAGCTACTGGCTCGGCGATCTTGCATACCAAAGGCGAATCACATGAACTAGTGGGCATGAGTATCGATAATCTGAACCGCTTGCGTGGTTCCAGTATGTCGATGATTTTTCAGGACCCGATGACCTCGCTTAACCCGTATTTAAAAATCCGTACGCAAATGATCGAAGTGCTGACATTTCATCAGGGAATGGATAAGAAAAGTGCCGAACAGCGAGCGTTGGAGCTGTTGGAGCGGGTGCGCATTCCGGAAGCTAAAGCGCGGTTAAATCAATACCCGCATGAGCTATCCGGTGGTATGCGTCAGCGGGTGATGATTGCCATGGCTCTACTCTGTGAGCCAGCCTTGCTGATTGCCGATGAGCCAACTACGGCTTTGGATGTCACGGTACAAGCGCAGGTTTTACACTTGTTGAGTGATCTGAAACGTGACTTTAATACCGCGATCGTACTGATTACCCATGACTTGGGCGTGGTAGCCGGTGTATGTGATCGGGTACAGGTCATGTATGGCGGCCGCTTAGCGGAAATTGCGCCAGTCGATAATATTTTCTACCAGCCGCAACACCCCTACACGCGCGGTTTACTGCACTCCACGCCAATTATTGGTGTACGTGGTGACAAGGGCAATCATGGCTTGTTGGCAACCATTGATGGGCAACCTCCCAATCTGCAGCATTTACCGGAAGGTTGCGCTTTTGCGCCACGCTGTGCTCATGTTATGGGTCAGTGCACCGTAACGCCACCTGCGCTCTCTGCGGTTGATTCAGGGCATCAGCGGGCCTGCTATGCGCCATTATTTGATAATACTGCCACGCAAGGAGACTCCGTATGAGCCGTGCACCGGTTATTCTTGAAGTCGAAAACCTCAAAGTCTGGTTTCCAACCATTGTGAATCAAGGCTTATGGGGCAAGCGCCGCTATGTCAAAGCGATTGATGGCATCTCATTTAATGTGCGTGAGGGTGAAGTATTAGGGGTGGTTGGTGAGTCTGGCTGCGGTAAGTCGACTATGGGTATGGCGGTATTAAACCTGCTAAAACCCACGGATGGTCGTGCCGTTTGGATGGGTGAAGATCTGTACACCATGTCATCCAGTAAGCTGCAAAAAGTCCGGCAAAATCTGCAGGTGATTTTTCAGGACCCCGTTGCTAGCTTGGACCCACGCATGACGGTTGGCCAGATTATTGCTGAGCCATTGATTACCCATCAGCCGGAGCTGAGCAAGCAGGAAGTGCATGAGCAAGTGCACGCCGTGATGAAGAAAGTGGGCTTACTGCCGGAGATGATTAATCGTTATCCGCATGAGTTCTCCGGTGGACAAGCACAGCGTATTGGCATTGCGCGGGCGATTATTCTACGCCCTAAGCTGATTGTCTGTGATGAAGCGGTCTCGGCGCTGGATGTATCAATTCAGGCGCAGATTATCAATCTGCTCAAGGCCTTGCGCGATGAAATGGGCTTAAGCCTGATTTTTATCTCGCACAATATGAGTGTAGTGCACCATATTTCAGACCGTATTTTGGTGCTGTATTTAGGGAAAGTGATGGAAGTGGCAGATGCGGATGACCTGATCTATGCCCCGCAACACCCGTACAGTAAAGCCTTGATTTCAGCGGTGCCAATTGCCGATCCACGTAAATACCGTGCGAATAAAATGATTGAATTGACGGGTGATATTCCCTCGCCACTTAATCCACCACCGGGCTGTGTGTTTTCAACGCGTTGCCCGCTGGCAGATGAGCAATGCAAGCGTGATGCACCGGCCTTGCAGGAGATTCAGGCACAAACTGACGAGCTCGAAGCGCATCAAGTCGCCTGTCATTACTATCAGCGAATTGATGAAGTTGGCGCTTAACTGAGCAGCTAAGACCGACCACACTATTAGCGAACGGGTGAGGCTGGCAATTAAATAATCAATTAAGATCGACCGCAGGCTTTGGGTTTTCAAATAAACAAAGCCTGCGTCATCCAACCCCAGAAAAATCGGTGGTTTTTTTAGGGTGAACTATACTCATTAATAATAAAAAGTCTGGTTTGTCACTCTGCTAATTGGTGCTATTGCTTGCTGCGTTTATCAATAACAATTATTGGTATGGCTCAGGCAGGTTTTATTGATGCTGCTACATCGCTGGGTGAATAAATCAAAGGACTCAAACGATCCATCCTATTGATCTTTGTGAGGATAGTCCTATGAATAGCTTTACCTTTAACCACTCCATTAAGCTGACTAAAACGCCGTTGGCGCTGGCATTCGCAGCCCTATTTTTAAACACAGCAGCTTCTGCGCTGGTTGTCCCTGCCAATCCTGTACAGGCGTTTTATAATTCTGAAAATTACACCTATTGTGATGCCAAGCTATTGTCGGCTTATTGGGGAAATTCGCCGTGGGATGCCAAAGTACGGGCCGGCAATAAGGCCCTCAATAATGAATACACGGTGATTGAGGACTATCTGCGCTCAGCCCGCAACTATGCCGTGGAGCATAATGTGCGCTGTACTTGGGATGATGGAAATAACCCCGATTACAGCTATGACGATGCCAAGCAATTAGCCAACTACTGGGGCAAGGCAACCCCTTGGGACGCCAAGCTGAAAATCGGCACAATGTTGCAGGATGGTGATAATAAGTTGGTGATTGAAGCCTTAAGTCGTGCTCGTCGTGGCGGTTAAACCTGCTTGAGTAAGGTCGCGGAGCCAGTACAGCTGGCATGGAAAATTGGCATTGAGGTTGAGTTGTTAGCGCCGCTGGGTCGCAGCCGTTTAGATCTGGCTCAGGCGTTGGCTGATCAATGCGGTGGCCACGTGCAGCGATTTTTTCATCCGCAATCAGAACCGAGTCAGGTGGCCGGTGCGCCAGTGTTTGAAAACCTGACTTTGGGCTTTAAAGTGTTGGATGCGCAAGGGCAATTAGTGGCCAATTGTGTGGATGACCTGACCTTGCAAAAGGACTTGGTACGACAACGATTACCACGACCTGATTGGTATCGGATTGTGAGCGATGATAGTCGCATGATTCGCTTAATTATGCGGCAAGCCGATGCCTCTGAGACTTGTACGCAGGTGCTGGAGCCGCTGGCAGAGCTATTTGGCTCCGAGCTTGCGATAAATCCCGATGGTATGGTGCGCCTAAGCGATGATACCGGCATGTCGATAGCCATTGCAGCACCATTACCCGGTGAGCGGGAACGCCCCTGTGAGCTGATTACGGTGCCTATTGAAGACCATCACCACCAACGACTGGAAGGTCTTCTATCTGTCGCCAATAAGCTGGAGTTCTACGTACCCGTTGAAGGCGCAACCCATATTCATTTTGATGCCGAAGCCCTGTGCTCGGCATCGGTGTTGGCTAATCTGATCAATGTGCTACAAGTGCATGGGGCTGGTTTGCGTCGTTTAGTTGGTGCGAATGCCAACTGCACACGCCTCGGTGACTGGCCTGATGCTTTGTACGATGTCGTGAAACAAGATGATTTTATTGATTTAACGTGGGAGCAAGTCCAAGCTCAATTGAGTGCGGTAAAGCTCACTAAATTCTGTGACTTTAATATCAAGAATATGATTGAGGGAACGCCAGATAAGCATACGTTTGAAGTGCGTATTTTTCCGGTGTGGCTGGAAGCAGAGCCTATTTTAGAAGCCGCTGGCTTATTCGAAGCGATTTTGAATTGGGCGATTGAGGCCGGACCGGTTCGAGCGGAGGTGCCATCCGCGTTATCTGGCTTGCTTGAGACCGTTCCAATGAATGCCTCATTGCGTGATTGCTGGCTTAATCGCTTGGCTTGAGTGGAAGTGATTGCGGCTTATACCAGATATAAAGTCCCGATTTGTTTTAAGTTGTTGATTAATTATCCTAAATATTTATATATTGGCAGAGTATTTTCTGATCTGTTGCTTGTTTACTGCAGAGATCTGGTGGCTATAAGACGATCTAATCTAAATATTTTGGGAGCAATGGACAATGCCTGTAAACGCCAAACGCTGGACGACACCGCTGGTTGCAACACTCTTTATCTCATCGCTAAGCATGACAGTAATGGCGTCAGAGTATCGCTGCGGCTGGCTGGAAAACCCCACGGCGGATAATTTTTGGCTCAATGATAAAGATGGTAATTGGACGATTACCTCTCAGGATGGCTATTCGGTCGGTGCTGATTCGATCGACAAGCTGCCAGAAGTGAATGATGATGAATACGTAAAAACCAATGGCTACTACGGCTACTCTTGTGGCTGCCTGAGCGTAACCACCGATCAAAATCTGAAGCGTATTATCAGTGTCGACACCAAGGGTAAGCAGGAGCTGTTGAAAACCTGCCTTGAGAATCGTGACCTGACGCCTAAAAAGGTCGTGCTAAACCAACCTCCTGTGGCCACTGCAGCCGCGAGTGCACCTGCGGTTACAGTCAATACTGCAGCACCTGTGGCCGCTGCTCCAGCTCCAGTCGTTGCACAACCGGTGGCGGTTCCCGTTGAGCAACAGCCTCATATGATTCAGATTTTCTCTAGTTACGATGTGAATAAAGCCAATCGGCTGCAACGGGTACTTAACCAAAATACGTTTCCAATCTTGGTGCAACCCGGTGAGTACAAAGGAAGGCCGATTTATCGTGTTCGAGTTGGGCCATTTCCAACTAAGCAGGCTGCTATTGCTAAGCAAAACGCGATCAAGCGCATGTTTAAAGACAATCAGTCGATACAAAGCAGTATTGTAATCAGAGTGGGTGGCTGGTAACGCTATCTTCGATTAAATCCATAGAAAAACTGGCTTGGTATATTCGTATGCCAAGTCGTTTGTAGCTTGATCCCATCCCTTGCTAGTCTGGGCCCTTATCCTTTTCCGGAGTCACGGCCTCTTCCACTTTTTCGACCATATCCTCTACCTTTTCCGACAGATCATGCATTTTAGAGGACATTTTCTCTTTTTGTGAATTCACGTGCTGGTGGATTTTCTCGCCTACTTTATTAATATTTGCGTCGATATGCTGGTTCAGAATGCGCTCTTTTTTGGCTTTTATCCTGCGCCACTTCCAGCGAATCGTAATGCGCAGTCGCCGGATTCCTCTGCCTAACAATGGAATCTTCTCAATATAAGTCAGCAGAATGGTGATTAAAATAAAGTCGAGATAAGGCTGTATCCATGAGCGCCAAATATTATGGAAGAAGACAAACATCATCGTCATCAGTTTCAAGATCAGCGTCAGAAATTTAGCCAGCGAAAAGCTTTTTAGTAGCAGCGTAACGGCTTCCAGAACCCCGAAAAACCAGAGCAAGACAGAGGCAGGGATTGAGCCAAAAATAACGGTATAGGTTTTCTGCCAAAGGTTAGAGGCTTTGAATATCGACCAGCGTATTTTCAGATAGCGACTGATGGGGTGGATCAGGGGTTTAGCAATCCGGTCGTTAAAAAAGCCGCTGACCGTATTGATAATGGCACGCTTGCTAAGCGCTAGTGAGGAGCTGACAAACACATGCTTCCAAGCGACGGTGGCCAGCGAAATAATGCCATCTTTAAAGAAGAACTTCTTAGCGATCAGGATTAGTTTGAAGATGAATTTCTTGGCCAGTAACATGCCCAGCAGCAAGATATTGAGCAGTACTTCATCGAATAAGACTGACAGCACAACCCCGACACAGAGAACTAAAGTGATGAATAGTTTAACGTTTTTATTCATAGCGCTTTAATCCTCCTGTGGTCGGTGTTGGTATCGTTATCCTATGAGAATGCCTGATATGCCGTTTTGAAATGGTTTAGGCAATTTATTCCGTATCCGCGTCATCAACGGTACGAGTCTTAAACATAGAGTACTTAAGGCGTGGATAAAACATGCCCCAGAAAAAGAACAAGTACAGCACCGCAATCACAAACCAAGCCGTCGAATTCTGACCGCTAAAGACCTGCATGGTGTAGGCAATAAAGGTTGCCAGAGCCAGCACGATAACGAAAATAAACTTGCCGACGAATTCTGTGGTGCGCCACGATGACCAAAAGAAGAACAAAATAATGCACAGAAGCACGCCACCCAGCAGCGCCATAAAGCCACTCTCTGTGTTGACTGCCCAATCATAATTGAGTGCATAGTGGATGTAGCTGTAACCCGTCGGGTTGGCAAACGCCACCAGTGACAATAAGGCGATGATTGTGAACAGCTTTCCGAAAATAGCCATGAATATCAGGTCTCCGATTATTAAAATAATATAAATTTATTGGCGGATGGCGACATTTTTGTCGATCATTATTCCCATACATTATAAGTACTTGTAGCTGTCAAAGAAACAAAATGCGACGTAATGACAGTTTTTTCGCACACTACAATTTAAAAACAATCCAATCCACTTTGAGAAACAATGCCGTAACTCCTTACAACAAGTTCATCTGAGCTTTGTAAGCACGATCAAATTCGATTGTTGAGGAGTTATCTATGAAAGTACATCACACACTAACGGTTGCAGCGCTGGCATTAGCCGTATCAACTGCGACCCACGCATCCAGTCACCGCGAAGCGCCATTCATTACTGAGAACCCTAAAGTCGATGCCACTGACTTTTATGCGTTCCGCAGCTATGAGCCAGGTCGGGCAGGCTATGTTACTTTAATTGCCAACTACAACCCTCTTCAAGATGCTTACGGTGGACCGAACTATTTCAGCTTATCACCCGATGCGCTGTACGAAATGCACGTTGATAACACGGGTGACGGTCAGGAAGATTTAACCTTCCAATTCCGTATTAACAATGCCCTAGGTAATGGCGGAAACGGTATTACCTTACCAATTGATGGCAAAGACATCGCAGTGCCATTAAAGAACATTGGCCCTGTAACTAGTGATGACAACTCCAGTCTAAACTTTAAAGAGTCATTCGGCCTTACCATGGTCTCTGGTGATCGCCGTACCGGAACCGCTAAAATCGCTAAGAACGCAACGACCGGTGCAACCAGCTTCGCCAAACCTTATGACAACGTTGGTGAGAAAACATTCGGTACGCAGCCGTATGAAGAGTATGCCAACAGCTTTATTCACGATGTCACGCTAACAGGCTGCCCGACTGGCTCCCAGGATGGACGCGTATTTGTTGGTCAACGTAAAGACTCATTCGCAGTGAATCTGGGTGAAATCTTCGACTTAGTGAATACCGACCCATTAGGCAGTACCGATGGGGAAACGGATAATCTAGCCGATAAAAACATCACGACTTTCGCACTTGAAGTTCCAGTGAAGTGTCTGACTAATAATAATGAGAACGGCATTATTGGTACTTGGATTACGGCTAGCTTGCCACAGGTTCGGGTGTTAGATCCAACACCTAGAAATCTGGTTGCACAAGTCTCCGGTGGTGCATGGACACAGGTTTCACGCTTAGGGATGCCTTTGGTGAATGAGATTGTCATCGGCTTACCAGATAAAAATCTGTTTAACGCCAGTGAGCCAAAGGATGATGGCCAGTTTATTGACTACGTGACCAGCCCAAGCTTGCCAGTGTTGCTGAATGTATTGTTTGGTGTAACCCCACCAACTGCTGAAGGTCGTCCTGATTTGGTCGCTGCTTTCTTAACGGGTTTAGATGGCGTGAATAAAAATGGTTCTGCCGCTGAAATGGTTCGGTTAAATACAAAGCTGGCTGTAACTGCAAAAGGTGCTCAGAAGAACTTGGGTGTGGCTGCAGGTGATGTCGCTGGCTTCCCGAATGGTCGTCGCCCTGGTGATGATGTGGTTGATGCTGAGTTGCGTGTTGCAATGGGCTTGTTATGTCATCTTGAGCTAGGCTTATGTGATCCAGATGATGCCAAAAGCGGTGATCTGCCTTATACCGACGGTGTAACACAAAATGCGGCCCAGTTTGATAATGCATTCCCTTACTTAACTACGCCGTTGGCTGGTTCAACTAACTAAGCGAAGGAGTCTGTCATGAAGAATTTAAATGGAGTCATTCTGCTTAGTGCACTGTTTGCGATTACGCTAACCGCTTGTAATAACGGCAGTAGTTCATCCTCTGCCAATCAGCTAAGCAGTGGTTTTGCAGCGAAAGCAGCCAATGATGAACCGGATGCAATCTATGATCCGCAGAAGCTACAAAGCGATATCAATACACTGTTTGGTGGCCCAAATTCAGAGCCGGTTGCGGTGGATGATGGGGATACACTAAAGAGTGTGATTAATCGTCAGTAATTCGTACCAACAATATCCGGTGTAAAAGCCGGATACACAAAAGGGGCATTTAATGCCCCTTTCGTTTGCCTGCTAAAAACACAAACCGATTAGATCGGCAGTGGTCCTTTCAGATAGATCAATGCGCCAGTCGGTGTCCAGTGCTTACCGTGTTTCATGCCCGCATCGGCATAATGGTAGTCACCTTTTTCCAGGTGCAGATCACCCATCCATAGCTCACCTTCCAACATAATGCATTCCTCACCAAAGGCGTGCACATGGCTTGGCATTTCAAAGCCAGGGTTTAGGCGAGCCAGATACGTTAACGAACCATGCTCATCTGCTTCCTTAAGGATTTTAATAAATCCACCGGGTAAGGCTTCCATCCAGCCGTCTTCACTGGCGCGCACAGTAATAAAGCCGGGGCCAACCCCTGCTTGCTCTTGTGCAACTTTTTCCATAAGGTTGCCGCGCATTTTGGCTTTCAGCCCTGCGGGTAGTTCTACCGTTTCCTGCTTTTCTGAAAGCAGCTGCAGAATATCTTCATCCAAAACGTTGGCAAACGCTAATTTAGGCTTGTTCATAATAATCCCCCTTAATTAAGTTGGATTTTGTCATCGCACCCCGCAAGATGGCTTGCGATCGGCGTAACGTGGTTTTTACAGTACCCAAAGGTTCGCCGGTGTATTCAGCAATTTCTCTGTGGCTCATGTCGCGATAAAAGGCCAGACCAATCATTTGCCGCTGCTGCTCATTGAGCAATTGCAGGGATTCTTCAAGCATAGAGCCGCGCTCTACACCTAAGGTGGTCATGAAGGGCTCAGGTGACTCCAGGTCAGGCGCATCGAAATGCTCCGGAATAGGCTCCTGATTTTTAGTGCGGGATGTCTCACGACGAAGCGCGTCAATGGCGCGACTTCTGGCCATCATTAGTAGCCAGCCGATCGGATTTGCCCGCTCTGCTTCAAAACTCGTTGCTGTACGCCATACCTGTAAATAAACATCGCTGACGATTTCTTCAGCAAGCTGTTTATTAGTCGTTAGTTTCAGCACAAAACCAAACAAACGGTTGACGGTAGCATCATAAAGCTCGCCAAGCGCCTGTTGATCTTCCTGCTGAATGCGTTCCAGCAATAAGTACAACCCATCCTGATCTTCGGGCATTTATGCACTCCGGTTATTAATTCTCTATTAGTTTAACATAGTGACATTAGTCCCGATCGGACACAACAATACCGCAGGCCAGGAAGGCCTAAAGTTCTTTCGCGTTCATAAGTAGTACGCAACTTAGGGGTGTTCTGGATTTACCGCTGATCGTTATAGTTTTAGTAGTGATCCGGCATGAAAAAGCCCGGCGCATTGACTGCAGCCGGGCTTTTTTAAACGACGTGCGTGTTACTTAAGACTTCGCTGCTTGTAACGCTGCGTTTAATGTGGCGCTAGGGCACATTGCGGCAGTTGTTTTAGCAGGGTCTGGCATGTAGTAACCACCGATATCAACTGGCTTACCTTGAACCGCTTCCAGCTCAGACAAGATTTTCGCTTCGTTCTCAGCCAATGTCTTAGCCAGTGATGAGAACTTAGCTGCCAGAGCAGCATCTTCAGTCTGTGCAGCCAGTGCTTCTGCCCAGTACATTGCCAGGTAGAAGTGACTACCACGGTTATCCAGCTCACCCGTACGACGTGAAGGTGACTTGTTGTTATCCAACAATTTACCTGTCGCTTCATCCAGTGTAGTGGCCAGAATCTTAGCCGCTTTGCTGCCCGTTTTAAGGCTGACATCTTCCAGTGATACGGCAATCGCCAGGAACTCACCCAGTGAATCCCAACGCAGGTGGTTTTCTTCAACCAATTGCTTTACGTGCTTCGGTGCTGAACCACCCGCGCCTGTCTCAAACAGACCGCCACCAGCCATCAATGGAACGATAGACAGCATCTTGGCGCTGGTGCCCAGCTCCATGATTGGGAACAAGTCAGTCAGGTAGTCGCGCAGGATGTTACCCGTTACAGAAATCGTGTCTTTACCGCGGATAATACGCTCCAGAGAGAAACGCATAGAACGCAGTGGTGACATGATCTGAATATCGCAGCCAGCCAAGTCATGGTCTTTCAGGTAAACACGAACTTTCTTGATCAGCTCAGCATCGTGTGGACGGTACTCATCCAACCAGAAGATTGTTGGAACGCCAGTTTGCTTTGCACGGCTAACCGCCAGCTTCACCCAGTCACGTACTGGTGCATCTTTAGTCTGGCACATTCTCCAGATATCGCCTTTTTCAACTTTTTGCTCCAGCAGTACTGTGCCGTCATCGCGAACGATGCGAGCAGTACCAGCCGCAGGAACTTCGAAAGTCTTATCGTGAGAACCGTATTCTTCCGCTTTCTGCGCCATCAGACCAACGTTTGGTACCGTACCCATAGTCGCAGGGTCGAATGCACCGTTAGTCTTACAGAAGTTAATGATTTCCTGGTAGATACGCGCATAAGTACTTTCAGGCATCAGTGCCTTAGTATCCTTAGTCTTACCATCCGGGCCCCACATCTGGCCACCGCTGCGAATCATCGCAGGCATAGACGCATCAACGATTACGTCGTTTGGCGCGTGCAGGTTAGAGATACCTTTTGCAGAGTCAACCATTGCCAACTCAGGACGCTCAGCGTAGCAAGCGTGGATATCGCGCTCGATTTCTTCGCGGAATGAGCTAGGCAGTTCTTTGATTTTCTCGTAAACGCTGCTGATACCGTTGTTTGGGTTTACGCCCAGCTTCTTGAACAGCTCGCCGTATTTCTGGAACAAATCTTTGTAGAACACAGTAACCGCGTGGCCAAATACGATCGGGTGAGACACCTTCATCATGGTCGCTTTTACGTGCAGAGACAGCATTACGCCGGTTTCTTTGGCATCTTCCATTTCAGATTCAAAGAAATCACGCAGCGCACTACAGCTCATGTACATGCTATCGATGATTTCGCCTTCCAGCAGGCTTGTCTTTTCTTTCAGTACGATAGTCTTGCCATCGTTAGTGACCAGATCCATTTTCACATCGCAGTCGCGATCCATGGTCATGCACTTTTCACTGGAGTAGAAGTCGCCTTTTTTCATGTGGGCGACGTGAGTGCGTGAAGCCGGGCTCCATTTAGTCATGGAGTGCGGGTTCTTTTGCGCATAACGCTTAACCGCTGGTGGTGCACGACGGTCAGAGTTACCTTCACGCAATACCGGGTTTACAGCACTACCCAGAATTTTAGAGAAACGCTTGGCGATGCTTCTTTCTTCATCGCTTTGTGGGTCTTCCGGGAAGTCCGGAATATTGTAACCTTTGCTCTGCAGCTCTTTTACCGCAGAAATCAATTGGTTGATTGAGGCACTGATGTTTGGCAGCTTAATGATGTTGGTATCAGGCTCTTGAGTCAGTGCGCCAAGTTCTGCCAGATTATCCGGCACTTGTTGTGCGTCAGTCAGATAGTCTGAAAATTCACCTAAAACACGGGCAGCAACGGAAATGTCACTGGTAACAACATCAATATCAGCAGCAGAAGTGAATGTTCTGATAATCGGAAGCAAGGAGTGAGTCGCAAGTAGCGGTGCTTCGTCAGTAAGGGTGTAGATAATTTTTGGTTGTTTGGTACTCATGTATTTCCCTGGCGATAACTTCATGTATGACGTCCAGGTTAATCCATCGTAAGGCATCAGCCCTCGAAGCGTACTATTAGCCTGGATGATGAGATTGCAACAGGCATTATATCCAGAAACGCCTATGCAAAAAAGAATAATTCACTTTTGGAGGCTGCATAGGCGGATTTCTAAAGGATACTATTAATCACAGCGATAGTTATTTTTTGGCTAACTATCTGTTATTTCTGCGGATTCTGCCGTGTCTTGGATGCGCAGCAAACCATGGAAGATTTCATTGCCACCAATCACGCCAACCAGCTTTCCTTTGCTCACTAGTGGCACTGGAAGCCCTGTTCGGTAGCGAATGTTGATTGCGGTGCGCATCAGAATGTCTGGTTTGGCGTACAACATGGTGTCGGGATTTTTGTCCTGAAAGTTGCTCAAATCCATGCCTTCTTCGTACTTCAGCAAGCTGGCTGGGCGCTCGCAAATGGAGGCGCTGGCGATGGCCCCTTGCTCATCAATTTTCAGGCAGTTTTGACCGGACCAATCCAGTACGTAGTCCTCGCCATCACGATTCATTTCTTTAACCGGCAGCATTAATGAGGCCGCACGCAGCACATTAATTGGATTCATGTGAGCGACAAATTCGGCGACGTAGTCATTCGCAGGGTTTAAGACGATATCTTCCGGCTCGCCATATTGAACGATGCGGCCACCTTCCATAATCGCGATGTGAGTCCCAATTTTCATGGCTTCATCAAGGTCATGGCTCACGAAAATGATGGTCTTTTTCAGATCGCGCTGCAGGTCTAATAGCTCATCCTGCAGCTTGTCACGAATCAAAGGATCAAGCGCGGAGAATGGCTCATCCATCAGCAAGATATCGGCATCGGTAGCAAAGGCGCGTGCCAAGCCTACTCGTTGCTGCATACCGCCGGACAGCTCGTGAGCGTATTTATCCGCCCAATCACTCAAGCCAACCAGCTTCAATTTATCGTCCACCATGGCTTCGCGCTCAGCCTTGCGCATGCCTTTTAGCTCTAAACCTAGGCCGACATTTTGACGAACGGTACGCCAAGGCAATAACGCAAACTGCTGGAATACCATCGCCACTTTGCTGGTGCGCAGCTGACGCAAGGTTTGTGCATCGCAGGTCGCGACATTGATTTGCTGGCCTTCGTTTTCAACCAGAATGTCGCCACGGCTGACTTTGTTTAAGCCGTTAACCGCACGCAACAATGTCGACTTACCGGAGCCGGATAAGCCCATCAATACACAAATCTCACCTTCTTCAATTTCAAGTGAGGCATCGGCAGCACCTAATACATTGCCGGTTTTTTCCTGAATTTCCTGACGGTTGAAGCCCTGATCCAAGAGCTCAAGCGCCTTGTTTGGAGACTCACCAAACATGATATCAACATTTTTAAAGGTAACAGCGGCCATTATTTAGTCTCCGTCGGATCTTTTTGTTTGCAAATTCGGTCCAGCAAAATAGCGATAACCACGATCGCCAAGCCTGCTTCAAAGCCTTGAGCAATGTTTACAGTATTTAGCGCGCGCAGTACCGGAATACCTAGCCCCGGAGCGCCAACCATAGCGGCGATAACCACCATTGAAAGTGACAACATAATGCACTGAGTGACGCCAGCCATAATGGTGGGCAGCGCGTAGGGCAGCTCGACCTTCCACAGCAACTGGCTAGAGGTTGCGCCAAATGAGGACGCGGCCTCTTTAAGGGCTTTAGGGGTGCCAGAAACGCCGAGATACGTCAGACGAATCGGCGCAGGAATTGCGAAAATCACAGTAGAAATCAGACCAGGAACAACCCCCAAACCAAACATAATCATGGTTGGAATCAGGTAAACAAAGGTCGGGATGGTTTGCATTAAATCCAGAATCGGACGCAGGATGCTGTAGAGCCAAGGTCGATGCGCAGCCGCAATACCCAATGGTACGCCAACCACCACACTAACAAGCGTGGCAAATAGAACCAGCCCAAGGGTTTGCAGCGTTTCTTCCCAATAGCCCAGATTGATGACCAGCAATAAGCTAATCACAATTAAGGCGACCAGCTTCCAGCTTCGGTGTAGTGCAAAGGCAATGCCAGAAAAGATAGCGATCATAACGAGTGGATGAAACCACAACATGCCAGAGACAAAGCTTTCGATAAGAAATTCCATGCTCTCTGCAAAGGCATCAAATAGCCAGGTTGCATTGTCTAGTAGCCACTCGACGCCGGATTTGATCCATTTGCCCAGCGGTAGCTTATGATCGGTTAGCCAGTCCATTCTAAGTTCCTGTTATATAATTAAAAAAGCCAGCCGAATAGCAGTTGTATAGGGCTGGCTGAGAGACGTTGTTGTTACACGATATTAAAGGTCAAATGAGGCCTTAGCTGCTGCCAATGCCGGCTCACCAGAGAAGGTAGTGACATCTTTAAACCAAGCATCTAACATTTCAGGATTCTTCTTAATCCAAGCTTCTGCCACTTTTTCCGCTTCTTCGCCATCATTGATGATGCCGCCCATGATTTCGTTTTCCATGGCCAGTGTGAAGGTCAGGTTAGATAAAAACTTCCCAACATTCGGGCACTCATCGGCATAGCCGCCACGCACGTTGGTGTAAATCTCTGCACCACCCAGATTTGGGCCGAAGATATCATCACCGCCTTCAAGGTAAGTCAGTTCGAAGTTGGCGTTCATTGGGTGTGGTTCCCAACCTAAGAAGATGACTGGGTCTTTCTTACGGGTTGCACGGGCAACTTGTGCCAACATGCCTTGCTCGCTTGACTCAACAACATTGAAGTCTTTCAACTCGAAAGTGCCCGCGTCAATCATGTCCTGAATCAGGCGGTTACCATCGTTGCCTGGCTCGATACCGTAAATTTTGTCATCCAGTGCATCAGCGTGCTTTGCAATGTCTGCGAAGTTTTTGATGCCTAGCTCTGCGCCGTATTTGTTAGTGGCTAGTGTGTACTTAGCGCCTTCCAGATTTTTAACCAGTGTATCAACCGACTCATCTTCACGGTACGGCTTAATATCCGCTTCCATAGTGGGCATCCAGTTACCTAAAAACACATCAATGTCTTTATTCTTCATGCTCACATAAGTAACCGGTACAGACAGTACTTTGGTTTCTGGCTCATAGCCGATTGCATTTAAGAGAACGGAAGCGGTAGCGGTGGTTGCGGTAATATCGGTCCAGCCAACATCAGAAAAGCGAACACTTTTGCAGGACTCATTGTCGGCGGCGAATGCACCGGTGCCGGATAAGAGAAGAGCTAAACTGGCAATAGCGGTCGTTTTTTGTAATCTGAGCATACTTGTTTCCTCGTATAAAAAACTGGATCTGCGTTAACAGGTTGCGTAGATGATTAATTTTTTTGAAAAACTTTGCAACATGGCGTTCAGTTTATTTTATTTTATATGATCATTCAATTAAAATAAAAATGACACCATTTAACAGGACAGGCACCAATGCCAAAAGTCGGGATGCAGCCCATCAGGCGCAAACAGCTAATCAATGCCACGATTCAGTGTATCTATCGGGAGGGTCTATTAGGCACGACGGTGAAGAAAGTGAGTCAGGAAGCCGGCGTTTCCAGTGGTATTATTAATCACTATTTCGGCGGCAAAGACCACATGCTAGAGGCGACGATGCGGGAAGTGCTGCTTCGCCATCAGCAGGCTGGCATCCTTCGTTTGCGGGATTGCCAAACGCATGAAGACAGAATTCGCACGATTATAGAGATTAACTTTTCGCCGCTACAAACCGACCCTGCAACCGTTTGTACTTGGTTGGCGTTCTGGGCGCAGGCGATGCACGTCCCTGCTTTGGCGCGTTTACAAAAGTTAAACACCAAGCGCTTATACAGTAATTTATTGTATTCCTTGAAACACTTGTTATGCCCTGAGCAGGCGGTATTTATGGCCGAAGGATTGGCGGCTCTAATCGATGGATTATGGCTACGAGGCGCGTTTGCAGAGGATGGAATTGATTCAGAGCATGCTTTTAAGGTGGTGTGGTCGTTTTACCAAAGTCAGCTGATGGCCAGCCGAGCGCTAGAGTCTTAACAGGTCACTAAGTGAGTTTGAATAACAGGCTCTCTTAGTGTTATTAGTGCTAGAGAGTTTAAACCTCTGACTGATAAATCTGAGGTCGTCCCAGCAAAGAATGAATGGACATAGGCTTGTCTAGCAGCCAACCTTGTAAACGCTCAGCGCCGAGGTCTTTAAACAGTTCAGCTTGTTGCCAATGCTCAACCCCTTCAACCACAATGCGCATATCTAGCCGTTGTGCCAAGCCAATAATACTTTCCACAATCGCCGCTGTTTTAGGCTCTGCGTAGCAGTCGGTATAAGACTTATCAATTTTCAGCTCATTAGCAGGCAGCTTTTGCAAATACGCCAGCGAAGCAAAGCCCGATCCAAAGTCATCAATCGAAATATCAAAGCCACGCTCTTGCAGCTTTTTGATGTTTTTAAGCGCTTTAGAGTAGTCGTTAATCATCATAGATTCGGTGATTTCAAGCGTGATGAAAGGCACTAGTTCAGGTGCCTGCGCTACCTTGCTATCCATGTATTCAATTAGCGAGTTGTCATTTAAATCTCTGGATGACAGGTTGATCGATACTTCAATACCCGGATGCTTTTCCTGCAATGCAGGCAGGTCTTTAAAGACCTGACCAATTACCCAATGCGACAAGCTACAAATGCGGGTCGAACGCTCTAATAAGGGAATAAAGATATCCGGACCAATTAAGCCATATTCATGATGCTGCCAACGAGTCAGTACTTCAGCGCCAGAGAGCTTATTGTTCACCGCATTGTATTGTGGCTGCCATAATAGGAAGAACTCATCATCTTCCAGTGACTTTTGAAAGTCGTTTAACAGCGTAATGCGTTGGCGTTCATCAAAGCCGATTTGTGGGTTGTAGTACTTGAACGTCTTGTTATTTTTGATGCTGTAAGACAATGCCTGATTGGTTCTAAGCATCACCGTTTGATAGTCAGTGCTAACAGGGCAGAACTCATGAGCACCGGTCATTACTTCCAGGTCAATGCTGTTTTGATTGATGTGGCGAATACTTTCAGTGGCTTGGTTAAGTTGTGCGACTAACCCACGACGGCTGTCATAATCCAGCGCCTGACACAGTAGGCAAAAGGTATTCTTATCGATGTGAAATAAGGGGACGCTGTATTCGTTATTATTGTCAGCACTCACCAGATTTGGATTGCCTGCCAGTACTTGACGCATCTCGGTAGCAATGTCTTCAATAAAGCGGGCGTATAGCGTCGGACCAAAGGTGATTTCCAGCTTATCCAGTCCGGATACCCAAATCTTTATCAGTGTTTGATGCTCAGTGTCTTTGTTATTTAAAAAGTGTCTTTCCAGCGCCCGTTCATTCGGTAAATGGCTGACGTGATGGGAGAACTTCTCACGCTGGTACTCGGTGTTGCTTTTGCGAATATTGAGAAATAGGATGCCTGAAATCAGCATGACTTCCAGAATGACCGAGAAAAAGAGTACAAAGTCAGCAAACCAGTTAAGTGGGATAAGCCCTAATCTGGCGATTAGATGCAGTACCACAGCTGGCACAAACACAACTAACACAACCCGTAAAATCATTAGCTTGGGGTCGTTGTTAGACAGCTTTTTCGCATGGCGCATGGTTGGATGAAATAACCGAACCAGCCCGATTACCACGCCCATACAAATCTGGATAGAAATCAGGCGTATCAGGTATTCATAAGGAATAAACAAAACGCCCGCCAGTAGCAGATAACCACTCCAGTACATCAAAGCATGTAAGCGCCTGACGGTTGCGGTATGCGCATCCACATTGTTCATTATTCTGATAAAGGACAACAGAGATAAGTAGGCAGTTAGCAGGGAGGTGGCAGTTATTTTTTGCAAGATCTCAACATTATAGAGATCGAGCCATAAGCTTAAGTAGCCATAATCATTGATTAGATACACTAAAACGGAGAGCAGATAGCCTATGTGCAGTGCAAACGCTTTATGTCGTGTTGATAGATAAATAACGAAGTTATAAAAAGAAATCAAAACGATCAATAACACATACGACAACACCCACTGATTTTTCTGGGTGGCGTTATGTTCTACATTAATCGGGTTGTCGATTGTAAAGCTGCCCACAATCGGGTTTTTACTGTTGATGCGCAGCCACAGTAAATATTTGGTGTTTGGCTTCAGCGATAGTGTGACATGGCTAAGGTTTGCTTCGGCCTCGATGTGATAATCCGTTGGCATTGTGCCTTTGCCGAGCGCAAATGTTTGCCGGTGTCCGCCTTCATCCTGCACATACAGAGTAATGCGATCCATGGATTTATGCAGAACGAGCGCAACGTCGGATGCGTCACTACCGACGGTTTGCAGCCGGGTACGAACCCACAGTGGTGAGTTCACAAAGCCTAATTGAAATTGTTCACGGTTAAAGCGTCCCCAATTTTTTTCAGAGAGGCTCATAACCGTATCGATACCCGCAGTGTCGCTACTATCGTAATAAAACACGCTGTCGTCGAGCAAACTGGTACTAACAATGTTATCCAGATTGACCGTTTGCCATACATTTTTCGCGCTCACTGGGAGCGTGCTAAATAGCATCAGCAATGTAATGATAAGGAGACGATACATGAGGTGTTTAGTTACCGAAAGAGACAGGCGTGATCACACAAAGAACACAAATATATCGTATCAGAGCTGACGCCTGTATGAACGTATTGTTAATGCATACGTTTTGGATTCACTTTTTTCGGTAAAGTTCGGCCTATTTCATGATCATAGCTTGATACTCTAGTTCTGTAACAACCTGAGTACCGAGTGCTTGGGCTTTTTCAATTTTTTTAGCGCCAACTTTGTCGCCAATCACCAGAATTTCCGTTTTCTTATTCACACTGCTTTGAACATTAGCACCGAGCTTACGGGCTTTTTCCTGCATTTCTTCGCGAGGCATGCTCATGGAGCCGGTAAATACGATGTGTTTGCCAGTGATTGGGCTGTCCACCGTTGCAACAGGTTCATCTGAGAGCAGATTGAAGTTTAAAGCGATCATTGCCTCGATCACTGGCCAACGTAGTGCCAGAGAGCGCGGTATGGCCTCTGCGGTAATATCACCAAAGCCTGAAATCTCTAATAAGTCATCACCACTTAGGGTGTTTAAGGTTTCAAGCTTGTGCGCCCGTAACAGTTTGCGTGAATCGCCGCGCCCAAGGTGATTGATACCGAATGCTGCTAAAAAACGCCAATCCTCAACCGCTTCAGTGCGAGAGCGGCTTAGTTGTTCAACCAAATTACTCGCTTGTTTTGCACCAAAGCCCATGCCTTCAAAGTCGGACGCTTCCAGCTTGTAGATTTCCGGCAATTCACGAATACCATTTTCAACCAGAATCGCAATGGCGCGTGGGCCAAATAAGTCCACATTGCCTAGTACTGAGAAGAAGTGCAGCAAGCGTGCCTCAATCTGCGCAACACACTCCTCCCCCTTGCACACCAGAAAGTCGCGCTCCATTTCGGCTGGCGCATTACACGCTGGGCACGTATCCGGAATGACCGCTTCTGCGCCTTCTTTGATGACGCCAAGTAGCTTAGGAATCACTTCGCCACTTCGTACAATCTCAATTTCAGCGCCAACACCGACATTCAAATTACGAATATTACCGGCGTTATGCCCTGTCACATTGGAAATATCCGCACCGGATAAGTTGATGGTTTGTACATTTAAGACAGGTGTAATGCGTCCGGTACGGCCCGTTTGCCAAGTGATACTATTCACGGTGGTAGTGGCGGTTTCACCTTTTAATTTCTTAGCAATCTGCCAGTTATGGTGGTGGTTGGTGGACCCCATCGCTTCACGTAAAGCAGGGTTGGTCACATCAATTACGCTACCATCCACCGGATATTCACAGGCCGACTCGACCTGCAAGCACAGCGCTTCAGATTCGGTGCGTAGTGCTTCAGTAGTACACTCAATAGCATCTAGTTGGGAATACGGTACAAAGCGCACAACGCCATCTTGCATCGCTTCTACGGCTTCTTTACTCAGCGTATCCGCGCCAATTAAGCCGGTAACGAAATTACGTGGGTGAGAGAACTGATCACTTAGATTTTCAGCAAAGTAAGCCGCGCTAATAACAATCTCACCAACGCCGGTATTTTCACCACCAACGGTGACCAGGCCGCGCTGCAAATTCCGTGAAATATCATTGCCTAACTGACCATTACCGCGTGTTGCCAGAATGCCACTTTCATAATTAGCCGCCATGCCATCCAGCTTGGGCGTAATGCGGAATCGTAAGTCAGATTCGGCAATTTCCAGCTTCTCGGCAAATTTAATCACCCGAGTGACATACGCTGTTATTTCTTCCTGTGTGTAGGCTTTATCGGTTGATAGCATCGGTTTTAAGTGACGAATTTTAGTACTACCAACATCCGTTTCCGGCTCCACCGCGTTCAAGTAAGGGTGATCCGGATCACGTAGCTTCAATTCCGCCAGATATACGAGGTCATACGTGGCATCGGTAATAATGGCTTCGCCGTTTCGGTAGGCAGTATTGGCTTGTTCGAGGAAGCTTACCAGCTCTTCTGTGGTCATTTCAGTGGCGGGTTTAATGGCTTGGCTCACGTGTTGCTCCGGTGCTAATCAGTTAGTGAGGTGGATTCTATCACTAACTACTTAGGCATTTCTTCACAAACCGCCAGAGCGTTATAGCGGCGAATTAGTGTCTGAAAACCTAGGCTCCTCACGACCACAGGTAGCCAGAATATGATTGAAATAGAAGCATATGGCTGTATTTTTAGTTTGTTTTTTGTTCTAATTGGCCTTTTTTATTCCATTGTAGCCTTGAGTTGTGAACTCTAAGGAATTATCGTTGATCTCAATAATTGTGTGATTGCTTATTTTCTGTGGAATGAATAAACAATACGAATGAGCTATCAGTGGTCGATTTGACTATGATGCAGTGGCGAAACTGACTTAACCAAGACAGGAGTGTACCCAATATGTTTTTACAGAAAGGCAATGGCCGCCGAGTTGCCTTTACGCTGTTATTGGGTGCCTGCAGTGCGCAGGCCATGGCGGTAGAGTGTGATGATTATGTTCAGCGCAGTGCGCAGCAACAAGAGCGTAACTTACTGAATCTGTGTGGCTATCGTGGTTCCCACTGGCAATCGACCGAAGCAAGCTTACGTGCTGAATGTGCTGTGATGAGTGATAAAGACCGCACTCAACGCTTATCAATGAGAGATCAATTCCTACAGCGCTGCCCTGCGATTAACTACGCCGGTGTTGGCCGCAATCGCCAACGCAAACTCAGCATGGCACTGTTACAGGCCGTTTCCAGAAAAGATATTCGCCTAGCGCAGAGCTTAATTGATGCCGGTGTTCATTTGACGGCTCAGCCTGAGTTGTCATCGTCCCCGCTATTTCTTGCTGTTAAGCAAAATGACATTCACATGGCGCGTTTTCTAATGCGACAAGGCGCTAAGCCGGAAGCGTTAGCCAAAGGTGAAACCAGTTTAGTGAGCTTGGTGTTAAGTCGTTTGCCGGTAAATTACGCGTTTTTGGAGTCTTTGTTACAGCAAGGTGCTAACCCCAATGCACGCAATGCGGCGGCCAACCAAGAATATCCGATCGTCATGGCGGCGACTAATGGAGACATCCGTTCGGTGTTGTTGCTGCTGAAATTTGGGGCTGACCCTAACTTATTCCTGCACAAACCTGCACTGCAGTTGGCGGTCAAGTTGGATCATTTTCCAATGGTGCGCGCGTTATTGCAACGCGGCGCAAAGCCTAACTTAGGTGCGGGGCATAAAACGTGTGAGAGTGAAACGGCGTTGGATATTGCCTTTAAGAAGGCAGGCAGTGAGCGCATGGTTAACCTGTTGATGGATAACCGGGCGCTCACTCTATTTGAGTGCAGACGAAACTAATCAGTCGTTATCTGAGCTCTTATCGTTGCTATCAGTCGTTGGATTCTCTGAATCGCTAGGCTGATCAGCCTTTGCATCAGTACGTTCTTCCGACTTAGTACGCTCATCTTCGTCGATGGCATCTAACTCTGCATCTAGCTCATCTTCACTTAGCGGATGATAGTCTTCAAAGTCCTGATAAGCTTTTGCATTCTCAGCATCAATATAGCTGGTGTCATCTTCTTCCGAATCGCTATCTGATTGATCTTCAGTGTTATCAGAGTCTGACCACAATGCATTCGCCTGATCGGCAACGGCGGTTGCAGCAACAGCGCCACCGATTGCTGCGACAGTACTATTGCTGGAGCTTGAGTCATCAGCCGCCGCATCTGAGGCTTCACGCTCAGCTTGCTTGCGCTCTTCAATGGCGGTACCTGCTTCCTTAACCCGTTGGTTAAAGAACTGACTCAGGAATAGTCCTGCTTCAAACAGTAGCCACATCGGCACGGCTAATAGAATCTGCGAAATCACGTCTGGCGGCGTTAAAATCATACCGACCACAAACGCACCCACGATCACATAAGGACGCTTCTTAGCAAGGCTCTCTGCAGTGGTAGTGCCTGTGCTGATCAGCAAAATCGTGGCAATAGGCATTTCAAAACTAAACCCAAATGCGATAAACATCATCATCACAAAGTCAAAGTAGGAGCCAATGTCTGGGCTGTAGGTAGTGTTTTCCGGTGTGAACATTGGCAATACAATGAACATCATCGGTAACAATACGAAATAAGCAAACGCCACGCCTAGGTAGAATAGGCCTACGCTGGAGCTAAGCAGTGGGAAGACTAAGCGCTTTTCATGTTTGTACAAACCTGGCGCTACAAACTGCCAAATTTGATAAAACACGTAAGGCAGGGCAATTAAGAATGCCACCATCAAAGTCAGCTTATAAGGAACCAGCAATGGCGCTGCAACTCCGATAATAAGCATGTTGACGCCGTCAGGTAAGGTGTCTGTCAGCGGCTTGGCAAAGATGGCATAGATGTCTTTGGCAAACGGTGCCAATACCAAAAACACGACCCCCACGGCAATTACCATGCGCAGCAGGCGGTCGCGTAACTCGACCAAATGCGTTACAAAACTACCGAGTTTGGATTCTTCTTCAGGCGCAGTGGCATTAGTCATTGTGTTTAGGGCTGGCAGGTTGAGAGTTGGTGTTCGTTACATTCTCAAGGCCAGCTTTAATGTCGCTTTGCACTTCGCTGGCCTGAGTATGAATGTCATGCTTGGTATCGTCCATGAAGGAGCGCAGCTCATCGATTTCTTTCTTCTGGCTTTGCAGTAACTCACGCATTTCGCTGGCATTTATCTCCCGCTCAATATCCGCTTTTGTGGTATCCACAAAGCGACGTGCTTTACCAATCAAGCTACCAATCTTGCTGGCAACGCCCGGCAGTCGTTCTGGTCCGACAACCAATAAAGCGATTACGCCGATAACCAGAACTTCCAGAAAACCTGCATCAAACATGGCAATACCTGTCTATGTAGGGTTTAGACTTTGTCTTGGTCTTTTACTTTAACTTCAGCATCAATCACTTTAGAGTTATCCTGAGTGACTTTTTCAACCGGCTTCTCGTCGGCTTCTTCAGTGCCGTTCTTGGCATCATTCAATGATTTCTTGAAGTTCTTGATTGCACCACCTAAGTCGCCACCCGCATCGCGCAGACGCTTAGTACCAAACAGAACCAATACAATCACTAGAATTAAAACTAGCGAGCCAACACCCGGCATACCTATTGCTAATAACATTACTTCTCTCCTAAGAATTAATTTTGTGTTCGGCTGGCTTTTTCCACCAGTCCGGAAGTGCCGAAACGACGCTGGAGTTCATCCAATACCGCATCCGGGTGTAAATTCTGTTGTGCCAGTAACACCATAGTATGAAACCATAGGTCTGCCACTTCATAAACAATCTTATCCGGCTCGCCATCTTTGGCCGCCATTACCACTTCAGTGGCTTCCTCACCAATCTTTTTCAGAATGGCATCGGTGCCTTTATGGTACAGCTTGGCCACGTAAGAGCTATCTGCATCGGCAGACTTGCGCGATTCCAATACAGCCGCAACGTTGCTGAGTGTATCCTGTGTCATAGACGAACCTCAATGCCTTGATCAGCCATAAACGCTTTGGCTTCACCAACCGTGTATTCTGCGAAATGGAAAATGCTGGCAGCCAATACGGCATCTGCACCACCCAGTGTCACACCATCGGCTAAGTGCTGTAAATTACCCACACCGCCAGAGGCAATCACCGGTATATTAACCGCATCTGTGATGGCTTTTGTTAAGGGCAGATTAAATCCTGCTTTTGTTCCATCGCGATCCATACTGGTAACCAGTAATTCACCGGCACCGTACTCTGCCATTTTGATGGCCCACTCAACCGCATCAATCCCGGTATCGCGACGTCCGCCATGGGTGAAAATATCCCAACGGTCTGGCTCGCCTTCAGCACTGACTTTTTTCGCATCAATGGCAACCACAATGCATTGAGAACCAAAGTAGTTAGTGGCTTCGCGCACCAGCTCGGGATTAAAAATCGCGGCGGTGTTAATCGCTACTTTATCAGCACCGGCATTCAGCATGCGACGAACATCTTCCAGTTCACGGATACCACCACCGACAGTTAGTGGGATAAACACTTCTGAGGCGATTTTCTCGACCATGTGTACCGTGGTTTCACGGTTATCGGAACTGGCAGTAATATCCAGAAAGGTGATCTCATCCGCGCCTTCCCGATTGTAACGGGCAGCCACTTCAACCGGATCACCAGCATCGCGGATGTTCACAAAGTTTACCCCTTTCACCACGCGACCATTGTCAACGTCGAGGCAGGGAATGATGCGTTTTGCTAAGCCCATATCAGCCAGCCACCGAATCTACATACTTTTGCGCTTCAGCCAGATCAATGGTGCCTTCGTAAATCGAACGGCCCAGAATGGTTCCGGTGACGCCGCGAGACTCCACTGCACACAAGCCTTTAATGTCATCCATATTGGTCACGCCGCCAGAGGCAATCACTGGAATCGAAATGCTTTCAGCCAGTCGTACCGTCTCATCAATGTTTACACCCTGCATCATGCCATCACGGGCAATATCGGTATAAACAATGGCGCTAACGCCGGCTTTCTCAAACTTCTGGGCCAGATCAATGGCAGAAGTGGTGGACTCTTCTGCCCAGCCATCGGTCGCTACCATGCCATTTTTAGCATCGATACCCACAATAATATGACCGGGGAATTTCGCGCACAGGTCAATCACAAACTGAGGGTCCTGAACCGCTTTAGTGCCGATAATGCAATACTGAACGCCGGCATCTAAATAAGCTTGTACCGTTTCGGCATCGCGAATACCGCCGCCGATTTGGATCGGCAGATCAGGGTAAGCCTGAGCAATTGCTTTAACCACATCACCATTGACCGGCTTGCCTTCAAAAGCACCGTTCAAATCAACCAGATGTAGGCGCTTAGTGCCAGCTTCAACCCAACGTGTCGCCATATCCACCGGATTATCGGAGAACACAGTAACATCATCCATCAAGCCCTGACGCAGGCGTACACATTTTCCATCTTTCAAATCAATCGCGGGGATCAATAACATCAGCTTTGCCCATCCCATTGGGTGAAATTTCGTAACAGTTGCAGGCCATCATCCGCACTTTTTTCCGGATGTGCCTGAATGGCGAATACGTTATCGCGCGCAATGGCGCTAGTGTACTCAATGCCGTAATCAGTGGTGCCAGCGGTTAGCGTTGCATCTTTTGGCTCAACAAAGTAGCTGTGCACAAAATAGAAACGACTGCCCGACTCAATGCCATTCCATAACACATGGTCTTGCGTGTGTTCGACGCGATTCCAACCCATCTGTGGAATCTTCAGGCGCTCACCGGCAGCATCGCGGCGGCCAATCACTCCTTCAAAATGACGCACATTGCCGGGGTATAAACCCATACAATTAACCCCGCCATTTTCTTCGCTATGATCCATAAGTACTTGCATACCCATGCAGATACCGAGAAACGGCTTAGTTTTTGCAGCTTGCATCACAACGTCGATGAGTTCGCGCTGTTGCAATTCGCTCATGCAGTCGCGTGCCGCACCCTGTCCGGGAAACACTACGCGGTCGGCTTGCAGAATGACATCGGCATCCGAAGTGATTTTGATTTCAGTATGAGTCGGGGCAACGTGCTGCAGGGCCTGAGTGACCGAGCGCAGATTGCCCATGTTATAATCGACAACAGCAATAATTGACATGAGTCAGTAAACCTTAGAGAGCGCCTTTAGTCGACGGTAGAATGCCTTGCATGCGTGGGTCGAGCTCTGTCGCCATGCGCAGGGTACGTCCGAATGCCTTAAAGATAGTCTCTGCGATGTGGTGCGCATTGCGGCCACGCAGGTTATCAAGGTGCAGCGATACCATAGAGTGATTCACAAAACCCTGGAAGAACTCGTGGAACAGGTCGGTATCGAAGTTGCCAAGGTGGCTACGCTTGTAGTCAACCGTATCGATGAGTGAAGGGCGTCCGCAGAAGTCGATAACCACGCGTGACAGTGCTTCATCTAAAGGCACATAAGCATGGCCATAACGACGAATGCCTTTCTTATTACCAATCGCTTTAGCAAATGCCTGACCTAAAGTGATGCCGATATCTTCAACTGTGTGGTGTTGATCAATGTGCAAATCACCTTTAGCCGTGATTTCAAGGTCAATCATGCCATGGCGGGCAACTTGCTCAAGCATGTGCTCCAGAAAAGGAATCTCCGTATCAAAGCGTGCTTTGCCGGTACCATCTAAATTAACTGTGACGGAGATCTGAGTTTCCAGAGTGTCGCGTTCAACAGTTGCTGTACGTTCTGCCATAGTGTGCTGCCTTCTATAAAGTGGTCACATGATAACACAAGAAATCAGGCTGATAACCCTCTGATAACTGCTCCGTGACGGGGTGTATTAGTTTTAATATGGATACATTCTGATGAAAAACAATAGTGCAGTTGGTCGGGGTAATCGTGGGCAAATGAACTTTTGCAAAAAAGCGGTGGTCTTTGATTGCAGTGCCTTATGCAGAGAGAGTATCTGGCTGATATTGAGTGGGATGTTTCTGGAATGAAATCCTGATCAAAGTGGATGAATTTGGCTCTCGGGCGGATGGTGCGGTGCAGCAATTTTTTTTTCGAAATTTTGCTTTTGCTGCTACCACTGGTCCTATCTTTTCATGAAATAGCGATTTTGTTGCTAAATTGTAACACAAATAACTTGTTTTTAGGCTTAAATACAACAAAACTCGCTTGAACTGGGAAGAAACCCGCTATAAGATTCCCCCATCTTTGATTAAGGACCCCTCGACAATTTTACTTGGGGACAAGCGTATATGAATGTTTTAAAGTTTAAACGTTCGATAGTGTTGGCAGTTATGATGTTTATTTTGCCATTATCGAATGTAGGTTTTTCGAAAGAAGGATCTGAAGATTATGATTACAAACAATTGATTTCCGATGTTGCTGTGCTCTACCGACAGCATAAGCTTTCAGAAACTGCAAGCGACCTCGGCGAAGCCATCAAGGCACTGAGCGACACCGCAACAAAGAAAGCAATTGTTAGTCAGAACACTAAAGCCGGCAAAGCCACTAAAAAGACCACAATAACAAAAAAGAAGGTCAAGACTGGTGGGCAGCTAGCAAGCAAATCTAAAAGCCAGAAGAAGTCAGCGACTAAAACAATGACTGTTACTGCGACTGCATACACTTCACATGCAAACCAAACTGATAGCACGCCAAATATCGCTGCTTGGGGCGATCGCCTGAAGCCTGGTATGAAAGCCATTGCGGTATCTCGCGATATGCTACACAAGTACGGTCTTAAGCACCGTTCCAAAGTCCGCATCAAAGGCCTGAAAGGCGAGTATGTGGTACTGGATAAAATGAATAAGCGCTGGAATAAGAAAATCGACATTTATATGGGCAAAGACTTGAAGAAAGCATTCAAGTGGGGTCGTAGAAAGGTTGAGCTTGAGTGGAATTAATCCTCTAACTCGCTAAAGCACCAGTGATAGAAGAGCCTCCCGCACGCTGTGTCGGAGGCTTTTTTGTGTCTGTCATAACGAGCTATACACCCAACCTAGTTGCTATGGTATTGATTATACAGGCTAATTATTTTACAAAAAACTAACAAACTCCTTGTGGATTTACTGCTATATTCAAGAGAGTTGTAAGGCTATAGACCAAAAACAATAAAGCTTTGCCGGGGAATTATTCGATACAGTAAGTTTCCAGGGAGTGTGTGATGTTATTACGTAAGAGTGGCTTGCCATTGGCGCTGTCGCTAATAGTAACGATGGGTTTAAGTGGTTGTGAGCTTAGCGATGTCGAGGCGGCCTCATTAGAGGCAACAGATGCTAGCACCGGACTTGATCCGACAACGGCCATTGCGTTTGACTGGTTAAAAGTCAGCGGTTGGCATACGCAGGGTATGATCCCGCGTAACTCACCAATCCGGGTGGCGTTTAACCGCGATGTGGTCAGTGCCGATATGGTGGGTAAGCCTGCCGATAAGGTAATGACACTTACCCCTGATGTGCCGGGAAAAGCCACTTTTGTCTCCACCACCGAAATTGTATTGGTTCCGGATGAGCCCCTAAAGTCAGGCGCTAGTTATAGTGTATTGATCTCATCGGCTGGTCTTAAAGACATTCCTCCCCTTGCCTCCCCTTACCGCTTTGACTTCAGCATTGTTCCGATGGAATTTGAAGTCCGCAATACCGGTTTAACGGCAACCGCTGATGACAGCGACCATATGACGCTAAACGGCGAGGTGTTAACCTCTGACCGCGTGATGCCGGATGATGTTAAAAAACTCCTCTCTGCCTCGTTCCAAAGTAAATCATTGCCAATTGAATGGGTATTCGGGGATGACGGCAAACGCCATCAGTTCCTGATTCGCGGTATTAAGCGTGAAACCTTTGCCAGCGACGTGCTGCTGAAATGGAATGGTAAAGCCATTGGCATTGCACAAGCGGGTGAGCAGGAAGTTGCGGTACCGGTACTGAATAAGTTTGATGTGCTGGATGTCGCGATTATTCACAGCGCTGGCTCTAATCCTTATGTACAGGTTAGCTTCTCCGACCCATTAGATAAGTCGTTGAATCTGCAAGGTTTGGTACAAATTGAGGATGAAGATAAAGATGATTATCAGGTCGCCGCCGAAGGCAATCTGATCAAAGTATTCCCTAAAGATAATTTGATGGGCGAGTACAAACTGATTATCAATCCGGGCCTGAAAAGCGAAAGCGGCCTGAAGATCTCTGAAAAAATTACCCGCAGCTTGCGTTTCGATGCGCAAAAGCCGCAAGTACGCTTTGTTGGCAATGGCTCCATCCTGCCAGAGAACAGCACACTGCAAGTGCCGTTTGAAGCGGTGGCAGTAAACTCGGTAGAAGTGAGCGCTTTTGAGATTTACCCCGATAATATGGGGCAGTTTCTACAGGTGAATGGCTTTGATGGTGGCTCAGACACCGGTCGGGTCGGTCGCTACTTATGGAAGAAAACCATTCCGTTGACTTCAGCCAATCCTAATCAGTGGAATCGCTACTCGATTGATGTCACCGATTTGATGAAGAACTACCACGGCAGCTTGGTACGTTTGAAGCTCAATGTGAATCGTAGTCACTCGGCTTATGAGTGCCTAACGCAAGAGCCGATCACCACTGCCAGTGCCCCACTGCAAAATGCAGAAGATCAGAATGTTAAAGAAGCCAGCGGCTGGGATGGCATTAGCGACTGGTCGGAAAATATCTGGGAAAACTATGTGTGGGCGGAGCGTAACGATCCTTGTAAGGATTCTTACTACGCTGAGAACGAAGATAAGGTTACCGCTGAGAATAACTTTATCGCCAGCAATATTGGTTTGATCGCCAAAATGGATGCGCATGGCAATCTGCATGTGATTTCCACCGATTTGCGTGATGCCAAGCCACTCACCGGTGTTGAGCTGGAAGTGCGTAACTATCAGGGACAAGTACTCACCAAAGGCCTAACCGATGGCTCTGGCTTTGCTGACCTGAAACTGGATAAAACACCTTTCTTATTAGTCGCCAAGAAATTTGCCGATACGACTTACCTGAAACTCAACGCCAAAACAGCATTGACCGTCAGTCATTTCGATGTTGGCGGCAAGAAGCTGGAAAATGGTCTGAAAGGAACCATCTACGGCGAGCGCGGTGTGTGGCGTCCGGGTGATGATATGCACCTGACCTTTGCTTTGTTCGATAAAGATCAAAGCCTGCCAGATAACCATCCGGTGACGATGCAGTTGATTGATCCACGTGGTCGCGTGGTGGCTAGCCGGGTGAGTACCGAGTCAGTCGGTGACTTGTACCCATTCACCTTTAAAACGGATGAAAAAGACCCAACCGGCAGTTGGTTAGCCCGTGCCAGCTTAGGTGGCAGTCGCTTTAGCAAAAGCCTGACGGTAGAAACGGTTCGCCCCAATCGCCTGAAAGTGGAATTAGATTTTGGCGGTGATACACTTTATAAGTCCGATGGCGCACCAAAAGGCTTGCTGAGTAGTCAGTGGCTACACGGTGCAACCGCTGAAGATTTAAAAGCGGATGTGTCGGTACGCTTTAGAAGTAAGAACACACAGTTCACTCGCTTCAGCGATTACAGCTTTGATGACCCTGCGCGTAGTTTTAGCGGTGATGACAATGCCATTCTTGAAGGGCGTTTAGATAAAGAAGGCAAGCTGCAGTTCAACAAAGACTTTGCACCCAAAGGCACGCCTCCGGGCATGTTGAGTGCACGCTTTACTAGTCGTGTATTTGAAAACAGCGGCGCATTCAGCATTAGCCAGCAAACTCTCGACTACCACCCGTACACCAATTACATCGGTGTAAAGTTGCCAAAAGGCGATGCAGAGCGTGGCATGTTGCTAACCGATGTAAAGCACAAGGTTGAGCTAGGCAGTTTAACCGCCAAAGGCGAGCCGGTCAGCTTAAGTAAAGTGCGCGTTTCCTTATTTAAAGTGAATTGGAAATGGTGGTGGGATAAATCCTCCGAGTCCTTAGCGGAATACGCGGATAGCGAAAGCACCTCCAAATTGCAGGAAAGTATTGTTAGCACCAAAGAGGGCGTTGGCAGCTGGGAGTTTGAAATCAAATATCCGGACTGGGGTCGTTATTTGATCCGCGCCTGCGATATGGATGGCAAACACTGCAGCGGAAAAGTCATGTATGTGGACTGGCCTGGTTGGGCAGGTCGCGCACAAGAAGAAGGCAGTGGTGCTGCTAGCCGCCTAAACGTATTCACCGATAAAAATGCCTATATGGTGGGTGAGACAGCCATCGTGCAATTGCCAGAAGCCAGCGAAGGCCGTGCATTAATGACGGTTGAAACCGGCAGCGAGATTCTGAGCCAGCAATGGATTGAGTTTAATGATAAGCGGACTCAGGTGAAGCTGCCAATTACCGCGAAAATGGCTCCCAATGCGTATGTCAGCATTACTTTGCTGCAGCCCCATCAAAATAAACAGAATGAGCGTCCGCTCCGCCTGTACGGCATTGTGCCAATTGAAGTGGCTGACCCTGGCACTTACCTGAAACCGCTGATTACGGCAGAAGATGAGTGGAAACCAGAAACCACACAAACGATTACGGTTGCAGAAAGCGACGGTAAAGCCATGAACTACACCCTTGCAGTGGTGGATGAAGGCTTGCTGGGGCTGACCAACTTTAAAACACCGGACCTGCATCGCGAGTTCTATGTTAAAGAAGCGTTGGGCATTAAAACCTGGGACTTATTTGACTCCGTGATTGGTGCGTATAACGGCAAGCTGGAGCGCATGCTGGCAATCGGTGGTGGTAAGGCAGAAGTTAATCCTGATGCCAACCGCAAGCGTCGTTTCCCGCCAGTGGTTAAAGTACTGGGTCCATTCCACTTAAATGCTGGCGATACGGCGAAGCATGAAGTCACCTTGCCACCGTATATTGGTGCAGTGCGCGTTATGTTGGTTGCGGCTGAGCAGGGTGCATACGGTAAAACGGATAAAGAGATCTTTGTTCGCCAGCCATTAATTATGCAAGCCAGCCTGCCACGGGTACTTGGCCCTGAAGAAACGTTCGATGTGCCAGTGAGCTTGTTTGTTACTGATGAAGGCATTAAAAACGTCAAATTGGATGTGGTGACTGATGGCTTCTTTGAAGTGGTTGGTGATGCCTCCAAATCGATTGCCTTTGATAAGACTGGTGAGAAGCTGGGCTTCCTGACGCTGAAAACGCGCAAGCAAGTCGGTCAGGCTAAGCTTAAGTTTATTGCCAGCAGTGGCGAGCATCGCTCTGAGTCGGAGGTGTTTATTGATATTCGCCAAGCCAACTCAGCAACGACACGCGTCACAACGCAAACGATTGATCCGGGTAAAACATGGCAGACTGACCTGAAGCCATACGGCTTACCCGGTACCAATACGGCCTCGCTGGAAATGTCGGCGGTGCCTGCGATGAATCTGGATCGTCACTTAAACTATCTGCTGCGTTATCCGCATGGCTGTTTAGAGCAAACCACTTCAGCGGCCTTCCCGCAGCTGTATTTGGATCGCTTAATGCAGTTGAGCGATGAGCGTAAGCAGAAGATTCAAGTGCATGTGAGCTCGGCTGTTGAGCAAATGCGCAAGTTCCAAACCCCACAAGGTGAGTTTAACTACTGGCCGGGTGGTGGATCGCATAACGCATGGGCGAGTATTTATGCCGGTCACTTCCTGGTTGAAGCGCAGAAACAAGGCTATCTGGTTCCGCCAGAAGTGTTGTCAAACTGGTTAATTTACCAAGGTACGGCTGCGCAGCGCTGGACTCAATCGAATGATACTAACGACTCACACACTCAGGCTTATCGCTTGTATGTCTTGTCGTTGGCTGGCAAGCCACAAATGAGTGCCATGAACCGCCTGCGTGAGTCTAAAGACCTGAACCGCAAAGCGCGCTGGATGTTGGCATCGGCTTATCAGTCGATTGGCCAGCCAGATGCCGCCGCAAGCGTGGTAGAAGGTTTGGTGCCTACCGATGACATCGTCCCAACTAAAGACGATACCTTTAGCTCACAACTGGGCGACTTGGGTATGCAGCTGGACAACCTGGTTTCGCTGGATAAAACACAGGATGCCAGTTTGTTGCTGGAGAAGATTGCCGAAGCTCTGGGTAAAGATGACTTCCAAAGCACGCAGGGTATTTCCTGGGCGCTGATGGGTGCATCACGTTACTTAGGCGATGATAAGCAATTCTTCAAAGCCTCGTATCGCTTAGGTGAGGCGGGTGCTGCGGAAATCGACAGTAACAAACCGGTTGCGTCCACAGCCTTATCCACAACACAGGAAGCGCCATTGGCGATCACCAATACCAGCGGCATTCGCTTGTATGCCAGCGTGATTACTAACGGTGTGCCTGAAACCGGCGATGAGCAGGATCTTAGCAAAGGACTGAGCCTGAGCACCTTGTATGAGGATAATAAGCAGGACAGCGCCATCGCTTGGGGCAGTTTGCCAAATGGCAGCCGCATCCCACAGGGTACTGATATTAAAGTCAGTGTTACGGTTAAAAATGATAGTCGCGATAAAGCGGATTATCTGGCGCTAACCATTCCGGTTGCGGCGGGTTGGGAAATTCTGAATGATCTGGAACAGCCCAAAGCGGAGTCTAGCTATGAGTACCGTGATCAGCGCGATGACCGTGTTCAGTACTACTTCAATCTGAAAAAAGGTGAGGAGAAAACCTTTACGCTGGTGGCTAATGCCGCGTATCTTGGTCAATTCTACGTGCCTGCTGTCAGTGTTGAAGCAATGTACGATGGCAATCTGCAAGCGCGTGAGCGTGGTAAATGGGTACACATTGTGAATGAGGCTGAAGCGGCCAAACCTGCAATCGTGAAAACCATTAAAACCAAGCGCTCAACTTTGTACGATGGCACTGCGGATGATTCTGCAACCAAGATGTACGTGATCGCCGGAGACAAGGTGACCGTACTTAAGGAAGCCAACGATGATGCTGGCAGACTCTGGTACTTCGTACGCTTTGAAGGCAAGAAAGTGATTGAAAAATGGATCAAAGCCGACACCGTCGAGTAGTCGTTGATCTAAGCAATAGCCAGCCTGCGTTGCCGTTATTGGCGCGCAGGCTAGCTTACTCCTACCGAATTCATCCATGTTGAAACGACTTAAACGCCATTCGCTCTGGTTGCTGGCACTCTTACTAGCGGCTGGAATTGGCTTCTATCAGTGCCTGCCTGAGCAACTGTTTAATTCCCCCTATTCCAGTATTGCACTCAGCCGTGAAGGTCGCTTATTAGGCGCGCACATTGCCAGTGATGAGCAATGGCGATTCCCACCCGTTGAGCAAGTGCCGGAGAAGTTTGCGGTCAGCCTGATCGCCTTTGAAGATAAGCGCTTTTACCAACACCCCGGCGTTGATCCAGTGGCAGTGGCGCGGGCGCTGTATTTGAATATTAGTCGTGGGCATGTGGTCAGCGGCGGTAGTACTTTAAGTATGCAGGTGATTCGTCTATCCCAGCAAAACCCGCCGCGAACGCTGTGGAATAAAGCACTGGAAGCAGTTCGGGCATTGCGCCTGGAAACACTGCATAGCAAAGCGGAAATTCTCAATTTATACGCCAGCCATGCGCCGTTTGGTGGCAATGTGGTTGGTTTGGAAGCGGCCGCTTGGCGTTACTTCGGGCGCGGTGCCGATCAGCTATCTTGGGCAGAAAGTGCCATGCTGGCCGTGTTGCCCAATAGCCCCGGATTGATCCACGTGAACCGTTCGCGCAATAAGCTCAAAGCCAAGCGCGACCGTTTGCTGAAAAAGCTTGAAGAACAGGGTGTGCTCTCTGAACTGGATTACACTCTGGCTGTTGCTGAGTCTTTACCGCAACGCCCGAAAGACTTGCCACGCCTTGCGCCACACTTATTAGATACCATGATGTTGGAGCATCGGCGCGCTACACCAGATAAGCCGCCACGCTTTAATACCACACTGAAATATTCCACTCAGCGTGCCGCCATGGAAGTGGCTAAGCATCAGGGGGAGGCGCTGGCCTTGCAGGAAATACATAACCTTGCGATGTTGGTGATTGATAATAGAAGCTTCGAAGTGCTGGCCTATGTCGGTAATACGCCCACTGAGCGCGCCGATGAAAATGGGCAGGCAATTGATTTAACGCAGCGCCCACGCAGTACTGGCAGCACGCTTAAGCCATTCCTATTTGCCAATATGATTCAGCAGGGTGAAATCCTACCGGAAACGCTGGTTTCGGATACGCCAGTGCGTTATTCCGGTTACTCGCCAAATAATTTTAGTCGGGACTTTCGGGGTGCAGTCGTGGCGCGTGCGGCGCTTGCCAGTTCGCTAAATATCCCTGCCGTGAATATGCTCAGCTATCACGGCGTTGAGCGCTTTTTAGATGCCTTGCGCCAAATGGGCATGGAGCATTTACATCGCAATGCCCGCGACTATGGTTTGCCGTTGGTATTGGGTGGGGGCGAAGGCACGCTTTGGGAGCTAACCGGCATGTATGCCAACTTGGCCTCATTGGCACAGCAAATGCAGCCGCCCAAAGCCTTGTACTACCAGCAGCCGGTAGTGAAAAAAGGCCAAGCCACACAAACCAAACGCCGCAGCGCCATTAGCCCTGCCGCTTCATGGATGACCTTGCAAGCACTGCTGGAAGTGGCACGCCCTGGTAATGAAGGCTATTGGAAAAGCTTTAACAGCACGCACAAAATTGCCTGGAAAACCGGCACCAGCTTTGGCTTTCGCGATGCTTGGGCAATTGGCACCACGCCGGAATATACCGTTGGCGTGTGGATTGGCAATGCCTCCGGCGAAGGGCGGCCCGCAATGACTGGCGTGACTGTTGCTGCACCGGTTATGTTTGAAATGTTCAACCGCTTACCACTGGAAGTCGACTGGTTTGAAAAGCCAACCGCACAAATGAAAACTGTCCGACTCTGTAAGGACGATGGCTTCTTAGCAAATGATTTATGCGATGCTAAAGATTATCTGATTCCGCAGGATAGCCATTTTTCGCGGTCTTCACCCAATCATCAGCGCATTCATATTATAGAAGAGGATGGCCAAACTTGGCGGGTACACAGCGGTTGTGAATCCGTATCGCGAATGCAGACTAAAAACTGGTTTGTATTGCCGCCCGATCAGGCCTTTTATTTCAGGCAGTATCATGCGAATTATCAGGAACTGCCGCCGTGGCGTGAAGATTGTAAAAATGAAATGCTGGCTTTGCCGGATGACAATCCGATCTCGCTGATTTATCCACGGAATAATACACAGATCTATATTCCGAAAGATTTAGGTAATGAGCGCAGTAAAGTCGTATTTAAAGCTGTGCATCGCGATTCAGAAGCGCGTTTATTCTGGCATTTGGATAATACCTTTTTAGGTACGACGCAGGATTTTCATGAGCAGGCAGTGTGGATTGGTGCGGGTGAGCATGTGCTGACATTAGTAGATGAGGCAGGGCATCAGCAGGAGCAATTATTTACTGTGCTGAGTGAGGATGACGAGTGATTGTGAAACTAAAGCTATCGTCTTAAAGTGGTAAAAAATTAACTAAATCAAATAGGTAATGCACTAACTAGCTATGCTTTTATCAGGTTTTCCAATTTGGCACACACTGCGTGCCAAATTGCTTAAGTAGTATTGCGAGGTCTTTATTGAAGCAGGGTGAGTGACTTAGACATAAATCAGAACTCGTATCGGAATGTCTCTTCTTCCTGACCACGCATTACGCTAATCGATAACTGATCAGCACTAATAAAGTTATACAACGCCTGCTGCACCGTTGATGGATCATTTAGGCGTACGCCATTCAGCTCAGTCACCACATCACCAGGGCGGAATCCCACCTGATATAACAAGCGCAGGCGGTTAGTTAAATGCAGCCGGAAGCCCTTCACCTGTCCATCCATAATCAATGGCTCGGGCGCGGTAAACTGGGCCAGTAACGACACATCATTCATCACATCCTCACGCAGCTTTTGTAAATCCTGCTGGCCTAAATTCTGGCCACGCTTGCGAGGATCAGATGAGGCATTTGAATTAACCTGAAATGACGACTGACCCGCATTAATACTGGCCGATTCCGCTGAGGTTGATCGGGCCTCTTGGGCCATTTCAGTGGTTTCGCCATCCACTAAATAAATCTCTTGTCGAACGCCACGATTATCAATCACCACTTTATCCACAAAGATTTCCACAACGTTTACGCCGTCAGTAATCGAGTCGCCTTCGGAGTACATGCCTTGCTCGCCGCCAGTTTGTGAGATCACGGCAATGGCTTTGTTTTTGCTATCGCTAATGGGCGCAGAACTTTTAGCTAACAGCGCAATGGAGCGGTCGGGTGCTGGTTTTGCTTTTGGCTCTGGCTCAAATAATGATGAGGAGCCAAACAAAGCATCCAGATCGGAGCTGATTTTAGCCACGATGGTTTTTTCAATGGCTTTGGTGGTATCGACTAAAGTTGCTTTGTAGTTACTTTCAGCGGCCCCATCGGAGCGCTTTTTAGCCCACAAACCATGCAAACTTAAAGCCACGGGTGGCAATGCAGGTTTTGCCGGAGGAGGTGGTGCTTGGCGTACGACCGGTGCTGCAATGGCACGGCGCTTCACTTCACCAAATAAATGCGTGCTAGCAATCATTTGCCCAAAGTTTTGCGGTGCCTGAAATTGAGTTTGGCTCATGGCTTGCGGAATCGGGCTGGCAGCCACATCTTGCGGCGGCGCTAAACCCATCCAAAGCAACTTCGCTAAGGACGCCGACAATGCCATAACCAGCAACGGGGTAATAAAACCCGGTAGGCGCTGGATCAATGTAGGATTGTGGTTACTCATAGCGGTGGCAAACTCTGGAAAAATATTATTGTTATGATCATTCGACTAATTGTCGGGTATCTGCACAGATGCTATCAGCAGATTTAGCGAAGCGCCAAAATTTCCGACCTGTGCGATAGTATCTGCGACCAAACCAAGCTTTATAAATCGCCCCAGCGTTGTTGGAGCGAAGCCAGCCCTGCAATCACTGCCGTTTCAGCGCGTAAAATGCGCGGCCCAAACGTAATGGTTTGCACCGATTGCGCCTGCATTAACGCCACTTCATCATCATGAAAACCACCCTCTGGCCCCACTAATAATGATAGCGCTTGAGCATCTGGCATATCCAATCCCGCTAAGGACTGCGTGGCTTCCGGTAGCATGGCTAAGCGTAAAGTATCGTCTTCACTTTGCAGATAATCGGCAAAGCTTATCACTGGTAAGAGATCAGGTACTTTGGTGCGGCCCGACTGCTCACACGCACTATTAATCACGCCTTGCCAGTGCAGCATTTTCTTCTCAGCACGGCTGGCTTTGAGGTTTAGCACGCTGCGCATCGCTACTACCGGCTGAATCCGCGTAATCCCCATTTCCACCGCTTTTTGCACGGCAAAGTCGAATTTATCCGGCTTAATCAGCGCTAATACTAAAGTAATGGCCAGTGGCGATTCGCGATCAACCGGATCAAACGCCGTGATTTCAATGGTCGAGTCCCGCTTATTCACTTCAGTGAAGTGCGCATGGTATTCGCCCCCCTGACCATTAAAGACGATCAGTTGATCACTCACTTTACTGCGCAACACTTGCACGGCATGGCGATGTAGAGCATCCGGCAACGCCAGTGTTTGTGGCGCGTCTAAAGGCTGATCAAGGTAATAGCGTGGGATTCGCACAGCGGCATCTCCGGAGCGGTAATTCAGGGAGCTTTATAATAATGGGCTTAACCGCTGCGCGCTATTAAATCTCAGGGCTTTCGCAATAAGCTAATCAGCGATAAGGTCATGCGTGCCGTCGCGCCCCACAAAACATAACCGTTATACGGCTCAAAAAAGATCACCGGAAATCGCGACTCCCCAATCGTACGCTCCTGCACCCGATGATTCGCAGGGTCTGCCAGCCAACGCAGCGGAATGGTAAATGCCGCTGCGACTTCGGCGACTTCCAGCGTCAGCTGATACGGCCATGGCAGGGTGCCAACCACTGGAGTGATCTGGTAATTGCTAATGCTATGGTGATGGTTTAGCTCGCCCAGCACTTCCACATCATCCGGATTCACGCCAATTTCTTCGTGGGTTTCACGTAAGGCGGTCATTTCCAGGGAAGTATCGGTTTCTTCATAGCGGCCACCGGCAAATGCCACCTGACCACTGTGCCGATCGTTTTCACGTTCGCTGCGCTTAATAAATAATAAATGCCATTCATCCGCTTCCCGTACAAAGGGAACCAATACCGCCGCTTGCTTATTCGGGGCACTGCCGCCGGGTAGGTCATACGTGGTATTTAAAGGTCGTTGTAAACGCGCGCGAATGTCGTGTTCTGTAATCGTTGCAAGTTCGTTCAATGCACTGCCTCTTGTTGTTTTGTATAAGGGCCACATCCATAATCATAACCTGTTTAATTTTAGCAAACCAATGGGTATAACATGCATATTGATAATGCATCCGGGCCGCGCGCATACGGACAGGGTGACCACAGTTTTCAAACCGCCGGTGGTGAAGCAGGGATTCGCCATCTCGTGACTGAGTTCTACCATCAAATGGCGACCTTACCAGAGGCGCAGCATATCCGCAGTTTGCACCCCGAAGATCAGGAAGAGTCGATCGATAAGCTCGCCTGCTTTCTAACCGGCTGGATGGGCGGGCCGCCGCGCTACGATGAGAAGTACGGACGCATTAGCATTCCGGGGGCGCATTACCACATTGATATCGGGATTGCCGAGCGCGATGCTTGGCTGCTGTGTATGGAAAAGGCGTTGGAATTGGAAGCGGAATACCCACAAGATTTTCGGGAGTATTTAATGAAACAACTGAGTTTTCCCGCGAATTTGTGCCGTAATCGCGATTAAAATGGCTAAGTGGCTAAGTGGCTAAGTGGCTAAGTGGCTAAGTGGCTAAGTGGCTAAGTGGCTAAGTGGCTAAGTGGCTAAGTGGCTAAGTGGCTAAGTGGCTAAGTGGCTAAGTAGCTAAATGGCTAAATGGCTAAATGGCTAAATGGCTAAGTGGCTAAGTGGCTAAGTGGCTAAGTGGCTAAATGGCTAAGCGAGTGATGGGTTGGCAGTTTGAGTGTGACTGCCAACCCGCTATTCAAATTAATGCACCTTAACCGGCACCACCACCACTTTACGGCTGCGCAGTAAGGTATAAATACCGCCGCCAATAATAATGGCACTGCCCAATAAGGTCATAAAGTCTGGTCGCTCTGAAAACACCAAAGCACCCACAACCAAGGCAAACACTAAGCGCGTATAACGAAATGGCGTTACCACGGAGACTTCGCCAGTGCGCATCGCCACCGTCAGCGAATAATAAGCCAGCGTCCCAAATATCGTGGCACCGACAATCTGAGCGGCTGATAAGGCACTCGGAATCACGCCACCACCGGTATACAGCAGCATCACCAAGCCAGTCGGGACCATAATAAAGAAGCCATACACGCCCAGTTGCATATTAGATAATGCAGGCGGTGCTGCGCGGGTGGCCAGATCACGGCCAGCAAAGCCCAACATACCGATCAAGGCTAATAATGAGGAGGCTTCAAAGCCTTCCAAGCCGGGTCGAATAATCATTAACACGCCGATAAAGCCGATCATAATTGCCATCCAGCGACGCCAGCCGACTTTCTCACCGAAGAAAATTGCCGCACCCATGACTACTACTAAAGGTGTCGCTTGCAAAATTGCTGAGGCACTGGAGATGGGTGTTAGCGCAAGAGCCAGTGTAAAAAACACCCGTCCTGTCACTTCGCAAATCACGCGCAGTAAAATCGGTTTAGAGAGAATCGCCGGATGTATCACGCGCTCTTTACGTCGCCAAGTGAGCAGGATAAAAGCACACATACCGCCAAAGCCGAACAGGGCTAATATTTCCCCGACGGGTATTTGTGCTGCAGCGGATTTGATAAACATATCTTCCAGCGCAAACGCGGCCATCGCGATGACCATGTAGAGACTTCCCCGCGTATTATCCAAAGCCTGGCTCCTGTGTGATTGAGTGCCCAATTGAGCGCCGAGTGTAGCACGCGTTAAGGCTTTGACAACCTCACTAGAGCCTTTGAATCATTAAAGTTCGAGGCGCAGCTGGCTCTCAAAAAATTGTGGCTCGCCAGTGATTGGATCAGTAAACTCCAAGGTCTTAGCCAGCAGCTGCAAGGGCGCAGAATAATCCTCGCCTTTATTGGCTAATAATTCAGGATAAAACGGGTCATTTAATATCGGGCAGCCAAGCGCAGTCATGTGAATGCGCAGCTGATGTTGCTTGCCGGTGACTGGTTTTAGCCGATAGCGCGCTAAGTCGCCTTTGACTTCAACTCTATCCACCAGCGTTTCGGCATTTGGCTCACCGGGCGCTTCCTTTTGCAGGAAAAATGGCTCACTTGGCACAATATTGCTGCGATAAATAAAGGGATACTCTCGCTCAATATTCGGCGCAATCGCCTCGTAAGTTTTACGCACTTCCCGATTTTGAAACAGGTTTTGATAAGCACCACGAAAATCAGCATCGCAGCTAAATAACATCACGCCCGCCGTTTCGCGATCCAGCCGGTGAATCGGGCTAATGGCCTCAATCTGAAACCGGTGTTTCAAACGGCTAAGTAAGCTCTCTTTTACAAATCGACCAATCGGTGTGACCGGAATAAAGTGCGGCTTATCGACCACGATTAGATGGTCGTTTTTAAATAAAATGGTTTCCTGAAACGGAATGCGTGGCTCATCCGGAATTTCGCGGTAATAAAACAAAAAACTGGCTTCGGGATAAGGCGTGTCCGCTGCATATGGCGTGCCGTGTTGATCGACCATGCCCCCGAGCGCTAAACGTTCACGTAAAATGTCTTCAGGAATAAACGGAAAACGTTCCAACAGAAAATCCAGCACCGTATCCCAGTGGCCATAAAACTCGCCGGGCTGCTTTAAGCTGCCGCACTTTGGCAACCAAACCCGGCTGGAAGACACGCCATCGCGCATCGGTAGTGGCGAGGCTGGCTTTTGTTTAGATGGTTTTTTTTCGCGTTTGGTATTGATAGTCATGAACCGCTGAAGCTGAGTAAGGGATGAGTCAAGATCGAGGCGTGATTATAACGGGGCAGCGTGTGCGAAGGGAAAATATCCTTAGCGGGATTATTGGCCGCGTCATATTGAGTGTAAAATCCAAACGCCGCTCAGTAGATAAAGCGCGGCGTAATAAAACCCAACAGGATAATCAGTAGGGGACAAATACAGTGCGCTAAACGGCTGGCCTTACCCTGAAAACGCGTTATTATGGCCCGCTCTACTTAATTGATTACGGGGTTAATATGTCTGAACAAATCGTTTTTCTGGATGCATCCACCATTGGCCCCGGCGTTGTTGTTGGCCGACCGGCGTTTGACCACCAATGGCAGGAATACGAGCGTACCGAACCTGAGCAAGTGGTAGCGCGTTTAGCCGGTGCCAGCATCGCAATCAGCAATAAAGTCGCCATTACCCCGGCGATGTTAGAACAACTGCCAGACTTAAAACTGATCGCCGTGGCAGCCACTGGCTACAATATTGTCGACTTAGAGGCCTGCAACGCGCATGGCGTAACCGTCTGCAATATCCGTGGCTATGCGGTTAATACCGTACCGGAGCACACCTTTTCACTGATTCTGGCACTGCGCCGCAATCTGGTGGAATACCGCGAACAAGTGCTGGATGGCGAATGGGTGCGCTCTAATCAGTTCTGCTTTTTTAATCGTCCGATTCGTGATCTGGCTGGATCAAACCTCGGCATTATCGGCGCAGGCGCATTGGGGCAGTCGGTTGGGCGCATTGGCTTAGCCTTTGGCATGAACGTGATGTATCTCAATCAACACATTCGCACAGCGCCTGATCATGGCCAGCTGGTTTCGCTGGAAGAAATGCGTGCACAGGCTGATGTACTCACGCTGCACTGCCCGTTAACGGCTGAAACGCACAATATTATCGATGCTGAATTTTTGCAGGGTATGAAAGACTCTGCGATTGTGGTGAATACCGGTCGCGGCGGTTTGATTGATGAAACAGCACTGGCCGAAGCCTTGAAAGCAGGCGTGATTGCCGGTGCCGGTTTGGATGTGACTGAGGTCGAGCCCGCCGCGATGGATTCGGCCATGATGCAAGTGGCGGATTTACCCAATGTGATCGTTACCCCGCACGTGGCTTGGGCCAGTGTCGGCGGCATGCAAACGCTGGTCGATCAACTCATCGTCAACCTTGAAGCGTTTGCACGCGGCGAGCCTAAAAACGTATTAGGTCGGGATTAAAAAGATATGGTGAATACCCTTGGTGCTGGTCAAATTAATGGTCGCACTCACGGTATTGCCATTGTACTGAGCCTTTAGCTGATACTGGCCCGCCGGAATCCGGAATAAATAACTCTGGGTATTGGCGGCAGTATCAATCAGCTTGCCGCTCATATCCTGAATCAAAAAATCAGCCTTAATAGGGCGGCGTGTCTGCCGCTCGGAGGCTGAAATTCGCAAGCTACCAAACGCCTCGCCAACCGGCGGAGTGCTCGGAGTTGTTGGTGGCGTAGGTGTGGGCGTCGGAGTCGGTGTGCTACCGCCCGAACCTTCTTCTGGAATCAGGAAAATATGATGAATACCCTGCGTTGCGGTCAGCAGGATTTCATTACTCACACTATTGCTGCCAACAATCGCACTTACCTGATAAGGCGCAGCGGGAATGCGGAATAAATGCGAGCTGGTATTACCGGCGGTATCCACGATTTTACCCGCCAGATCCTGCACCAGAAAATCAGCATTCACCGGACGACGCGTTCGCTTATCCGAGGCTGATAAACGCAAACTACCCAAACCACCAACCGGCGGTGTAGGAGGCGTTGGTGGAGTCGGTGTACTGCCGCTGCCACTCGCCGAAATCAGAAAAATATGGTGAATGCCTTTAGTCTGCGTCAGCTCGATCGTATCTGTTTTGGTAGTTCCCGCAGCGGTGGCGCTTACCCGATAGGTACCGACCGGAATCGAGAATTGCTGGCTAGAGATATTATTCGCCGTGGCAATCGTTTCGCCACTTAAGCTCTGAATTTTAAAATTGGCTTTCAGTGGGCGTCGGCTTGGGGTTTCAGAAGCGGATAAACGCAAACTGCCCTTAACCGTCGTGCCACCACCGGGAGGCGGTGCTGTTCCGCCACCGCTACCGGAGCCGCCCGAACCACTGCCGCCTGATCCGCCACCTTGAGTCGGCGTACCATCTTTAAAATCAACCAACATGGCATCGTAATAAGGTACTGCCTGCAACTTTTGTGCTTTCACGTTTTTGATAAATGCATCAAAAATATCTTTTTTCACTGAGCCATTAAGCAACTCTTGGGTATGCACAAAAATGGTAGACGACAAGCCCGCGCTATTGCGCTCGCTGGTGTAATCAAAAGCGCGCTGCACCGAATTCATGACGACAACCGGTGTATCCAGTCGGTTGCCGGTGCTGGGAGACCAGGCGCTACCAATGCCGCGCGCATATTTGATTCCGGGATATGAAATGCCTGGCTCCGGCCCTGCGCCCGAGCCGTGATATGACAGGGTCAACGGCTTGCTCCCTGTCACATCCACAATGATTTGGCTGATGATATTGTAGACTTTCGTTTGTTCACTTTGGCTATTGCCAGAGGACAACGGATGCACCCCAAGCGTTACCAAATGGGGCGCTAATCCATAAATCAACGAGGCATTGGTGCGGTCAAATTCGTAGTTATTACTGGGGCTGGTGGCTTGCATAAACACCGTAACGGGAATGCCGTTATCCACCAAAAACTTCACCACTTCATACGTGCCGCTGATGGTATTGCTGCCCGCGTGAATGTGGTCGATGGTAAACGAAACGCGGTCGAGTACCGGAGGATTAGCCGAAGCCTGATACTGAGTTTGGATAGTCGACAGGGTATACGCCGCCATAATTCACCTCGATGTAAGCTGGTCTGTTACGAGTAAAGCAGGCCTTCGGGTGCGTCTTGGCACAGGCGCTACTGACACTTATTCGACAATCAACAGCGCTTAAGGGGGAAGCTATTGACTGATTCTGGTAGTCATTGTGCCTTAATTTTAGTGAGGAATCGCGCTAAATGCTGTGGTTTTTGATGAGTATTTTTTTATCTGGGGAATAAGTGGGCGCTTTTGAAAGGTTGGCTGGCACTAGGAAAATTAAGTGCTTTTACAAAGTGATATGATTTGTTGATCGGTCTTAGTGGGAGGTAATAGTGATGTCTAGTCTTGTGGTAAGAGATATTAGCGATGAAGTCGTACAGGCGCTGGAGGACCATGCTCGACGCTTGGGTGTTAGTGCGGAGGTTGCTCACAGGCAGATTCTGGAGCAGGCACTTACTTCGCCAAACAAGAAAAGCTTTATTGAGATATTAAAAGCTATGCCAGATGTTGGTGAAGACAGTGATTTTAGGCGAGTTTAGAAATGGTAGCATGAACTTCAAAATTCATTGTTAGTGCTATAAAAAAGATACCACTGTATCTATTTTTAGTTTTTGAGTGCTATATTAGATATAATAGTATCTATTTGGATGTGGTATGACATTGCTCTCCTTACATTCCTCTGCCGATGTTCAGCAATTACTTGCTGATGCCATTCACCGCAAACGCAAAAAACTAAAGCTGTCCCGCGATGCCTTGGCTGAGCGTAGTACGGTGCCTGCTTCCACCATCAAAAAGTTTGAAACTACGGGCCAGATTTCATTGCGTCAGTTTTTACTGTTATGGCAGTCGGTTGACCGTTTGGATAAATTGCTTGAATTGACCAAAGAGCCCGTTAAAACGCCGCTAACCATTGAGGATGTTTTAAAGTCATGAAAGCCTCATTTAAGCCAGTGCAAACCTTGCAGGTGTATCGCCGTTTGAGTGATGGGCAGCAGGCGCTGGTCGGGCGATTAGCGCAAGATCAGCAGGGTACTTATTTCCAGTATGATGAGGCTTACCTTAGCCGCTACCACAGCCTTTCTCCGTTTAATCTGTCATTCAACCATGAGCTGAGTTTAGCGCCCAAGCGACCCCATCAAGGCTTGCAGGGTGTATTTGGCGATTCCTTGCCGGATGGTTGGGGGTTGCTGCTAATGGATCGCCTGTTTCGCCAGCATGGTTTGTTATTAAACCAAGTCACAGCAATGGATCGCTTGGCTTTCACGGGAAGCCGTGCAATGGGGGCATTGGCGTATCAGCCTGCCGTCGAGCTTGGGGATGGCGAAGCGCACTCTGTATCGTTGTGTGAGTTAGGCGAGCAAGCGACACAGATTTTTGATGGTGAAGCCTCTGAGGTACTTGAGCTATTGGCAGCAGCCGGAAGTTCTGGCGGCGCACGGCCTAAGGCGCTGATTTATCGCGATGTAAAACAAGGCGATAGGGTTTCGACCGAAGCGCGTGAGGGGTTAGAGCCTTGGCTAATTAAGTTTACTTCAGAGCACCTAATGTTGGGCCATGAGGAAAGCGTGTGCGAGGCCGCCTATTTGGTCATGGCAAAGCAGGCAGGTTTGACCGTCCCTGATTGGGAGTTAATACAGGCACCTGAGCAGATGAAAGCGACTGCATGGTTAGCGATGCGCCGTTTTGATTGTACGGGAGATGACTATCAGGGGCGCTATCACATGCATTCTCTATGTGGTTTGTTAGATGCCGATTTTCGGCAACCATCGATGGATTACGAAGACCTGATTAAGGCGAGTCAGGTTTTATGCCAGAGTGCAGCGGTGGGTAAGGTGCAGTTTAAGCGAGCGATGTTTAATCTGTTTTCTTTAAATCAGGATGATCATACGAAGAACTGGGCATTTCTAATGGATGACTTTGGCCAGTGGTCGCCAACGCCTTTTTACGATGTGACATTCAGTCCAAACCCTCACAATCACCACATGACATCGTACGGTGGCTATGGAAGTCAGCCGCCATTGAAGACTATGCAGGCAATGGCTAATCAGGCAGCTTATAAGAACTGGAAGGAAGCGCAGAAAGATATAGAGCAAGTGGTAAGTGCGTTAGCCAATTGGGCAGAAGTTGCCAAGGGGTTAGCGATTAGTAAGGCCAATATTGATCTGATACAAAGCCAGTTAGATAGGGTTTATCAGGAGAATAAGGCATTGCTGAACACCTGAGTTTAGTGTGATAACTATTGTAGTTGATGTCAGTATTTTGAATATATACCCTTTAATTTATCCCGTTTCGAGGCAAATATTATGGCTAGTAGTGCCCAAGAGAGCAGCGCCAACCCGCATAACATCGAACTCAAACCCATCCTAGCCATGTGGTCTGGCCCGCGTAACCTATCGACCGCGATGATGAGAGCTTGGGAAAACCGCCCAGACACCGAAGTCTGGGATGAGCCTTTCTACGCCGCCTACCTACAGCGAACAGGCTTAGATCATCCCATGGGCGCAGAGATCATCGCGCACCACGAAGCAGATGTGGACAAGGTCATCGAGCTTTGCACAACGCCCGCTGCCAGTGGATTTTTCTACCAAAAACACATGACGCATCACATGTTGCCGGAGTATCCGCTGGATTGGTTGGCAGAGTTGTCGCATTGCTTTTTACTGCGCGATCCGCGTGAGGTGTTGTTGTCTTACTCGCAAAAGCGCGAAGACGTGACGTTGGATGATATCGGTGTGCCGCAGCAGTTACGCTTATACGAATGGGTGTTGGCTAACCTGGAACAAAAGCCGTTGGTGATTGATGCGCGTGATTTTTTGCAGCAGCCACAAGCGTATTTAGAAGCCTTGTGTGCGCATGTGGGCATTCCGTTTTATCCGGAAATGCTTAGCTGGCCAGCCGGTCGACGCGATAGTGATGGGGTCTGGTCAGAGCATTGGTATGACTCGGTCTGGAAGTCAACCGGCTTTGGAACGTGGCAAGCGCGGACTGGTGAGCTGGATGCGGCCTTATTGCCAATTTATCGCGAAGCGGATGAGATTTATCAGGCGATGCGGGAACAGCGTTTGCGTATTGATTAAGTGTTTGTTGCTTAATAAAAACAGCGCTATCGGAATGACGCGCTATTAATCGCGGCGCTCAATGCGCTAATGGTTTCCCGCCTGCTATTGAGAGCAAGCGGGAGCCAAAGTCTCAGCTTACGGCCTAGCCGGTCCTACATTTAAATCCTGTTCAATATCTTTAATCAGCATATCCATCGCGCTTTCAGTGGCTTGCTTGAGTAGTTCAGGCTGGCTAATCAGCAGTTGGGTCACGTTAATGCCGACCTGCCCACCAATATCAATATTCGCAGTCGCTTTATAGGCGCGCTTGTACGGTGCACTTTCTGGCGTGGCTTTCAGCAGGGTATTGGCGACTGCGGTGACATATTGGTGATTTGGCCCCAGCGTGTATTTGCTGGCAATGCTCAGTACTTTTGGCTCACGCAGTGGCGGTTTTGGGAAGGCATTGACCGGCATGGCTGTTGCATTCACGCGGATATCCGAATCAAAGCTTGGGCCTTGTAAGCCTTTTAATTTAGCAGCAAATATTTTTTTGGTATCGTAATTGCCTAGTGCCGTTAGGATCGGTGCAAAAGCAACGGTTCTTCTGGAGTTGATGGTGGCATCGACGCCCGCGCTAACCGCTAAGCCCAGCAATCCACCGGTTGCGCCAGCGGTGCGGCTGCTGTCATATATTTCGTGAGTTAGTTTATCGGTGGAGACTAAATCAACCACCGAGACTTTATTGGCTTTCAGCGTATCGCGATTGAGTGAGGCTGGGTTTGAGGAGCAGCCAGCAGCAAATAGCAGGGTAAAAATCAGTGCGAGTGAATACTTCATAGTGTGAAAAGCCCTTTGATTCTGTTTAATTATTAAGGGCTTAGTGTAGCAGTGAAGTGATTTCGTTTAATAATAGGCCTAAAAACTCACAGCTGAGCACATCACTAGTCCCACTCGACGTTAAAATGGGTGACCACATCTGAGATTTGCTCAGGCGTTAGCAAGTTGACGTCATAGCCTTTGAGTAGCATCGAGAGCTTGGCGGTTTCCTCCAGCTCTTCAATCGCATACACAGCGGCTTCAATGTCCTTTCCCGCGACTACTGGCCCATGAGCTGCCAGCATCACTGCGGAGCGCTTACCTGCCAAGCCACGCACCGCATCGCCCATTGCAGGGTCACCGGGGCGAAAGTAGGGCAGCAATTTCACTTTTCCCAAGCGCATAATCGAATAGGCCGTTAGCGGTGGCAAAAAGTTATCGGGGTCGACATCGGGCAATAAGGAGCGCGCAACCGAGTGACAGGAGTGCAGATGTACCACCGCGCCTGCCGTGGAGCGAGTCTCGTAAAAGGCGGAGTGTAAATTGATTTCTTTAGTGGGTGGCAGGCCTGAGAGCTGATTACCGTCGATATCAAAGCGACTCAAGGTGGCAGGGTCGAGCAGGCCAAAACAGGAGCCGGTTGGCGAGACTAGTAAGCCGCCATCCTCAGTACGCGCTGAAATATTGCCAGAGCTGCCGCCGGTTAGTCCACGATCAAACATGGATTTAGCCAGCAAGCACAGTTGTTCCCGAAGTCGGTTTTCTGCACTCATGCGGCACCTTGTTCCAGTTGGCTTATGGCTTTCTCAAAAAAGTCGGGCGCGCCGAAATTGCCTGATTTTAGGGCAATCACAAAGTCATCACCCGCCCGCATACACGGTACGCCGGGGTCAATTTCCGGGCCAATTTCAGTGGCGTTAATATCCAATGCTTCCACTACTGCGCCTGAGGTTTCGCCACCAGCAACGATCAAGCGATTAAAGCCATTGGCGCGTAGGCATTTTGCGGTTTCGGCAAACAGATTTTCAATGGCTGTTGCAGAGGCTTCGCGGCCAAATTGCTCCTGAATGTTTTTAACCGTTTGTGGGTTAGCAGAGCTATAAACCAGTGGCGTGTCGGGTTGGTTTTGCATCCATTGGCAAATGCTTTCAGCGGTGATCGTGCCATCCATAATGCCTTGAACATTCACTTCAAGCGTGGGGTGGTATTTCCCAAAAATTTCGAGTTGTTCGCGAGTGGCGCGCGAGCAGGAGCCAGAAATAATCGCGCAGCGGCCTTTTTCACCTTGCCAATGTCCGGCATTTTGGCCAATTAAACCTTGCTGGCGGAAGTTCTCTGGCAAGCCAAGCGCAACGCCCGAGCCACCAGTAATTAGTGGTAAGTCGGCAGCGGCTGCGCCAATCGTCATTAAGTCTTCATCGCGAATCGCATCCACCACAATCAAGCTGCGGCTGGTTTCACTTTGTTTGAGTAATGCCTCCTTAGTCGCCGGTGCGCCTTGTAACACAATCGATTCCGGTACATGGCCGACGCTGTGCTTAGTTTGTGGCGCGAGCCAGCGGCGAATGTCCGGATCGGTCATTGGCGTGAGTGGGTGGTTTTGCATGCCGCACTCATTGAGCAGGGTATCATTTACAAACAAATGCCCTTGATACAGCGTGCGCCCGGCACCGGGAAAGGCGGGGCAAACAATCACGCAATCGGTGCCGATGGCTTCGGCGAGTGCATCGATTACGGGGCCGATATTGCCTTCGGGTGTGGAGTCAAAGGTGGAGCAGTACTTGAAGAAAAACTGTCGGCAGCCTTGGGCTTTTAGCCAATCCAGTGCCGCCAGTGCTTGCTCTACCGCTTGTGCAACGGGGATAGATCGGGACTTTAGCGCAATTACGCCAGCTTCAACATCGGGCGTGGCATTGGTGCTTGGTACACCCGTGTATTGCACCGTGCGCATGCCTTGCTTCGCTAGCGTATTTGCCAGATCCGAAGAGCCTGTAAAGTCGTCTCCAATACATCCCAGTAACATGATTTCTCTCCGTTAGTTCAGCCCGCTGTTAACGGGCTATAATTGTGTAAGGTTATGTTTTTTCAGTATTTCAACCAGTAAATTACCGGCTTTTTCGCGATGAATACGGTGAATACGGCGTGCAGTATCCGCATCTTTATTCTCGATAGCTGCCACTACATTGGCATGATCTTCATTAGACTTTAGCGGCATTGGGCGCAGTGATAAGGTCATCATGCGTACCCGATGCGATTGATCAATGTAGCGGTCAACCAGTTGAATCAGTCGCGAGTTGCCACACATGGCGACCAACAAGCGGTGAAACTTTTCATCCGAATTGGCCCAGGCTTTTAAGTCTTTATCCGCCAGGGCTTGTTCCATTTGTTCCACACTTTCGCGAAGCTCAGCGATCACTTCGGGTGGGTGATCTAACTGCGCTGCTTGCCAGGCCGCCATGGATTCCAGCGCGGTGAGTACCGCGTAGATTTCCATCATGTCTTTTACGGAAATGCGTTTTACAATCATGCCGTGACGAGCGCGGATTTCGACCAGTCCTTCAGACTCCAGTCGCATCATCGCTTCACGGGCCGGGGTACGGCTAATGTCCAGCAACTCAGCCAGTTCGCTTTCCATAATTTGATAGCCCGGGGGGAGCTCGTTCTCCAAAATGCGGCGCTTTAGTTCAACGTAAGCTTTGTCGGTTAAGGACAGTTTGGTCTTCTTACGTGGGGTTTTTTTAGTTGCCGCGGTCATAGTTCTTTATCCTTTTAGGCGGTTATTCAATCTGGGGTCTGATACAGGCACTCGTTTTGTCGGACACATACGCTGCATCAGCGATCATTATATTAGCAATATAGTCGCTTGCGGTGTTCATCAGTTGTGCGCCGCTCACAAAATGTTCAACAACATGCTGTTGTAACCGATAAACGCAATCGCCACCAAAGTCTTGATCTTGCCACTTATAGGGGATTTTTTGTTCATCATTTTCACCGTGTCGGCGAAATGACAGCTCGGCATCGCCATTCAAAAACAGGCAGCCGTGCTCCCCTTCGATTTGCATTTCGCCCATCGTAAGCCGACGATTTTTAGCCTTGTGATCACTCAGACGATTACCGTCGAAAATACCACGCGCACCGTTTTCAAATTTGAAAATGATCAGACCGGCATCTTCTCCTTTGATGACGGGGTTAATACGTCGCAAGTCCGCATAAGTGGATTCAACTTCTCCGAATAAATATCGAAATACATCAATAAGATGGACTGCAGTCTCATTCACTAAGAAGCGCTCCATTTGCTGAAAGTAGGGCTGTCGCTCAAGGTACGCTTCCGGCCCTTGGCCATCGCCCGGGCGCAGTGCAAAGCGTATTTGATACAACTCACCCAGCAGTCCTTCGTTCAATACTTCGCGTATTTTGGTATACCACGGTTGGAAGCGAAAATTCTCATGAATAATCACCGTGGCATTACGCGCTTCAATCTGATCAACCAGCGCTTTGGCATCAGCTAATGAGGGCGTAAATGGCTTCTGGCAAATCACTGGAATATTACGTTCAATACAAGCCATCACATAAGCCACATGAGTGACGGGCGGCGTAATGATATCCACCAGATCAGGCTTCACCGTATCCAGCATCAACTCAAAGTCCTGAAAGGTATCAGCGACATCGTATTGCTCGGCCAGCTCCTTGGCACTTTGCGGGTCGCGATTGCAGATTGCCACCAACTCAACCTCTGGCAAGCGTGCCCAGGCCGCATATTGAAAGCGACTGAAATAGCCGGTGCCAACGGTGGCTAAGCGAATCGGCGCGTTCATGAGTTGGCCTCAGTTTGCTCAGTACTAAGGCGCTGCGGGCCAGCAAAATTCCAATGTGTTGGCGGGTGGCCGGCATACGGTGATTCAAATTGATAAATCGACTCATCCAGCAAACAGCCGAGATACGCGGTGCGTAAATCGTCACCGCCAAATGCCAAACTGGAGATGTTTTTCAGGTACTTACTTTTAGCATTATCCAAGTGCGGACGGCCCATAGTGTGCGCCTGAAACGCGTCTTCCACCCAGCTTAAATGCTCAGGATCGCAGTCTTCAATCATCATGGTTTGCTCGCCATCGGGCGCAATGCGAATCACGCGATTACTCACGATGGAGGTAATCCAAATACCGCCTTCAGTATCGAAGGTTAAGCCATCCGGATACGTGCCAAGCCCAAATTCAGCAACCGTGGTTTTGTTCGAGAGATTGCCATTTTCCTCAATATCAAAACTTACTAGCTTGCGGGCAAAAGTCTCATTTACATACAAGCGCTTACCATCCGGATGCACCACGCATTCATTGGTATAGCCTAAGTTATCAGCAACGATTCTGGCCTTGCCCTGATCGACTAATACAACAAAGCCATCCGCGATATTTGGGCGATAGGCATCGCTGCGGGGCGTGGTGCGTGTGCTTACTGTAATCCAAACCCGACCTTGCGCATCTAAATGCACATAATTGGTTGGCGGCAGTGGAATGCCTTCGACCTCAAGGCAAAAGGGCGTGGTTTGGCCATCTTCAGTAATGCGGTAAACGCCACCGTCTTCCGCACCCAAGTGAGTGACGAGTACCGAGCCATCGGGCATCAGGCAAATGCCGTTAGGCTTTAGCTCTAAATCATCCTGCTTGGCCAGTAAATACCACTGCGAACCATCCGGCTCGATAACGCCGATGCCACCGCGCCAATCGGCGGTGTACAGGCGGCCATTCGCCGTCGCCAGCACACACTCGGGGCGATTAAGTTGAGTACCTAGTTTACTGATTGTGTCGAGTTCGATCATGTCTGAGAGTCCAGATTAACTAAATGGTAGTCCAGTATTAGCGAAATGCTTCAACCAGTGTCATTGAGATTGCCGGAATATACGTTACCAACATCAGTGCAAAAATGGCGGCTAAGTACAGCGGAGCCATCGCTCGGGCAATCGTCAGCACGCCGACACCGGATATTCTGGAGGCCACATATAAAGTAGCGCCAACCGGTGGGGTGAATAATCCCACAGCCACGTTGCAGGTCATAATTATGCCTAAATGCACAGGGTCGACGCCGAAAGTCATCGCTGTCGGAATAAACAATGGTGCGGTTAGCAAAATGGCAGGAACCGGATCTAATACCAGTCCTAATAACAGTAATACCAAGTTTACTAATAGTAGAAATGTGAACGGGCTGCTGGAAATGCTGTTGATGAATTCGGCCAGTATTTGAGGCAACTGCTCTAACGTGATTAACCAGCCGAGTACCGTTGTCGCGCCGATCACCACCATAACAATGGCGCTGGTGACAAACGAATCAATAATCAGCTTTGGCATATCGCGCAATGAGAAATCACGGTACAGCACCACGGTCACAAAGAAGCCATACACCACGGCAACGGCCGCCGCTTCTGTTGGCGTAACAAAGCCACCGAAAATACCGCCCAAAATAATCACCGGCATTAATAATGCGGGGAATGAGCGAACAAAGGCACGCCATAAAGCTTTGCGGCTGGTGCGTCGACCACCGGGATCACAGCTGGTGGTTTTACCCACGTAATAACACACGGCCATAAATAACATGCCAAAAATCAGCCCTGGTACAACACCGGCTAAAAACAGATCAGCAACCGACACATTCCCTACAAAGCCATAAATCAGCAACGGAATGGAAGGCGGGATGATGATACCAATGGTGCCGGCTGCGGCGACTAAGCCACCGGCAAAGGCTTTGGAATAACCTTGCTTGGCCATATTTGGCACCATGACCGAACCAATCGCGGCCGAGTCAGCAATGGCAGAGCCTGAGATGCCACCAAATAACATGGATGCGCCAACGACCACAAAGCCTAATCCACCGGGTAAAAAGCCAAAAGCTTCCTTAGCAAATTCGATAATCCGTTGACCCACGCCGCCACGGCCCATCAGCTCACCGGCGAAGATAAATAGGGGAATCGCGATAAAATGGTTTGGCTCGACGCCACTTATAAAATTCAGGTAAACCGCTTGCAGCGAATAGCCTAAATCGAACACAAAAATAGGCAGGATTGCAGTGATGAGAATCGCCCACACCAGCGGAATACTCAGCATAATGGTGCACAGAAACACCAGACAAATAAACAGTAAAATCATTGCGCGACCTCCGTTGTCTGGGCGTCTGTAATTACACCGCGACGGATATCCAGCAACGCATTATAAGTGTGGAAAATTAAGGTGAGTAACATGCCCGTCGGCATTGCGGCATACAGCACGCCAACCGGCCAATAGAGCACAGTAGTTTTCTGCGCCCAAGTATGAAATGAGATGCCATAGCCGTAGTAAATCAGGCTACAGAGCAAGAGGGCGACCACCACATTGATGGCGATCTCCAGATAATACTGAGCGACTTTAGGGAGTGCGTGTTGCACGATTTCCAGTACGCGCATATTCGCACCACGTGCTGTGGCTGCCGCACAGCCTAAAAAGGTGAGCCACAATAGCAAAAAGGCAGTGGCCTCCAGCGACCAAGCCAGATCAAAACCGGCGGCTCCCCGCAGTACGGCATTTGAAAAGATCAGCAGTAACACACTGGTTCCACCGAGTACTAAAAAGGTGTCGATTGCCACACTGAGATACTTTAGCGGGCTTGGGTAATGACTTCGGTAATCCACAAAACGCTCCTTAAACCAACAACATGGGGTACCTGACACTCAGGCACCCCGACTGAGCTATTTATTTAGCTGGCATCTTTTCACGGATTGCAGCGGCGTCGGACAGCACTTTGTCGACTTCCTCAGCGCCATACACATCTTTAGCCTTGGCATAGACTGATTGCACTGCATCGCGGAACGGACCAATTTTTGGCGTGGTGACAGTGGCACCGGCTTTTTCCATGGCTTCGATTTGCTCGTTAACTGAGCTGCGTACCAGATCACGGCTAAAGCTTGCGGCTTCTTTGGCGGCTTCTAATACCGCGGCTTTATCGTCATCCGAAAAGGCCTGCCATGTTTTTTCCGAAATGGTTAGTGGCAGCGGGCTGTACACATGACGAGTCAGCGTAACGTAGGGTGCAACTTCATAAAAGCGCAGGGATTTTATGGTATCGACCGGATTTTCCTGACCGTTGACCACGCCTTGCTGGATTGACAAGTAAACGTCGGTAATTGGCATAACGACGGTTTGAAAGCCAATCGCTTCCATGGTCCAGCGGATCATGTCATTGGGGTAAACCCGCATTTTTTTGCCTTTAGCATCTTCCGGAGAGTTCAGCGGCATGTTAGTCGTGAAGCTACGGAAACCGGCTTCCCACGTGGATAACACACGAAAGCCTTTTTCTGGCAGTTTGGCGAATTCGCCTTTTAACCAGTCAGAGTTGTCGTAAAACTCCCAACCTTGCTCATAGGTATCCACCAAAAATGGCATGGCGGTGAGGTTGATGCTGGGTAGGTGGGTGGCGTAGCTGCCGGTGGCCGATACGGTGAAATCAACGCCACCTAACTGTAATTGTTCAATGGCTTTAGGGTCGTTAGCCAGCTGGCCAGAGGGGTAAATGCGGAGTTTGTAACGGCCTTCGGTATTTTTAGCGATGGCTTTGGCGAACACTTCAGCCGCGGCCTGACGGGAGCCACCAGGGTTATCGGTGTGACTAAAGCGAAGAATTTTTTCAGCATGTGCGCTGCTTGCGATGAGTAAGGTCGAGCCCAGCACCAGCGATGCCATTACGGACATGCGGCGTGCATTAGAAAAACAATTGAACATGATTTATCTCCTCAGATAGCTGCTTCGTGATCACTGTTTGCATCACTAGAAATCTAATAACGGCATGCATGTGATGTGTTATTTGATAGTGCAACAATATATACTTTATTGGATGTGTCAATGTATTTTTTAAAGTATACATTGACAGAGTGCCGAAATCGCTGCTTAATAAAAAGCAATTCGGGCCAATGCTAAAACGGCCTGAAGGGTGAGAGAGTGCGGTTAAATACTAAGAGGCAGGAAATTAAAGATGAGTGATTCGAGCTTTCAGATTGCTGTAATCAAAGGCGACGGAATTGGTATCGATGTGACAGAGGCAACCTTGGCAGTTATCGATTCTGCTCAACAGTCCATCGGTGGTTTTAGCTTGGCGCTAAACTATATCAGTGCTGGCGCAGGCTATTACCAAGAGACCGGAAACGATATCCAACCCGGTGGTGAAGAAGCGGCAGGGGAGGCCGATGCCATCTTGCTGGGAGCGATTGGTTTACCCTCGGTACGTTATACCGATGGCACCGAAATATCCCCCCATTTGCGCTTGCGGGACCGCTTCCAATTGTATGCGGGCATTCGTCCGGTGCGTGCTTATCCTAATGCGCCGCAACGCTTAGCCGACCCTCGTGCTAAAGATATCGACATGATCATTTTGCGCGAATCCACCGAAGGTTTGTTTTATACCGCAGCGGTACATAATCGCTGCCCGGTTGAAACTAATGATGAAGTGCAGGATGTGATGCGCATCACCCGTAAAACCACTGAAAAGCTGCATGACTTCGCCTTTAAGTTAGCTCAAAAACGTAAGCGCCGAGGCTTTGCAGGCAAAGTCACCTGCGTGGATAAAGCCAATGTTTTCAAATCGATGGCATTTTTCAGACAAATATTTGATGAGCGCTGCGTTAACTACCCCGATATCGAAAAAGGCTATAACTATGTCGATGCGCAGGCTTTAGATTTCATTCGTTACCCTTGGGCCTTTGATGTGCTGGTGATGGAGAATATCTTTGGGGATATTTTATCGGATTTAGCTGGTGGTTTAGTCGGCGGTATGGGCATGGCAGCCTGTGGTGAAATTGGTGATCATCATGGCTTATTTCAACCCGCACACGGCAGCGCTCCTGACATTATGGGGCAGGATAAAGCCAATCCTTTGGCGGCGATTTTAAGTGGCGCGTTAATGCTGGATTATCTGGCGGATAAGTCAGGTAATGAGGCGCTGGCCAATGCGGCAACGATGATTGAGGATGCGGTATATCAAGGCTTTGAAGCGAATGAAATTCGCCCAATGGAATTTGGTGGTGATATGGGAACCAAAGCCGTTACCCAAGCCGTGATTAATCGTATTCAAGCAATGAAAACAGCCTAAGCCTGCTGCCAGAGGAGAAAAATTATGTTTATGGTATTAGTTGATTTTGTGATTCAGCCGGATAAGGCGGATCAGTTTTATAAGGTAGTGTTAGAGCAGGCGAAAAACTCGCTGGATGAAGAGCCGGATTGCCATTTTTTCGAGGTGACTCGTTCACCCGGCAAGCCGGAATCGTTTGTTTTAAGCGAAGTGTATACCAGCTCAGAGGCCTTTGACCGCCACTTAAAAACGCAGCACTTTCTGACGTTTGATGCGCTGGTAAGTGACTGGGTGCAGGAGAAATCCGTCCGCACCCTTGCATAGCGTTTGTCCTGCTGCTTGACCTGGGGGTACTTATTGCACGGCTTAGGTCGTGCTTTTTTGTGCGGTTAAATCAGGCTAAACGCTTTTAATAAAAATAATCCCAGCGTAATGGCGACCACGGCAGCCAGTGAGGTACTGGCAATAATCGCTGCACCTAAATGATAATTACCACCGATTGCTCGCAGCATTGGATAGCCTGCCGCCGCACTGGGCGCTGAAGACATCAGATACAAAACGCCAAGTGACTCACCGCGTAGTCCCGCTAATATTCCACCGATCGTAATCAACGCCGGTACCGCAATGAGCTTGGCCAAGGTGGCCCAGTACAGATTGACGGATACCCGAAAATCCCGCCAGCGAATCGAAGCACCGATACAGAGTAAGGCCAGTGGCATACTCATGCGGCCAATGTAGCCGGTGGTATCCAGCACAAATTTAGGTGGGGTAATGGATAGCAGCGAGATCGAAACCGCAATCACAATCGCGATGATAATGGGGTTGCTGGCAATCCGGCGCAGCGTGAGGCCGAGTGATAAATTAGCGCCTTCTTTCACCTGATTGCGGGTGAGGGTGATCAGTGATAACACGTTATACAAGATGGTCACAAAGGCCAGATACACCGAGGCCACGGCAATCACGCCATCGCCAAAGGCATTGATACAAAAGGCGAGCCCGACAATCCCCATATTGCTGCGAAATGAGCCTTGTACAAAGGCGCTGCGGTCGACCTTATCCAGTCTCGGGGCAATCACATATTCCAAAATCAGGAAGGCTAGCAGGGTCAGTAATAAGCCGCATAACACCAGTGCAATCGGTGGGTGCTCAAAATTAACCTGCGCTAAGCTAACGAACAATAAGCAGGGTAGCGTGATTTTAAACACCAGATCAGAGCCGATTTGGGCAAACTCATTATTGATGACGCCAATGCGTTTTAGAAAAATACCGAGGCAAATAACTAAAAAAGTGGGTGCTGTAACTTCGAGGGCGAAGGCCAGATTGGAGAACATGTGGGGTCTCATTAGGTGCCCGAAGCAGTGGGTTTGCTTCGGGCTGGATGGGGATTATTGTGGGGCGATCAGTGGCTTAGCGTGAAGCCCAGATATTGATATCCATGTTTTTGGCATGTTGATCAATGCTGTTTAGCTCTTCCTGATTGAAGCTGAGATTGTTACGTGCGGCGACGCTGTCTTCCAGCTGTTTCACGCTGCTGGCACCGATCAGTGCAGAGGTGACGCGTTGATCACGCAGCACCCAAGCAATGGCCATTTGCGCTAGCGATTGGTCGCGTTGCTTCGCCATATCATTGAGTGCACGCACGTTTTTCAGCGTTTTATCATTGATGAAATCATCTTTAAAACTGCTGGCATGCGTCACGCGGGAGTGCTCTGGAATGCCGTTTAGGTATTTATTCGTCAGCAAGCCTTGGGCCAGTGGCGAGAAAGCGATACAGCCCATTTTCTCATCTTCAATGGCTTGCAGCAGGCCATCTTCAATCCAGCGGTTAAACATGGAATAAGATGGCTGATGAATCAGGCAAGGTGTACCTAAGTCGCGCAGAATTTTAGCCGCTTTGCGGGTTTGCTCTGGCGGGTAGGAGGAGATGCCGACATACAGCGCTTTGCCTTGTCTCACGGCGTGATCCAATGCACCCATAGTTTCTTCCAGTGGCGTGTTAGGGTCGTAGCGATGCGAGTAGAAGATGTCGACGTAATCTAAGCCCATGCGCTTGAGGCTTTGGTCCAAACTGGCGAGCAGGTATTTGCGTGAACCCCATTCGCCATACGGGCCGGGCCACATGTTATAGCCAGCTTTACTGGAGATGATCAGTTCATCGCGATAAGGAAGAAAATCCGCTTTTAGCAGCTTGCCGAAGTGCTCTTCAGAAGAGCCAGGCGGAGGGCCGTAGTTGTTGGCCAAATCAAAATGCGTAACTCCAAGGTCGAATGCCCGACGGAGGATTGCTTGTTGATTATCCAGTGAAAACGTAGCGCCGAAGTTGTGCCAAAGTCCCAGTGAGATCAGTGGGAGCTTTAGGCCACTCTTGCCACAGCGGCGGTATTGACCCTTTTCGTAACGGTCGTCAGCAGCTAAATAGGGCATCATTCTCTCCTTTTTGATTGATGCCCTGAATGGTGACACTTGCTTGGGGTTGCTGCAAGCTGGGAGTGTATGGCTCTTTCATAAAATCCGTATTTTACCTATAATCCATATTCTATGTATATCAGAGTGGAGACGGCCATGAAAACGATATCAAGTACTCAAGCCCAAAAGAGCTTTGGTGAGTTGGTCACCAGTGCGATTAAGGAGCCTATTTCGATTACCAAGCACACCAAGGAAGTGTTTGTCATTGTGCCCTCAGATGAGTATCACAAGATGAAAAGGGCTTATGAAAGCTTATCCAGTAAGCTATTTGTTTCTGAAGAGGGGATTGCGCAGTCCTATATTGGCTCAGTAAAAGGGGTATTTTCTTCATCGGCAGAAGTTGATCAGTTTATTGCTCAAGAGCGTGAAGCATGGGGCTGAGAGAGGCGATATCCGGTAAGCGTGTATACGTCGATACCAATATTCTGATCTATCTTTTTGAAGGGTTCGCAGAGTATTTACCGCTGATGCAGCAGTTAGCTCAATGTGTTGATAGCAAAGAGATAAGCTTGTTAACTGGCGAGATCACATTGGCCGAGTTGATGGTGATGCCATTTAAAAATAATGATACGAATGCTATTAATCTCTATACCAAGGCACTTAATGATAGAAAGTTTATAACGCTTATTCCCACCACGCAGAAAATTTACATTAAAACAGCCTTTTTACGCGCAACCTTGAGCGGAATGAAGACGCCAGATTCGATTCATGTAGCTTCGGCGGTAGAAGGCAAGGCGGATGTGTTTATCACTAACGATCAAGGGATAAAGACCCCGAAAGGGCTTGAGAAATTGATGTTAAGTGATTTTTTGTAGGGCTTAGTGAAGGCTGGGAGCGGAGGAAAAACAGTGGTGAAAATGAGTACCAAGTCAAACCTGATAGTTGCGTATTTAATTTCTGCAACTATCAGGTCAGATAGGTGTAACTAGGTTTTAGTAAACCGAAACAGTCACCTTAGCCGAGTTGGTACGGCCAATGATGTCGGTAATCACATACCAAAAACTATCCGTTCCTTTATAGCCAGCTCTTGGCGTGTAGGTTAATTGGTTATTCGCATTGCTTATGGTGCCGCCATTGACCGAATACTCATTCACATCTGAAACCCACAGCCCTGTGCCGGTATCATTCCCCATTGCGTTAAAGGTGACTGAGCTGCCCGCTGCGACGGAGACACTATCCGTATAAGCAACTGGGTAAGCGGATGTGCCGGTCACATTAATATTCACACTGCTGCTATTTACGCGGCCTAATGAATCCTGGAATACATACCAAAGCTTGTCTTCGCCTGAGAAGTCTTGCTTTGGCGTATATGAGATCCGATTATTGGAAATAGCGACTCTACCGCCTTTTAATGACCAAGGATTGGAGCTGGTTATTGTTAAACCTGAACCGGAGTCATTTGCCAGCACATCAATGGTTAGCGGGCTATTTAACGCGGTACTAACGGTGTCTGGGTTACCCACAGGATAAGCGCTGCCTGAAACAGTAATATTGACTACGCCGAAGTTACGACGCCCTTGTGAGTCGCGGAACACATACCAAAGTCGGTCATTACCAGTGAAGCCAGTCTTTGGTTGGTAGTTAATTTTATTGTTTGAGATGGTTACCGAACCACCGCTTTCTGACCAATCATTCGTGCTGCTAAGCACTAAGCCAGAGCCCGTATCATTGGCTAATACATCGATGCTAATGGCACTATTTAGCGTGGTCGATGCGAAATCCGGATTTCCTACGGGGTACGCGCTGCTACCATCAATCGTGGCGTTAAAGGCGATGATACCGTAGTCCTGCGAACCATCACCACGGTCGATCGCGTTGTAGCCAACCTGCCAGTAACGTGAAGGCTCATTCGCATCGCGGGCAATGATGCGGTAGAAGTAATTACCGGAAGCGTAGTTCCAAGGCACCGTCACACTGGTTCCTGAAATGCCGCTTTGGTTAAAGACGATTGAGTTCGACTCAAAACCAACCGAGGTTGAGATTTGGATATCGTAGTTAATGCTTTGGTTATACAGCGAATCCGAGCTGGACCAGCTGAACTTGTAGCTTTGGTCGGCATTGGCAACCGGGTCATAGAGCGAGAATGGCATTGGATCGGCAATATGCTCGATGAACTGGTTGTAGTTTTGCTCAACCTTATCCGCCAGACTGGAGAAAATATTGTTATAAGCTGCGATTTTCTCAGGGTTAGTACCACCTAAATACAGCTTGTCGATATCTGGACTGGCCGAGATCATCGGGAACACAAAGTTGTAATAAGAGTCCGCTTTTTGTTGAAGCTTCGCGCGGGTTAGATACTTATTTTTAACTTCCATTACGGCTTCTTTTAACAAATCCAGATTGCCGGGTTGTCTTAAGAATTGCTGATGTAATTCCTGTCCCCACCAGTTGGCATGCGACTGTGTCCAGCGTGGCAGGTCGGTGCGCGTGGTGTAATTAGTATCAAAGAGAGAGCCTAAAGACAGATCATAATCCCAAGGGACAAAGTAGAATTTCTCAGTGCCTTTTGGGTTGTAGAGATAGAAGTTATGGAAGTTGGTATCGTAATTGTCGGTTAGCAGATTAATGGCAAACCAAGTTAAATAATTGTCTTTATTAAAGTATTTATTAAAGACCTGCGAGTCAAAATCCAGCGATGGATTATTGACCGCTTGGATCATATTCACAAACTCACGATGATCATCGCCACGCTTGATTTCCATCAGCTTTTCAAAGGCGGCTTCATCAATCGGTTCGCCGGCTGCATCCAGTGCAAATCCCGGATCATCTTTGAAGAAAAAGTTCTCGGCTTTATATACACCGGAGTCATCATCCCAACCTCGACGGACTAAGTATTCCTTACCGAAATACTCAACATGCGTGTAGAGGCCATAGTCATCGACAGAGCCTTGGTCTTCAACGCTGAAATTCACAAACTGCGTGCGCATACTGGGCAAGTTTGGAATGTCGATAAACAAGTCATAGCTTAGTTTGTTACGAATACGGCTAAAGTCCCAAAAGCTTTTAACCAACTGAATACGGCGTTCCCCACGCCATAGCGCATCGCTGCTATCCAGTTTCACGCGGAAGGATTTTTGTGGCGCACCACGGCTGGTCGCGCCGCGTTGGCGTAATTCTGCGTTAGAAACTAAGCCATCATCTGGAAAGTCATCCGCTGTCATGTGGACTTTGATTTCTGGTTGGAAGTCATCGCTGCCATCAATGTCATTGAGCACGTCGTTGAGTGTACAGCCATCATTCACTCCTGGACCGCAAGCGCCTGAACCGATGACTGTCTTAACTCGCATATTCAGTAAAGAAGGGTAGGAGGTATCGTAGGTGTTAGCAGGCTCAATGAGGTCGCCGGTAGTGGTTGAAGACAGCACATCCGCCATGGCATGGGTGGCGGGGAATAAGCAGGCGGTGAGCAGTATCATTCGGAATGGGGTATGGCTTTTGAACATAGGGTCGTCTTCCTTGGCAAACGTTGGAGTACTAAGTACCTATAGTTCGTGCTGCGTAACAAATCTTGGGCCACAAGACTGGGGGGGAGGTTTTAGAGACTAACGGGGCGCTGAGGTGGAATCAGCCTATCCATTCGTCAAACGGTAGGAAAAACACTGAGCATTCGTGACAAACTATTAATAATCAGCCTTGAGGTATCTCCCCATGCTCTTGGCCATAATAAAAAGACGAGTGTTGCCATGAAATATTTCCCATTTAAACCCACCTATTTTTTAATCTGTTCAATGGTTGCTGTTGGCTTTTCCAGCGCTCAGGCAAAGACAGCGGCTTTGGCTGAGTTGGAAGAAACCGGCTTTTACGGGCGCGTTCATGCTTGGAATAATAAGCCAGCCACTGCCCATAAGCTGGCGTTGACCGTACCGAAAGATGCACCAATTATTATTTCCGATTACCACAGCCGAGTCGGCGCAAATGGGCTGCGGCGTACACTTCAGCATAACGGTGTGGATATTTTTCAGGAGATTGGTACGCCTATTATTGCAGCGGCATATGGCAAAGTCGTGAAAGCCAAGAACGATAAGTGCTGGGGGCCAACGGTGTTAATCAGCCATGGTCGTACGGCTGAAGGTAAACCGCTTTATGCACTTTATGGCCATATGAGAAACCTTAAAGTCGTACCCGGCCAGCTTGTAAAGCGGGGCGAGCAAATTGCTGAAATGGGTGAGGATATTATGAATGGCTGTGGCGCCGGCTTTCATCATCTGCATTTTCAAATATCTCATGTTCCTTACAAAATTCCGTTCGGGTGGGGCTGGGCTAACTTCGTGACTGATGGAAAAGAAGCGCCTAATCCTCACGAGTTTTGGGCAGATGGGCCGGGGAAAATTACTTGTTTCAACGAAGGTGAGCACTATAAACCATCTGCTTTGACTTACCCTTTGCCCTGCCGCACTAATGAACAAAAATCTTCACCCACAACGCTCGCACAACTTTGGTCTGAAGACGAGGCAGAGCCTCACTGATTAAGATAACTTCACAAAAGGTTGATTTTAATCAATTGAATTGCACAAATTCCCCCACATAGTTAATGACATATCAGAACCTATTTAGGGGAAACCTATGAGAATGGACAAATTAACCAGCAAATTTCAGCTGGCACTACAAGATGCGCAATCGCTCGCATTGCGCCATGATCATCAGCAAATGGAGCCGGTTCATGTCATGGTCGCATTGCTCGACCAAGATGGCGGCTCAGCACGTGGATTATTGAGTAAAGCAGGCGTTAACTTAAACGCATTACGGTCACAGTTGGGCGAAGAGGTGGATAATCTACCTGTCGTGACTGGTGGCGATGCGGGAGATGTACATGTCTCCAATGACTTAAATCGCTTATTGAATGTAACCGATAAGTTAGCTCAAAAACGTGATGATCAATATATTTCTACCGAGATTTTTATTCTGGCGGCCGCTGAAGAGAAGGGCAAGCTTGGAATAATCCTCAAAGCCAATGGCGCAACTAAAGCGATTCTTGAAAAAGCGATCGATGATGTGCGCGGTGGTCAGAATGTGAATGATCCCAATGCTGAAGATCAACGTGAAGCTTTAGAAAAATATACCACTGACTTAACCGAACGTGCCGAGCAGGGAAAAATTGACCCAATTATCGGCCGTGATGCGGAAATTCGCCGTGCGGTGCAGATTCTGCAGCGTCGTACTAAGAATAATCCGGTCATTATCGGTGAGCCAGGTGTGGGTAAAACCGCGATTGCTGAAGGCTTAGCACAGCGCATCGTGAATGGAGAAGTGCCAGAAGGCGTGAAGGGCAAGCGCTTGTTATCACTGGATTTGGCATCACTATTAGCTGGTGCAAAATTCCGCGGTGACTTTGAAGAGCGCTTAAAAGCAGTGTTGAATGACATCGCAAAATCCGACGGTAATGTGATTCTGTTTATTGATGAATTACACACACTAGTGGGTGCTGGTGCGGCCGAAGGCGCTATGGATGCGGGCAATATGTTAAAACCTGCGCTAGCGCGTGGTGAGCTGCATTGTATCGGTGCGACAACGCTGGATGAGTATCGCAAATACATTGAAAAAGATGCGGCACTTGAGCGACGCTTCCAGAAAATTCAGGTCAATGAGCCAACAGTAGAAGATACGGTTGCGATTCTGCGTGGACTGAAAGAGCGTTACGAAGTGCATCATGGTGTGGATATTACCGATCCGGCAATTGTCGCGGCGGCAACCCTATCGCACCGCTATATTACGGATCGCCAGCTGCCGGATAAGGCAATTGACTTGGTGGATGAGGCTGCATCGCGCATTCGTTTGGAAATTGACTCCAAGCCAGAGTCGATGGATAAACTTGATCGCAGACTGATCAAGCTGAAGATCGAGCGTGAGTCGTTAAAATCTGAAAACGATGATGCGTCTAAAAAACGTTTAGCGGACTTGGAAGAGCAAATCGAGCTATTAGAGCGTGAATACTCTGATTTAGAAGAAATCTGGAATGCTGAAAAAGCGGCTGTACAAGGCACGCAGCATATCAAAGAAGAGTTAGATCAGATTCGTATCGAGATGGAGACAGCGCGTCGTGCAGGTGATTTACAGCGCATGTCTGAGCTGCAGTATGGCCGCATTCCTGAGCTTGAAAAGCAGCTGATTGATGCCTCACAGGCTGAAGAGTCTGGCGAGCCAAACAAGCTGTTGCGTAATAAAGTTACAGAGAATGAAATTGCGGATGTGGTTTCTAGTTGGACGGGTATCCCGGTTTCCAAAATGATGGAAGGCGAGCGCGACAAGCTGATGCAGATGGAAGAGCTGCTGCGTAAGCGCGTGATTGGTCAGCGTGAAGCGATTACTGCGGTATCGAATGCGATTCGTCGTTCGCGGGCAGGCTTGTCTGATCCGAACCGTCCAATGGGCTCGTTTATGTTCCTCGGCCCAACTGGTGTCGGTAAGACTGAGTTGTCCAAAGCCTTGGCTGGATTCTTATTCGATGACGATGACGCGATGGTACGTATCGATATGTCTGAATTTATGGAAAAGCACGCGGTTTCACGACTGGTCGGTGCGCCTCCTGGATATGTTGGTTATGAAGAAGGTGGTTATCTGACCGAAGCGGTTCGCCGTAAGCCTTACTCGGTGATTTTGCTGGATGAGGTAGAGAAAGCGCATCCTGATGTCTTCAATATTCTGTTACAGGTATTGGATGATGGACGCTTGACGGATGGTCAGGGCCGCACGGTTGATTTCACCAATTCGGTGATTATCATGACCTCTAACCTTGGGTCCGATGTGATTCAAACGCTGAATGGTGAAGAGAATTACGACGCCATGAAAGAGGCGGTAATGGAGATTTTAGGGCAGCATTTCCGTCCTGAGTTTATTAACCGTGTTGATGATGCGGTGGTGTTTCATCCACTGGATCAGGCTGAGATCCGTCAGATTGCTGAGATTCAGTTGGGTACCTTGGTCAAGCGTTTGGCTGAGCGTGACATGACCATTAGCTTCTCTGATGAGGCGATGGATCTGATTGCGGAGGCTGGGTTTGACTCTGTGTACGGTGCGCGTCCATTGAAGCGTGCGATTCAACAGTCTGTTGAAAATCCGCTCGCGAATAAGATTTTGTCTGGTGCCTTTATGGGCGGGGATGAGATTAAGGTTCACGTGCTGGAAGATCAGCTAGTGTTTGATAAGTAATACTTGATGGCGCTTTGCTAGGCCATCCTAAACAAAAGCCGCCGCACTGATATTCAGTGTGGCGGCTTTTTTGTTAAAAGACCTTTGTATTTTAGCGTGAAACTTGTGAAAACAACCTTGTCTTTTAGCAAATTAAGGCAAAAGTAAGCCTGTGTATAGAGATCAATTTACTCCACCTTTGGCTCAGGTGACTTAATAGCCGCACTAATAGCCTTTTCCATTTTCTCAAAGACAGCCGCAAATTCCGACGCAACTAAATACCTTGGTGTTTCCATATCCGAAAGCGATTCACTCAGGCCTAAGCTACCCCACTCATGGAAAGACTGAGGCATGTAGAAGTTATTAAAGACCTTTCCATCTTCCTCAAGCCATACTTTATAAAGGTGTTTGGTGATCGCAGCCATGCCTTCCAGCTCAATAGCCTCTTTAAATAACGCAAGCTTTTCAGCCTTTAACTCAGGATGACGATCAAAGTATTTTTGTTGATCTCTACCCAAGTTTGTCAGTGCCAAATTATGACCACCCTCATAAGCAACTAATTGAATTCGCTCATCAATATCGTTGATTTCCTTGTTCTGGGCAATCAGTTCTTTTCTTACGGCTTCTACGCCTCTTGGGTTGTTAGGGTCTTTAATAACATCGATAACCGCTTGCGCCGTTTTAGCGTTAAGCACGCCCTTTGCTACGTCATGGCAAGGCCCAAATTTGTGAGGGCTTATCACCTTATCATCATGGTTTAGGTTGCCAAAACAGGCATAAAAATAGGCCGAGGTCGCAACGGCATCAATTCTTTTGATGGATTCAGTCTTGGCGGCATGGCTAAGCATGATCTTGGTTAAAACAGGGTTGTTTTGCTTGGTTGCCAAGGTGACGATGAGGTTTTTCTCATCCATCCCTGACTCAAGCCAGATCTTAGCAACACGGTCTAATCTGTCTACATAAGCCATCTGCGCCATAAACTTGTAGGCTCTATCCAGATTCTTTAATACGTAAACCTCTGAGTTCTTTTGGAAGTCAAAACCAAATCTTTCAGCAACTCGTTTATCCCAGCCTTTTTTAAACTCGGTGAATAAGTCTTTCTGAAGATCTCTGATTGCATCACCGGTGTAGTGATAAACCAGGTCAGGGCTGTGAAGCTCACTCTTATGCTCTTTAATATAGGTAAACCGATCAACAAAGACATCTTTAAAGTCCCCGTTTCTATCGTCTACCTGTATTTTCAACTTCCCTTTAGCCGCTCCTGTATAGCCTAACCAGTAAGCGCTCATATAAGGAATTTTTAAAGCAAGCTTGTCGAAGAAGTTACCTTTTTTGTATTGGATGTCAGCAATGAATTGGTTGTTGCCAGTGTATTCATTATCAACGAGCTTATTGCAGTTAAAATCTTCGATATCGATTGTGTAAAACTGGCTAAGCTTAGCCATAGTCGGCCCATGTGGGCGAAGTCTCAGTTGGCTATCTGAGGTAGCTTCGGGCTTAGTGAGTTCACCCATGCTAAGGCCTGTGTTCGTTAGCTTAAGCCCATCAACCAACGTGCTTAGATTTGAGCGACTCGCACACCATTTTAAATCCTCAAACTCGTCAGTGACTTCTTTTTTGAACTTGTAAAAGTAGTCTAAGTAACCCGCTCTCATATTGCGGTATGAGACCACTTCATCATCCGATGTTTTTAGGTAATCCTCGAAGCGATCAAAAAACTGAGAAACGTACTGTTCCTGCCGGTGATTAGCCAGTCCTATAAAGTATTTCTGGCTAGCAAATGCACCATTCCACACCTCATTACTAAGCTCTAAAAACACCTTAGAGTCTTTATTCAGTGACTCATTAAAGTAGTTAGCCATATCGGTGACGTAATACTCGGTCGCATTGTGAGGCACATTTATCCAAACATTGGACTGGGTAACATTGGCAAGCTCAACAATGACTTCATACGGTAAACCTCTCCATTTTTCTTCAGGTTTTATGTATGAGTTGCCCCAGAACTGATCGTGCAGTTTTGCCCGGTCGGTTGAGTTTCTGGCGTACTTCATCAAGCAGTTTCCGTAGTCCTCATTCGGATTTACATAGTTCCAGTTAAACTCCAGCGATTTTTTTCTTAAGCTAATGAGTTGTTCTTTTATCGGTGCTAGTGCTTTTTCACTTTCCCGGATGCGGTAATCAAACGTCATCAGGTTTAAATACTGATTGTCAGAGAGAAGGTCATGAATGATTGACTCAATCGACTCTATTTCTTGTTCAGTATAAAAAATCTCATTATCTTCATTTTTAAATTCTTTAAACGACTTGAGGATAGCGTCTGTATCAATCAGCTCAGCCCTGATTAACTCAGGTTCCAGCGCTTTTAACATGCCCAACAGTGTTATGTTGGTGGTATGCCTTAAATACGTTGCCTCTAGCGCTTCCTGGGGAAGAGAGTAAACATTTCTGGCTTTAACATAAGTGGTCACACACTCAAAAGGGGACTTAGGTGATGACAAGGTCATATTCATCACTCTGAGGGTGGAAAATGGTTTGATGTACTTTAAATAGTCAGGATTAAAGACGATCTTGCCTGCCAGCACGTCCTCATGGTTTACGGTCGGCAGTATTAAGTGAAAATTCTTTAAGTGGGTATCGCTGTTTGCGGTAAACGTGAGCTTGATGCCTTCCTTGGATGGTGCTTCTGGTATCGCAATATCCAAGCAGCTTTTAGCGGAGGCATACTTTTCCGGACACGATACGATTTCAGCGAAGCCCTCAACCTTAAGATCAACATCGCCATCAAAATACACAGGATAAATGCCTTCAGGCACATCGCCAACTTTGGCTGACTCCAAGCCCGTTGTGTAAACAAAGCTGCCACGCTTGAGAAGCACCGTTTTATCATTATTGACTGTGACGCCAAATTCACTAAAGCGGTTATACCTTGTTTGCGCGAAGCGATTAACCAAGCCTCTGATTTTAAAATTATCTAAGGTTTGATAATCCTTAGGATCAAACGACTCTCTTTCTGTTTGATCGTCTTCAAGTGCTCGGCTGATGGTATAAATATTGTCTGCTTGAGGGGTTGCGTATTCATCAATAAAAACGCTGTTGACGATGGGATCTTCAGAGTTGAAGTTAACGGATGCTACACCCTTGGTCTCTAAAGACTCTTGTACTCTCTCAAAGATGCTCTCATCAAAGGGCCTAAATGACTTGGCTAAGTCCCCCATGATTTGTGCATGCGTCACGATATCAACTTGTGACTGTGGCTCGTTGAGGTTAATTCCCATTGAAATGGGTATGTGTTTTTTGCTGGTACTCTCAGGCGGATTAGCACTAACAGACAACACCCCAAAAAAACTTAAGCTAATAATTGTTATAAAGCGCATTAAAATATCCTTGGGTTAAGTCTTATTGTTCGCGAGTATTTGAGGCAACTTGCATGTTCTAAGAGCATATCGGATTGTGCTTTAATTGCAACTGTCCATAAGAGAGGGGCATTAGCGGTACTTGAGTTTGGGGCATAAAAAAACGCCCTTTGCCGGGGGAAGCAAAGAGCGCTGGGGGGGGTGAGATTGTCGATGATCTTATTTTTATTATTAGTAGATCGATCTTCTCGGGGCTTGCTGGTAAATTTTATTATTCTGTTATAATTTTTGTTTTGTTGTTGATAAGTAATATGCAGATCGCGTGCCAACTCTGGTTAAAATTATTTAAGTAACTGATAAGTATTGAATTTTATTGTTTTCAAGTGTTTTGGAAATAAGCTTTGTCACTTTCAGAAAGTGTCAGCATACGACGCAATAGTTACATTTCTGTCACTTATCAACGATTACGACCCATCAAAACAAAAAAGCCGCCATCTGAATTAATTAGTGGCGGCTTTTTATTACGCTTAAATCAAAGACTAGGTGTTTAAGCGCTTCTGACGCATCCCATCCCGAATCAGCGCTTTGAGCAAACTAATGCCCATTAGTATCATAATGAATGAGAATGGAATCGCGCCGATAATCATGGCGGATTTAATCGCGCCTAAACCACCGGCTAATAACAAGGCCGCAATCACGGCGGTCAATGCCGATCCCCAGATTATGATGTGCTTAGGACCTGTTGCTTCTGTTTGCGCACCACCGGCATTAATGGTGTTAACTACTAGCACGGCAGAGTCGGCAGAAGTCACTAAGTAGGTTAACAGCAGTATAACGATCATCACCGACATAACGGTTGCCAGCGTGGGTGACAGCATAATGTTGATTACTTCATACAGTTGGTAAGTCAGGTTAGAGCCGAAAATCTTTCCCGCTGCCTCGCCACTGAGCTCTAAATCAACCGCGGTGCCTCCAACAAAGGTAAACCACATAAAGCACATCAGCGAAGGGGCTGCGATTGCGCCCAGAACAAACTCGCGAATGGTTCTATTTTTAGAGATGCGCGCCAGAAAGATACCAACGAAAGGTGCGAAGGCAATCCACCAAGCCCAATAGAATACCGTCCAGCCTGTTTGCCATGCACCGAGCTCTGTGGATGGCTTCCAAACAGTGAAGGTCATCGCAGGGAGGTGAACGATGTAGGAGAAGATGCCTTTACCCAGTAATTCGAATGCCAGCATGGTTGAGCCGAAGATCAGGAAGAATCCCAACAGTGAGAATGACAACACCATATTGATATTGCTCAGCCATTTAATGCCTTTACCCAACGCCTGACAATGCCGAGAGTGTGGATAGCAACATAACCACCACTAAACAGACTAGCAAGGCGGCGGTGGTAGGCTCTGGCGTGTCGCCAGTGGTCATTAACCAGCTTGCGCCAGTGATATTGTGCAGGCCAGAAGCAAAGGTGCTAAGCCCTAATCCAATAGTCTGAGCGACACCAAGAATCGTGGCAATTACTGCTGCAATATCAATGATATGGCCAAGAGGGCCTTCCAGTGAACGGCCAAATATTGGGGTTAGGCCTGAACGTATAGTTAGAGGCAAGCCGCGTGAGTAACTAAAGAATGCCAGCGAGATACCAATCAGCGCATAGCAAGCCCATGGGCCAAATCCCCAGTGTAGGAAAGTGTAGCGATAAACCGAATCCAAAGCCGCTTCCGACTTAGGCGCGATAATGCCATCAATCGCCGCCAAGCTGCCTGCTGCAACTTGATCGTTATACATGGCGAATACATCAGCGCCTTCTGGAACAGCAATATTACTACCGGCAAACGCCGCCATAATGGCTTGCTTGCTCATAATAATGTCGGGGTTGCTGCCTAAGTGCCAGATGGGCTCAGCGGCTGCGTAACCTAGCATGCCGATACCGATACCCGCCCCAAACATCATAGAAAACCATGAGAAATTCGAGAACTCCGGTACGCCATCTGCAGTGCCTAATTTGATCCGCCCAAAAGATGGAACAACTGCCAGTATCAGGCAAACGCTCATGAAAAAGGCGATGGTGTATAGGTAGTAGGTGTTGAGGTTTTGGAAGGACCAGTTTTGGATTTCTAGTAAGATTTTCCCGACTCGCTCCGGAGAGGCGACAGCCCAAATAACGATGAGTGCGACGATGAGTTTGGATATTAGCGCGATGGTTTGGTTAAAGCCTTTATAGAAACCGCTATCCTGCGTTTCTATATTCAGCTCCTTGACGGGCGGTGAAATGGACACATTGCTTCTCCTTTGTGATTGATCGGGTGTGGCGTAGGTGATGACTTTAAAACTGTCGGCACAGCGAGGCTGAGACCCAAAAATGCTCAGCACGGGGACTGCGTGTTTACTCGTTTAAGTGTTGGGGCGTGGTGGCTAAGAAAGCCGGTGGATTAGTACTCCACCACCAAGCTTTCAGTAACGACAGAGCAGCAAGAAAGGACATAGCCCATATCGATTTCCTGCTCTGAGATGCCCCCATTGTGGTCCATCTCGCAACTGCCGGACTTGATCTTCACACGGCAAGCGCCGCAAATACCGACTCCGCAGGCTTTGGGGATATTGATGCCGGCTTCGGTGGCCGCTTCATTGAGGTTGGTACCAATAGCAATATTGGCTGACTTACCGGAGTCGCTAAAGCTGACTTTCACTTCTTCTTTCGGTAGCTGCTCTTCAATTTCAGCGGCGTCAGCATGCTTTTTAGCAAGGGCTACATCTTTGACTGGCGTCGCGCCGAATGACTCTTCGTGGTAGCGCTGCATATCAAAGCCAGCATCTTCCAGCATGCTTTTCACCGCTGTCATATACGGCTGAGGACCGCAGCAAAAGATCTCACGTTCCTGAAAATCGGGTGCGATCAAGCTCATCATGCGCAGGTTTAAATAGCCACGATAACCATTCCAGCTTTGCCCCACCTCTTGGCGCTCGCAAATCATGTGAAACTGAAAGTTATCAATGCGGCTAGACATGTAGTCCAGCTCTTTGGCGTAGATAATATCTCTGGGGGTGCGGGCGCTGTGCGCAAAAATAACGTCCACCTCTTCCGAGTCAGTATCAAACCACCAGCGCGCCATCGACATGACCGGGGTAATACCCACGCCACCAGACAGTAACAAGACTTTCGGCGAGGGGAAGTCGATGCCGTTAAAGTTGCCCACTGGCCCGTGAACCGCTAACTGCATACCGGGCTTCATATTGTCGTGCAGCCAGTTTGAAACCAGACCACCGGGAATACGTTTGACGGTAATCGAGATGCTGTAGGGAATAGAAGGCGAGCTGGAGATGGTGTAGGAGCGCATGACGCGCTTGCCTTCGATTTCCAGTTCTAGGGTGACAAATTGGCCCGGTTTGAAAAAGAACAATACCGGTTGATTCATGCCGAAGCTAAACGTAGTGACGTCGTGTGTTTCGGCAATGACTCTGGCGCAGCGTAACAAATGGCGACCATTAGACCAGGTTTGGATGGTCAAAGGATTCATGAAATCGGAAGTATTAAAGTCGCTCATCGCGCTACCTATCCTCTGTTGCAGTTGACTCGCTATGGCTTAAATACTAGCGATAGCGAGGCTATTACCACAACCAACTTTTTTTTCACGAAAAGCATAACTCTAGGTTATTGGTAATTGTGAAGGATCGCTTGATTAGGTCACGGTCGCTGGCGAAGTGACTCGGGTGAGTTCCTGATCAATCTCATTTAAAAACCAGACTTTGAAGCAGGTAAACGCCTCATCATCCTGCTTGCTATCGGCAAAGGTGAGGTAGTGTAATTTCTCACGATACAGGGCTTCAGCATTCCCAACGCGTACCAGTAGGCCTTGTTTAATGAGCGGAGTAATCAACTGACTCCAACCCAGACTTACCCCCTGATGGTTTAGGGCCATTTGAATCAACATACTGTATTCATTGGAATTAAACAGGTGACGACTACTGTTACGGCGAAGCTCCATACCTTGGTGATTAAACCAAACGCCCCAATCCACATGCTCTGCAATCTGCGAGCGGCCATAGGCGCTGAGGTCTAATAGGTTGGTTTCACCTAAACCTTCCAGCGTTACCAGTTGTGGATTCTCTTTTAGGAATTTTGGCGAACACACCGGAAAAATCAGATCATAAAATAAGGGAATGGAATGATAGCCCCTGCGCGACTCGCAATGCTTGTTAATGAAAATATCCGGACGCACGCCAGGTTCCATATGCAAGAAGTTATGAGTCGTGAGTACATTGACATGAATGTGCGGATTGGCCGAGAAAAAGTCAGGTAAGCGCGGGGTTAACCACAGCGCGGAAAAGGCTGGCGAGCAGCAAATCGTTAACTCTTGCTTATCTTGGTCATTGTTTTGAATGCGTTGGGCGGCTTGCGCGATATTCACAAAAGAAAGGTGCGCCGCATCATAAAAAATAACGCCCGCTTCCGTAAGCTCAACTGAGCGACCCGCACGTTTAAACAAGGGAACGCCGAGAGAGGCTTCTAACTCCCTGATTTGACGACTAATTGCGGCCTGTGTTACGCAGAGCGATTCCGCTGCGCGCGTAAAATTCTGATATTTAGCCGCAGCCACAAATGACCTGACAGCCCGTAAAGAGGGCATGCGGAGCAGGATTTGATCGGAGTTCATGTGTTTAACCATAACATCAGGTATTCAATTCTCTTGAAAAAAAGTCGCTTTGCCATCGGTGAGGTGATCAATACACTCAAAGGTAGAGAAAGGCAGTCTGCTGATTGCAAGCGCGCCTCCCATCTAGTCTAGCATCAAGGAGTCACTGAATGACAAGCAAACAAACAATGCTGGAATTGATTCAGCAGCGAGTACCGAAACATGCGCTGACGCGGGACCTGTATCGGGATGATGAAGTCTACCGTCAGGATCTGGAGCATATTTGGCATAAGGAATGGATTTTCGCGGGCCATACCGTCGAGATTGAAAAGGCCGGTGAATACATCACCTTGCAAGTCGGTGACTATCCGGTCGTGATTATTCGGGGTGATGATGGCGAAGTCCGCGCCTTTCATAATGCCTGTCGCCATCGTGGCTCTCGGGTGTGCTCTCAGCCTAAAGGTAAAACCGCCAAGTTAGTCTGCCCTTATCACAGCTGGACCTTTGCATTAGATGGCAAGCTGTTATTTGCCGGCAATATGAACCCAGACTTTAAAACCGAAGATTATCCGCTGATGCCTGTGCATTGCGAAATCGTGAATACCTATATTTATGTGTGTGTGGCTAAAGAAGCGCCAGACTTTGAAGCCTTCCGTGCTGATTTAAGCCCTTTTGTGACGCCACATAATCTCGAAAACTGCAAAGTCGCCTTTGAGTCGAACTTGCTGGAGCGCGGCAACTGGAAGTTGGTCTTTGAGAATAACCGTGAGTGTTATCACTGCGAAGCTAATCACCCAGAGCTAATGAACTCCTTTGTTGATAATGCCTCAGTGGGTGGCCTTGGTGGCGATGATGACCCTGAGCTGATTGAGTACTGGGATAAGTGCGAAGCTGCTGGTTTGCCTAGCCGTCTAATTATGGATGAGCACGGTCAGTACCGTATCACCCGTATTCCATTATCCGATAACGCCATTAGCTACACCATGGATGGCAAGCCTGCGGTTAAAGCTCGCTTGGATGATACCGATGTGGAAGACATTGGCGTGCTGCTGTACTTCAACTACCCCTCGACCTGGAATCACTTTTTAGGTGATCACGCGCTGAGCTTCCGCGTATTGCCAGTGAGCTCTGGCCAAACATTGGTAACCACCAAATGGTTGGTGCCAAAGGATGCCGTTGAGGGTGTGGACTACGATTTAAAACACATGACTGAAGTGTGGACGGCGACCAATGAGCAAGATCGTCAATTGGTTGAAGAGACGTTCCGTGGCGTGAGTTCGCCATCTTACATACCGGGGCCATTCTCGGAGATTTCAGAAAGTGGTGTGTGTCAGTTTGTTGATTGGTATTGCGCAATCATGAAGAGAAAATTAAACAGCTCGGAGCCAGCATGAAATTTGAAGGAATCTACACGCCCGTTGTGACGCCGCACTTTGACGATCACAGCATCAATGAAAAGGAGCTGGAAGCCGTCATTGAGTTACTGATTAAAAGTGGCGTGAACGGCTTGATTGTATCCGGAACCACCGGTGAGTATTACGCGCAATCTCAAGCAGAACGCATGCACCTGATGCAGTTATTCAAAAGCATTATTGGTGATCGCGTACCACTGATTGTGGGGACTGGCGCTATTCGCACTGAAGAGTCGATTGAGTATGCAGAAGCCGCTGCCAAATTAGGCGCAGATGCGATTTTGGTGGCGACACCACCGTATGCGGTTCCAACGGATCGTGAAAATGCGTTACATGCGCTGGCGATTGACCGTGCAGCAAACTTACCGATCATGCTTTACAACTACCCCGGACGCATGGGCGTCACCATGGGTGAAGAGTATCTGGATCGCGTTGGGCGCTCACAAAATTTCTGCGCGATTAAAGAAAGCTCGGGTGATATTAACCGCCTGCACTTGCTGGCACGCAACTATCCACACATTCAACTGGGCTGTGGAATGGATGATCAGGCATTGGAATTCTTTGCTTGGGGAGCCTCCAGCTGGGTGTGTGCAGGATCTAACTTTGCACCAGAAGCCCATATTCAGTTGTATCAGGCTTGTCGGGTTGAAAATGACTTTGAAAAAGGCCGTCGCATTATGTCAGCAATGATGCCATTGATGGCGGTATTGGAGCAGGGCGGCAAGTTTATTCAGTGCATTAAACACGGTTTAAGCACGCGCGGCATTCAGGGCGGACCACCGCGTAAGCCTTTGCAGTCATTGAATAAAGATGAAAAGCGAACACTTGAACAAGTCATTCGGGTAATGAACACAACATTGGCAAAAATCGCGGAGGAATCATAATGTCTGAATTATTAAGCCATGAGGAATATCAGGCAATCGCCGCGGAAATCAACTTTCCAAATAGTGCCTTTATTGATGGCAAGTTTCGCCCTGCAGCCTCGGGTAATACCTTTGCAACGATCAATCCGGCAACGGGTGAGACGCTTACCCATATCGCGTCCTGCAATGCCGATGATGTGAACTTCGCCGTTGAAAAAGCGCGCGAAGCCTTTGAGCAAGGTCACTGGAGCAGGCTGCACCCGACTGAGCGCAAAGAAACATTAATCCAGCTGGCTAAGTTGATTAAGCGCAACAGTCATGAGCTTGCGGTGTTGGAGAGTCTGGATTCCGGTAAGCCAATCAGCGATTGTGCGGCGGTGGATATTCCAGAGACGATTCACACCTTGCTTTGGCACGCCGAAGCAATTGATAAAATTTATGACCAAACCGCACCCGCAGGTGAGGATGCGATTGCCATGATCGTGCGTGAGCCGGTCGGTGTTGTGGGCGCGGTATTACCGTGGAACTTCCCGCTACTGATGATGGCTTGGAAAATTGCACCGGCACTGGCAGCGGGTAACTCCGTCATCGTAAAACCGGCTGAGCAAACGAGCCTGACGGCTTTGCGACTGGCTGAGTTGGCGATGGATGCTGGTTTGCCACGTGGCGTGCTGAATGTATTGCCTGGTATGGGCCCCGATGTGGGTGAGCCGTTAGGGCTGCATCCGGATGTTGATATGGTGTCGTTTACCGGCTCCACTGAAACCGGCCGCCGTTTCTTGCGCTACTCCGCGGACTCTAATCTGAAAAAGATTGTATTGGAGTGTGGCGGTAAGAACCCTGCGGTTGTGTTGGACGATGCGGAAGAGCTGGATTTAGTGGCTGCACATATCGTCAATGCAGCTTTCTGGAATATGGGTGAGAACTGTTCAGCCAGCTCACGACTGATTGTGCAGGAAGGGATCAAGCCTGCACTGATGGAGAAGATTATCGATAATTTACGGGATTGGCGTACGGGTGATCCTTTAAATCCGGTGAATAATCTCGGTGCTTTAATTGATCAAAACCACTTCAACAAAGTGTGCAGCTATTTGAGTGCGGAAAGCCTTAGCGATGCGACAGTGTTAGTTGGTGGCGAGTCGCAAGATGGCTGTTATGTGTTGCCGACAATTGTTGATGGGGTCGCGGCTGACAGTAAGCTTGCTCAGGAGGAGATCTTCGGGCCAGTGCTGTCAGTAATTACAGTGAAGACGGTCGAGGAAGCCATTGCGGTGGCTAACGACACTCCTTATGGCCTTGCAGCTAGTCTGTTCAGTGCCAATGGCAAGCGAGCATTGCGGGCGGCTCGGGCAATTCGCGCGGGCACAGTGACGATTAACTGCTATGGCGAAGGCGATATTACCACGCCGTTTGGTGGTTATAAGCAGTCAGGCTTTGGCGGGCGTGATAACTCGATTCATGCACATGACCAATATACCGAGCTGAAAACAATCTGGATTGATTTATCCGATCGTTCCCAAGAAGAGGCTGTCGACTAACGTGATCAAGGTGCGCAAAATGCCTCCTGATGTGGGGGCGACTGGCTGGAATGCCATTTTACCCTCACGCGATGCGTATCCTTCACTGGAAGGCAAGCATGAGGCTGATTATCTAATCATTGGTGCAGGCTTTGCGGGTTTAGCGGCAGCGCGTCGTCTGACTCAGTTGGAGCCTACGGCGCGCATCATTGTGCTAGAGGGGCGTAAGCTGGCAGAAGGCCCAGCGGGCCGTAACTCAGGCTTTATGATTGATCTACCGCATGATTTATCCTCGGATGATTATGCGGGTAGCTCCTCCGATAATGATCGTCGGCATACTGCAATGAATCGCGCGGCCATTGAGTTTGCCAAGCAGGCGGCGCGTGATTATGACTTGCCCGCTGAGGCGGTGGCAGCTACTGGTAAAGTAAATGCCGCAGCCACTGAAAAAGGCCTAAAGCACAATGCCGACTATGCACAGCACTTAACCCAGCTGGGCGAGCGCTTTAGCATGCTGGATGCGCAGGAAATGAAGGCGCTAACCGGCACGGAGTATTACCAAGGCGGCTTATGGACGCCAGGAACCACCATGCTGCAACCAGCAATGTTTGTTCGCGGTGTGGCGGCGGGTTTACAGCGGCATGCCACCTTGAGTTTGTACGAACAATCACCCGTGGTGGCATTGGATAAACAGTCTGGCACTACGAGTTGGGTAGCTAAAACCCCAGAAGGCTCAGTGACTGCTGGAAAAGTGGTTCTGGCCGTGAATGGTTTGATCGAGCATTTTGGGTTTTACTCCGGACGCTTGATGCATTTACTGCTATTTGCCTCCATGACGCGGCCATTAACGTCACAAGAGAGCAAGCAATTAGGTGGCGAGTCGCGCTGGGGTTTAACACCAGCCGACCCACTTGGCACTACAGTCAGGCGTATTTCAGGCACCGGCGGCGATCGTATCGTCATTCGCAATCGTGCCAGTTATGACCCCGGTTTAATCGCCTCAGATCGCGAAATGGCGGCGGTAGCACGCACGCATCAGCAGTCGTTTTTAGAGCGCTTTCCAATGCTTAAGCAGGTAACAATGGAGCATTGTTGGAGTGGTCGTCTTTGTTTGAGCTTGAATAATGTGCAAGCTTGGGGCGAGCTTGATGAGGGTTTATTCTCAGCTTGTTGCCAGAATGGTTTGGGTGCAGCTAAAGGCACTGTTGCGGGGATTATTGCGGCGGAGCAGGCTGCAGGTGGCAAGCAGACGTTAATGCCGGATTATATCCCCGAGGTGCAGCCTAAGCGTTTACCACCACAACCATTGATGCGGGTGGGTGCGAATGCAGTATTACGCTGGAAAGAATATCGGGCAGGGCGGGAGTTTTAGGCTAATTGAACTGATTCAGGCTGTAACCGGCAATCGGTTACAGCCTGTTTAGTCTCAACAAATCATCAATGAGAATTCGATATCTTCAACGATTTGTTTACTACGTTCTTCCAAGTGATCGGCATTTACAAAGCGAATTGAAAAGCGTTGTTTACCGGCGCTCACTTCCGGGAAATGGCGGGCGTCATCTGGCAACTCTATCCGCAGCATCTGGAATTCACGATTGCCATTTAAGGTCGATTGATAGAAGCCATCACGCGCGACTTGATTCACGCTAGTACTACTTTGGCGAATCAACTCCAACACCATCTTTACCGCATCATAAGCAATGCGAAACGGCTCAACCCAGCTTTCCAAATCAGCCACGCGATCCGCTTCCGGACGTGTCATCCAGAAGTTAAATAAAGGCAAATCGAAACCATTAATGCCACCGGCAATCATGGTGCGCTGCTTCAGCATATTCAAAAAGCTATGGCTTTTCAGATGCTGGCCTAACTGACCACGAAACTCATGTAAGCGCTCGGCGCGTTCATCCAGCTTATTCAGCAGGTCTTGCAGCCGCTCCTTATCCACATCTTCCAGCTCGTTCATGCGCTGTAGTGCTTGAGTTTGCCAATCCAGCACATTAAGCGTGGCGCTTTTAACGTCAAGACGTGAGGAGAGGTTATACAGCTCAAGCAAAACCATCAACGCCGAATGACAATGTTCCGGTGCCGGGTTCTGAGTGTAGAAATTGAAACGATGAATTAAGAATTCGAGCCTGGAGAACAGGCGAATCTTCTCGTTTAGTGGATGTTCGTAAACAGCCATGTGGCGGTGCTTCCCTTTAAAAACTAGTCGGATTATACCAGAGATATCAACGTTTCATGCAGCTTATCAATCTGCATTTTTAACGATTCTAATGTGCCGCTATTGTCTAGCACATCGGTGGCGACAGCCAAGCGTTGTTCACGGCTGGCTTGGCTATTAATGATTGCTTTGATCTGCGCTTCGTTTAGGTGATCGCGCTCAAGGACTCTGGAAAGTTGCTGCTCTACGGGGCAATCAACAACGATCACGCGGTCAAAGTGATCTGGGTAGTGGCTTTCGACCAACAAAGGAATGTCGGCAACCACATAGGCCGTGTTGGTGGCTTCATTCACCCGCGATAATATCCGTTGGCGAATACGTGGATGAAGAATGCTTTCCAGCTGCTTTTTAGCCTTGGGGTCGGAGAAGATGACTTGCTTTAAAGCCGCACGATTTAGCGTGTCATCGTCATGCAGGATTTGCTCGCCAAAGGCCTCAACAATTTCTTGCAAGGCAACTTCGCCAGGCTCCACCACTTCGCGGGCAATCTGGTCGGCATCGACCACGGTAATGCCTTTAGCAATCAGTGATTTGGCAACCGTACTTTTACCGCTACCAATGCCGCCTGTCAGTCCGACTTTTAACATAGACACCTTTTTCTATCCGATCGGGCAAAACCTTAACGCTAGCATAAATAAAGGGGCGATGTTGAGTAATTGGGCAGATTAAAACAAGGCTTCTTTTGAAAAACGTTTTACCAGTAAATAACAGAAGGTGGCACGCAAGCGTGGGTCAGCATCCTTCATGATTTCGCAGGTCTTGTCGATGGCCTCATTGAGCGCATCATCATTCAGCTGAAGGCCAAGCTTTTTCTTTAAAAAATTCTCACGCAGCTGCATTCTGTCAAAGGGGTCGGTGCAGTCAATGTAGCGGGTATTGCGGTTGTATACGATAGCGCCAAGCTCACGAAAGATGCCGGTAATCAGTGATTCATCGGCATTCTCATCGTATTTTTTAATATCTTCAATTACCTGAATTACATCAGCCATTCCGTTGTCTCCAAGTATGCTAAGCGCAAAGTCAATTCCAACATTCGAGTGTACGGAATCGGAATTTTGGCGCTGCATGGATGAAGACGAACGGTTAACGGCTCGTTACAAAAGGTTAATGAGGGAATTCCCGAGGGTCATCGCGGTAGCCATTATCAAGGCCCTTAACCACAATCGCGACCGCATCATGTGGGTGCAGGCTTTCCATGTGGTTAACTCGTACCCAGAAGTCACTCAGGCTGTCATCTTTGTTAAGTTGCTGATGCAGGCGTCGGGCTGCATCTTCGCAGAACATCAGGTTTTGACCATTGAGGCGTGCAAACTCTTGCTCATCTTCGCGCTTTACAGCCGCTTGAACCGGTGTTTTCAAGGCATCTTCGATGCTATCAATTAAGCGGGAAACCGGCAGATCTTCAACTTCTGGTGACAGCTTTACACGCACCTGAGCAATACTGCGCTGGCTGTGAGGCGTGGCACTAATGCCTTCTTTGGTCCCCAGCCATTGGTGTACGTCTTTCATTGAAACCTGATCGGAGTCGCCAAACTCTGCCAGAAAGCCTTGTTGGATAATGTCACGCGCCAGTGCGGCAGAGCAGGGGCAAGTGGATGAGTAAGGGACTTCGATGCCAAGCTCGGTATTAATCTCGCCCGCTTTAATCGAAGTAATGGCACGCACCTTGTAGCCCTTCCAGCCGGTATTATTGCTGATCAGTGCTTTACGACGTTCCATAAACTCAAAGCGACATTCCAGATACGCGTTATCACTAATGCCATCGTGCGTTACCAGAAACTGTTTGACCACGGCATTGAGCAGAGCCGGTGTCATGATCTCATTACCCAGCATTTGATCAACCGTCAGGTACAAGCGAGACATGTGAATGCCCTTGCTCTCAGGGTCAGTCAGGTTGACATAGGCCTGAATGCGTCCCACCGTTTGCATCTGATCGCCATTGCCATTTAGGGTGCGAATTGGCATTTCAATTTCACTCATACCTACCCAGTTCAGGCGCCCATTGGGGCCGGTATGTGGCTCGTTTGCGATATCAGGGAGCGTGCTTGTGTTGTCTAGAGCGCGGTTCTGAGTGCTCATGGCGTCAGGCCTATTTCATTGGTTAAGAGGGCGATTATACAGAAAGCAGCTGATGGGGAAATAATTACCCCAGCCACTAAGCCGTCATATGGTCGACATTATTCGGGTCTTAGCATCAGGCATGCTAACATCGGCGCACAATATCGAGGCAATGCGTTCGGGTAGGTATATGAATATATTTTTAGTGGGCGGCGCTGTGCGAGACCGCTTTTTAGAGTTGCCAGTTAAGGATCGCGACTGGGTTGTGGTGGGTGCCAGTCCTAAGCAATTGACTGAGCTTGGCTATCGCTCTGTGGGGAAGGACTTTCCTGTCTTCCTGCACCCGGATTCTCATGAAGAATATGCACTGGCGCGCACCGAACGCAAAACCAGCGCAGGCTATCATGGCTTTGAATTTAATACCGCCTCCGATGTGACACTGGAACAGGATTTACTGCGCAGGGATTTAACCATCAACGCCATGGCAGAAGATGAGCACGGCAATCTGGTCGACCCATTAAACGGCCAACAGGATTTAAAGAACCGCGTACTGCGCCATGTGTCATCAGCCTTTGCCGAAGACCCTGTGCGTATTTTACGGGTGGCGCGTTTTCTGGCACGCTTCCATCGCTTTGGTTTTAGCATTGCCGATGAAACGCTGGCATTGATGCGCAATATGGTTAAAGCGGGTGAAGTCGATGCGCTGGTACCGGAGCGGGTCTGGCAGGAAATGGCCAAAGCGCTCACCGAGCCTAATCCTGAGCAGTTTATTCTGGCGCTACGGGAATGTGGCGCACTAAAGGTATTATTCCCTGAAATTGATGCCTTGTTTGGTGTGCCACAAGTCAAAGTTTATCATCCTGAAGTTGATACCGGTGTGCATGTGATGATGGTATTACAGCAATGCTGCTTACTAACGGATGACCCTGTTACACGCTTTGCGGCTTTAACTCATGACTTAGGCAAGGCGACTACTGAAGCGGATATTTTGCCGCATCATTACGGTCATGAAGATCGCGGTGTGGACTTGGTAAAAGGCTTGTGCGAGCGGCTAAAAATACCGAATGAATACCGTCAGCTAGGCATGTTGACCAGTGCTTACCACACGCATGTACACCGTGCCTTTGAGGTAAAGCCTAAAACTTTGCTGAAAGTATTAGCCGCAACAGATGCATTTCGTCGACCCGATCGTTTTGCGCAGTTTTTAATTGCCTGTAAAGCAGATAGCCGAGGTCGTCCCACATTTGAGAGTCGTGAGTATTTACAGGCAGATTTTTATGCTTTGCTATTGGATAAAACAAAAGGGATTGATGTTGCGCCGATTATCGAAGCAGGCTTTCGCGGAGAGCAAGTAAAAGAGCGGTTACGCAGGGTGCGTTTGAGGGTGATTGCTGAATTACGTCAAGAGGCGAAAAGTTGGGAGGGCAGAAATTAAAAAACCAGAGGGAGACAGATAACAAAGTGGCTTTCGTTACAAGTCTCCGACTGGTCGAGGAGGAGGAAATCATCTTACGGGTTAGATATTAACGACATTGCTGCATTGCAACAAGTTACATTTTCTTAACCCTCGGTTTAGTTAAGTCACATTTGATAGTATTAAACCGCCCATTTGGTGTGAAACGGGCGTTTAGATGAAACCAATCAGTTCGGATCTTCGTAGAAGATATAAGGCGTCGAGTAGTCACTGAATTCAAAATAGACTTTCTTTTCGCCAGCATCGACCTTGCCATTGAGGTTAGCGTCTAAGATGCCATAGCCAAAGCGGTAGGGCCGCGCGATATCGTCCGTGGTGCCGCCAGCGGTTGATAGTTTGTCGATTTTCATGAAGCGCTTGGCAAGTTTATCGCCAGCGTAGATCTCAAGAATACCGTTAGTACCCGTCCAGTTATTGATGGAGCGCCCAATGCGGTTTTGGGTTTCCTGTGTACAGGCTGTTAGTAATGTGCCCAATGCGGCGAGTAAAATGATTTTTTGTACCATATTTTTTTCCTTCTTATAGGCTTAGCAAATGAATCAGAACAATCCATTTACACTCTACTACGTTCATGACCCAATGTGCAGTTGGTGCTGGGCTTTTGTCCCAACCTGGCAAAATATCAAGCAAAAATTAGAAGGAAAGCTGCCCGTTCGGTACTTATTAGGTGGTTTAGCGCCAGACTCTGCCGAGGTTATGCCAAAGGCGATGCAGGATGCCATTAGTGGGTATTGGCACACGATTGAAGTGCGAGTGCCGGGTACTAAGTTTAATCATGACTTCTGGACGAAATGCCAACCAAGGCGTTCAACCTACCCATCTTGCCGGGCAGTGATTGCGGCGCGAGTTCAAAACCCAGAGACTGAAACGGCAATGATTCGGGCAATTCAGGAAGCATATTATCTGCAAGCGAAAAATCCATCAGATGATGAAACGCTGATTGCTTTGGCAGGTGAGTTGGGTCTGGATGAGGCGCAGTTTGCTATAGATTTGAATAGTGCTGAGACGCAGCGGGTATTCGAGCAGGAAATGCAGTTAGGCGGGGCGATGGGCGCACAGGGCTTCCCGAGTTTGATTCTGCAAAGTTCAGAGGGCTATCGCTATCTCCCTCTGGATTACAATCGGCCTGAAGTTATTTTAGATCAGCTAAAACAACTAAACGCAATTTAAGGCTTAGTACGGGCGCTCGCCAATGTAGTTGCCTGGTGGGTTGTAGTTGCAAACCCAGAGTTGTGACTTATCACTGCACTGTTGATAAGCGCAACCCACTTCTGTGGTTTCCCGCCAGACCAATTGCGTGTAATGACCGCATTGCTCGCCGGGCTGGCAGCTGTTGTTTCGATAGTTATAGAACGGCTTCTCATCAGCCCAGTCTTTGACAACGCGGCCAATGGTGATTTTCTGAACTTCGGTAATGCCATCTGACCAAATTCTGGGGCTGGCCCACCACAAGTTCTCACCATGCTGCTGTTTGAAGCGGCCTGACGTTGGGCGGTGGCGCATTTGGCAATTACTGGTACTGGCCAGATGATTAGCCCACTGCTGAGCATAAGCGGCCAAGCTATCGGACCAGATGAGAGGTTGCAGGTTATGAGCGCGGCGCACAATATTGTGCGCCTGCAAAGTGCCTGCAAAGCGGGCTGAATTACTGACTGGCCGCACATTGGCATTGCGCTGTTGTAACTCAGCCGCATCGTCGCTGACGATTATTCTTTCTTGTTTTACGGCACTGTTATTACTGCTACAAGCACTGAGCAGGGCAATGCTTGTCAGGCAGACTATGGTTAATGATTTCCAATCTAACATTCGTATAAGTATCTCTGTGCTGAGGAAATCCTTTCCATAATCTGCCCGTCGTTCCGTCTAAGGGCGAAAAATCAGGCAAGCTCACTCAGCAACAACGATTTACAATCCATACTGGCCGGTTGCTCCAGACCCATAAGCTGTAAGACAGTTGGTGCTAAATTGCCCAGACCACCACTTGAGTTCAGTGTCCAATAAGTTTGATCGATAATCAAGCAAGGAACAGGGTAGACCGTGTGCTGAGTATTCGGTTCCTTAGTGATTGGGTCGACATACTCGTCGCAGTTACCGTGATCGGCTGTCAGAATCACGGAATAGCTGTTCTCAGCGGCGGCATCTAATACGCGACCTACTTGAATATCCAGTGCTTCAACGGCTTTAACAATCGCCTCGCCAATAGCCGTGTGGCCAACCATATCGCCATTGGCAAAGTTAACCACGATAAAGCCGTGCTCCTGTTTATTCAGGGCATCAACAACGGTATCAGCGACTTCCGCGGCGCTCATTTCCGGGCATTCGTCGTAAGTTGTTACCTTCGGCGAGTTGATCATAATGCGATCTTCGCCCGGATATGCTTCTTCCTTACCACCATTGAAGAAGAAGGTGACGTGTGCGTATTTCTCCGTTTCAGCGCAGTGCAACTGCTTGACGCCAGCCTTGCTGATGACTTCTGACAAGCAGGTTTCAGGCTGCTGTGGTCCAAATACGATTGGGCCAGTCAGTGTGCTGTCATACTCGGTCATGGTGGTTAAAGTAACCGGCTCAAACTCGCCACGATCAAAGTGCTCGAAGTCTTTATGAGCAACAGCCGCCGCCATTTGACGAGGGCGGTCATTACGGAAGTTGAAGAACAAAGCAAAGTCACCACTTTGAATCGCTTCAGCGCCTTTAATTACGCAAGGTGTTACAAATTCATCGGTTTCGCCTTCGGCGTATGAAGCTTCCATGGCAGCAGCGGCGGTATCAAAGGTTGGGCCTTGCTGTTGGCACATGGCTTTCCAGGCTTTTTCAGTACGATCCCAGCGCTGATCACGATCCATGGCGTAGAAACGACCACTGATGCTAGCGATCTGGCCGCTGTTTTTATCCAGACAATCCTGCACGATTTGCAAGAAACGCTTGCCGGATTTTGGTGAGGTGTCGCGGCCATCGGTAAAGGCATGAATCATTGGCTCTACACCATTAGCGGTACACAGCTCGATCAGTGCGCACAGGTGCGTGACATGGCTATGGACGCCACCATCTGAGACCAAACCTAATAAGTGCAGCGGGCGATTAGCCGCTTTTGCATTGCTAATGGCCTCTAAAATAACGTCGTTTTGCGCAAAGCTGCCATCTTCAATTGCGTCATCTACACGCACCAAGCTTTGCTTGATAATCGTACCGCAGCCAATGGTCAGGTGTCCTACTTCGGAGTTCCCCATCTGGCCATCAGGTAAGCCAACCGGCTTGCCGGAGGCTTGCAGTGTCGTGTGTGTGTTAGAGCCGAAATAGCGATCTAGATTCGGTGTATTGGCTTCATAAACTGCATTGTTTTGCTTGCTTGGGTTTACGCCAAAGCCATCAAGAATAATTAACAATGTATTACGACGAGGGGCTGCAGATGCATTCACGAGGATAAACCTTTGTCTTCAGTTAGGAACGCCCATTTTATGCGATTTTGCAGTTTTCTGCACCTGATAAGGGAATACCCTCTTATCCGATGTTGCTATTGTGCATGAGGCGGTTTTGCTAGCATCTGAGGGATATTAATCACAATAACAATAAAATTATGAGTCTTGCGGTTGCATATACCCGAACCAATGATGGCATTAATGCGCCACAAGTGAGTGTCGAGGTGGATTTAAGCCATGGTTTACCGGGCTTTTCGATTGTTGGCTTGCCTGAGGCGGCGGTCAAAGAAAGTAAAGACCGCGTGCGCTCAGCGATTATTAATTCGGGCTTTGATTTTCCGACTAATCGCATCACCGTAAATTTGGCACCAGCTGACCGACCCAAGCAGGGTGGGCGTTTTGATTTGCCAATTGCGGTGGGTATTTTGGCGGCTTCTGGTCAAATTGAAAAAAACAGACTGGAAGATTACGAATTTATTGGTGAGTTGGCTTTAAGTGGCGAACTTCGGGCGGTGAGTGGCGTACTACCGACGGCATTTGCGGCGCATCATCGAGGTCGTGCCATTATATTGCCTGAAGGTAATGCGGCAGAGGCTGGCATCATTGAAAATTCACTCATTTTTCCCTCAGCTAGTTTGATGTCTGTTACCCGTCACTTGAATCATTTGGAGTGCATTGGCAGCTACTCACGGCAATTTGAGGCAAGTTCGCAAACCTATACGATTGATCTGTTAGATGTTAAAGGCCAGTTTCAGGCTAAGCGGGCTTTGGAGATTGCAGCTGCCGGTGGGCATCATCTATTAATGGTTGGGCCACCGGGTACCGGTAAGACGATGTTAGCTAGCCGTTTGCCAACGATTTTGCCACCGATGACCGAAGAGGAAGCCTTGGAATCTGCTTCGGTAGCTTCAGTAAGCCATCAAGGATTTGATCCAGATAATTGGTCGCGACGACCGTTTCGGGAGCCACACCATACCGCCTCTGCGGTTGCATTAGTGGGTGGTGGTGCAAAGGTTATGCCCGGTGAAATTTCATTAGCCCATCACGGCGTCTTGTTTCTGGATGAGTTGACGGAGTTTAATAGCAAGGTGTTGGAAGTGTTGCGTGAACCCTTGGAGACAGGGCGCATTGCACTCTCACGAGCGGCCAGACAAGCTAATTACCCTGCAAGATTCCAGCTGGTTGCGGCGATGAACCCTTGCCCGCAAGGTTTGGATTGCGATCTTAAATCAAACTGCCATTGTACTCAGGAACAACAACGGCGTTATCGCAAGCGTTTATCTGCGCCATTTTTGGACCGGATTGACCTGCAGATTGAAGTACCGCGTTTATCGCATTCCGATTTAAGTAGCCTTGAGGCGACCGAGTCGAGTGAAACAGTGAGAGCGCGTGTCTGTGATGCGCGAAACCGGCAACAACAGCGCCAGCAGTGCCCTAACTATGCCTTGGGCACGCAGCAGTTAGCGAAGTATTGCGTACTGAAACCTGCAGATGATGCCTTATTGGGGCAAGTCTTGGAGGCTTTTAAGCTATCGGCGAGAGCCTGTCATCGGATATTAAAAGTAGCCAGAACCATTGCGGACCTGGATCAATCTGAAAACATTGAGACGGCCCATTTAACCGAGGCCGTCTCGTATCGTTCTATGGATCGCTTACTGGCTGCGCAGTAAGCAAAGGTCCTGTTTTACAGCATTGGCATAACCGCTGAATGATTCAGGTGGTTAGCCAGTGCTTTAGGTGTCATGCCATCACTGGTTTTAGCGTTACGGCTCAAACCCTGACTAATCAGGTAAGCGGCTGTATCGGCGTGGCCAAAACGGGCTGCTTCGTGCAATGCGGTCCATCTTTTCACCGTGAGTGCGTTTTTATTGGCACCTTTTGCGATTAAGTACTGAACGACCGATAACTGACCCTTGGCAGCAGCTTCATGTAGAGGCGTTTCCTCAAACTTATCAACGGCTTCAATATTTGCACCACCTTCTACAAGTGACTTGACCACATCCAGCAAGCCTTGTGCGGCTGCTTTGTGCAGTAAAGTTTCACCGATACCATCCGATACATTGGTCGAGGCACCTGCTGCCGTCAGCAATGAAACGATTGGAGCACTTTTGGCACGGATTGCCATTTGGATTGGTGTACCTTGACGGCTACCTGTATTGGCATTAGCACCATACTTAAGTAATTGTTGAACGCTGCTAACTTGTCCACGTGCAATGGCTGCATGTAATACCTGACCGCCTGGCCCTGAAGAGTTAGGATCTGCTGAGTACTCCAGTAATTTTTGGACTAACGCCGTGTTACCAGATTCAATTGCTATGTATAGCGCACTGCCTTGTGGACCCTGATAGCTAGGATCAGCCCCATTTTTAAGCAGTAAGTCGATAGTTGGTTGATGGCTTTTGCTGATTGCCAGTTGCAGTGGCGTTAAGCCATTACCATTTTTAAGATTGGTATCTGCTCCGTATAAAATCAGTTGGTCGGCGATGTCATAATTGCCACGGCGAATGGCGGTATACAAGACAGGCTCACGATTGCCGCCGACATAATCGACGTCCGCGCCCATTTTGATGAAGCGCTCGGCTTCTTTCAGGTTGCCCGCATTTAAGTTATCTGCCAATGCTTTTGAAACAACAGGGCTACCGGTTGGGCGGCCCGGAACAGCGCGGCGTTGTAAATTACGTTTAACGAGTTTAGGTGCCGGAGCGGCTTCTGGCGCAGCAGTTGGCTCTGCCGAGCTGGTATTTTGGTTATTGTCTGTGTCATTTGCTGTTAATGCTGGAGTCGACGCTGGCGTTATTGTTGCTGATTCCCCACCACACCCCGATAGAAGAATTAGCATTGCCGGTAACGTGACCGCAGACATGAATCTTAAGAAAATCATGTGTTGACCCTTTCCGTAGTAGTCTTTTTTATTGGTTAAATGCCCTTGTACTGGAGAAAGTAAGATCAAGGTTCGTTGCAGCCGAATGGCCATGACGAGTTATCCGCTAAGAGCTCAGCAATCAATGGCTGAGACAATATAGCGCAGTTTGTTGGTATATGTCAGTTAATAGTTATGTTGAGCAGGGGTATATCGAGGGATTTAGAGCAAACTTTCTTGTCTTAGGTTGATCAAGGTATTCATCGCGGCTGCCACCAAAGTACTACCGCCCATCGTGCCAATCATTGTAATACAGGGCGTTCCGAGCTGCTCATGATGCTCCCAAAGGTAGTCTTTTGACTCCGCAGCACCAATGTAGCCACGTGGCATTGCGATGATCAATGCAGGCTTACCAATATTACCTTGCTCCATCAAATCCATTAGGCGCAGTAATGCGGTTGGCTCATTTCCGATTAACACAATGCTGCCTTCAGCATAGTGCTTCCAGTTTTCTACCGACACCATGGCGCGGGTTAGTTTTTTGGACTTGGCCTGGGAAATGACATTAGGTCGGTCGATCAGACAGATCGGCTCTTTGCGTAAATGCTCTGTTTTTAAGCCTTCTACCACCATGCCGGAGTCGCACAGAATATTGGCATTCTTTTTAAGCGCAAGCAGGCCTGCACTAATAGCATTCTCGCTTATCCGCGCTTGCTGCATGACATTGATATCGCCATAAGCATAAATCATTCTCACCAGCAGCTGCTGACGAGGGTCTTCCAGATTGTCTAGGTGTAGTGTTTCACGAATGGACTTAATAGAAGTCTGCTGGATGATCTTAGGATCGCGTTCATACTTAATCACAGGCCGGGACCTCGGGTAGGGGCTTTATTAAACCGACTGAGTCAGAGTTATGGGGTGATTCAGAGCTTACAGGATTCGGTACTGAGCGGCAAAGCTATTCAGAATGGGTCAGAGTGTGACAGAAACGTGTTTTCGCTGTTAGAAGCTGACAGCTCATTACTAAATTGTCACCTTATGACGGGAATAACCGTGTCAGGAGTATTTCTATATTAGCTAATAATATTTTATTTATCAGTGACTTACTGAGTTAAATAAAAAGTTGGCCTCGTTGTTGCAACTATCATTACATAACGAGACTTAAATAACATAGTAGTTAAAACAAGCCCCCGAGATGAAGAGTGGTTTAGTAAAACAAAAATAAAGCACCACCGATCTCAACCCCAGTGCCCCTAGCCTTCCCCAGCGAAGGGCACAATTATAACAAACAGTATTGATTGAGTAATCAGTACCTAATAACAAGATTTACCAGCAAGCCCCGAGATTAAGAGCGATCTAGCAATAATAAAAATAAAATCATCGCCGATCTCAATCCCCAGCGCTCTTTGCTTCCCCCGGCAAAGGGCGCTTTTTTTATTCAAGCGACGCTCAATCCCTGAGCATCTAATCTGCAATGGCAAAGCATCCTTACTCTGTCCAGTGCTCTAGTTCCTTAAGATGCGTGTATCTTAGGGAAGCAGGGCTTTGCAGACTATCGGTAGCAGACCACCTGAGCATTTAGCAGTATGAACTGCAGCTTAATATGGTCGACTACCGTTTATCGTTACTCAAGCGCCTTGCAAACTGGATAAATCGGCAACTTGCAGGAACAAACCGCGCAAGGAGGTGAGTAAAGCAATCCGATTGTTTTTCAGTGCTTCATCATCACTCATAATCATCACGCCATCAAAGAAGGCATCAACTTCAGGGCGAATAGCCGCCAATGAGCTGAGTGCTTCTGTGTAATCGTTGGCTGCCAGTAGTGGAGCCAGTTTTGCTTGCTGGGCAGTGATGGCTTCAAACAGTGCTGTTTCCGGAGCTTCAGCAAACAGTGATGTATCCAGCGCGATAGTGGCTTCACCATCCAACTTCTTCAGGATATTCGCAATTCGCTTATTGGCGGCAGCTAATGGCTCAGCTTCCGGCAATTGCTTAAATGCGCTAACGGCTTTTACCCGGTGCTCAAAGTCCAACGGGGAGGAAATATCCAGCTCCGCAACGGCTTCAACCACATCCAAGCTCACGCCTTGGTCCTGATAATAAGCGCGTAACCGTTCCATAATGTATTGGTAGGTCGGCGTTATTGCGGCTGTGGCATCGACTTTATCTTGTAAGCTAGTGGCTGCAAACTCCAGAAGATCGCGCAGGTCGAGTTTTAGCTCACCTTCGATAATAATCCGCAGTGCACCAAGCGCTGCACGACGCAGTGCAAACGGGTCTTTAGTGCCGGTAGGCTTCTGACCAATTGCGAAGATACCTAAAATCGTATCCAGCTTATCGGCCAATGACAGGATTTTTCCCGTCATATAATGCGGAATGCTGTCACCTGCAAAACCAGGCTTGTACTGCTCTTCAATCGCGTAAGCAACTGACTCTGGCTCGCCATCATTCAGCGCATAATAGCGCCCCATGATGCCTTGCAGTTCAGTGAACTCCAGTACCATATCGCTGACTAGGTCGCACTTACTTAGCTGTGCAGCACGCGATGCATGCTCTGCATTTTCACCAAGCTGTGTGGCAATACGGCCAGCTAGTTGGGAAACACGTTCTGTTTTTTCAAACAAGGTGCCAAGTTGCTGTTGGAAAACGATCTTTTGGGTCGCCTCACGACGTGATTCCAGCGGTGTTTTGCAATCCTGATCCCAGAAGAACGCAGCATCACTAAAGCGAGGTCGGATAACGCGCTCATTACCATCACGCACGACGCTGACATCACTGCTTTCGATATTACTGATCGTAATAAAGTACGGCATTAATTTGCCAGACTCATCAACGACCGGGAAATACTTCTGGTGATCTTGCATACTGGTGATCAGGCATTCCTGAGGCACTTTCAAGAACTCTTCACCAAAACAACCATCGACTGCGCTTGGCCATTCGACCAGGTTAGTCACTTCATCTAACAATGACTCATCAATTACTGCAACACCACCAATGCTTTTAGCGCTGGCTTCTGCTTGTTTGCGAATAGTTTCGCGTCGCTCATCCGTATTGGCTAAGACATAGGCTGAGCGCATGGCATCAGCATAGTCTGAAGGCGTATTCAGGCTAATTGCTTGTGGTGCATGGAAGCGATGGCCACGGCTTTCACGACCGGTTTTGATACCCAGAATTTCAGCATCGACCACCGTGTCTCCCAATAAAAACACAATCCAATGCACCGGACGTACAAACTCAGTGTCACGATCACCCCAGCGCATGCGCTTGGCAATAGGCAGTGCAGCTAATGCCGCATTTAACATGTCAACTAGTAAGTCACGAGTCGCTGCACCCTTAACCGTTTGCTTGAAATTTAGGTAGGTTCCTTTGTCGGTTTCAATCTGCTGCAACTGATCAAATGTCGTGCCACAAGAGCTGGCAAAACCCATTGCCGCACGGCTTGGATTACCTTCTTTGTCGTAAGCTGCTTTTAAGGCAGGGCCGCGTTTTTCAACATCCTGATCGGCCTGAAACTCGGCAACATCATTGATCAGAACTGCCAAACGGCGTGGGGAAGCAAATGATTTTACTTCGCCAAATGGAATGCCGGCGGTTGTCAGACTATCCACCAGGTGGCTAGTGAGTGCCGCTGATAGTTTGCCCAGCGTTTTCGGGGGTAATTCTTCGGTGCCGATTTCGATCAGCAAGTCCGCAGTCGTTGTCATTGCCAGATCTCCTTTATTCTGCTTTGTCCGATTTCAACATAGGGAAGCCTAAGGCTTCGCGCGAGTCGTAATACGCTTGTGCAATGCCGCGAGACAAAGTACGTACCCGAAGAATGTAGCGTTGACGCTCAGTCACCGAAATCGCGTGACGCGCATCCAACAAGTTAAACAGGTGTGAGGCTTTCAGCATCTGCTCGTAAGCAGGCAGTGGCAGGCCGGATTCGATCATCGCCACACTCACGCGCTCAGCTTCATCGAACTGATGGAACAGCTCTTCCACATTGGCTTTTTCGAAGTTGTAAGTAGACTGCTCAACTTCGTTTTGATGGTAAACATCGCCATAAGTGATAGTGCCTTGCGGGCCTTCAGTCCAGACTAAGTCGTAGACGTTTTCAACGTTTTGCACATACATGGCAATCCGTTCCAGACCATAAGTAATCTCGCCCGAAACGGGTTTGCAGTCGATACCGCCGACTTGCTGGAAGTAGGTAAACTGCGACACTTCCATGCCGTTTAGCCAGATTTCCCAGCCCAGTCCCCACGCACCCAGCGTTGGTGATTCCCAGTTATCTTCAACAAAGCGAATATCGTATTTCAGCGGGTCGATACCCATGGCTTTAAGTGAGCCAAGGTACAGTTCCTGAAAATCATCCGGAGATGGCTTAATAATTACCTGAAACTGGTAATAGTGTTGCAGGCGGTTAGGGTTTTCGCCATAGCGACCATCGGTTGGACGGCGTGATGGTTGTACGTAAGCCGCACGCCATGGCTCAGGGCCAACCGCTCGCAGGAATGTCGCAGGGTGAAAAGTACCCGCGCCCATTTCCATGTCGTAGGGTTGTAAAATGGCGCAGCCTTGTTTTGACCAGTAGTCCTGCAGGGCGAAGATCTGTCCCTGAAAGGTGGAGACGTTGTATTCAGACATGTGCAGTAAATTCAGCAGTTTCAGTAAACGGGGGATTATACGGCATTTTTGGAGGAGGGTGTTTCTGTGATTAGAAAAAGCCCGTAAAAAGACACCCAAGCACTAGACTTGGGTGCAAATGCAATCATCTACGATATTAAGAACAAACTTAGGAGGTACTACAAACCACTGAGCCAATGCAGCTGACGACATCACACTAGTTGGGCCGATTTAAATCGATCCGATCGAACTAAGCGCTAATTTGCGGGAAATCGCTAGTGAATAGTGTTGATATACTAATGTAAGGAGCCTCAATGATTAGCTCAGCTCATGCATTATACTGATTTTTTGTCTGTTCGCTAAACAAAAAGGGTTTTTTTAGTGTGCTGCGACTATTTTCAACAAATGGCGCTCGCCAACCAGTGAGGGCACTTTTAGCTCATGTTGTGATTCCAGAACGTAGCCGTCAGGCAGCTCCGCTAATTCACTTGCCGGAAATTGTCCCTTCATGGCATACAGTGCACCGTTTTCGGCTAGATGCATTGCGCTACCCTCTACGAAATCGACAATGGAGGCAAAAGCGCGGCTGATGATCGCATCAAATAGCTGCGGTGGTTTCCACTGCTCAATCCTGCTCTGCACTACGCTGGCATTCTTTAGACCCAGCTCGATAATCGCTTGTTGGATGAAGCGTGTTTTCTTGCCGTTGGTATCCAGCATGGTGAACTGGCGCTCTGGCTGTAAAATGGCCAAAGGAATGCCGGGCAAGCCTGCGCCGCTACCAACATCTAAGCAATTACTACCCTCAAGGTGAAGCGCAACGACTAGGCTGTCAAAAATATGCGCCGGAATCATCTCTAAAGGATCACGAACAGCTGTGAGGTTGTAGGTTTTATTCCAGCGCTGTAGCAAGCTCACGTAGAGTTTCAGCTTGGCAACTTGCTCATCACTTGCCCCACAGTCTAATGCTGCAAGGCCTGACTCCCATAATGACTCGCTCATGCGCTGGCCTTCAGTTGCAATTGTTGCTTTTTCAGGTGTACCAGCAAGATGGAGATAGCCGCTGGCGTAATGCCCGGAATGCGTGAAGCCTGTCCAATAGTCGCTGGGCGCTGCTCAACAAACTTTTGGCGCACTTCATTAGAGAGCCCAACCACTTCGCTGTAATCCAAAGTGTTCGGCAGCACCGTGCTTTCCTGACGCAGTTGCTTATTAATTTCCAGCTGCTGGCGCTCAATGTAGCCGGCGTATTTGATTTGTACTTCAACTTGCTCGGCAACGGCTTCATCGCTAACGGCAGGGCCGGCGATATCCAGTGAGGTCAGGCTTTTGTAGGTTATATTCGGGCGACGCAGTAGCTCGTCCATGTGGTATTCATGGCTTAATGGTCCGCCAAAAATAGTATTTGTTTGTTCTGGAGTCAGTTGTGCCGGACGAATGCAGGTATCACGCATGCGCTGCATCTCACGCTCAATTTGTTCGCGTTTTTCGCTAAAAGCACGCCAGCGATTTTCATCCACTAAACCAAGCTTGTGGCCGATTTCAGTCAAACGTAAGTCTGCATTATCTTCGCGCAACAGTAAGCGATGTTCTGCACGGCTGGTGAACATCCGATAAGGCTCTTGGGTACCACAGGTAATCAGATCATCAACCAACACGCCGATGTAAGCCTCATTACGCTTAGGGCTCCAAGACTCTTTGTCTTGAGCCAGCAATGCAGCATTCATACCCGCGAGTAAGCCTTGTGCGCCAGCTTCTTCGTAGCCGGTGGTGCCGTTAATTTGACCCGCAAAAAACAGGCCTGGCATAAACTTGGTTTCAAGGCTTGGTTTCAGGTCACGAGGATCGAAGAAATCATATTCAATGGCATAACCCGGACGCGTGATATGCGCATTCTCAAAGCCAACAATGGAGCGGACTAAACCGAGCTGTACATCAAATGGCAGGCTGGTTGAGATGCCGTTCGGGTAGATTTCATAAGTATCGAGACCTTCTGGTTCGATAAAAATCTGGTGTTGTTCTTTATCCGCAAAGCGCACAACTTTGTCTTCGATGGACGGGCAGTAGCGTGGGCCAGTCCCTTCAATCACACCCGAATACAGCGGTGAGCGATCTAGTGATGAGAGAATCAGATCATGCGTTTTCTTATTGGTGTAGGTGATGTGGCAAGCCACTTGCGCGGGATGCTCTGAGCGATTACCTAAGTATGAAAATACTGGGGTTGGGTCATCACCCGGCTGAGCGCTTAGCTGGCTGTAATCAATACTGCGCGCATCAATACGCGGCGGCGTCCCTGTTTTCAGGCGCTCTACTCGAAATGGTAATTCACGCAGGCGCTGAGCCAGTGCAATGGAGGGTGGATCACCAGCACGACCACCAGAGTGGTTTTCCATACCAATATGGATTTTTCCACCAAGGAAAGTGCCGACAGTTAATACCACGGCCTTCGCGCGGAAATTCAGGCCCATTTGAGTGCGCACGCCAACTACCCGATCATTTTCGACGATCAGATCATCCACAGCTTGCATAAACAGGTCTAGATTTTCTTGCCCCTGAACGATTTCCAGCACAGCGGCTTTGTAGCGTACGCGGTCAGCCTGAGCACGAGTCGCTCGTACCGCTGGCCCTTTACGTGCATTCAGAATTCGGAATTGGATACCGCCACGGTCGGCAGCATGCGCCATGGCACCGCCCAGTGCATCAATCTCTTTAACCAGATGGCCTTTGCCGATACCGCCAATTGCGGGGTTGCAGCTCATTTGGCCAATGGTTTCGATATTGTGGGTCAGTAGCAGTGTACGTTGTCCCATGCGTGCAGCCGCCAGTGCGGCTTCGGTGCCTGCATGGCCGCCACCAACAACAATTACATCATAATCTTTTGGGTATAACATGGGAGTGTGTCCGGCATTTTTCCTAGGTAATTCACTAGTATAGCAAATCTATCAGGGGGGCTGGCAAGGAGCTTTGATTATGAGTCAAGCTAAAAACCGGCTGCGGGAGCAATTCGGCTAAGTCTTCTTGGTTATTCATGGTCGCATCGCCACTGCTATCGCTGACTTGATTGAGCACAACGGCGAGTAAATCTAAGCCTCTTCGTTGCAGTGCTTCACAACATAAAAGCACCTGACTCATGCAGCCAAGGCGGTTATTAGCGACCAGTACCACCGGTAAACGCAGCGCACTGGCAAGGTCTGCATTGAGCGCATCTTCAGTTAATGGCGAGTAAAGTCCGCCAGCCCCTTCGACATACAGAAAGTCATCCTGCTTTAGATTTTCAGTGCATTGAGCGGCTAATTGACGCAGTGTTAGTGAGGTGCCTTCCATGCGAGCGGCTCGTACTGGTGATAATGCCGCTGCAAAACGGTTAGGGCAGATAGCATCTAACTGTTCGGTTTTACCGGCTGCCAGTGCCAGTCGCCAAGCATCAGTATGTTGAAAATCACCAGTAGGCCAGCCTGATTCGATGGGTTTTCGCGGGTGTACATCGATGCCACGATCAATAAGTTCACGGATGAGGTGAGTACCCACCCACGTCTTGCCGACATCGGTATCGGTGCCGGTTACAAAAATGCCGTTCATTGAATAGATTGTCCGATACGTTGATTTTGACCAAATACAATGGTGGTTGCTTTGCCGATGACATCCGCTTGATTAACCACGTCAAAAAAGCGGCTATCATTGCTATTATCCCGATTATCGCCCATCACAAACAAGCCCCGCTTCGGAACGACAATTTCTGGCATGAACCGGGAAATAGGTGATTTGACCAAAGCTTTGTCAAGATAGGGCTGTTCAATTTGTTTACCATTAACAAACACATTGAAGTTCTCAATGCGTACGCGATCTCCGGGGCGGCCAATCAAGCGTTTGATGTAATTAACGGACTTATCCTTTGGATACAAAAAGGTAATCACATCATTGATTTGCGGTTCGGCGTTGGTGTAAGCATTGGTTGAAACCAGTATGTAGTCACCGGGAATCAGTGTCGGTTTCATGGAATCACTGGGAATTCGAAATAACTCAAAGCCTAGTACCCGCCCCCGAAACGTATCGGAAGCAGTGTGGTAAGGGTTGATTCGGAATGTGATGGTTGCAGCAATAGCCAGTCCGACAATCAGTATTCCAAATAGCCAAAGGCGGCTGGTTGTTTTCATGGCAAAGACCAGAGGAGAGTTGTCAATTAACGAATGGGTGCGCCAAGTTGGCGTAGGGCTTCGCTAACATTGACTAGGCCATTTCCGAACTCGTCATCTCGTCCGCGTTGGCCAAGGTCGGTGCTGGTTCTGTTTAGTTGTGATGCCGTAAAGCGTCGGTCGTAAGACTTTAATAATGCCATCGCACCAGAGATATGTGCGGCGGCCATAGAGGTACCGGTTGATACCTGATATTTGCCCTGTGGGGCCGTGGTCAGAATATTAACGCCCGGTGCGGCGATATCAATAAAGCGGCCTTTATCGGCTTTGCTAAATAGACGGCGATTTTTATCAACTGCCGTTACCCCAACAACGCCATCGATCAGTGCAGGGTAAATAGTACTTCCGGTACGACCATTATTACCACCAGCGGCGACTACGACGATATTTTGTCGAATGGCTTCACGCACAATATTTTCTAAAAAGGTATCGCGGCTGCCGGTAAAGCTTAGATTGAGAATATCTACTTTGCGCTCAATACAATAAGCGATGGCGCTAACAATATCGGTTGAAGTGCCACGTAATGAACTTGGGTGACCGGGTACGGAAGAAAATGCACCAACGGATAACACCTTAGCTTCTGGTGCGATACCGATACGTGGGTTTTTACTGACTAAAATGCCCGCAATCGAGGTGCCGTGTGCTTTGCTTTCAACCGTATTAGGGTCAACAATATTGCGCTGCTCGATATTGGAGCTGCGCAAAGTGGGATGATTTAAGTCAACTGGCGTATCTACCAATCCTATCAACACTCCGCGGCCATTAGATACGCCATGCGCGATACCGATACCTGTTTGTGCTAATGGATAGTTTCCACGAGCAGAGGTATTGGTATTTGCAGCCAACATGAAGTAATTGTTGGTGCTGGCTTCAAAGTTCTTTTCAGCTTTGTTAATGGTATCGGATAAATCCAGTGGACTTTGGCCCAGCGTATCCGCGATTACCACACCTTTTCGGAGAGCGCCGATGGCCATGCCACCTTTGCGCTTGAGTTTGTACTTGTCGGTAATTGCTTTAACTTCGTCGACAGACAAGCCAAAGTCATAGACTAGTAATAATTCGTCTTTAACAAAGTCGCTGCGGGCAGGTTTGGGCTTAACTATCGGAACGACGGTTAGTGGTGGTGCTTTTTGATAGAAGGGAACAAAGCCGTAATAGTAGGGGTTATTACGGCGTTGCTTAGCTTGAGGACGAATCGGGCCAGGCTTATGAACGCCGGGCTGATATCCCGGTATTGCAATACCGGTGTCCGTTTGAGTTTGTTCAGCAAATAGGGAGGTCGAAACAAGGCAGCTGGCTACCACCCAAGTGGCGCCAGACAAGATCTGCTTAATTCGGGAACTGTTCCCCAACAAACCAGATTGATGCATGCTTCTTCGACAACTCATTCTCCAAACCCTCTAATTCTTCAGCAGTTAACTTCTTATTGAGGCGTACGCGGTAAAATCCTGCGTCATCTGGAAGAAGTTCGGCTTGTACATTCTCAACTGCGCTGAATAGTGACTCAATTCGTTCAAAATGAATATTCTCATCTAATCCAATTAGTAACACGGTGTGGTCAGCATCAGCTGGAGCTTTAACTACCTGAGTGCTTGGACTGCTTTCAGTGTAGCTGGCTAGGCCATATTCGCTGGTAATATTAGCAGAAGGCAGCACAAAGAACATCAAAAGCCCAAGCTGTACGACCGTTAGCACGGCGAAAACAGCATACGAAAAGCTATGAGAATTACCAGTGAGTAAATTGTCTACATAATCTTTGATGCGAGCAAACAATGTCGGTGCCTGTGGAGTGCTGGCCTTTGCCGGCTCAGCCACAACTTGCTCGCTTGGTGTTTCCAGCGCATCGATCTTTGCCAGAACACTATTTAGCCTTACTTGTGCGCTCTGTAGCGCAGACCCGTCCATCACTGTTTTATCAGCACGAGTCTGTTTAATCATTTCTGCTTCCAGCGCTAATTCATCTCGCAGGGCAGCATCTTCAAGCGTTGCTTTGTCAACAAGGGCTTTCTCAGTATCCGACAGCTTACCAAGGTGATACCAGGGTAGCAGCGTTCTTACTTGTTGTTTGGTATTGGTATCCATAATATTACGACCTAAAGAGAGCCTGCGTTCGTCAGGATTTCTTTCAAATGCTTTCTCGCATAAAACATGCGAGTCTTTACCGTCCCCTCAGATATTCCCAGAGCAGTGGCTACCTCACGTACGGATAGCTCTTTAAAATAAACCAGTTCAAGCACTTCTCGGTGCTTGTCACTCAGATACCCTAAGTGCCGTATCAGTGACTCATTAACCTGGCTTAACTCTAGTTCTTCATCGGGCCTTAAAGCAGTGTCTTCCATATTGACAGCGGCTGTGTCGTCTTCAAGGAGAATCTCCTTGTTCTTACGCAGATAGCCGATCAAACGAAAACGCATGATTGAATACATCCACGTTGATGGGAGCGACTTGCCCGCAAAGTTTCCGGCGGACTTCCATATTTCGATCATCGCTTCATCAACAATGTCCGCAGCTAATGCTACGTCATTTTGCAACACTCTGGTGCAATACTTTAGAAAACGTGGCTGATATTTCAAATATAAAGTTGAAAAAGCATCCTTGTCACCTTTTTGTATGAGCTGCAACAGCTGTGCGTCCTCCGAACGGTCATCTTCCCGTCGAGGTTGCTTAAGATTATCTTTCAACACTGCTTTCATTTGAGTAGTCGTTGTTGGTAATTATTAGGTTCATTTTGCCCACCTGCTTTGCTAACTAAAGTGAGTGATTGCTTTGAGCAGCGCAGATTACTGTTTTCTTTTAATGCACACAAATACTCTATCGGCACGTTGCATCACGTAATAACGAATTAATTTAACATATTTTTGAACCTAAGAATTGTTTACTGCTACTCAAGGGGTAGTTAAACGCAGATAACATGTCTGCAGCCGCTGTAAAATCAGCAGCACACTTAGAATTTTGTACTCTGGAGCCAAGTCTCCAAAGTGCAGCACCAACTCCCTCGCAACTTTAGGCAGACTTCGGTCTGCCTTTTTTTTTGCCGTTTTAGCGACTACAATCATCCTCCACATTAAATAGCGATGGATGTTCCTGTATGTCTAGTCAGCCGGTTAGTATCGGATTTGTAATGGATCCGATTGAGTCGATCAAACCCTATAAAGACAGTACGTTTGCCATGATGCTCGAAGCGCAACGCCGTGGTTGGGATGTTCATTATATACAGCAGTCAGATATTTTTACGGAAGCTGGGATTGTTTACTGCCATAGCCAAACGGTTAGTCTGCAGGATAATAATGATCACTGGTTTGATGTAACGGGCGAACAAACGCAGCCGATGTCAGCCATTGACTGTGTCATTATGCGTAAAGACCCTCCTTTCGATATGGAGTACATCTACAGTACTTACATGCTGGAACTGGCTGAGCAGCAAGGTTGTTTGGTGCTTAATCGTCCATCCAGTATTCGCAGCGCCAATGAGAAATTTTTCACAACCTGGTTTCACGAGTTTGCTCCGGAAACTCTGGTTACCCGAGATATGCAGCGCATTAAAGCCTTCCATGACAAACACGAACGCATTGTTGTGAAACCGCTGGATGGCATGGGTGGTTCAATGATTTTCCAGATTCAGGCAGGCGATCAAAACCGCAACGTTATTTTGGAAACCATTACCCATCAAGGGACAGTGACGGCGATGGCGCAACGTTTTCTCCCGGAGTTTAAAGATGGCGATAAGCGCATTTTGCTAGTCGATGGCGTGCCATTTGATTACGCTTTAGCAAGAATTCCGGCTAAAGGCGAAGGTCGTGCGAACCTTGCGGCTGGTGCGACGTCAAAGGGGGTCCCATTGACCGACCGCGACCGCGAAATCTGTGCGGCGGTTGGCCCAAGTCTTAAAGAAATGGGATTAACCTTTGTTGGTTTGGACGTGATTGGTGACTACATGACAGAAATCAATGTCACCAGTCCAACCTGTATTCGTGAGTTAGATACAATTTATTCGGCTAATATCGCAGGATTACTAATGGATGCCGTTGAGAAAAAACTGGAGCAAGCAGCATGAAAGCGCGAGTTAAATGGTTAGATCACATGAGCTTTGTTGGAGAGTCTGATAGTGGGCACTCTGTTGTAATGGATGGCGCACCGGCGGCTGGTGGTCGCAATCTGGGCGTACGCCCAATGGAGATGTTGCTGCTGGGTTTAGGCGGTTGCTCATCCTTTGATGTAGTGATGATTTTACAAAAGGCTCGACAGAATATTACCAACTGCGAAGTTGAGATTACCGCAGAGCGTGCAGACACAGAGCCGAAGGTGTTTACCAATATTCATCTGCACTTCATCGTCGAAGGTCATAATGTCAGCGAAGCACGGGTCGAACGTGCAGTCGCTTTGTCAGCAGAAAAGTATTGCTCTGCCGCAAAAATGTTAGAAAAAGTTGCCACCATTACACATGATTTTGAATTACGGGATTCCGCTCAGGCGGTCTGAGTGTCGCCACCCGGGGCAGTAGGGGCTACTGCCTTTTTCAATTAACCATCATGCTTAATGGTGTGAACTTTGGTTCACCACCTTCTGGGGATTTTCATGAAGTTAGTATTTCAACGCGGCACCATGCGTATGGTGTCGTGCCTGTTGCTTGTGGCTTTGTGGTCAGCACCACAGGCTGTATTGGCGCAGGATGACTTATTATTAAAGCAGGCTTATCAGTCTTTATTTGGAACCAACTGGCCGAAAGGTGTCAATAGTGAGGCACCAGCGAAAGCCGTTCAGCAAAAAACACAGCTTCGCCAGCGATTAACTCAGACGGCCCGCAAGCAATTGCGTATTCCCTACGTTTGGGGTGGTACTTCCCGACGAGGTTTTGATTGCAGCGGTCTCATTCAATATGTGTATAAGCAGTTGAATATGACCTTGCCGCGGACGGCCGCTCAGCAGTATCGGGAAAGTCGCCGAGTTAAAACGCATGAGTTGCAGCCGGGTGATTTGATTTTTTTCCACACGCGCCTTCGTAGCCGTTCACGAATCAATCATGTCGGCATGTACTTGGGAAACAACAGTTTTATACATGCGCCGCGCAAAGGTCGGACGGTATCAATCGACAAGCTGAATAGTTATTGGAAAAAACGTATGATTGGTGGAGGACGGCTTTTTTAGCGTCTATTAGTGCTACGCTTATTCTTTAGTCGATAAATGCTTTTCATTGGAGCTTTGGCTTCGGAGTTGTTATCGTAAAGAATGGCTATGCGACTGTTTTAAGGAGTATGGATAGTATGGATCTACTGACACAATCTGAGCACCACTCGAAATTACTGGAAACTTTGTATCCGGAAATCAAGCGCTTGGCTGCGATTCAGATGTCACGAGAGCGCTCTAATCACACGCTATGCCCCACTGCGCTAGTCAATGAAGCGTATCTGAAGATGAGCTCAGAAGAGAGCATGATCTTTAATGATAAGCAGCACTTTCTGGCCGTTTGTGGAAACTGCGTGCGGCAGATACTGGTGTCACATGCGCGTACCAAGAACGCTGCAAAGCGCGGCGGTGGCCAAGTCCCCGTTACATTGATCGAAGGCGTGGATGACTTTCAGGCTGAGCAGGATATGGACGTTATCCTGTTAGATGAGCTACTAATACGCCTTGAAGCATTGGATGCGATGCAGGTTAAAGTGGTCGAATTACGGTTTTTCTCAGGAATGAGTAATGAGGAGATTTCTGATGTCCTCGACATTTCTCTATCAACGGTTAAGCGCAAATGGACTATGGCTAAAGCATGGCTGTACAAGGAGATGAACCGGTAGAGTCTGGTTATTTCGCCGAAGTCGAAGATTTATTCTTCGATGCACTAGAGCTTCCCCCGGAGCAGCGCGACACCTGGCTACAGGAGCGCTGTGCAGGGCGGCAGGAAATCTTTACCGAAGTTCAGACATTATTAGAGGCACATTTGTCTTCCGAGGCATTTCTTTCAGAGTCTCCGGACTTGAAGGGAATTGCTGCGTGCCCGGACCTTTCTGGTCGTCGTTTGGGCAACTATCAAGTCGTCGAAGAAATTGCCCGTGGTGGTATGGGGCGAGTGTATTCAGCTGATCGGGTTGATGGGGAATACGAGCAGCGCGTTGCGATTAAAGTGGTTGAGCTGGGCAATGTCGAAGCGGATATGTTTCGTCGCGAGCGCCAAACCTTGGCCAATCTTGAGCACCCGAATATTGTCACCTTACTGGATGGTGGCACGCTAGAAGAGGGCTTCCCCTATCTGGTGATGGAGTTGGTTGAAGGCCAGGCCATTGATCTTTATAACATCAGCCACAAGCTGGACAGAAAAACACTGGTCAGCTTATTTTGCACCTTGTGTAATGTCGTTGACCAAGCACACCAGCAAAGCGTGATTCATTGCGACCTCAAACCTGCCAACATTCTGGTAACCGAAAACGGCATTCTTAAGCTGCTCGATTTTGGTATCTCACAGTCCTTAATTAAAACGCACGACGAATATACCGAAGAAATGGGCTCACAAGCACTGACTCCGGAATATTCCAGCCCTCAACGTCAACAGCATTTGCCTCCGCATATCACGGACGATGTTTACAGTTTAGGCGTGGTATTGGCTCAGTTGCTGATTGGTGGTGATTTGCCGCGAGTGGCGACTGAATTACTGGTCAAAAAGCGCTATAAGCAAATTAATCACGAGCAATTGCTTGGGCTGATCTCATCCCATGAACTGCGGATGATAGTTAAAAAAGCGATTAGTCCTATCCCTGAGCAGCGTTATGCCAGTGCAAAGCTAATGGGTGAAGACTTACGTAATTGGTTGGATGAAAAGCCAATCGATGCGATTAGTCATGGAAAATTTTGGCACTTTCACACAGTACATAAAAACATCAGTCGTAACCGACAGTTCTGGTTAATTGTGCTGGGGATTTTTGTTGCCGTTGGTGCTGGAGCGGCTTATCTGGATTATCAGCAAAAGCGCGAAGTGACCAAGTTAAACTTGCAGGCAGCGGTCTCGGCGCGTCGGGTTAGTAATGACCTGACTGCGGTAATCAGCCGTACTCAGCCCTCGCTGGCGGTGCAGTTAGAGCTTACTGAGCTGGCAATTAATAATATTGAAAAAAGCCTTGGCGAGGTGCCTGATAATATTCCGGCCCGATTCGTATTGGCCGAAAGCTTGACGCGTTACGGCAAGCTCAAAGGGCATCCAAACTATTTGAATGAAGGCGATACCACTACCGCCATTGATTTTCTAACGCAGGCAGAAGGTCATCTGGAAGATTTGCAGGAACTCATCAAGACTGTGGCTCCGGACATGCTGCTGGGTGATGAGAATGACGACAAAATTGATGCGGCAGCAATCCAGTTAGATTTGCTTCGGGTGCGGCGCTTATTGGCCGAGATTCGCATTTATACCGAGCCTCGGGAGCAGGGTTTGGCTAAACTTGCGGAAGTTGAAGCGGCGTTTGATGCAATTACTTATAACAGTGAGAGCCGCAAGCGAAGGACTGAATACGTTAACGATTTATTGTACTTTGCGCAGGCAAACCTACTGACTAAGCAATTCGACCAGTTTGAAAAGCATTTAGATCAGGCCGAGCAATTATTAAATAGCTTGGCGACGGTGCAGCGTGAGTCGGAAGTCGAATTATTAAAAGATGTGCGCTTTTTCCGCGCCTTTATCAAGGAGCTAAGAGGGCATTTTTGGTATCTTAAAGGCAACCCGCAACGTGCAGTGTCTTATTATCAGACGATTGTGGATAGTCAAACGGATATGCGGATGACGCCGTTACTGAATCGGGTGGCTGAAATACGTGCCTGTTTGGTCCTAGCGGATGGCCAAGCAGATTTAGCAAAGCGCTTGCGTGATGATATTCGTACTCGGCGTGGTGATTTAGCCCGTGAGCATCCGGACGCTCAGTACCTATTGCAACGAAAAGCACGCATTGATAGTGAAAGCTTATCCCTTGAGCAGCAGCTGCAATGTAGCAACCCTGAATTCATCCTGTTTCCATTTGAGCCGCTCGGGCCGGAAGCGGCTCAGCGAGTTAAAGAGAATAATTAATCGTCAGACTATGGCTCTGACCTATCGCAGTCGATGTTATCCAAGCGGGCCATTAATCGCATCGATACTACCGATAACCTAAGCTGGCTGTAATGCTGGAACACTTAGGGCCTCTAATCAAATACTTAATCCGGAAGAGAGAGATCAGCTATGAAAACTATTTTACCTATTGTTCTGTGCCTTGGGTTGTCTGCTTGCAATAGTAGCGACAAGGAATTGGAGTTTACTGATGTAAAGATTAATAGCGTGACGACATCAGGAGCTGGTTGCCCTTCTGACTCGGGTGCTTCAGTCACCCTCGCTCCTGATAAAACAGTGGTTTCAGTTATATTTAACGAGTATTTGGCTGAAGCGGGGTCCGGAACCGGCGTCACCGAGAGTCGGATTCCCTGTAATATTGCTATCTCTCTGGATATCCCATCGGGTTATCAAACGTTTTTAATTGATGCTGATTTTCGTGGTGCAGTATTTTTACCAGAGGATGGTTGGGCGGAGTTTACCCGCGAGTACTTTTTTTCGGGAGAGAGTAGTCCTACTTTGGTGGATCGCTGGGAAGGTGAGTTGGAGAATGATGGATTACAGATCTTTGACCGCTTGGAAGAATACGGTGGCAGGCTTTCTCACTGTGGATCGGATGTGATTCTGCGCAGCAATACCTCTTTATACATTTCTGTGCCCGAAGGTGCGGACACATCACTCATCACGTTAGATTCATTAGATTATACAAACAGAGCACAGTTCGACTATCAATTACGCTACGTTAAGTGTGATATCTGACCGTTTATCACTAAAGCAGTCAGTTTGTTAGAAAATGTTGAGCCGTTTTCTAATTAGATTACGCATTATAGAGTAGCAGCACTGGTAAAGACGATGCTCAGCCTCTCGAAGAAGGATCTTTGAAGGTGGAAGAAGAAGCTTCAGTGACTGTTGTCTCGGCGCACGCTAGGTGTCCGGGTCTAACTTAATAAAAACGTGTGGCGTATTGTCATAAAGCGGAGCTGGCGGGCTTTGCTTAGTTTGGTGGAGGCTATTCGCGTCCGCTTAAAAGGCATAGGAAGGCTCAAAATGAATATAAATAATTTAATGAAATCAGTAGTATTCTCGATGCTACTACTTAGTTTGTCCGGTTTAGCTATGGCGGATGGTGGCTTTCCTGCGCGTATTGCTGCACAAAAGACAGAGATCAGCAAGGCGCTCACAAATAAGGAAATTGATGGTGCCGAAGAAAAGATACTCAAACAAGAGATGCAAAGTATTAGTAAGCTTTTTGCTAAATATTATGCAGATAAAAAATTAACAGCAGCAGAAGCTGATGAATTGGATGCGAAACTGAAAAATGCTGAGGTGAACCTTTTTCGCCAAAAATATGACTAATATTTGGTCATGCTGAAGCATGTAAAAAGCTAATAATTCAGCAGGGGGGTATGTTTTGAGAGGTTTTTGGGTTTTGGCGATTGTGGGGACTTTCGCCGTATCGGGTGGGGCTAGTGCAATGAACTCCGATGTTCGTTTAACGAAGATAAAGTACCAAGGGAATGGTTGTCCGGCAGGCTCGGTATCGGTGAATATTTTGCCGAATAAGCGGGCCATTCGTGCGGTGTTTAATAATTATAATGCTCAGCTTTCTGGCCAACCAGGTCAATTAGTAAAGCGCTGTAAGCTGACGATGAGTCTTGAGTTGCCGAGAAATCGTCGTGTTAAATTACGTCAGATCCGGTTTCGTGGGTTTGTCGATCTACCCGCTAATGCACATGCCAGAATGTCACGTAACTATCGGTTTGATAATAGTACCGAGAAAGTGACCAACAACTGGCAAGGTAAGCGATATCAAGAAGTGGTTCTGCGTGAGCCGTTTAATGTCGGCTGGTCTGCCTGTGGTAGAGATATTAAACTAGAAATGGACTCTGTTCTGGAGGTAATTAGTAGAACAAAGTTGCCATCTGGCGTTGGAGTGGATTCTTTTAATCAGCTAAATGGACGGAACTATCGCGGTGAGCGTGGTGTAAAGTTTATGCTGGATTATACGCCTTGCTAGCTATTTTGCGTCTGGCTCGCTACTGAACAATCCTTTGAAAGTTTGTTTTATCGTATCGAATAATGATGCCTCAACAGGTGGCTCATCCAAAGTCAGTTGTGGTTGAATGTCTTCATCGTGAGCGATGCCATAAAACACTTTTTCATCAAGACTTTGGCCAATACAGTTGGATGCTTCGATGCTTGAGGCACTCGTCTGTATTGCGCTATTGCTAATCACAAGTCCTTGTAATCGTTCGGTGCAATACTGATCGGTTGGTAGTTTTTGATACTGCTTTTTCTGATCATCCCAATCGAGTGCGGTTCCGGCAATCAGCAGAGTATGAGTGATGTCGGCATCGGGATAAGGATAGTCAATTATCTCATCTGCTTCTGAGCGAACCCAATAGCAGGGGCTGCTCATATCTAGCGCAATACTAACTTCCTGATCGCCAACTTTGCTGTGAAGCATGCAGTTGGCTTCGCGGTTATCCAGTATAAAACCATAGTTACCGATCAGGTGAACGCTGGTTTCGGGGATAGTGTCGGTGCTAGACTCCGCTAAAGCGTTATGGGTGAACGCCATCAGCAATACGCCGAGGCTAGCACCCAAAATCACCTTTGGCGAGCAAGCGCCGCAATACATCTTAGTAAATATCCCAGAACCAAAGTTCTTTGAAGTCTGAGTTAAAGTAAGACGGGAAGCCGCCAACCAACGATTCGCCATCCCAGACATCAATATGATCTGTTGCACCCCAGCCATCCCTGAAAAATATGATACCAGTGCGCCCTAGTAGTTCTTCCTTGCTATGAACGATGTGACGGCTGCCGAAGGTATTAGGTTGGGACTTAATCCAGTTAGCCAGCTCCTGTGCGGCAAGCACGTGGCCTCTGACTTTGCCTTGGGCGTGATCTTTGTAAGCATTGTATTCAGTGGTGCAGCGTCTGAGTACTCTGCGGTCCGTTGATAGCTTGATTCCCGATAACTCCATTGCGGTACCCATACGAATGGCGCATTGATTGGTGAATACCGTGTCATCGCAAACATTGGTGCGTCCGGGGTGATTTTTCCACATGAGTTTCATCAGTGAAACGGTTACCGCGATACTACGATCTCCTTGTGGGTTATGCACTCGGATTGTTTGAATATCGTTATCGGATGTTGAGACCTGGTCAAAGCGTAATGTGAAACGGCCGCTATCAGGATCGATATCACTCACCACGCTAACTTTGCTGCTGGCGCTAAGGTCTAGCTTGCAGTCGGCATATTGACCGGCAGGTGAGGTAATGATTTGAAACGCTACATCGCTGGACAAAGGCACCCGAAGGTCTGCCGTTTCAATCGCTGAAATGGTGGCAGGACCTTGTTGTACTGGAGCAGGTGCAGCCGGTGGTGGTTCGGGAGTCGGCTCTGGTACAGGCTCCGGTGGTTGCACGGGCGCAGGAGGTATTGAATCTACAGGGTCAGGCTGCGGTGTTGGTCTCACCGAAGGAGGTGTTGGCACTGGTGCAGGAGTGACCGGTGGCTGTTGTTGAGACCCGCCACCAAATAAGTTACGTAACCATTGAAAAAAACTGCTCATCTTTATTCCTCCGTGAATATCAGTTGGAACTCGCCAAATGGCAATTACTGGGCTGGCTTGTCTTCGCTGGCTGGTGCTTCAGTCGTTTCAGCTTCAGGCTTTGCTGCCTTTTCTTCTTCTGCTGCAGTGTCAGCGTCTTCTTCTATTGTCGCATCAACATCGGTGGCCGGTTTGTCAGTTGCTTCAGTGCTGTCGACGTCCTTTGTGGTATCAACTGCTTCAACAGCAGGGGTAGCTTCGTCAGCCGTCTCGCTTTCTGTCGGTGTCTCTGTAACCGCTTCTGTTACTGCGGCCTCGTCCATTGGTGTGACCGGCTCAAGCTGGCTGGAAGTGGCTGGTGTAACACCAAGGCTCATCGCTGCAGGGAGTTCGTCAGGGCTTGGGCGCAGAATGAGGCCCGCAATGATTGCAGCTGACAAAATAACAATAACAACACCACCAAACTTTCCAAACATACTACCGTCTCCTAAAAACCTATCCATGTTTTTTGGCTAAATGCCGAGTGCAGCTCAGCTTATCACTTAAGTGAGCCGAATAAAAATACGCGTCTGTGCTCAGACAGTGTAAGTGGTTTTCTGGTTCCCGGTATTAATGTTGTCGTTGAATTGAGAACCAGGCTAATGCGGTTAATGCAGCTTTTTCGTCACTATCTGGCAAGCACTGTAGGCATTCAATGGCTTTGGCAGTTTCTTGCTCAGCAATGCTGCGAGCATAGTCCAAAGCGCCGGTGCTATTGATGACAGAAATAATATCGTCGATGCGATCAAGGCCACCTTGTTCAATAGCTTCACGAATCATTTGAGCATCATCGCTGGTACTGCGTTGCAGTGCAATAATCAGTGGTAGGGTTGGTTTACCTTCTGCTAAATCATCGCCCACGTTCTTGCCCATTTCATCGGCGGTCGCGCTGTAATCGAGAATATCATCGATTAACTGGAAGGCAGTCCCTAAGTGCATGCCATAGTCAGCCATGGCTTGTTCTTGGTCTTTCGGCAGGCCAGATAAAATGGCACCTAACTGCGAGGCGGCTTCAAAGAGTTTGGCTGTTTTAGAGTAGATAACTTCTAAGTAGCGAGCTTCGGTGGTATCGGCATCATTACAATTTAATAATTGTAGGACTTCACCTTCAGCGATGATATTGGTCGCCTGAGCCAGTACTTGCATAACGCGCATTTCGCCGACATCGACCATCATTTCAAAAGCACGGGAATATAAAAAATCACCGACCAGAACAGCCGCTTGGTTGCCCCAGATATTATTGGCGGTATCTTTGCCGCGGCGCAGGTCAGATTCATCAACGACATCGTCGTGAAGTAGGGTGGCAGTATGGATAAATTCCACAATTGCCGCCAGATCAATATGATGTTGCCCTTGGTATCCACAGGCGCGAGCCGTGAGCAAGGCAAGCATGGGGCGGAGTCGTTTACCGCCATTACCAATGATATAGTGGCTTAGTTGATTCACCAAAACGACATCTGATTGCAAACGTTGTTGAATTAAAGCATTTACCGCGCCCATATCATCGGCGATCAGTGCCTGAATTTCCTTAAATTCCATAATCTTGGCTGTGCTCGTGCGTGACGATTTAAAGGGCGAATGCTAGGTAGATGGTTGCAGACTGTCAAGCTTGCATTTAAACAGACTTTGTGTGAAGGAATAATTGACTATAGGGAAATAGGGAAGTATACTCCGGCGGTTTTCCGATAGACTCTATTCGCTTAGGTTAGGAGCAAGAACATGTACGCCATCTTTACTACTGGTGGAAAGCAATACCGCGTATCACAAGGTGATGTGATCGATATTGAAAAGTTAGACGTTGAAGAAGGCGCAAGCGTTAATTTCGACAATGTCCTTATGATTAATAATGACGACGCTGTTCAGATCGGCGCTCCTTATGTTGCTGGTGGCCAAGTCACTGCAACTGTAACGAAGCAAGGTCGCGGCAAGAAAGTTGAGATCGTCAAATTCAAACGACGTAAGCACCACGAAAAACGCACTGGTCATCGTCAATATTTAACAAAAGTTGAGATCACAGCGATCTCCGCTTAAGGTAGCGTCACTTTCCTACCTTGTAGAAAATAGAGGATTTAGTAATGGCACATAAGAAAGCGGCGGGTAGTACTCGCAACGGTCGCGATTCGGAGTCGAAACGTCTTGGCGTTAAGCGCTTCGGCGGACAAGCTGTAACAGCTGGTAGCATTTTAGTACGCCAGCGTGGAACTCGTTTCCACCCAGGTACTGATGTTGGCTGCGGCAAAGACCACACACTGTTTGCTAAGAAAGACGGTGTTGTTGTGTTTGAAGTTAAAGGCGACAAGAATCGCAAGTTCATCAGCATCCAAGCAACAGCTTAAATGCACTGACCGGTTACGGTCTGATGAATCTGAAAAGCCCCGTCATGTACGGGGCTTTTTTGTGGCTGCTATTTGAGTTTACTGCTGATGGGATTATTGTAAAACAAGCGGTACTTCAACAAAGTTGAGCTTACCTTTGTTAGAGACGGCTAGTCTCATGACAACATTTTTTGCATCGCTGGCTTCGGGTAGTGTTGGGAGTGTTTTCCAAATACGACGTGCTTCATCGCGCACGGCGGAAACTGCGGCACTTTCCAGATCATTGCTTAATAGTGATAAGGCGACATCATCAAGACGAGTTTCTGAAGTGACGGTGACTGGAATAGCTTGGCCAGGAACAGGTTGAGTTTCAAAGTTCACATGGAGCGTTAGACCAATACCTTCTATCTCACAGGCATTTTGCACTGGCTTACAGTCGCCCTTAGGAACGAGCTTGCGATACATCGAGCTCGGCTCTTGTTTGTTCTTTAAATACAAATCAGCGAGTCCGAATCCCCCTATCGCTAGGAATGGGGCCATTAGAATAGCAATAAATTTGTGTCTGTTCTGAAATAGGTTCTTCAAATTATCTTCGCGGCAATTGCCGCTTCCTCCCAATTGTGATTGTTTGATGCTTGCGCAAGAATATAAGTGCTTTTTATCATTCTTCCAAGCCGTAAGCTAAGTATTCCCTTCTATCAAAAGATTTACCCCATCTATCTCTCATCACTGCCAACAATAGCTAACTGTAATAATATCGGAAGCAGTATGAGCAATGGGCACTCAGGCAGTGAAACACATTGAGGCCTTATAGAATAAATTAAAATTGATAATTATTAAGAGCAACTCGTATGCCGCAGTATATTCTCGGAATTTCAGCATTTTATCACGACAGCGCCGCGGCGTTGATTGGTGATGGCGAGCTGTTAGCGGCAGCTCAGGAAGAGCGCTTTAGCCGTAAAAAGCACGATCCCGCTTTTCCGGCACAGGCTATTGCCTATTGTCTTGATGAAGCCGGTATTCGCTTGGCAGATGTACACTCTATTGTGTTTTACGATAAGCCATTACTTAAGTTTGAACGCTTACTAGAAACTTATCTTTCCTATGCGCCAAGGGGCTTCAAGTCGTTTATGACGGCGATTCCGGTTTGGATTAAAGAAAAACTGTTTCTAAAGAAAATGCTAAAACAAGAGTTGTCGACTGTTTCAGGCCTCGCAGAGTCAGAGCTACCGACACTGTTGTTTACCGAACATCATCAATCCCATGCGGCTTCTGCTTTTTACCCTAGCCCTTATGAAAGCGCGGCAGTTATGTGCTTGGATGGCGTGGGTGAGTGGGCGACTACCTCAGTTTGGGTCGGAGAGAAGAATCAATTAACACCACAGTGGGAGATCGATTTCCCACATTCATTGGGGTTGTTGTATTCCGCGTTTACCTACTACACCGGTTTTCGTGTTAATTCCGGCGAATACAAGTTGATGGGCTTGGCTCCTTATGGTGAGCCGGTTTATGTTGATTTGATTTTAGATAATCTGCTGGATTTAAAAGAGGACGGTACTTTCCGTCTTAATATGGAATATTTTGGTTATGCCACTGGCTTGACCATGACGAATAAGCGCTTTGCTAAACTGTTTGGTCAGCCTGCCAGAGAGCCTGAAGCTGAGTTGACCCAGAGGGAAATGGATATTGCGCGCTCAATCCAAGTGGTTACCGAAGAAATTGTGTTGCGTTTGGCCAGAACAGTCCACCAAGAAACGGGATTGGATAATCTTTGTTTGGCGGGTGGCGTTGCACTGAATTGTGTGGCAAACGGCCGTTTATTGCGTGAAGGGCCATTCAAGTCTATCTGGATTCAACCGGCTGCGGGCGATGCGGGTGGTGCAATTGGCGCAGCGTTATCTGCTTGTCATGAATATGAAGGGCAGCCGCGTCAGGTACAAGCAGGCGATGCGATGAAGGGCGCTTACCTTGGGCCTTCGTATGATGCGCAAGCAATTCGTGAGTACTTGGATAGTGTCGGTGCGGTGTATCAGGAATTGAAGGACGAGTCCTTGTTTAGTGCAGTGGCTGAGCAATTGGAACAAGAAAAAGTAATTGGCTGGTTTGCTGGACGTATGGAGTTTGGCCCTCGGGCATTGGGTGGACGCTCAATCATCGGTGACGCACGCAGTAAAAAAATGCAGTCGGTTATGAATCTCAAAATTAAGTATCGGGAATCATTCCGCCCCTTTGCGCCACTGATCAAGCATGACAAAGTGTCCGAGTGGTTTGATCACGAAGGACCTAGTCCTTACATGTTAATTGTCGCACCGGTCAAAGAGAGCAAGCGCACGTTGATGAGTGAGGAGCAAGCGAAGCTTTTTGGCATTGATAAGCTTAATGTGCCTCGCTCTGAGATTCCGGCAGTAACTCATGTGGATTACTCGGCACGGCTGCAAACAGTTCACCCGGAAACCAATCCCCGTTTTTATAATTTGTTAGATGCTTTTGAGCAGAAAACGGGTTGTCCTTTATTGGTTAATACCTCGTTTAATGTGCGTGGTGAGCCCATTGTGAATACGCCGGAAGATGCTTACCGCTGTTTTATGCGTACTGAGATGGACTTTTTAGTGCTTGAAAACTTTTTGATTGATAAAACACAGCAACCGAACTGGCAAGAGTCCGCCGATTGGAAGCAAGAATTCGAGTTGGATTGATTATCATGACTAGTAGCCATAACGCTCCTCCAGATACCCCAGAGTCGCTTCGTAGTTTCGGATTGATTATGGCAGGTATGCTGATCTTTATGTTTGCCTTAGTGCTGCCTTGGCTGTTTTCTTACAACATGCCGTATTGGCCGTTTATCACCGCTTTGGGTTTTGCTGTCGCCGGAATGCTACGTCCTATGCTGTTAGCGCCTGTAAACAGGATCTGGCTAAAGATTAGTGACGTATTAGGATGGATCAATACCCGAATTATTATGGGCATCATGTACTTTTTACTGATCGTTCCAATTGGGCTATTACTAAAATTATTGGGCAAAGACCCGTTGGCAGACATGTCGTCAGCCAATACAGACAGCTACCGTATCGTGACTAAAAAGCGTGACAAGAAACATTTAGAGAGACCATTTTAATGTTAGACCTGGTATCAGACCTTTGGTTATTCATGCGTGAGCGGAAAAAGTATTGGCTCGCACCGATTATTTTATTGATGTTACTGCTAGGCGGCTTGCTAGTGTTTGCCCAAGGTAGTGCCATTGCACCTTTTATATATACCTTATTCTAAAGATTGATTGAGCAGGTGGGCTAGAGATCACTATGGATGGTGATCACGGGACGGGGAGCTCCGCTTAGTACTTCACCAAGGATGATAGCTATGAAATTGAAAACCATTGTCGCAAACCTGAGTTTATTGTCGGTTAGCATACTGCTAGTGTTACTAGTTGCTGAGGCAGCAAGTCGTTACATGGTGCCAATTTCGCCAGGCCCTAAGCTTCAGTCACTCTCTGGTGAGCCGCTTAAGCATAGCTATATCAAGCCGGGTAGTGAATACCGGATCATCACGCCGGACTACGATGCACCAACGCGCATTACTGCTGATGCTTATCGCGCGCCAGAAGCCATTGGAAACCCTGATACCGTATTTCTGGGGGACTCCTTTACCTTTGGGCAAGGCGTTAAGGACGATGAGGCCTTTCCTGCCATTTACTGTAAAGCTAAAAGCCTGAGCTGCGCCAACCTTGCGGTGCCTGGCTCTAGTACTTTGTATGAACTTGACCGCTTAGAGTCTGTGTTAAAAAACAAAGGCTGGACGCCGAACAATGTGTTTTTGTTCTTTTTCACCGGTAATGATTTTTCCGATAATCTGGCAGCGGCTGAAAAGCGTGCACAGGGACTTTCTTATGAGCCACCAGAATTACGTCCGGATGTCGAAGCACAAAGAATTCAAAATCTCAGTTTGCTAAAAAGAGTCGTCAATCTAACCTTGCACTACTCAAACCTAATGCGGGTTTTGTACTATCAAGTGTTGCCTGAAGTGCGCCAGCAGCAAGACCCTGATGCCCACAAAAATAGTTTTAATAAGGCGCTTTCGGTTTCTGAACAAGCATTTAAGCGACTGGATCGTTTAAGTAATGAATATGCTTTTAACTATCGTATTTTTGTTCTGTACCCTGAGTCTGAAGTGCGTCAGAAAACATATTTCAATATCCGTAAAAGCCTGCAGTCGATCTCTCCGACTAAGCTAATTTCTTTGGGTGAGCTTTACGCTCAAGATGTTGAGGGGCAGTACTTTCCATCTGATGGTCACCTGACTGTGAAAGGTAATAAGACCTTAGCTGATTTCCTGATCGAGCAGCGGTAGTTATTTAGTCTATTTATTGGTATCAGGCTCTACTGATACTGCGCCATTCATCGATGGATGACACCTTGATTCATTGAGAATGGCAACTGCCTGACTTCCCACATCTGAAGCTCAATTTAGCTTGTGATAAGATGAAAGGACCTACTCTTTCAGGATACTGAAGTACCTATGCTTCAGGCTTATCAGCTATGCGTTTAATTGATAGTCACTGCCATATCGACCTAGAACCATTTGCCGATGACCGCCGTGAGGTGCTTGTCGAAGCCAAGCGGCAGAGTGTTAGCGATATCATTGTGCCAGCAGTTACAGCAGCGCGTTGGCGTGACTTGCAAGTATTGACCTCATCAGAGCCTGCCGAGCCATCTGACCAGCCTCTATTACATGCAGCTTATGGTCTACATCCTGTGTTCACCCCTGAACACCATCCGGATGACTTAATTGAACTAGAGCGCTTTTTGCAAACGGCTGATGTTGTTGCAGTGGGTGAGTGTGGTTTGGATTTTTTTATTCCGGACTATGATTCTGAGACTCAGATGCGCTACTTCACTGCGCAGCTTGATTTGGCGGTTCAATATCAACTTCCCGTTATTATTCATGCCCGTAAGGCTTTAGATCTTGTGCTACGAGAGTTGCGCAAGCGGCCTGGTTTGCGTGGCGTTATTCACAGTTTCTCCGGAAGTTTGCAGCAAGCGGAACAGTTGATTGATCTTGGTTTTAATTTGGGCTTTGGTGGGCCGGTTACTTATACGCGAGCTTTGAAGTTACGAATGCTGGTTGCTGAATTACCGCTGTCCGCTTTGCTCATTGAGACCGATGCGCCTGATCAGCCAGATGCCAGTCATCACGGAGAGCGCAATCAACCTGCTTGGCTGCCAGAGATTGCGAGTTGTATTGCTGGGTTACGAGGTATTACGGTGGAGTCTGTGGCCGAGGCCACTAGTGAAAATGCTAAGTTGCTGTTTAATTTGAGCTAGCGGAGACTGCGTGCCAGTGCCAGTGCCAGTGCCAGTGCCAGTGCCAGTGCCAGTGCCAGTGCCAGTGCCAGTGCCAGTGCCAGTATTCCTGGCGTGTGTAATAACTACGATTGAGCTTTACCTATTCAACGAATACAAAAACGCCCCGTAATTTACGAGGCGTTTTGTTTTGGCGTGTAACGTTTTTTAGTAGAGCAATCTTAAGGACAAGTAGCATTCACCGTAGTCGTTGCATACTTTTGGTTCTCTAAGAAGATAATGCCCACTGTGCTTGGCGTTGTGAACTGGAAGCGATTAGTACCACCGCTGACCGTAAATGCAGATGGTGCGCATTTCAGATCAATATTCACAGTACCTGAGCCTTCAAACGCAAACTGCAGATCAGTACCGTCACCGCTTAAAGACAGCAACTTACTGCGTGGTGGCATCTCGGTAATACGCGTAACGTTATTGGCTGGAGTACCCAAGTTGATTGTGTAGCTTCCACCATTTTCAGTTAAGAAAACTTGACCATCATCGTATGCGTACCAGTTATCCACTGAAGCAATAGTGTCTGTCTCAGGTACTTTCAAAGAGAACTGACCACTGTTACTCGCTGCGACCTTGGCAGAGATCGTACTGCCTTCCTTAGTCACTGATAAGCCAGCTGATTTGAATGCTTTAATCCGATTTGCAAAGTCTTGTCCTGTTGTAAATTCAGAACCATACTCTTTTGCTTTTTTGATTAAGCTATCAAACATGTCAAACGAGTAGCCAGCGTTATCAAAGTTGATCGGGCCATAGTCATGCCAAGGCCAGTGAACTAAAGCTTGTTTTGTGTGCTTAGTTAAGTCATCGAACTCAGTAAACCAAACCTGCTTAGCCTGTTCCGCCGTTTTGCCTTGGAATTCAACCAAGGTAAAGTCAAATGACATGTTAGGGCTCAGATAAACTTTGCCGATAGTTGGGTTAAGGAAGCCAAAGGCATTCGGGAAACCTGCGCCAACACTCGAGTAACCACCACTTAAATAATCAAGGTGCTTAATACTCTCCAGTGCGATCGCCAGATTTTCAGGAGCACCTGGTACCGCGCCACCGATATTAGAGATATTCAGGTTTTGCTCGATCACAGCTCTTGAGTCCGCATACTCAAAACTAAGCTGAGTGGGATTCAACGTATTAGTATCATGTGGATGAGTATAGGAGTGCGTTCCAATCTCATTATCCAGCGTCAGATACTGCTGATATAACGGAGCAGAATAGCCCCAGTTAGTCTCTTCCTGATTACTAGGGTTACCACCAACGTTAATGTAGTAAGAACCTACAAAGCCATACTCATCCTTCCAGGTTTGCAGAATTGGCAACAACTGACCATCAACCAGAGCGACTTCATCGCTGAACATGCTTTGGTCCATGTCGTTACGTGCAACAAATAGGGCTTTATTACGGCTCATGTGCAGGGCAACAGGTGCTTTCTCACCGTAAACACTCCACTGCAATACGGTCCAAAGGATATTGGTATCAGTCATTAGCTGTACCGTTCCAAAGTGAGCATGGCGTCCACCATTTTCAGTCGCGATCAATGCATTCTTGGTATCCGTACCATTCAGTGTTTGAGTGGCTAGGACAGTGCTTGGGTAAGTACCAATTGCAGTAAAGTAATCAGTGTAAGCGCTAGTGTAAGTCCGTAACACCTCATTAACATCGAACTCACCCGAAGTAATTGGGTGAACTGTATTAATAATCTTATATGACAGGCTGAAAGGCCCGCCGCCGGAGATTCTCGTAATACCCATCAGGCTTTTCATACGAGAATAAGCATCACCAGGCAGACTGCCACCAGTTTCAGCATTGGTCAGGAAGTTACCTGCTGTGACCAAGCCAACATTATAATCGTTGACCGCTAAGCCTAGGTTTTGCTCAATACCTGGAAGCAGGGACTCTTTAACATTTGCAAAATAAGGGAAAACCAGCGTTTTGTACTGTGTGATTTTATCCAGATCCAGCAAGTCATCTTCAGAGAGCAAGTCGAACGGCAGACCCGCCATAATGGCTTGCGACTGTACGCTCATAAATAACTGGGCATAGGCTTTGCTATCAAAGAACTGAGCTGCTGTTGTTGCTGAGTAGACAATAGCTAGTGGTGGCGTACTACCTTGACGACTCACAATATAGTTATTGGAGTTCGGGTAGTAGCTACGCGGTAAGTAACTGTTATTGTTAACATCAATCAACACGTTAACGCCATTGCCGCTCGGTGTACCAATCAGGCCTTCGGCGACTTCAAGCTCCATGATTGTGCCACTTGAACCATCGCTGGTCGTCGCATAATTCAATGGGCCGCTAACAAACGTTTGGCCAGCTGCATTTTGGTACAGGTATGGCTTACCATCCGTGTGGAAGTTGATATTGTATTCTGAACCGCCAGCATAGCCCCAGATTTGGTAGCCCGTTGCATAGTCTTGGTCGGTGTTCAGCCAGAGTGTCGTGCCAGCACCAATCGTACGATTATAATCATGGATTAGGAATTTGTAGTTGCCACTCTCGTAGCGGCCATACACTTCTGCACCGTCTACTGAATTGGCTTCACCGAGATCCATCCGATCATCAGAGTTCCAGTCAGACTTACTGCCGTCGATTTGAATGCCTGAGTTACTGAACACAGTCTGCTTGGCAATAATGTAATTGTTGCTATGTGGCCAGTAACTGACTGGTAAAAAGGTGGAGTTGTTAACATCAATCAATAAGTTGATGCCACTGCCGGCTGGGCTACCAATCGCAGACTCCGGAATTTCGAATTCCATATTCGAACCACTACCATCGGCAACAATGCTATGTGTTAGCGGTCCGGAAACCAAGGTTTGACCATCGGCATCTTGGTACAGGTAGGGTTTACCGTCTGCCGCAATATTGACGTTATATTCTGCACCGCCTGCGTATCCCCAGATTTTATAGCCAGTGTCTGAGTTTTGATCGGTATTCAACCAAAATGTGGTGCCGGTTGAGATTGGGCCATTCAGATTCCGCAACAATACTTTATAAGCACTGCCTTCATAGCGGCCTGAAAGTTCGTAACCTGAAACAGGTGTTTGTGGTGGGAGTTCCAAACGGTCTTGAGTGGTCCATTCGGAGATATTGCCATCGATAACAATATCAGCTGCTTGTGTCGAAACACTGAGCGCAGAGCCCGCGACTAGCATTAGGAGTGGGCTAAGCCACCGTGAAGATCCGGTTAATTTCATCTGAGCACCTGCTTGGGGGTAACATAATTTCGTTAAAATGGCCTGTGGCCTTGTTTTATCACCCCATTAGATGCTTTCAGCGTTGCAACATGAATGTAATGTATTCCAAGCGGTTAAGTTTGTCGGATAGAACGATCATGCCCGCGATGGTGCTTATAAATATGGCTAAAGCGAACCCATAGCCATAAAAAGCAGGCCCAAGCATGATGCTGAGCAAGCTAAAGATTAGATTTAACGAAAATAGCCCAAACGTCATCCAGAATGCGGGCTTCAGCAGATTAAAGTAGAAAAATACATTTAGCGTGGCGAGAAATAGCACCTGAATGGCAGTCGAGAGCAGGTCGATATAGTACAAATGCACATACAGTGGCGAAAGGTCCAGCCAGCTAATAATGTCCTCTGCCATCACGAAAAATAGTAAAACGGTCACGCCCTGAATTTTGATGATTTCCAGATAAGCGTGTCGAATGGTCTGGGTCATATTCATGCGTCGACTTTCGATTTCGCTGAGTGTCGCACCATCATTGACCGCAGAATAGTAATCCTGATAGGTCTCTACAAAGTCAGTTTCGATGCGCAGCAAAAAGCTAGCCATACCGGGAATGATTGATAAGTAAGCGAGAAAAATCGGTAAGTCGTAAATGACAGATGCTCGCAGCACTCCATTGACATCATCTGAGGTCGAGGGCGCGAACCAGAATATCCACTTATCAACCCACACACCCATATTGAAAAACAACCCGATAAAAATCAGAATCAGGTAAACATTTTTGCGCTTTAGAAAGTCAAAGCGAAGTAGGGTGTCGGCGCTGTATTCCTGAAAAATCATCACCAAGAGTGCGACCAGCAAAATACCGTGACCAATGGCTAACGCGGTTAGTAAGCCTGTCGTTCCAGCGCTTTTCAAGACAACAGACAAGAGAACAATACTGAGATAACTGACTAAAAATACCAGCAAAATAGTTTTGTAGCGACGCATGCCGGCCACAAAAATAATGGCTAACCAAACATTGCACAGCAATACAAAGTTCATCAGCATTAGGGTGCAATACAGAAAGCTTAGGTGTTTGAAAACCGTTAGCCAAAGTACAATACCAATGACGCCGCTGACAATGCTGGATAAGCCCATTGCTGCGATAAAGTTCGGTAAAATCAGGTGATCGTTTTTGAGGTAAATCTGATCTGCCATAAAACGGGTAAAGACCAGCTGCAATAAGCTACTGAGCACTAGTGAGAATGACATAAGCCAGGTCACTGAAACCAGAAACTCACTCAGCCAAACGCCTGCATCACCTTGGCTACTTAAGCTCATCAAGCCGACGAGCATGATGCCTAAAATGGATAATACCCACGGGCCGGAGCTTATCGCGCCAGCATAGGTGTAGGTTTTCAGCAGGCCAAACCAGCTGTCATCCTTGAGCATTTTCTTTAGCTCAAATCCGATTCCGGCCATGGCCTAATACCTTTTTATAAAGTTGTTGGTAGTTTTCCAGAAACGTTTGCTCGCCATAAAAGCGTTCTACTCTGGCAATGGCGGATTTTTGTGCCTGATACCATCGGGCTTCGTCTTTTAATAATTCGGCAGCGGCTTCGGCCAACGCTCTTGGATTGGCGATAGGCACAATGGAGCCAGCGGAGCCCAAAGCGCGATCTTCATCAGTGCGGCCTTCAACCAATTCGCGGCAAGAGCCAACATCGGTTGAAAGTACTGGCACGCCAGCGGCATAACCTTCCAGAATTACCAGCGGCTGACCTTCACTAATTGAGCTTAAGGTCATCAGGCTCATCTTCGGGAGAATGTCATTGATGTTCTGGAAGCCAAGGAACTTCATACGATCCTGCAAACCCAGTTGCTCAACGAGCGCATGGCACTCCGCAGCGTATTCTGGTTCTTCTTCTTCCGGTCCCACAATCCAGCCTTCAGCTTCTGGGATGGTTTCACAAAGGATTCCAACGGCGCGGATATAGGTTTTGATATCTTTTATCGGCACCACTCGACCCAGCAAGCACAATACCGGAGGAATACCTTCGGCACGCTGATCTCGTAATTCAACAAAGCGTTCAATTTTAACGCCATTGGGAATAACGATGGAGCGTTCTGGCGGTGCGCCAAGATCAATCTGTTTTTGGCGATTTTGGCCGTAAAGCGTCACAATCACAATGCAGCCACTGTAAGTCAGTCGGCCCAGTCCTTCAAAGAACTGCATCCATAATTGCCGGATATAACTAATTCGGTCATCGAGTCCTGCCGCTAAATCAGGATTGTTTTCTTTAATCCAGTCAACTTGGTAGAGGTCAATTTGTCGCTCTTTAGTGTAAATACCGTGCTCGGTTACCATCAGCGGTTTCTGTTTCATCAGGCGCAGGAATAAACCCAGCAGCCCGGCGTAACCCGTTGAAATGGTGTGATAGCAATCAGCTAGCGGTGCGGTTTGTGCAATCTTGAGTAATGCCAGAATCGGCGCATGCATCGCACGAATATTCCAGAAAAACTCATTAAACGGTAATTCAGGACAGTTACGGCGATAGCTATCCGTAATCATTTCCCAGACTTCAGGGCTATAGAAAAACTGATCGGCAGTGTATTGAGAGGCTTTGGAAAGCAGCTTACCCAGTCCAGCTAATTGCTGAAGTGAGGGCGCCTGACCGCCTTGGCCTAACAGTTTGTAGAGATCGGTAATGACCGAGACGGCTTCTGCATCTAGCTTATGTGGCTTGGGTGGGCCAAGATCAAGTGAGTCATTTAGGAAGTGGACTTCAAAGTGGCAAACATTGTCTGGAAACTCAAAATGCATTTGCGAGTAATGCTCGCTACTAGCGCCCACAAACACTAATGCAAACTGATACTCCGGATGCCCGATCATCAGCTGATGTACCCAGCTGGAAACACCACCTCGCACATAAGGATAGGTACCCTCAAGCAGCAGACAAATGTCGGCTTTTTCTGAAGGACCCAGTCGTGGAAATTCGGTATCAGGCACGTAATTAGAGTTTTGTTTATTATTAGTACTTCAGTCTAACGGCTGGCCAGAAAATGCCAGCTGAATAGAATTAGGCTGCTGCGTGTTGCAAATCATGGTTTTCGGTAATGCTGGCATCCAGTGCTAGTGCGCGATTTCGGGATTGTTGTGCCTGGCGTGGCTTGCCTTGCAATTCCAGAATAGTGGCTAGCGTATTAAACGCTGAAGCGGAGTCCTGACTGCGGCGAATCGACCGTGTGGTGTAAGTATAAGCTTGCTCCAGCAGAACGGTTTTACTGGTGGATTCGATTCCGACATCCAATAAATGCAAATAGTCTTGGGCGACTGCCAGTGCTAATTCTGCCTGATGCTTTTTGGAAGTTGTTTCTAAGGCATCCAGCTTGCTCTGTAAGTTTTCCTGCATACGCTCTTCCAGCTTGCCTTTCAGAGCGTAGGACATCAGACGCGCACTTTCAAAAGGACTCAATAGTGCTTCACTTAGCAGTGCGTAAGCTTCTTTATCCGGTAAGTGGCGCGAGGCGATTAATAAGCCAAGGTATGCCTCATCATCCAGAGATGAGAGTAAGTCGCGAGTTTTGCGCAAGCTACCTTTTTGATAGTGCTCCGGCGCCGAGAAGTAGTTTAATAAATCGCGGGCTACTGGCGTTTTGCTTTTGATGACACCAATGCCTGCTTGCATACCACGTTCGCGCAATGCGGCACGGTTGTCCAGTAAAGCGATTGTGATCGATCCGATGACAGGCAAAAAGAACATTGCACTAGCCACAAACAGCCAAATTTTTCCGGGCGTTAATGCTTGCTCCTGCCAGCGTACACTCAACCAGTAAGCAGTAATGACGCTAATGGCAATATGAGCGACCAGCGCTGCCAGCGTTAGCGATGGCACTTGAGGCCACAGCAGCGCAAAGCAGATCAGCTGTGCGAAAACTGGCAGTAAAGAACTAACGGATAAGTCGCGCATTGTCGAATTTCCCTAAGCTAACCAGATAGTTTTGCAGTGCGCTGCGCGGCATTTGGTGACGAATATGATTGAACGTCATGGTAATACCGGCTTCTGGTAACTCTTTACCAAAGCGCTTTTTGAAAGTGCTGCTTAAGCTGCTTTCAAACTGCTTATAGTCCTGACTATTGAACATGGGTAACAGCATGATCAGCGTGGCACTACCATTACGTTGCAAATTCCAGATGCGGTTAGCACCCCGAACCTTGTTCACAAAGTAGTCTTTATACTCATCGGTTTCTGCAGAGCTTTTCACTTCCATGGTAATCAATGTCGCTGTTTTAACTGTATTGAGTACCACATTTAAAGCGGTATACATTTCCTGAAGCAGTAACTTAGCACTCGTCGCTGGACGCTTGCTGTTATCCAGCAGGTTCGCAACATAGTTACACAGCAATGCCAGTAGGTTTAGGTTCTGCTGAGTTAGCGATGCCGGTGCCATTTTAGCAACTGCCATCACACCCCAAACGGTGCCCTTAGAATCCAATAATGGAATTGCTGCATGCAAATTAGTATTTAGCTGGCGATTTTGCATGAGCTGATCATGTTTGATGCTAACAGCTTGCTTACAGCGCAGTGCTTCTTTCACCAAAGGGTCCTGATGCATGCCAGGTTTCATGCTGCCAATGCTGCCGATATCTTTTGCATGCAGTTTGCCGCTACTGTCTACGCGGTAAAAGGCTGCTGCTTCAAGCCAAGAATATTGCTTCAGAATCTCCTGCATTTTTTGAACAGCAATTTTGATTGCGCGGCCAGAGTCAGTCCCTTCAGGTGTTTGTGCCTGATTAATGGATGTATCCAGCAAGCGTAAAGAGCTAGCCAGAGACTGATTAACCGACACTAAATCTTCTTCTAGCTGGCTGTAAGAAATGTGCAGTAACTGCAGTGCTTGCTCTGATTGGCTGGCACTTTGGCGGTACTTTTCAACTTCTTCAGCTTGTTGCGTGGTGCGCTTACCCCAGTATTGGATCATCTCACCAATCACTAATACCACCAGTAAACTACCGACTAAAATCTGGCTTACCGTCGTTAACAGAGCCGGTTGATATACCAATACATATAACAGACTCAGCGATGACATCACCAGCAGGCTCAGCAAACCATATCGCGAGCCATAGCGTGAAGCGGTGAGCGTCGGCACCAATAGCATCCAAGGGAAAGCCGTTTCTAAGAAAAACAGATCTTGCCTACCCATTAACCAGGCTACGAACGGCACTAATAATGGGAGTAGGACCACTTCAAGAATGGCCGCATCCGGAGTTGGACGAAGTTTCTCCAATACAACGGGGGGATTTTTACGAGGCAGGGCGAACTGGTCGATCGCCACATGCCCTTGCATGGATTTTCTTTTCATGATGTTTTCTTTTTTAATCCGTTACCGGAAAGTCCAGGAATTTGCGGTATTGCAAATTAATGCCTTTATCTTCACCGTTCCCGAGCGAGCCTTTGTCATAAAACACGCCGAGACTAAGTTCATCGTTTCCGATTAATGTTTTACCAATCGCCGCTTCTGCATGCGCTTTGGTTTCTCCAGTCGGCCAAACTTGGCCTAAAGCGACTGAGCCGCTGTACTGAAATTCTGATTTTTTATCCAAGCCTTGACCTGGTGTACCGTGGTTGAATCCGGCGATCAGCTCAACACTTTGAGTCGACTCCGGCAAAGCATCCTCGGTACTGATAAAGCTGGAGTTGTTGTTCTTCTGCAAGGTTCCTTGCACGCCGCCATACCATTGACCATTCAGGGTATTTTGACGATGAACAACAGCAGCTCGAACACCGACACCATCAGCCAACGATTGACCATCACTGGTCCGGTTAAACTCATGCTGCCAAGCAGTTAATTGTGCGGTCTGCTTGTCACCAATCTGGCCATTAAAATCGACCTTAATTCGATTGCGGCGACCGTACTGTCTGAGGTGTGAGTTTTCATCGGGGGTCTCCTGATAACCATATTCCAGACCCGCATTTAAGCGGTCGTTTAGTTGCTTTCTATAAGCGACGTTACCATAGGCTTTTGTGTCATCACCGTTGTCGTATACACCAAGTCTGGCATTCAGCTGATTAGTGGTATCAGTCCACTCAAAACCAACCGAAACATCCTTCTCATTGACGGCGCTACCGGGTAAATTATTATTGCTAAGCCGAGCCTTTTTCAGTTTGATGTCAAAGCCAATGGGTAAGCCATTTTTTCCAAGGCCTTGTTTATACTGTAAAACTTCTTCGGTTGTTCTAAGGCTGCCAACACTGCGTGAATTGTAAGCAGCCACAAACTCTGAGACTCTGCCATTAGCCAGTGATAGCGCAATTTTTCGGGCTGTCTCGCGTTCTTCCTGTGTTTTTGCAGTGCTAATAGCTTGTTTGGCGACATCAAATGCTTGTTGCTTTTTGTCCAGTGCAATCAGTACGCTGACGTGATCGCTAGTCGACAGCAGCTGTGGCTGCTTAAGTAGAGCCAACAATGCCGGTTTGTCTTTTAGCTTGAGTGCAATGGATAAGCGCATCCAGACAGGTTTAGTCATTCGTTGAACATCTGCACGTGCCAATAACTGCTTAAGCTGAGCCAGATTGTTTTTATCTAATGCCTGAGCCAGTGCAATCTCATTCATGCGGTCTTTGTCAGCTTTGCTGCGCGTTAAGCGATCCAGCTCAGCATAAGTTTTATTAAATTCCGCTTGAGAGCCGTCTTTTTGCAGCACACTTAAATACTGGAACAAGGCCTCTTTGCGCTCATCCGGCTTCAGCGATCCTGATGCCAGTTGCTGGCGTAGTTGAGTGATTGCAAAGTCACGCACTTGTTTGGCCTTAGTGGTTTGCTTCAGTTTATCCAGAGACTGCGCATAGCTAAGCAACATGGCATAGTTCTCAGGATGCTTAATGCTCGCCATTTCAAACCATTTCAGACTTTTGGTATCTTCGCCCATTGCTTGATACGCCAAGGCATAGTTTGGCCAAAGAACATCATTGCGTTCAGCAAATGCTTGCCACTTAGCTAAGGTTTGGCGCAAGAGAGGGTAGTTTTTCTGTTCCGTCAGGATCAGAATCGTGCCTTGTCTGGCAGGTACTGAGTCTGGCTTTAGTGCCAGTAAACGCTGATAGCCCTTAAGCGCGGAGGCATAATGCTTTTGCTGATAATTGAATTGGCTACTCAATAACCAATACTGTGGCAACTCTGCAAACTCATTGAGCTTTACATGAGAGGCATCCAGCAGCTTTTCCAATAGCGCATAGTCTTTCTTGTCGAAAGCGGTTTGCATTGCGGCCAACTGCTTTAAAGTAGACTGCTTACGAGCATCTGCCATCACTGTTCGGATCGCTTCCAAACCTGCTAAGGCATCTTTGGAGTTAGCATCTAGTGCCAGAACGCGCTGATAAAACGATGCGGCAGCATTGTAATCCTTCTGTTGATTGGCATAAGCCGCTTGCAACAACCAATAACGTGGCTCTTTTGCAAAGCGTGTTGACTGCTCTTTAGCCAGTGCTAACAGGGCAGTGAATCCACGACCATCTTTCATATCAAAGCTGGCTTGCAGGCCGCTTAATAATAGGTCGGTATCTGCCGTTTCCATAAAGCCACGTTTGAACGCAGCGACCGCTTGTGGATGCTGTCCGAGACGATCAAATAGCAGCGCAATACGGGTGTGATATAAAATACGCTCTTTCACATCGCGCTTATCTTGCTTGCTTAATAGTTGCTGGTAGTAGCCTAAAGCATCCTGATCATGTTTATAGGTCCAGGCCACTTCAGCCATAATGCCAAGTTGAGGCAAGCTAGCACTGGTTTGCCATGCTTGTTTGTGTTGACGCCATAAGCGGTAAGCACTGTCTTTTTGATCTAATGCCCAATGCAACTCAAAGCGAGTAAGACTATAAGTCGTGCGGTCGCCATATTGTTGAGTCAGTTGTTGCCAGACCTTCAAGGCTGCGGCATAACGCTTTTCGCCGCCATACCATTTTGCCAGTGTTTCTGATAACTCACGATCAGGACCGTGCCGCTTTAAGTAAGCGCTCAGGAATTCTTCAGCTGCTTGCTTTTCACCTTTTTTGCTTAGAAAAAAGAAAATATCATTAACGGCTTGAGTTGGCAGCGCTTGCTGGCGGGATAGTTTGACAAGAAAAGCTAAGCCTTCACCATCCAAATCCGCTTGCGCCAAGCGCACGACTTGGTTTTGATGCTTAGGATCACCACTTTGCTGGTAAATCCATTGCCACAAGCGCATGGCCAATGCTTCATTGCCTTGGGTTTCTTCCAAAAACGCCCAGCGTTCGCGTAGTTTCAGGTCTTTCGGTTTGATTTTGATGGCGCGCTTTACGTAGTCAATCGCCTGAGGATAATCCTCATCCAGCGTTTCAATATCAACTTGCGCAATAATGGCATCTATCTCATCTGGCTTTTGTTTCAGGTAGGCCTGATTCCAGTCACGAGCCAATGGTAGGTTCTTTTCCAGTAGCGCAATTTCGGTGCCTTTTTTCAGTAGTTCCAAGCTATCCGGATGTTGCTGGATCATCGGTGTAATAATGACTAAGGCTTTGTCTGGGTGCTTATCTTTTACATAGACTTCAATCTGGCGCTGATGAATCAACCAACGGTCATTTTCATTGGTGGCGCGCTGTTCGGCTTGCTGTAAATAGTAACTGGCATTGCGATAGGATTTGGTTTCTGCAGCCCAATGCGCCGCTTTTTCATACCAACGTTGTGCATTTTCAGGTGTGTCTCGCTTAGCAAGGTGAGCGAATAGATCGCTGGCACTTTCTGGTAAACCAGCCTGAAGACTGGCTTCCGCAAGCTTTTGCAGGTTTTTAGGTGATTCTGGCAGCTGATGCTGCGATTGAGTCAAAAAGGCTTTCACCTCATCCTGCTGTCCGGCTTTCGCAGCGGCACTTAGCCACGCATAAATATAGACATTGAAGCGTCCCTTATCGGTGGCAGCGTCACTGGCTGCTTTAAAGGCTTTTGCGGCACTGACCGGATCACCGGCATGACCGGCCCAACGTCCTGCCTCCGCCAACCATTCGGCTCGGCGCTCAGGATCAATTTCAGCTAAACGATAGTAAATTTTTACGGCTTGCGGCAATAAACCAAAGTCTGTGCTGGCCTTGGCTAGGGCTTTTAGCTCATTAGGCGCAAGATCTTGATAATCTTCTAAAAACTGTAAATGACGACGCACATCAATGCGTTGTTCTCTGATATCAGTTCCGCCAGCAGAAGCCGTGTAATAGGCATCCAAGTAGTTACGTAGCTGAATCGTTGCCAGCTGCTTCTGTTGCAAGTCACTTAGCGCATTAGTGTCAATTTTTTGGCTAAGTAGTTGCTCGGAAGATTCCCATAGCCCTTTACGGCTTAGCGATTGCGCCAGTGTGAGTACATCATTGGCTGGCGCATCCGGCTTATTCAGCATCTGATGCAGCTCAGCCTGCAAGCGGTTTGAGAATTGTTCTTTTAGCGCACCGGACTCCTGCTGTCCTAAATAATCCGCATCCTTCCATGGAAACAACAGCACCAAAAAGGCGATTAACACCGCTGCAATTAATAACAGCGCTGGGGCATTAAACAGTTTTTGCGAAGAGTCGGTACGATTCATAGCTTATTTTCCGGGTGGGATAGCGGCCTCAGAAGAGAGAGTCATAATGGCGACGCCTTCGCCTTGTTGGCGGCGTAACCAGTTCTGATAAATCTCGAATTGTTGATTAAACGGCTGCGCGGTGATAATGCCAAGGTAACGACCGATCAGGTGGCCGTTTGGCATGCCGGACTGAATATCGTGCACCCGAACCTTCAACCCATCGGACTTTAAGCTGCGCAACATCGGCTGATATTTTTCCAGCATCAGCGGTTTATAGGTTTCAGTTTTGCTGTCGGTTAGCAGCAAATAGGTGTTTAGCTCCGGCTCAAAGTCGGCAACGCCCACCATATCCAGTGCAGGAATCGACACCCACGGAATAAAGCCTTCATCCGTAATGCGTTTGGCAATAGCCTTAGCATCTTTGCGACGTTTTGGTTCCATATAATCAATAATGATAATGTCGACACCAAGCTCGCGTTTTGTCTCTTTCAGTTTGCCTAGCAGCCAGGACTGATCACTTGGGTTGGTTTCTTTGTAGGTTCGCAGGCCGTTATCCCAGCTGGCAAATAAGGATTCAGCGGCAACCGCTTCCAGCAAATGACCAATGGAGGGCAGGACTTCAAAGCCACGGTTGGCGATAAAACGCATCTCCGGATAACGCTCGTGGATTTTTTGCAGCAATGCGACGAGCGCTTTAGTTTGCTGTTGTTGCTGAGCGCTGTTGCTAGCAAATAGCTTAAAGCTGTCCATGGTATCGAGGAACAAGCCACGGTAACCTTCGTTCCATAACGGGTCGACAATGGTTTCCATAACGAATTGCTGCCAGCCAGGGGCGCTTAGGTCCATGACTTTACTGTCCCAAATGCGGTTATCACCCAGCACCCAAGCCGGTTGAATTTGATCAAACCACTTACGGGTAGGGGAGACTTCACCCACACTCAGGTAGGCAAATACATCGCCACCTTTGGCGCGTAAAGCTTGTAGCTCATGCTGTTTGACGTTGTCAGCTTCAACAATAATGCGGCTGTATTGGGCAAGAATATCCGTCGGAAGGTCCGGTCCATAATAGACGGCAGTACTTTTACGCGCTTCAATGCGTGCCGATTGGGCAGCACTGAAGGTCAGCAGTAACAATAAGGCCCACAGGCCCTGATATAACGCTCTGGTCACGGGGGTATCTCCATCGACAAAAATTATTTTAATTTGAATTTGGTTTGTGCCGCGAAGTATCCGCCTCTGAGGAATTACCGCACTTTAATACTGGCTTAACGAGGCGGTTTGTAGGATGAGATGCTGCATGTTGCGGTGGCAATTCAATAATTGTTTAAAGCCGCTACAGGGCAAGGCGACATGTGTTTAAGATGCCAGTGAATATCCTGAATAATATGCGATTAACGGAAGTTATAGACTATGACGAGCTGCCTGAATAATACGCCATTAAAGATTCGACAATTGAGCAAATCATTCGCACAACCAGAGGGTGCCGTCACGGTATTGGATGGGGTTGATTTCACCTTAAATCCGGGGCAGTCAGCCGCTTTGCGTGGTGATAGCGGAAGTGGCAAAAGTACCTTACTGCATTTGATCGCTGGCTTAGATAATGCGGACAGTGGTTCGATTGAATTTGCTGAGCAGGATGTGTGCCGTTTAAACGAATCAGCCCGTGCTAATTTACGGCGCGAAAAAATGAGTCTGGTGTTCCAGCAATTCCATCTGATCTCAACCTTGCCGGTGTTAGATAATATTCGCTTTCAGGCGGCGCTATGTAATCGTCAGGATGTCGACTTTGAGCAGCATCTGATTGAGTGTTTAGGTTTACAGTCACAACTTAAAAAATACCCGCATCAACTCTCCGGCGGCCAACAGCAGCGGGTTGCCATTGCCCGTGCCTTACTGCATAAGCCTGCGTTGGTGCTAGCCGATGAGCCAACCGGTAATTTGGATGAGCAAAGCAGTTTGCAAGTCATGGGGCTGTTCCGGGACTTAGTACAGCAGGCCGGTAGTTCTTTGCTCATGGTAACTCATAGCCGTGAGATGGCGAGTTATTTGGATCAGCAGTGGTGGCTACATGGCGGCCAGCTTTCTCAGCAAACCGAGAGTGCAGCATGAGGCAGTTATTCTGGACGCTAAAAGCACTATTGAGCCATTACTGGCGGCATCCTTGGCAGGCGCTATTTTTGTTAGCAGGCTTAGTAGCTGGAGTCGCGTTGTGGTCAGCGGTGCAGGTGATTAATGGCCATGCCAAAGCCAGTTACTCGCGTGCCAATAGCATGCTGGGCGCGCAAGTTGATTACAGTATTCGCGCTAAAGATGGCGCAGGTATTTCACAGGCAGACTATATCGCCTTGCGCCGTCAGGGTTGGCTGCAGCTGTATCCGGTGATTGAGTCAAGAGTCAGCATGGAGTCTGGCAAACTACTGGCGATTATTGCCACAGATTTGTTTGCGCTACCGAGTGGCTTAGGCGCGGAAAACCTAAGCTTTAGTGGGGATGGACGAGGTTGGTTGGATTTTGTGCAGCCGCCATATCAGGCTTGGTATCCGGAAGCGCTGGCTCAGGAGTTAGGGATTAGCGCTGGTCAGCAATTAACCTTAAGTAGTGGTCGAAACCTACCTCCCGCGCTGATTCGACAGGATGAATCCCAAGGTTGGCAATTGCTGATGGATATCGGGGCTGCACTGGATTTATTAGAGCGCAAAGATTTTAGTTACCTTGCGGTTGGCGAAATCTCCAGCGCGGATGCCCAGATACTAAAGCAACAACTCCCCGATAGCTTAATGCTGGAAAAAAACCAGCAGGCGCTCGATCTTGAACAGCTCACTCAAAGCCTGCATACCAATCTCAGCGCGATGAGTCTGCTATCGTTTGCGGTAGGGCTATTTATTGTCTTTAACGCCGTACGATTTTCCCTGTGGTATCGCCAGATGACTGTGCGCAACTTGCGCTTAATGGGTGTGAGCCTTAGCACTTTGGGAGTGGCTTTGCTGCTGGAGGCTTTATTGTGGAGCCTGATTGCCAGCGCTTTGGGTTTAGTGTTGGGCTATGTCTTAAGCTTGCAGTTACTTCCCGCACTTGGCGCGACGCTAGGTAGCTTGTATGGCGCAACCGTTGGCTCACAGATTTTACTGCAACTCCCCACCGTATTAGTTGCTTGGTCGATGACTTTAGGTGGCTTGCTTTTTGCGCTCACGTGGCCAATGTGGCGACTCTCCCGACAGGCCGTGATTCCGGGTAGTCAGCTCACTGCGCAATGGGTGAATGACACGAGCGCACGGCGAGTGCTGCTGATAGCAGGAACTGTGTTGGCCGTATTAGCCATGCTGCTTTATCCTTTTATAAACAGTATCTTCCTAGGCTTTACTTTGCTTGGTTTGATTTTGTTTTCAGCAGCATGGTGTTTGCCATGGATACTGGCACTTTGTCTAAAACAACTCTCCCGATTATTACCGCAAGAGCGGCCACTAATTCGCTGGATTGTGAGTGATGGCTGGGCGCAATTACCCACCTTGCGTACTGCAATGATGGCCTTGTTGCTCGCATTGACCTGCAATTTGGGCGTAGAAGCTCTGGTTGATAGCTTCCGCACCTCATTTTCCGGTTGGCTGGTTCAGCGGCTGACGGCTGATATTTATGTTGGCAAACAGCGCCCTGAAATCGAGACATTAATTCAATCGGGACTAACTAACGGATGGTTAAAGGATAGCCATCAACGCATTGGCATAGAAACCAAGTGGCAGCAACGCCCGACAGAAATTCGTGGCTTAGACGTTGATGCGCCAGACACGCTCGTACTGCCATTTGCGAAAGCCTTGCCCAATGCGCTCTCAGAGTGGAGCACGCAATCAGCTTCACAGCCGCTGATTCTGGCCAATGAACAAGTGCACTATTTAGCAGATGTAGCGCTGGGCGACATGGTCACGCTGAATACGCCGTCTGGCGAACGCCGTTTTATGGTAAACGGTTTTTTCTACGATTACGGCAATCCGAATTTTCAATTCTACTTACCGCAGAAACAAATGAGCGTGCTTTGGCCCGCAGCTCAGCAGCAAGGAGTGGCGTTGTGGCTGAATCCCGAAATGCCAGTCGAGACTGCATTGCAACAAGCGGAGCAGGATCTATTGAACGCTGGCTTTAAAGCCGGAGATTGGGTAACCCAGCAGCGGGTACGTGAAACCGCATTAGCCATATTCGAGCGTACCTTCGCTATCACTATGGCAATGAATACCTTGACGTTGTTGGTTGCAGGTTTGGCATTGCTAGCATCTTTACTCGCGATTTTGCAGGAGCGTTTACCGCAATTTGCACAGTGGTCAGCACTAGGTGTGCGGCTGCGTGAACATGTTTGGGTGATTAGTGTGCCTCTACTATTATTCGTTGGGATTACTTGGTTGTTGTCGATTCCGCTGGGTGCTTTATTGTCTTGGTTATTGATTAATAAGTTAAATGTCATGTCATTTGGGTGGAGTATGCCGATGCTGTGGAGTCTGCAACCTGCGCTTGTGTTAGCGGTGCTCTCATTGATCGTGGTTTTAATTACTTTGCTGATAACCGGGCTGCGCTTGCGGCGACGATTACCTCAGGCATTAGCGGAATTAGGGGGTGGCGTATGAGCCTATTTTCTACAAAACGCATTGTCGCTTGTCTGGGGATTTGGGGTTTATTAGCCGGTTCACCACTGGTGGCTAACGATGTATATCAGGTGCTGAAAACACCGGTCGAAGGTTACAAAAAAGTGGTTCCCGGTAAGCAGTTGGAATTCCCCAAAGATCATGGCATGCATCCCGAATATCGCATTGAGTGGTGGTACATCACCGCCAACTTGAAAGATGAGCAAGGCCGCGATTGGGGGCTGCAGTGGACCTTATTTCGCCAAGCGATGGATGCTAAGCCAGTGGTTAATGGTTGGGGAAGTAATCAGCTGTGGATGGCACATGCTGCAATTAGTGCGCCGGATAAGCATCGTTTTGCTGAGCGTTTTGCTCGCGGTGGTATTGGCCAAGCGGGTGTGACCGTTGTTGGTTCTCCAGATCAGTCGCAGCCTAATTTTGAGGTTTGGTTAGATGACTGGTCATGGAAAGCAGAGTCGGCTAATCCATTCCCATCCCAGTTACACTTCGGTGTTGATGATACAGAAGTCAATGTGCAGCTAAGCAGCGATGCATCGTGGGTTTTGCAAGGCGATCAGGGCTTTAGCCAGAAATCGGGGCAGGGGCAAGCTAGCTACTATTACAGCCAACCCAAGATACAAGTGCAGGGCGATATTGTTTACCAAGGGCAAACTCTGAAGGTGAATGGCAATGCATGGTTAGATCGGGAATGGAGCTCTCAGCCGCTGGCGGAGTCGCAACAAGGTTGGGATTGGTTTTCACTGCATTTAAACGATGGGCGCTCGTTAATGGTGTTTCAGTTGCGCCAAGATTCTGGCGATAATTGGCTAAGCGGCAGCTTGGTTGAAGTGGATGGCAGTAGCCAAAGTTTATCAGTCACCGATATTCAGCTGAAAGTGCTGGAACGCCGCACAATAATCTTACCGGAAGCAGGGGCTTCGCCAGCTACAAAGCAGGTTGAATTACCGTTGCGTTGGGAGATTAGTTTGCCAAAACTGGGGCAGCGCTGGGAGGTTGAAGCATTGCGCGATAATCAGTGGATGGGGACGCAGTTTCCCTACTGGGAAGGGGTGGTACGGGTCGATGGCGGTCGTGCGGGTATGGGCTATATGGAACTAACGGGCTATCCCTTGCTAAACTAATAATTCTTATAGAATTTTATGTTGACCCAATTATCTGAACGATTGGTAATTTTGCCCAAAATGTAGTTTAATAGCAACGTGGTCAGCATAAGGCGACTCAACGACGTTTTTTATGTTGGCTGTATCTGTTAACTGTTTAGATATCCGCATCCTAGACGTTACACATTTCATGGCAATCCCCTGCCAACCCAGTTGCCCGACCACCCTTATCCGGTGGTCGGGCAACGACCTAAAAATCAGTTAGCCACTAATGGTGTTCCGTCAAATTCAACACCAATCCAGCCGTTTTCCAAAAAGTTACGAATATTGCCGTGATCGCTGCCATCTGGGTGCTTAAGTACGTCATCGCGGTAGTAGCGGCCAAAACAAGCCAGAGTCTGGTCTGCGTCTAGTTGGTTTAATTGCGCAAATGACAGAATCTTGCAGGAACCATTATTTTCCCCCGCTGCATTGCTCACTGAGCCATTACGAAATGCGGTTGGTGCGAAGTTGTAATTGGCTTCAATAACGGCGATTGTGTCTTCAAAATCAATGGCTTCTGGTTCTTCACGCAAGCGCGTCAGGAAGTTATCTAAGCTCATATTGTTCACTCCTAAGGTCTATTGGCAGAGGAGCTTATCATAGTGAAATAGTTTTTTTCAGCATTGGAAATGAACCGTATATCCGCTATTGTTGTCTTAAGTATGCACATATGCAGTCTTGTGCTACCATTAGTGAATGAAAAAAATGCATTTTCCTATGGGGCAGGAGGTGTATAAAAATAATATATTGGGGCTAATAAATATAATGAATACTCATAAAATCCCCACTACCATAGTGACGGGCTTCCTCGGTAGTGGAAAAACAACGTTGTTATCAAGCGTTCTTAAACAGCCTGGCGGACGCCGCATTGCGGCAGTGGTCAGTGTTCCTGCAGAAAGTGGGATTGATTCAGAAATTCTTCGTGGTACCGACTTCAACACCGCTAGCCGAACCCAGCGCCTACCCTTAGGCAATCGTATCTATGAACTCAGCAATGGCTGTTTGTGTTGTGCGGTTCAGGACGATTTCGTACAGATGATGCATGAGCTGATCGCCCGTCGGGATGATATCGATCATGTCATTATCGAGACACCAGGCACTGAGCTGCCGATTTCCTTTTTGCGTCGCTTAAGCACCGATACACTGGCACAGCACTTTACAATTGATTCTGTGATGACAGTGGCCGATGGCCCTGCATTGATGGATGGTCGTCATACCAGCACGGGTCAATCAAAGAGTCGTACACCCGATCCAAGTCTGCAGTTTTTATATCAGGCACAGTTGGATATTGCGGACGTGGTACTGATCAGCAAAACGGATCTGGTGTTTCCAGTGATGCGCAAGAAGTTGCAAGGTAGTCTGGAGGCTTTGCTAAGCCATAAGCCAGATATTATTAGCATGCAGCACGGCATCGTTAGTCCAGACTTATTGTTTGGTCGCAATTGCGGTTCTGAGCAGCGCATGGAAGTCAGCAAGATTGAGCTGGATGAGCATCAAGGGCGCGATTGCTTTGATACGGTGATGGTAACGCTGGGCAGGGTAGACAGTGATTTACTGGTGAGCCGCTTGCAGATGCTCAATAGCGAGCAGACGATTTATCGCGCTAAAGGCTTTGCGGAATTACCGAATAAGATGATGCGTCAAGTAGTGCAGGGTGTTGGTTCGCGTATTGATCGCAGCTATGATCGCCGCTGGTGGCCTGATGAAGAGCGCAGTACTCGCTTGCAAATCACCGGTCGTCATTTGGATGCAGAGCGCTTGTTAGCGACGTTGAGAGTGGCCGAGGTCTGAGGTTAGACCCCGGCTAGCATCTAAGCTTATGCGGTCAGTGAATGCTGACCGGTAGCAGGGCAGTTAATCGCCTTGTCTGAGTGCGAGCCTTTAGGAAACTCCTGCGCCACAATCCAGACTTGAGAAACGACTTCGCTTAACTTTGGCAGTGCTTCAAGGGATGCCTTAGTGCGATCTTGGTCGAAGTAAGTGAATGGCTCATCCAAGAATATAAACTGCGTTAAATTATCAGTGTTTAGCGCAAGCTGTTCAGACATTGCAATCCGCACTGCCAGCAATATCTGGCGCTGAGTGCCGGATGACAATTCGTCAAAATCAATCCAATCCATTTTCTCATCAGAGTACACGTGCACCAGCAAATCTTTATTGATTCTGATTTGCTTGTAACGGTTGCCGGTAAAGCGCGGCATCGTCGTTTGAGAGCGTTCGGTGACTGAGGTGTTAAAGTCTGCAATCAGTGCGTCAGAGGCGCGTTTTAACAGATCTATCCCAATGGTTTGAGTGTCGATATGCTGTTGGTGAGTGTTCACCGCTTGACGCAATTCCATTAGGCCAGAGCGAATTACGCCAGCTTCATCAGAGCGGCGCTTTTCCTCGATAATTTGCAGCTGTAATGGCTCATGTAATTTAATGAGATCACGTTGCTGTTGGTCAAGTGTGTCACGCAAGCGCTGTGTTGTATTGGCGATTTCATTGCCGTCAGCTGTAAAGTTTTTGCACTGCTCAGCTAGTTTATCCAAACGTTGCTGATCATCTTGTGGGGGTGACGTCAATGCGGATTGTGGCTGCACCTTGCCCTGTAACGAGGTTCTCAAGCGAGCGGTCATCAGCGTATCCAACGAGCGCTGTGAATGCTGCTGTGCCTGATCTAGTGTCTGTGAGAGCTGGTATGCCTGATCCTGCTGGTACTCTGCCTTGTGTTCATTAAGCCATTTCAGCAGTAGAATAAAGCTGGCGAATAGCACTAATCCCATGGTTCCAACAAAGCCCCACTCCGAAACCCATTGGCTTACGGTTGGTAGATACTGACTCACCGTCGGAGATTGCTCCAAGGTATCAACTTGTTGAGGGAAGAAGTTGTAGAGAATCCAAACACCCCAAGCTACCAGCATTAGCGGTACGATAATCCAACTCAGTAGATTAAAGAAGCGCCAGTAGTTACGGGTGGTTTGATGTTGTTTTTGCTGGTGGTTATATAGGCTGCTAAATTCGGCTAGTTGTCCGTTGAAGGCCTGCTTTTGTGCACTTTCAGTTTCGACTACTTCGCGGGCGTCGACCAGCTCTGGCAACCAAGTCTCATCTAGGTTCAGGTCATCCAATGCTTTGCTGCTTTGGGTGATCTCTGGCGTTAGCTCATCAATGACTTGCTGGTGTTCGGTATTGTCTTGCTCCAGTTCATCACTGATCCTGGCATATTCACCAATGCCAGCCATTTGTTTGATGCTATTGCTATCCGGAGTCGGATTACTAAGGTCTTGTGCGGCTAAGTAAAAAGAGTCGGCAAAGGTGGCATAGTCATAGCCCAGCAGCTCAACGAGCTTGCGATTAACGTCTTCGCTACCTGCAGCAATCACATCTTCTTTGACTTGCTTGGAGAGTTTGGCTCTCAGCTTGCCATGCTGGTCGATATGACGCTCAATAATGTATTGCTGTTGCTCATTGTCGGTAAGAATCAACTCAACCGATGCGCTCTTGGTATCCCAGCGGATCAGTTTTTGCAGGTTCTCGCCGTCAAGGTTAAAGGTGCGTTCAAATAAAGCAAAGCAAATCACTTCACCGATACTACTCTTACCGGATTCATTCAGGCCACTCACAGTGATGACACCCTGTTGTGGTAAGTCAGTTAATTCAAGGCTTTCATATTTTCTGAAATTACTGGCGCTCAGGGAGTGTATTAGCATGCTTGGTCGCCTGTATTCTGCGATTCTTGAGTGCTGTCCAGTTTGTAGATAATGAGCTTCACAGCCTGTGTATAAGCCTGTGCATCAAACTGTTTGTTCTCGTCGCTTTGTTGTTTTATGTCGGCTTTGCAAAATTCAGCAAAGCGTCTGGTAGCCCCTTTTAATTGTGATGGCTTTAACCAGCGTAAATCCTTGTTGGCAGACATTGCACCCTATCCTTAGTTTTAGCTTATAATGACGGTAATAATCCAAATAAACGATAACATAAAAGGTACATCCACATGAAGAAACTCCCCGCTAAAATTGCCCTAATGAGCCTCTCCGCACTATTGATAAGCGCTTGTGTGGGGACACCTGCTTATGATTACCGCAAAGCACCGATTGTGACGGAAGTTGCCGTGCCACTAGGTAAGACGGTTGAGGCAGGCAAGACCGGCTTATCGGTGAGTTTTGATAACGTTGAGAGTGATTCACGTTGTCCGATTAATGCACGATGTGTGTGGTCTGGCGTTGCGATTGTGAATGTCACGGTGAAAAATGCCAAGGGTGAAAGCAAGCCTCTGAAACTGAGTACAGTGAATTTTGAAGCTTATAATCAGGTCGAAAAAGCGTTCGGTAAAGATTTTGAATTAGTGGATTTACTACCGCATAAAGGCGATACCGGACAGCTGGAAACACCACCACCTAAAGTACCAACCATCAAGCTTAAGATCGACTAAGTTTTCGGTCAGTTCAGATACAAAAAGCCTGCGGATGTTGGTCCGCAGGCTTTCTAAAGCAGAATGTCTTAAAGCGTTTTAGCGCTTCATTGAAGCAAAGAACTCTTCGTTGGTTGCGGTTGATTGCAAACGATCGAATAAGAACTCCATTGCTTCCACATCTTCCATTGGGTGCAGGAATTTGCGCAAGATCCAAAGAGCTTGCAGCTCTTCTTCGCTAACCAAGATTTCTTCGCGACGTGTACCAGAGCGATTGATATTGATTGCAGGGAAGACGCGCTTCTCCGCAATTTTACGGTCCAGATGGATTTCAGAGTTACCCGTACCCTTAAACTCTTCGTAGATAACCTCGTCCATTTTGGAGCCGGTATCGATCAGAGCTGTGGCTAAAATCGTCAGACTTCCACCTTCTTCGATGTTTCTGGCGGCACCAAAGAAACGCTTAGGGCGTTGCAATGCGTTAGCATCCACACCACCGGTCAATACTTTACCTGAGGAAGGAACAACCGTGTTGTAGGCACGAGCCAGACGGGTAATGGAATCCAGCAGGATAACAACATCCTTCTTATGCTCAACCATACGCTTGGCTTTTTCGATAACCATTTCAGCCACTTGTACGTGACGTGATGCGGGCTCATCAAAAGTCGAAGAGATAACTTCGCCATGAACCATGCGAGACATCTCGGTCACTTCCTCAGGGCGCTCATCAATCAGCAGAACGATCAGATAAGCTTCCGGATTATTCGTTGCGATACTTTGTGCAATGTTTTGCAGCATCATCGTCTTACCGGCTTTAGGAGGTGCGATGATCAGGCCACGCTGGCCTTTACCGATCGGGGCGACAATGTCGATAACCCGTGCGGTGATATCTTCTGTACTACCGTTACCACGCTCAATGCGCATGCGCTCTTTTGGGTGTAAAGGTGTCAGGTTTTCAAACAGAATCTTGTTGCGGGCATTTTCTGGCGACTCGAAGTTGATGGTATCAACTTTCAGCAGCGCAAAATAACGCTCATTGTCACGAGGAGTACGAATTTTTCCAGAGATCGTGTCACCGGTGCGCAGTCCAAAACGACGAATCTGACTTGGCGATACGTAAATGTCGTCTGCCGCTGCGATGTAGTTACTGTCAGCCGATCTCAGAAAACCAAAACCATCCTGAAGGATTTCCAGTACACCATCACCGTGAATGTCTTCCGAGTTTTTCGCTAAAGCTTTGAGTATAGCAAAGATGACATCTTGCTTGCGTGCGCGGGACATGCCGTCCACACCCAGCTCTTTGGCAATATCCAGAATTTCGGAGGGCGTTTTGTGCTTTAAGTCGGTAAGATTCATGAATAGTAGTGTTTTTAATATTGGGTAAGGTAAGGAAACCGATCAACCGTGTTCGTCAGCAGGTGACGTTGGAAGACTCGTAGTGACTCAGATAAACGATCGCAGGAGGTGCGACCTGAGAACCGGAGCCGCATCATGGCTCCAATTTAAGGGTAGGCTAGCATAGATGTAATTTTATGTCTAGTACTAAAATTAATCTTCCCTGCATCGTTTTTCGGGCAGATGCAGAGAAGAGATGACCAAAGATCAGATATTTTGATCAAGAAATGCAGTCAATTGTGATTTGCTGAGTGCGCCAACTTTCGTAGACTCCACTTCACCATTCTTAAAGAGCATCAATGTAGGGATACCACGAATGCCATATTTAGCAGGCGTATCGCGATTTTCATCAATGTTCAGTTTGGCCACTTTAATGCGATCGCCGTAGGCTTCTGCAACTTCTTCAAGCAGTGGGGCGATTGTCTTGCAAGGGCCGCACCACTCTGCCCAGTAATCAACCAATACTGGTTGGCTGCTGCTTAACACTTCACTTTCAAAGCTCTCGTCGCTCACTTCTACTATACTCACTGGGAAACCTCTATACTTTGTTTTGTGGGTCGATGTGACGGTTAAATCACGGTGGTTCCTGATGATTATCAGGTCTGTTGATAAAATATCAAGCCGAATTTATTTACACTCTATCGTACTGTCCGGTGCTTTAGGCACTTGTTTGGAACTTTGTCAGCCTCCCACAGGTCAGTTCTGGGGTCAATTAATGAGGTTTTATGATGTTGCGAAACAAAGCGTTTGTATTAAGTACGGCACTACTTTTACTCTTGAGTAATTCGGTAGCGATGGCACTTCCAAGTTCCATGACAGCAGTCTATAACGTCTACCGTGGTAGTATGTCTGTTGGTAACTTGGTTAGTTCACTTAAATACCAGGGAACACAATATCAATACCATAAATCGACTCAGGCAACCGGACTGGCAAAGCTGTTAACCGGTGCTCGCGTTGTTGAAAACTCTGACGGCACCTTTGCCGGAGACAAACTGACGCCAACGGCCTATTTATATGACGAAAAGACCCGCAGCAAGTCACGCATGGAGCGCACTAGGTTTGCCGGAAATCGTGCGACCGGTGTCTATAAAGACAAAAGCTACACCGTAACCACGCCACCGAATGTACTAGACCGTGCGTCACTAGAGCTGGCAGTTGCTCGTGACTTGCAAAACGGCGTCGCTCAGCTTTCATACCAAGTGTTTGAGCGTGGTGAAGTGAAAAATTACAGCTTTGTCCGTTTAGGTTCCGAACGCCTTAAGACCAATGCCGGTACCTTTAACACTGTTAAAGTGAAAGTAAAAAGAACCGACACCAGCCGTGAAACCATTTATTGGATGGCCGTTGAAATGGGCTACCTCCCGGCAAAAATGACACACCGGGAAGATGATGAGCTAATTACCAGTCAGGTCGCCCAATACAAAGCGATCCCTTAAATCAGCGCATTGTTACCAATTCTTCGGCACTAACAGGATGGATGGCGATCGTATCGTCGAAGTCCTGTTTAGTTGCGCCCATCCGGATGGCTACCGCAAAGCCTTGCATCATCTCATCGACGCCGGTACCAATCAGGTGGCAGCCGATAATCTTTTCTTCTTCGCCACGTACGATTAATTTCATATGTGTGCGAACTTGATGGCGTGTTAGCGAGTGATACATGGGGACGAAGTCCGTTGTGTATACTTTAACTTCATCGCCATACGCAGTACGGGCCGCTTCTTCAGTCATGCCCATGGTCGCAATCGGCGGATGAGTAAACATCACGGTCGCGATATGGTCGTAAGACATTTTGCGGTTCGGTTTGCCGCCGTATAAGCGATCACCCATACGACGACCTGCAGCAATGGCTACCGGCGTCAGCGGTGCTTTGCCGATAATGTCGCCCAGAGCGAAAATATGATTAACGTTGGTGCGTTCTTCGTCATCCACTGGAATCGTGCCATCATCATTCATGACGACGCTGGTGTTTTCCAGGCCAAGGTTTGCGGTATTTGGTTTACGTCCAACGGCCCAGATCAAGCTATCGACGTTACCAATGCTGCTGCCATCGTTATAGAACACGCTCAACTTGCCATTGTTGTGCTTTTCAACGCGTTCGATCATCGCATTGTCATTAATGAAAATGCCATCGGAATCCAGTTGACGACGCAATGCGCGACGAATCATGCTATCAAAGGTGCGCAACATGGTGCGGCCTTGATGTAATAAATGAACTTCAGAATCCAGCGAGTTCATCAGCATCGCTAGTTCCAGCGCGATATAACCACCACCAACAACCACTACTTTCTTAGGCTGACGCTCATCCAAATCGTTAAAGAATTCGTCTGAAGTGATGCCTAGCTCTGCGCCCGGCACGTGACTTGGAATCACCGGATGACCGCCTGTCGCAATCACGATGTGATCAGCAGTGTAAGTCTCGCCATCTACTTCAATAGTTTTATCATCAACAAACCGAGCAAAGCCGCGAATCAAGTCAATATTGCGTTCACTTAAGAAGCTGTCCTGATACCAGTCGTTGATATTGGCAATGTAGTTATCACGCTTAGCGACCAATTTAGTCCAGTCCAGCTTGCCGCGAGTCACTTCAAAGCCGTAGTCTTCGGCATCTTGCAGGGCATGCGCAAGACCTGCGCCATACCACATGATTTTCTTGGGTACGCAACCAACATTAACGCAGGTACCGCCTAGCTCTCCGGCTTCAATGACTGCTGTTTTTGCGCCGTATTCTGAAGCGCGCTCAACGACAGACAGGCCGCCGCTACCGGCACCAATGGCAATTAAGTCGTAATGTGTACTCATGAAATAACCCGTTTTATAATTTCAATTTATTAGATTTGCCAGTTTACCCACAAGCTGGCTGTAACAGAAGTCTCTGTTACAGCCGAGTGAGCTTTATTTATTGGCTAACCACTGTTCTAACTGTTCAGATCCACCGATCAATTGACCGTCGATAAATACCTGAGGCACGCTGCTGGCATTGGAGACTGCGCGCAATGTGCGGTCGGTGTAGTCACGGTTTAGTAGCAGTTCTTCATACTCATAACCCGCTTCTTGCAGCATTTTCTTTGCTTTTGAGCAGTATGCACAGCCTGGGCGTGTGAATACGCTAACGCTGGCAGGCACTGATTTATCCGGTGCGATGTATTCCAGCATAGTATCTGCATCAGATACTTCAAAAGGGTCGCCTGGCAGGTCTGGCTCGATGAACATTTTCTCAACGACGCCGTTGTTAACCAGCATCGAATAACGCCATGAGCGCTTTCCAAAACCGAGGTCTGCCTTGTCTACTAATAGACCCATGCCAGCGGTAAACTCGCCGTTGCCATCTGGTAAGAAAGTAATATTGTCAGCTTCCTGATCAGCACTCCATTCGTTCATTACGAACGTATCGTTAACTGAGACGCAAACAATTTCATCAATGCCGTTTTCACGGAAGGTGTTCGCCAGCTGGTTGTAACGTGGAACATGCGCTGAGGAGCACGTTGGGGTAAAGGCGCCCGGCAGAGAAAATACAATCACGCGACGGTTATCAAATACGTCGTGAGTTGTGATGTCTTGCCATTCGTTGTCCTGATAAACGCGGAATGTGACTTCTGGAATCGCTTGTCCTTCTTTGTTCTCAAACATGTTGGTACCTTATGTTGTGTGCAATTAATTGGCTCAATAATCAGCCTTATGCAGTGCATAGTAGTGATATGCGGGCAGAAGGTAAAATGGATTGTGTAAATTGAAACATCCTATAAAATGAAACGATGAATTTACCGACGATTAAGCAGTTGCGTTACTTTGTTGCACTTGAGGAAAATGAGCATTTTGGCAAGGCCGCCGAGTCTTGTTTTGTCTCGCAGTCCGCCTTTAGTGTCGCCATTAAAGAGCTGGAAACGCACCTTGGCGCGCAGCTAGTCGACCGCACGAATAAGAACGTAACCATTACCCGTGTCGGGCGTGAGGTGGCTAACCACGCACGTCATTGCTTGCGGGATATTGAATATCTGGCGGAAGTGGCACGCAGTAATGAGGAATGCTTATCTGGCCGCTTGAATATGGGTGTGATTCCAACCATTGCGCCGTTTATATTGCCTAGTTTGATGCCACGCTTACGGGAGTCCTATCCCGACCTGCAGCTCTATTTGCGTGAAGACACCACGCAGGCTATTTACACCCGGCTAATGGCTGGTGAGTTAGATGTGATCTTGCTGGCCTTGCCATATAAGCTCAGTAATATTGAAACTTGTAGCTTGTTCAAAGATCAGTTTTTACTGGCATGCCATAAAAGCACTCACTTTTTAGATCCTAAAAAATACGACTTCGACTCATTGCCGGATGAAAGCGTATTGCTGCTGGAAGATGGTCATTGTCTGCGTGATCATGCCTTGTCAGCCTGTAATTTGCGCAATCAGGAAACGGTTAGTCGGTTTGCTGCCAGTAGCTTGTACACGCTGGTTGAGATGGTGGATTCAGATATTGGCATTACCTACCTCACTGATATGGCAAAAGATTCCATGCTACTTAAACACACGGATATCAAAACCTATCCCATGGGAGAAAATAGCTATCGGGAAGTGGGTTTGGCATGGCGCAAGGGGAGTGCGCGCAGCGAAGAGTTTAAAATGTTGGGTGAGGCGATCATCAAAACACATCGTGAAGTGATTAAAAGTCGAGACAAGTAGTAAGTTTACTGTAGCCTGAGGTCTGCTTTTTTACAGCTGAACCCATTAAAATCGCCTCCTGTCTGCGAGGAATCGATTCTTATCCCCCTGAATGCCTATACTGGAAATAATGATAAAAATACTCGGTGTATAGCATGATTAAGCTTGCTCACATCTCCAGCGGTCTTCGGACGGGTGGAGCAGAAGTCCAATTGATGCGGATAATTGCGGCTCTGGATAAAACAAAATTTGAAATGATGGTTATTTCATTGGATCAGGAAACCTACCTTGCAGACCGCATTCGTGAGTTAGGCGTGCCGGTGCACTCTCTTTCACTCAAGCAAACCCCATTAGCGCTTTGGCGGGGTTTTCGTGTGCTGCGCGAATTCAATCCGGATGTCATTCACGGAACGATGTATGAGGGTGGTGTGTTTGGAACGATGTGTCGCCGCTTTTTACCAAAGCGTCCGCATGTGATTTGGACGGTGCATGAGCCGCTGGATCATTACGATCAGATGCCAATGCGTAAGCAGTTACAAGTAAAGCTGTGGGGTAAGCTGTCTGGCTCGCCAGAGTGCCTGATGTATGTGTCGCACCTGAATAAAGAGCAGCATGTTGATTGGGGGTTTAACAACTCTAAAGCCGTTGTTATTCCAAATGGTGTAGATACCACCCGTTTTGGCCCTGCCCGAGAGAAAGGCTTAGCGATTCGTCACTCTTTGGGGATTCCTGATGACTGCATCGTGATTGGGAAAACAGCTCGCTTTCATCAGCAAAAAAATCAACAAGGCTTCTTGCGCTCAGCAGCTATTTTAGCGGCTCAATACGACCATGTGCGATTTATGCTGGTTGGAAATAATGTGGACGAAAATAACGCTGAACTGACTGGCTTAATTGATGCGCTAGGGTTGAAAGGCAAAGTTTATATGCTGGGAAATCGGGAAGACATTCCCGAGATCGTCAACGCGTATGATATTGCTACGTTGACCTCATTAGGAGAAGCTTTCCCGCTGACACTGGGTGAGGCGATGGTATCGGGTGTACCTTGTGTGGCTACTGATGTGGGTGATGATGAGTATATTATTCAGGATACTGGTTTTGTAGTGCCGCCTAATGATGATCAGGCAATGGCAGAAGGCTGGGAAAAGATTGTGGTGATGAGTACTGAAGAGCGAATTGCGCTTGGGCAAAAAGCCCGTCAGCGCTGCTTGGATAACTTCACTCTTGAACAGCAGGTCGCGCAGCATGTTGAAATTTATGAAGCATTATACCGTGCGAATAGTCGCGCCGGTGGTGTGCTGACTGAAGCGGCTTCATAAGCCAGAATTGTTTTGTTGCCCTCCTGTATTGATCAGGAGGGCGAAGTAGTACTTATCTGGGCTTCCAGATAATGGCGTCCAACGCCCAGCCTTTCATGACATTCTCAGGCGGTAGTTCCGAACTAGGGCCATCCCATTTTCCTGCAAACAAATACAGCATATTCGTTGCGCCAAATGGCAAGCAAAGCACTTTGCCGCTTAGCTCTTCAGAGCCTGGCTGGCAGGTTGGCGGGGTTGGTTTGTCGCGAGTATAAATATCACTGAACAAGGTACCAATGCGGTGGTTCAGGCTATTGCTAATGATGTTATCTTCAACCATGACCGAGTAGATCGACTTTAGATCTGCCGTTGGGTTAATGGTGAATAATAAGTGTGCGCCTTTAGAAACGCTGATAACAGGGTAAGATTTGCCTTCCTGAAAGTTGAGCTGTTCAACAACACTGAATTCAGGAAAAGCCACCGTCACTTTATGCATATTAAATGGCATGGATGCATTCACCGGACCAATTCCTTGGTCGGTCACCATTAGGCGGTGCGGAGTTTGTTTAGACTCAACAGCAGTCTGTGCATTTGCGCTAGCGGTAGTGATTTCATCATCAGCATCACACCCCGCAAAGACCAATAAGGTCGCGGCTAGGGTAGTGCGTAAGAATAGTTGTTTACCGGACATACTGTTTTCCCCGTGCAGGTCCATTTCGCAGACTATTCTGTCACAGTCTTAAGGTCTAAACAATCAGTGATACTTTAAAAGCCGCTTATAAGCGCTTAATAATAATCAGATTATGCGACAGCTATTTGCTCAAAGCTTAGCTCTTCTTTGCGAAGTAAGCTTTCAAGACGGCGCTTGGTAATCGAGACAGAGAGTAAGTATTCGCCATTGTCGCCGGTTGTTTCATTGGTGACCGCATCTTCTTTGTACAAGCTTGCCCGTAACCGCGCGAGGCTTGCTGGAAGCTTTAAGTCGCCAACAAATACCTGATTACCAAATACCTTGCTAAGGACTTCCAGTAACAAGTCTGAGCCTTCACCTGACATGGCAGAGAGCCATACTCTTGCAGGTACACCATCATGCCCTTCATCCACTCTGGGTTCTTGTCCCAGTAGGTCGATTTTGTTCATGACTTCGATCTGAGGGATTGCTTCAGCACCCAGTGAGAAAATCACATCGTTAACCTGTGATTTGAACTCCTCACGCTGCTCGTCATGGCTATCCATCACATGCAAGATAAGATCGGCTTCAGTGGTTTCCTGAAGTGTTGCTCTAAATGCTGCAACCAAGTCATGCGGTAAGTCACGGATAAACCCAACCGTATCAGCCAGAATAATAGACTGCTGATTTTGCAGATCGATCCGCCGCAAAGTTGGGTCTAGCGTCGCGAATAACTGATCTGCTGCGTAAACTTCTGAAGTGGTCAGTTGATTAAACAGGGTCGATTTTCCGGCATTGGTGTAACCAACCAGTGAAACCGTTGGTATCTCTGCCTTTTTACGCGACTGGCGACCTTGCTCACGCTGTTTGTTTACTTTAGCCAAGCGCTTATTGATTTGCTTTATGCGAATCGAGATCAAGCGACGGTCAGTTTCAAGCTGGGTTTCACCCGGCCCACGCATACCGATACCACCTTTCTGACGCTCAAGGTGAGTCCAACCGCGAATCAGTCGAGTCGACATGTGCTTAAGCTGAGCCAGCTCAACCTGAAGTTTACCTTCGTGGGAGCGGGCACGTTGAGCAAATATATCCAGAATTAAACCCGTGCGATCCATCACCCGGCATTGCAAGGTTTTTTCCAGATTGCGCTCTTGAGCAGGGCTTAAGTCATGATCGAAAATAACGACATCGGGCTCGTGGATTTTGACAAGCTGCTGAATTTCTTCAGCTTTGCCACTACCAACAAAGTGCCTGGAGTCGGGGGATTTTCGATTGCTTTTAAGAAAAGCAAGCTCAGTAGCACCAGCAGAGCGAACGAGTTCTTTGAACTCGTGCTCATCTCGCTGCTCACCGAGTGCGCTGAAGTTAATTTGCACCAATACGGCGGTATCCAGTTTGGATTCGCCATGTTTAGGGATATCAAATAATTCCAATTGCTATTCGCTTCTAACGTGATGGCCAGCGATCAAGACAGCGCCGACGGACATCCGTTGCAGTAGAGGGTTTCTCAATGCTTATTCTGATTCTTCGATATTGAGTTTAATCGGACGTGAAGGAACGATTGTAGAGATGGCGTGTTTGTAAACCAATTGGCTTACCGCATTGCCTAGAAGAACAACAAATTGATCAAATGATTCAACGTGTCCTTGTAGTTTAATTCCATTTACCAAGTATATGGCAACTGGTATTCTTTCCTTTCGCAGCGCATTTAGGAAGGGCTCTTGTAGCATGTGTCCTTTAGACGACATGTTATTCTCCTTAATTCTTTTAGGTTGTGGTTATTGCTATATTTTATTTACGTTGCTTGCAACATTATGCCCAATCATCATAAAAGTCCTGATGTACTCATCAAGCGTCCTATTTACTACTATCAAGCATTTGCGCGTCCTCGCACACAAACGGATAATACCAGTATATGCATCTGAACTGAAAGTACATTTCGCCATAAGGCCGCTCTAGTCCGACAAAAAATCATCAATTTTAGCTTTAATCAATGATATGTCGTACTTGAGAGTATCAAACGATGAGATTCCTTTCTCAGACCGCAACCAAGTCAGCTGCCGCTTTGCCAGCTGTCTCGTCGCCACGATAGCACGATTCTGCATTTCGTTAAAGTCAGTATTCCCAGCCAAGTAATCCCACGCCTGACGGTATCCAACAGAGCGAATTGACGGTAGTTTTTCATGTAAGTCGCCCCGTTCATACAAGGCTTTCACTTCATCGAGGAAGCCGGCTTTTAACATCAGTTCAAAGCGCAATGCGGCGCGTTGTCTGAGCCATTCCCTATCTGATGGAATCAATGCCAGCTTAAGTACTCGATACTCCAGTGCATCGGCTTTGGCTTTATTATGATGCTCAGTTAACGTCAGGCCGGTTAATTGATGAACTTCTAAAGCGCGTTGTAGGCGCTGTGGATCATTTGGGTGGATACGGGCTGCAGCAACCGGATCAATAAGTGTCAGTCGATCATGTAGGGCTTGCCAGCCATGTGTTTCGGCTTCTTGGGTGAGTGCTGCGCGTATGTCAGGGTCGGCATCAGGCATGTCAGCTAAGCCATTTTCCAAAGCACGAAAATAGAGCATGGTGCCGCCAACCAAGACCGGAATCTTGCCCGCTTCGGTAATGGCTTTCATTTCAGCCAAAGCATCTCTTCTAAACTCGGCAACAGAGTAACTTTCTGAAGGGTCTAAAAAGCTAATCAAGCGATGAGGCGCTCGTTCCAGTGTGGCATCATCAGGCTTAGCGGTGCCGATATCCATGTCTTTGTAGATTTGGGCCGAGTCGACACCAATTAACTCAAAGGGGTAGTTGTCACAAAGGTCGATTGCTAAATCGGTTTTGCCCGATGCGGTAGGGCCCATAATAAAAATAGCCGGTGGCAAGGCTGACTTGTCTGATGGCATCTTATTGTCCCCGCATAAACAGTTTGTCCAGCTGGTCGAGACTGAGCTGGGTCCAGGTTGGGCGGCCATGGTTACACTGCCCGCTGCGCTCTGTGCGCTCCATATCCCGTAATAACGAATTCATTTCAGGAACAGTCAGGCGATGGTTGGCGCGAACTGAGCCGTGGCAGGCCATGGTCGATAAAATTTCGTTCATGGCTTGTTGAATGCGCTCACTGCTGCCGTGGGTGAGGAGGTCGGATAATACATCACGAACTAGGCTTTCCACGTCCGAGCTTTTCAGTAGGCTAGGCACTGCTCGAATGGTCAATTTTTCAGGCGATAAGCGATCCAGCGTAAAGCCTAGCTTCTGGAAAGTGCCGTTATGTATATCGGCGCAATCGGCTTCTTTTTTGCTGACTGAAATAGCCATTGGTACCAGCAAGGGCTGAGAGCGAATGCTATCTGCCGCCATGCTGCGTTTCAGGTATTCGTAAGTGATGCGCTCGTGTGCGGCGTGCATATCGACAATAATCAGTCCGTGAGCATTTTGCGACAGGATAAAAATACCGTGTAACTGCGCCACTGCAAAACCAAGAGGTGGTACTTCGCCCGTTTCAGCAGGATTGGTTTGTACCGGCATGGAGAAACGGTTATCAGGAGCTGCTCCGCTGCCAGGCAAAGTTGTTGCGGAATTTATATTGTAGCTCGCACTTTGAGGCTGCTGTGACTGCGCAGAATCGTTACTGACTTGCTCAGGGTTGCCATGCAAGCGTCGGTATAGATCAACTTGCTCGCGCACTGGAATATGCAGCGGCTGTTGCTCTGAGAGTGAGGAGTACTGAGTGGTCGCAGTCGCTAAGCTCTCAATGCTATTGGCTGGCGCCGGTTGGTCAGCAAGTTGGTCTTTAGGGCGTAGGTCGGCCAAGGTTTTATGTAGGCTTCGATATAAAAAGCCATGGACCAGGCTGGACTCTCTAAACCGAACTTCATGTTTAGTAGGGTGCGCATTTACATCCACTTTGGTCGGGTCAATTTCCAGAAATAGCACATAAGCGGGATGGCGGCCGTGATACAGCACATCCTGATACGCTTGGCGTACCGCATGAGTCACTACGCGATCTCGCACAATACGTTGGTTTACGTAAAAGTATTGTAGGTCTGCCTGAGAGCGCGAAAAAGTCGGCAAACCAATCCAGCCACTTAATCGCAAGCCAGCGCCTTCATGTTCCACGCGAATGGATTGCTCAGTAAAAGCAGGCCCACAAATTTCAGCAATGCGCCGTTCTGCCATTTCCAGAGTAGTTGCCGGACGCAAATTCAACACAGCTTTTTGATTGTGGCGTAGCGTAAAGCCCGTTTCAAAGCGGCTTAGTGCCATCTTCTTTACGACGTCTTCTAAGTGGCGAAACTCGGTGTTTTCCGTTTTTAGGAATTTACGGCGGGCAGGGACATTGAAGAACAAATCCCGGACATCAATGGTGGTACCCACTGTTTGTGCAGAAGGCTCCGGCTCATCAAAGATTTCCTGTCCGCTACCTTGGAGTTGCCATGCTTGGTCTGCGCTTTCATGTCTGGAGCTAACGGTCAGGCGGGAGATTGATGCGATACTCGGTAACGCTTCACCACGAAAACCGAAGGATAGAACGCTTTCGAGGTCATCGAGTGATGCAATTTTACTGGTGGCATGGCGGCTCAGCGCCAAAGCGAGATCATCTTTCTCAATTCCGCGACCATTATCCCGAACCCGAATACGTTTGACGCCACCTTGTTCGATATCAATATCAATCTGCGTTGCGCCAGCATCCAGCGCATTTTCTAATAACTCTTTAATGGCAGACGCGGGGCGCTCTACCACCTCACCGGCGGCGATTTGATTAATCAGGTGAGGCGGGAGCTGCTTGATAATCATAATTCGGAGATCAGGTTTCCTGTGTCAGTTGACGACTCAAATGTTGGCTTACGGCAATCCATGCGCCTAATAGGCCGAGTAGGCTACTACTAATCAGAATCACTAACGTAACCGATGCACCAAGCCCGGTAACAGAGTAAGCCCCACCATACAGTGCGGCCAAATTACCAACTGGCCGGATCAAAAACAGGAGCGCAGAATGCACAATTACTAAGCTTAGCACACCTCCAAATAAGCCATACCAAACACCCCCATACAAGAAGGGGCGTCGAATGTAGGCGGAGGTTGCACCAACCAGTTGTGAGACTTCAATCTCTTCCCGGCGATTCTCGATATTCAGGCGAATGGTATTACCGACGACCAAGAGCACCGTCATGCCAAGTAGCACGGCAACAACCAATACCACTCGCTCGGCAATATGCAAAATAGCCCGTAAGCGTTGCACCCACTCAATATCCATTTGCACAAAATCGACTTCCGGATAATTCTCCAGTCGACGTGCTAAATCCTCAAGATCTACGCCCGGATCACCAAATAAGTTCATGCGCGGCGTAACGACTAATACGTGTGGAAGTGGATTCTCTCCAACCGTATCAATCATTTCCTGAACACCAGAAATTTGCTGCATGCGCTTGAGGCCATCATCCTTGTTGATGAGTTTGACGTTCTCAATATCTTTAATCTCGGAAATCAGCTCGGCGCGATCCTGTGCTTGCTGTGCGGTGATATTCTGATTAATAAACACCGAGATGGTTGGCACTTCGCGCTTGTCATCCGTCAGTGTTTTCAGGTTATCCAGCAAAATATACAAGCCGGCAGGCAGGGATAATGCAATCGCAATCGCGGCCAGTGTAATCCAGGTCGAGAGGGTGTTTTGCCAGAGGTGTGCAAGGCTATAACGAAACGCCTGCTGATGCTGACTAAAGCGGCTGCGAAGCGGTGAGGTTGCCTGATTCGTGGAGTTGCTCATTGCGTGCTCACCTGCTTTTTATTTTCTGTAGGGAGATAATACGTTTGCCCATGCTTTCAATCAGCGGTTGATCGTGGCTGGCAATTAGTATCGTTGCGCCCAAATCATTAAACTGACGGAATGTTTGCATAATGTCGCTGGCAAGTCCCGGATCAAGGTTACCGGTTGGCTCATCGGCAAGAATTATGCTGGGCTTATTAACCACCGCACGCGCAATACCAACCCGCTGCTTTTCCCCGGCAGACAGCATCATCGGATAATCTAGCTCCTTAGCCATCAGATTCACTTTATCTAATGCAGCATGCACGCGGCGCGTAATATCCGCCTGACGCATACCCGAAATCATCAGCGGTAAGGCCACATTGTCAAAAATATTGCGATCAGAAAGCAGGTGGTGATCCTGAAAAATCACACCGATGCTACGCCGGTAGTTGGCAATCTGATTACGCTTAAGCTGTCCGATGTCGAAATTATCGACCAGTACTTTGCCGCGCGTTGGCCGATCCAGTAGCGCAATGAGTTTTAATAGTGTGCTCTTTCCCGCGCCGGAGTGTCCGGTCAGGAAGGCCATTTCACCCTTGTGTAATTTCAAATTGACGTTGTAGAGTGCAATCTGTCCTGTTGGGTATTTTTTACTTACATCCTGCAGTTCGATCATGCAACCTTGCCCATGGGTTCCCCGAATAATATTAATGAGTAGTGGGGTGTCAAAAAAAGTATTGCCGATTTTACGCGTTTTAAGTGATAAAACACAATCAGGTCGAGGGTTCAGCGTAGATAAATTAATGGACCAATGGTGATTTTATTGTGCACCACACACAAAAACGCCACTTTCCGGGGGAAAAGTGGCGCTTATGAAGTGAGAAAGAGCAGATATATTATTATTAGTATCCTGATATTATTTTTATTATTGATTTAATTTTGTTAGTTATTAGCCATCAGGTTCTTTTCTGTCTCGGGTCTAGCATCTATCCATGTTGTTATTATTATTGTGTTCCTAATTAGTAGGCTGCAATCGTCGTGCCAACTTTGTGATTTTCCTAAGTGCTTGTTTTATATGAGTGTTAGAATTATGCAGAGGCTGAAATGAAAAACGGCACTGTCAGATAGTGACAGTGCCGTGTGAATATGACACAAAAAATGACAATTTGGAGTGGTCAGTGTTTAAATCGCATCGAAAGATCAATGGCGTCAATGTTCTTGGTGATCTCACCAACTGAGATCAAATCAACGCCAGTCTCAGCAATCGCACGAACCGTATCTAGGTTAACGCCGCCAGAAGCTTCCAGTGGGATTTTCTTGGGGTTGTTCTCAACCGCTTGGCGCATCGTATCCAGATCAAACTCATCCAACATAATGATATCCGCGTCTGCCGCACAGGCTTCTTCAAACTCAGCCAGTGTTTCGGTTTCCACTTCAATTTTCACATTAGGGTGCAGTTTGCGGGCAGTTTCGATGGCTTTGGTAATCGAACCAGCCGCCATGATGTGATTCTCTTTAATCAGAATCATGTCATAAAGACCAACGCGATGATTCTTACCACCACCACAAGTCACCGCATATTTCTGTGCTAAACGAAAAGCAGGAAGTGTTTTGCGGGTATCCAGAATGCGCGCTTTGGTGTCAGCCAATAACTGAACGTAACGATTGGTCTGAGTTGCCGTGGCAGATAAAGTCTGCACGAAGTTAAGCGCAGCACGCTCGCCCGTTAATAAAGAGCGGGCAGGGCCGTGTAAGGAGCAAATAATGGCATCAGGAGGAACGTGATCGCCATCTTCAAAGTGCCATTCGACAATGACTTTTAAATCAACTTGCCTGAACACCTCATTAAACCAAGCACGTCCGGAAAGCACGGCCGCTTCCCGACAAATAACGGTGGCTTCTGCCATGGTATCTGCTGCAATGAGATCAGCAGTGAGATCACCGTCACCCACGTCTTCACGCAGTGCCAGTTGTACCATAAACGTTATATTGTCGGTCAGCGTCATGTCTAAACTCCTTGGGTTAGCCTGTATTACTGAGCAGCGCTGATCATATAGTCAACAGCGGCTTTAATGGTGTCTTCATCTAATGACGGGTTGCCGCCTTTAGCAGGCATTGCATTTAAACCGTTAATTGAAGAAGCATAAAGCGCTTCCTGACCTTTGGCGATACGTGGTGCCCAAGCGGCTTTATCACCTAGCTTTGGAGATCCCGCTGCACCAGTATCATGACAAACGAAGCAATTAGCCGCGTAGGTCTCAATACCTGCTGCGATATTAACGACCGGTGCTGCTTCTACTGCGCTGGTTACTTCAGGGGCTGCGGCTGCTGGTTCTGGAGCTGCTGCAGGCTCTAAGCCAAGGCCAGTGCCTTCAACCATATACAGAATGGCTGCACGAATCTCTTCATCCGTAATTGCAGGGTTGCCGCCACGAGCTGGCATTGCGCCTTTGCCATTGATCGCTGAGGTCACAAGTGCATCCAGACCAACTGCTGCACGTGGCTCCCAGTCAGCTTTGTCGTGAAGTTTTGGAGAGCCTAGTAGTCCCGTCGTGTGACAAGCAACGCATGCTTTGCCATAAACCTCTTCACCTGAAGGGCCTGCCACTGCTGCTACGACGGCAGGAGCTGCTTCCTGAGCCGCTACCGCCGCAACTTCAGTGCTAGCCGCAGGTGCTTCTGTCGCTGCTGCTGGAGCCGCTTCCGCGCTAGTTGCACCAGCGGGTGCGTCCATATCCAAGCCAGTGTCCTTAGTCATGTGTAGGATTGCAGAGCGAATTTCTGCATCGGTAACACTAGGATCACCACCACGGGCTGGCATTGAGCCTTTTCCGTTAATTGCTGAAGTGACCAACGCTGATAATCCAGCGGCTGCACGTGGTGCCCAAGCTACTTTGTCACCAAGAGTTGGTGAGCCCAGTAACCCAGTTGCGTGACAAGCTGCGCAAACTGCTGCATAAACTTGCTCACCAGAGCGCTCAACAGGAGCAAGCGTCTTATCGACAGCCGTTACACTGCCAACTGGCTCTAATACTTTAAGCATGGCTTGTTGGAAATAGGCATCTTTAGCCTGAGTGTCAACACTGTTACTTGAAATTGTATTGCCGAGGTTGTTCACCAGAGCAAAAACAGTTAGTGCCAAGATAACGGCACCAAAAATCAACAGGTACAGTGTTATAGGTTCTTTCTTCTGGGGCTGGTGGTCCATGGTTACTCCTGATGAATTTGCACCCGGTCACAGGAAGTGACAAGGCAACAAAAGCGGATCTGCCGAATAAATAGCGTGATTATAGGTTAAACCCCGACGCGTCTCCATACTAGAAGGGGGAATAAATAGCATAACGTCTATAAAGATTTACAGGGGATGAAAAAATTACATCAATCGCAACAAATTCTCGGTTAACATTGCACTATCAGGCAGACTTGGTAAAGTTGCGCCGGAATCGAGAATAGACTAAAGAGAGAAGTACGCCGTTATGGATTTTGTAGCAGGTCAGCGTTGGGTCAGTCATACCGAAGCGCAGTTAGGATTAGGTATTGTCTCATCGGTTGCCGACCGACTCATTACCGTGAGCTTTCCGGCAGTAGAAGAAGAGCGCTCTTATGCCGCTAAAAGTGCGCCACTTAGCCGGGTAATCTATAAAGTCGGTGATGAAATTGCCACGCAAGACGGCAAACAGCTGATTATAGAAGAAATATTAGAAAATAACGGCCTGCTAATCTACTTCGCCTCTGATACCGCTGGCGAGTCGCACATCGTTCCGGAATTGCAGTTGGATTGCTTTGTTCAGTTCACCTCTCCATTACAGCGTTTGTTTAGCAGCCAGCTAGATAGCGGTGATGTGTTCCAGCTACGCGTTAAAACACTCCATCAAAAACACCGATTGCAGCAATCTGGCGTCACCGGTTTACTCGGTTCGCGCACCAGTTTGCTGGCTCATCAAGTCTATATCGCCAATGAAGTGGCTCAGCGTTATGCGCCACGCGTACTGCTGGCCGACGAGGTTGGACTGGGAAAAACCATCGAAGCTGGTATGGTTATTCACCAACAATTGCAAACCGGACGCGCCAGTCGAGTCATTTTGGTGCTGCCGCCATCTTTAGTCCATCAGTGGTTGGTTGAAATGCGCCGCCGCTTTAATCTGAATTTCTCTATCTTTAATGAAGCGCGCTTAGTTGAAGATGATGAGGATGATCTGTTTGGTGGTGATCCTTTAGATATCGTCGTTCCAGATGTTAATCCGTTTGAGTCTGAGCAGTTAATCCTGTGCAGTCTGGACTTTTTGGCGCAGTCAGAACTTCGCCAACAACAAGTTCGGGATGCCGGTTTTGATCTGTTAGTTGTGGATGAAGCGCATCACCTAGAGTGGTCACCTGAGCAAGCCAGCGATGAATACCAATGTATTCAGGAGCTAGCTTCAGTAATCCCGGGCGTGTTATTGCTGACTGCAACGCCAGAGCAGTTGGGTATTGAAAGTCACTTTGCACGCCTGCGTTTGCTAGATCCATCTCGCTTCCATGACCTTGAAGCCTTCCGCAAAGAAGAAGCCGGTTATCAGGCTTTGAATGAAGTCGTGCAGCCTTTGCTGGCATTGCCTGCGGATACTGAGCTGAGTGCAGAGCAATTAGCGCCACTCAAATCCTATATTAATATTGATGCGGATCAGCCTGCACCATCAGTGTCTGGTTTGATTCGTCAATTGCTGGATCAGCACGGAACCGGTCGTGTGTTATTTCGTAATACGCGCGCTGCCATTCCTGATTTCCCAGTGCGTGAAGTGCATGGTTATCCGCTGCCAGCGCCATCGATTTATGGTGTTGAAGATTTGCAGGGTGTAGGTGGTCTGACACCAGAAGCTCAGTTCGATGAGTTGATTTGGTTAAGTAGTGACCCACGCGTTAAATGGCTGGAAGAGAAACTTAAAGCATTGCGCCCAGCTAAAGCGCTGGTGATTTGTGCGCATGCCGATACGGCTGTTGCTTTGGAAGGTTATCTGCAATTGCGTGCCGGTATTCGAAGTGCCGCTTTCTACGAAGGGCTGTCAGTGGTCGAGCGTGACCGTGCTGCGGCTTACTTCACTGATGAAGAAAATGGCGCACAAGTGCTAGTGTGTTCTGAAATCGGTAGTGAAGGTCGTAACTTCCAGTTTGCACAGCATTTGATTTTATTCGATCTGCCGCTCAATCCTGATTTGTTGGAGCAGCGTATTGGTCGACTGGATCGTATCGGCCAGAAAAATACCATTCAAATTCATGTGCCCTATTTGGAAGACAGCGCCCAAGCCGTGTTGTTCCAGTGGTATCAGGAAGGTCTGAACCAGTTCACCCAGAGCTGCGCGGTTGGTAAAGCAATTTACGAAGAATTTGAAACAGAGTTGCTGGAGCAGTTAGAGCAAGCTGATGACGCATTGCCCGATTTAATTGCTGATACCGCAAGCCACACCAATAAAATGCGTGAAATGCTGGAGCAGGGTCGCGACCGTTTGCTTGAGATTAATTCCTGTAACAAGACTGTCGCTGCTGAGCTAATTGCCAAAGTTGAAGAAGTGGAAGCACCGGAAATTCTGGACGTTTATTTGGATCAGTTCTTTGATTGCTTCAATATTGATCAGGAGTTCCACTCACAGCATGCGTTGATTTTACGACCTACTGAGCAAATGGTGAGCGAAGTATTCCCTGGCTTGAGTGATGGCGATATGACCGTCACCACTGACCGTGAATTCGCGCTAAGCCGTGAAGATATTGAATTCTTAAGCTGGGAACATCCACTGATCGAGAATGCGATCGACTCGATTATTAGTGGTGACTTGGGTAATGCGACCGTCGGCACTTTGCCGGTTAAAGGTCTACAGCCGGGCTCTTTGTTGCTGGAAGTGATCTACACGACGCGTTGTATTGCGCCGAAATCATTGCAGCTTGAAAGTAGTTTGCCACTGTCGCCAATGCGCTTGTTGCTGACGGCTAAAGGTAATGACTACGCTGACAAGATCTCTCATGAAATCATCAATGAGCGTTACGAGCGCGTAAAAAAGGCAACGGCTCAAGCCGGTATTGCGGCAATTCGTGCGGATATTGAGGCGATTGTTGAAAAAGCGGATGCGCTGGCACAGGCACGTTTACCGGCCCTAATTGAAGCGGCAACCAAAACTAACCGTGATCGTTTGGAGTCTGAAGCATCTCGTTTGCGGGCATTGCAGAAGGTGAACCCTGCGATTCGCGATGAAGAAATTGCCTACTTCACCGACCAAATTACACAAGCAGAGGAGCACCTTTCGCGGGCTACGTTAGAAATTCAGGCCGTGCGAGTGCTAATTACCACATGAATCAACAAACGCAGCAAGTCATCGAGCATCTGAAATCTATTCGTGTGCGCATGTATGAATTGCTGCGTGATTTGCCGGCGCGTCGGGCGTTAATCGAGGAGTATTTCGCGGTTGACTCGAGCACGGCAGCGTTGGAAGGCCGTTTTACAGCGGTTGATGCTGGTGGCGTTCCTGCTGAATGGGTGCTGGCTGAGAATGCCAACCCGGATTATCGGATGATTTATATTCACGGTGGCTCTTGGATTTCAGGTTCGGCAAAAGGCTATCGAGCCCTAGCATCGCGCATTTCTCGTGCAACGGGTTGTGCGGTGATGACGATTGATTACCGATTGGCTCCGGAACATCAGTTTCCGGCTGGCCTGCATGATTGCTGCGATACCTATTTGTGGATGCTGGAGAATGGTCCGAATGGCGCAAAAACTGCGGATAAAGCCATTATCTGTGGTGATTCTGCCGGCGGCAATTTAGCATTAAGTAGTGCGCTTCGCTTGCAGGATTTATCAAAGCGGATGCCGGAGGCGGTGATTGCGCTCTCTCCAGCAACAGATTTTACCGCCAGCAGTGACTCGATTAAAAGCCGTGCGGCAGTTGACCCGATTATTCATCCTGCGATTTTTGAAGCATTACAGGCGCTGTATTTGCCGCAAGGTCAGGATATCGAAGATAAGTATGTCTCGCCGTATTATGGTGACTACACGAATTTCCCGCCGCTATTACTACAGGTTGGTGATGCTGAGGTATTGCTGGATGAGTCAACGCGCTTGGCATGGCTGGCAGAGCAGCATGGCTGTGATGTGAGCTTGCAAATCTGGGATGAGATGCCACATGTATTTCAGGGCTTTGCGCCGTTTTTACCACAAGCCAACCAAGCCATTGATTGCATCGGTGATTTCGTAAAACAGCGCTTAGCCTGAAATAGTATTCGCTTAGCTAAAGCCTAAATAGATTACTTTAGGTTATCCAGTTGCTTGATGACGCTTTTCAAAGAGTCTTTTAACTGGCGACGTGCAGGCTCATCCAATTGGCTCAACACCGAATCTTCATGTTCCTTCGCAATAGTCAGCAAGTCATTCGAAAGCACCTTACCGGTGTCGGTCAGTGATGCTTTTTGCTCACCATCAAAGGCCAGATAACCTTTCTCGGCCATCCACTCCAGTAAATCACGTAGTCGGCCAACCGGCTGCAGCACTACCGGCACAATATCTTCAATGGCCATCGCGCCTTCCTGATCGCTCAGCATGGAAAGCACACGCCATTCCTCAGCGGTGATGCCATGCTCCTGCATGAACTTAGGATACAGCTGTGAGCCATAACGAGTGTGTACTTCGCGCATCAGGTACAACATAAAGTCGCCGGTAAAGCCTTCTGGCTCAACCGCAGGGCCATGCCGCATGGTTGATGGATGCTGACTTGGCACCGCATAAGCACCATGATGGAATACTAACGCCGAGCTGCTGGGGCTGTGCTTATAACTCAGTACTTCACCAACAATAATGGTGTGATCGCCGCCGTCGTAGGTTTTCCAGGTTCGGCATTCCAGTTGCGCTGCGCAACGTTCAAATAACGGGCAGCCAACCGTGCCATTACTGTATTCAATGTCTTTAAATTTATCCGTGCCGCGACTGGCAAAGCGATTCGACAGGTCAATCTGTTGATTACTAAGGATATTCACTGAGAAGTGCTCACTTTCGCGGAAGGCTTTTAAGCCGTGCGCTTCGTGGCCGATGCTCCAGAGAATCAGTGGCGGGTCGATTGATACAGAGTTAAAGCTGCTGGCTGTCATACCGACCGGGTCGCCATTTTCATCAACGGTCGTCATGACGGTGACGCCTGTAGGGAATTGGCCTAGGGCTCGGCGAAAATCTTTTGCATCAAACGCGTTTTGTGGCATTTAGCATAACCTCGTATCTGTGGTGCGGAAAGGGCCTCCGCAAGTCGCTATTCTTTAATTATATGGCATAAAGAAAGACTGTGACCAATACAAACAGACTTATTACGATTAAGGTTTTTTTAAACCAAGGGCGCAGCTCGCCGCCGGTCTCGGTTTGTTCGTGGCCACAGAGCGAGCAAAAGTATTGGATTTGGCGTGAGCGAAATAAGGTGGCGGGTGTTTCATTGAGCACTCGGGGTAGCATTTTCTTATAGCAACCGGTGCAGTTCATATGTTGGTGCATGCGCGCCTCAGAGTAATAGTGTGTTTCCTGATAGTAGCGGATGAGGCGGGTGCTGTAAGTAGTAGAAGGGAATTTTTGTTGGTTTTTATAGCTTATAACGAAAGTGGGGCGGGGCGTAAATGGCAGATAAAATCAAGGCCGGACAATCCGGCCTCAACCTTGGACACAAGCTGCTTGAGCTTCTGCTTTCCTTGTTGCCGTTCACCAGAACGACTTTTTTCATGAATGCCGCCTTTGCGCATAATGGGCGCCATGGCGACGGGATTGCGCGGCTTATGCCGCTTTGCTTTGGCCATAATAAACCTCCTTTAAGGTGTTAATTGGCTGGTTTAACCTTTCACGCAGACTACTTGCTTTAAGGTGTGAACCACCTCAACCAAGTCTGACTGATTAGCCATTACGGCATCGATATCTTTATAAGCGCCGGGGATTTCATCCATGACACCTTTGTCCTTTCGACATTCAACACCATCCGTTTGTTTCATCAAATCATCTGCATTAAACATTTTTTTCGCTTTGCTGCGACTCATTAAGCGGCCTGCACCGTGAGAGCAGGAGCAGAACGAAGTCTCATTACCCAGTCCGCGCACGATAAACGATTTCGCGCCCATGCTTCCCGGAATAATGCCTAACTCACCGTCATACCACCGAGTGTGCCAAGCTGTTTACCCCAAGCATGATGAAAGTGCTTCATCATTTTAGTGAGGCCGGGGTGCTTATCGATAATGGGCTTTAGCCCACTATCCATTTGCTTAAGCGTGGAGGCTTTAACTGCATTGTATTTATGCGAATCAAAACCTACCGGCACATTGCTTTCAATCGCGCTGCGCACTTGTCGTAGGCTATCGGGTAGCTGATGAGCTTTCAGCGATAAACGAATCGCATTCATGCCACAACCAATATCCACACCGACTGCAGCAGGAATGATGGCACCTTTAGTTGGTATCACCGAACCAACCGTGGCGCCAATCCCAACATGCACATCCGGCATGGCCGCAATGTGGCTATGAATAAATGGCAGCTGAGATAAAGCACCCAGCTGGTCGAGTGATCCACTATCGAACTCGTCGGTATAAATTTTTACCGGAACATTGCCCTTATTGAGCGTAAATTTAACAGGCATAACTGACCCTTATTTTCTTTTTATCCGGATACAAAAAAGCCCCGGAGACAGAGTCATCCGAGGCTTAATACATGCAACTACTGTTAGCGCATTGATTGCTGGATGACGGTATTTCGTCTCCCGGCAGTCAAGCGGGAGATCAGTTGATTGGATTGAGTCCTGATTGGTGCATGTATATATCTCCTGAATTGGGTGTGTAATCACGTTGAGCCAGTATCGGCTTCGGTCATTGTAGTGAAGCGTAAGTTAAAATCAAGCCTATCGATATAAGTAAGTTTGAACAGTGTTTAATTACCATTCCATATTGCTTGCAATGCGGCGACATAATCATGCGATAACAAGGTTAAATGATCGCTGCCGTAGTGCTTCGGCGCGACAGAGGAGTCAATAATAATTGGCATCGCGCCCAATGCTTGGATCTTATTGATCAGCGCTTGCATGTTTTGCTTGTAGGTCGCTGCTGATATCGATTGCCAGTAGTCATTGGTGCCGGTAATGATCCAAACGAAGTCTGCTGCATACGCTGTAACTTCACTATCAAAGGCATCCAGTAAGTTGGTGCTGGTTCTTCCGCCAACGCCCAGATTGGTTATTTGCGCATTACTGAGTCGCTCATCCAAGCGATCGCGAATGGTGCCATGGCTAAACCAACTATCACCAAACAACACATGCTTACCGAAGTTGAGGTTGCCATAGCCAATGCGTCGCACTGCGTAATCCGCTATTGCTTGAGAGCCTCGGTAGTTCGCATGCGAAGGGTCGTCATAGAAATTCCATGCTGACTCGCCGGCCCATACATTAGAGGTTAGTTCGGCATTGAGCGTAATTTGGTCATTATTAATCGCCTGAATTTGTGCAGTGTAGTACTGGTTATCACTGCCGCGATAGGTGATCAGCTGATTCTCTAATAAGCCCGTTGTGTTATCCAGAGTGATCGTCTTGCTGCCGGCGTAAGCATTGCTACTGACTTCAAGTGGTAAGTAGCCACCGGTCTCTTCCCAAATATGTGATTGCCCATAAAGTAACCCGTAGTGCATATCCACTTTATGCCAATCAGCTGTTTGCGGCGCTGTCACAACCGGTACGCTTGGCGTTGGCGTTGGCGTTGGCGTTGGCGTTGGCGTTGGCGTTGATGTGCTGGGTGAGGCCTGAGTGGTTGCCGTAACAGATACCGGAGTGCTAGTACCGGACGAGCTTGATGATGACGAACTACCGCAGCCTGATAGCGCCAGTAATGAGATCAAAATAATCGGGAGGGATAACAGTAATTTCATATTGAGGGGGCATTATTATTTAGTTATCGGGTTAGTGTATCAGCCAGCAAGTTTTCGATAAGTTTTGTGTATGGGTTTGCGTTGAGCGGGTTTATTTTCTCGATAAAGGGTGGGTTAATTAAATTTAATGTCAGCCATCAACTAATATATGTTGCGGCGCAGCATCTCCGTTGCTATATTAATTTCACTTGCTGCACTGCAGCACTAACTGATGATCAGTTAGTAAGAATTGTTTAATTTATATAGAGGCACCACGCCATGACACAAGTATTTGATTTTGAAAAAGCATTAGCTCCTTCTAAGGCAATGGCTGCATTAGCAATCGAGAAGACAGAGAGCCTGATGGCTTTGAACATGCAACTGATGAACAAGTACAGCGCGATGACTCTGGCGAATGCAAAAGCGGCTATGGAAATTAAAGACGCTGATGCAGCAAAAGAATATTTCACTAAGCAAGGCGATGTTGCTAAGAACCTGATGGATAGCTTGGTTGAAGACAGCAAAGCGGTTGCTAAGATCGGTAGTGAGTACACTGCTGAAGTTCAAAAGCTGGTTTCTAAAGCCGCTTAATTTTTGTTAGTTGACCGAGGGATATAGAAATGATGCAAGCATTTGATTTTGAAAAAGCAATGGCTCCTTCTAAGGCGCTGACCGCACTGTCAATCCAAAAGACAGAGAGCCTGATCGCTCTGAACACACAGCTGATGCATAAGTACAGCGCAATGAGCATTGCCAATGCAAAAGCGGCGATTGAGCTGAAAGACGCTGACGGCGTTAAAGCTTACTTCGAGAAGCAAGCTGATGTTGTTAAAGAAGTAATGGAAAGCTTGGCTGAAGATGGCAAAGCGATTGCAAAGATTGGCGAAGAGTACGCAACTGAAGTTAAGAAGCTAGTGACTGATGCAAGTCAGGAAGTCGTTGCTGCTACTAAAGAAGCGGTTGCTTCAAGTCAGGAAGCATTAGCTGCTCCGGCTGCAAAGCCAGTTGCTAAAGCGGCTCCAGCGAAGGCTGCACCTGCTGCTAAAGCTGCGACAACTAAGAAAGCTTCTTAAGTTTTAACTTAAGCGCTTATGAAAAAGGCTGCATTTATTGCAGCCCAGACTGCTGATAAACCCCAATACTTTTTTGGGGTTTATTGGTTTTTAAGGGTAATCGGCAACCTTATAGCTTTTCTCTCATCATTTAAAAATCAAGTCCGTCATTGCAACGAGAAGATCTACTGAGGGGCTCAGGCTCATCCCTTGCACTTTATCATCCAATAAATACGTTGAACTGAGCCTATTTTCCCATCAACGCAATCTTTTTCATATTTTTAGCCGCAGCAACCATTAAACATTGCGCCTGTACTTTACTTCGCCCTCTAAATTGAGCATAGCGATAACCATGAAGCTGCTTTGCATCCGCAAAACTACGCTCAACGGTCTCTTTTCTTCTGACATAAATAGCTTTTCCCTCGTTCGTTAAACGATGCTGATTGATGCGTTCTTTACTGTCCTCCCAGACATGGCGAGTGATTGTTTTGACATGATTGGCACTGCGTGTGCACTTTTCCCTGCTGGCACACGTAGCGCAATGACCTGGATCAGATTGGTAATGACGATAGCCTTCCCGACTGGTTGTTGCATACTCTAATACCTGACCCTCCGGACACGTGTAGTGGTTTTCTGATGCGTCATAGCGATACTCGCGCTTGTAAAAATACCCCTTTCTATGGGTTGGCCGACGGTAGCCTATGACAGCATAAATCTGACGAGCCTCTAAGCCTTTACAGATCGCTGCGGTGAAGTAGCCCGCGTCTAAACCAACGGATTCAATAGCAAAACCAAAGCGCTCTTTTTGCCTTTTCAAGCGATCCAGATAAGGAACGGCGTCATGCAATTACCTGCCGTTACATGCACATCGGTAATGATATTACAGCGACTGTCTACGCTACGATGATCCAGGTAAAAGAAGCCTTTTGGTTTGCCATCACGCACCATATAGCCACTATCAGCGTCTGTGGTGCTTTGCTTAATTTCTCGCTCAGCTGCTGACTTTTTGACGGCGGGTAAAGGCTTTTTCCCATGATGAATACGATCCTCCCTGACCGCTTCGTCTAAATCATCCAGGTAAGCTTGTCGTTCTTGTTGCACAAGGACTTTACAGTGCTTATTTTTATTCGCATTGGCTTTTAAATGAGTGGAGTCGGTATAGAGCATCCGGCCACTCACCATCCGCTTCTTCATGGCTTGTTCAACAATATTGTCGAAGATATTCTGGTACACATCAGACTCATTAAATCGGCGTATCCGGTTTTGACTCAATGTCGACGCATTCGGTACTTTGTCGGTCAGGCTTAAGCCTAAGAACCAACGGTAAGCAACATTAACTTGCACTTCACGAATCAGTTGGCGTTCACTGCGGACGCCAAATAAATAGCCGATAAAGAGTAGCTTGAACAGAAGTGTTGGATCTAATGCTGGGCGACCGTTGTCTTGGCAGTAAAGGTGTTTGACGAGAGGATGGATGAAGGTGAAATCGACGCTGGTATCGATCTTACGCAGTAAATGATCGGTGGGGACGAGTTGGTCTATGCAGACAAACTCGAGTTCAGATTGGGTTTGAGGTCGGTTTTTTAACATTCCCCATTATGAAAAAGCGCCAGCCAAATGGCTAGAGCTTTGTCAGCAGTCTGAGGCTGCATTTATTGCAGCCTTTTTTTATTCTTGTATAAATCGTTTGCGGGATATCTAGTAATTGTAACTTCGGTGGTTTTTTAAGTTGGGCGTTAATGGCAGTTGAGTGATGATAGGATAAGCGCGGCGCTTTCTCCAGTACTGCCATAGCTTCTGAAATATTTTTAGAGCTGGAATTAGGTTATCCGAAACCTGCCGCGATTGCCCGCCTCATAAAACGAGCTTTGAATCACGGTGGCCTTTGTATCCATATCTGCATACTTTTCGACATCATCAAGATAGGCTGTGATCAGGCTTTCGTAAATGCTCTTTGGGTATGCCAGATTTTTCGATTCAGCATAGTGCTGAGCCACTTCGAGCATTTTACCAATTTGATAGGACAATCTTCACCAACCCATCAATCTCGCTCATAATGTTTATGAGTCTCGGACTGTTTTTCCCCGCCTAAATAGCGAATAAGCTCATCCCCATTCAATAGAATCTGATATTTCCCTCGGTACCTCTACCCATTTTTCAAATGCTGGAACCGTTCTTTCATACCGGTACATTAACTTATGCGGACAATATGAATATGGCGGACACACACGAGTAAACGATTATGAAAAAAATATTCAAAGCCACGTTGTCCACCGTTGTTATGGCAAGCTCCATCGCCCTAGTACCAGTATCCGCTCAGGCGGCAGAAGTCTGCGCACAGGACATCTCCTATATTTCGGATAGAGGACAAGACAGTCGGGAGCGCTCACTCGCTGTGTTACAAGCTGGATTCAAAGCAGGCGCTGCCAAGGACTTTAAAGGGTTTATGGCTATCGCCTCCGATTCTTACGTCCAACATAGCCCTGATTTAGCGGATGGGTGGGAGCCGGTCTGGGGCTTATTGACTAATAGACCGGAAGGCTTCTCTTCAAAACTAAAACCTGGCTTGGTCCACATGGGTTCCTCGATAACGGCAGTTTTCTGATGATGTTTAGAGAAGTAAACCGTGGCGATGGAACGGGCCCTAGCAAAATTGTAGATTTGATGCGTTTTGATAGTGATGGAAAATATTCCGAGCATTGGGATATCCGCCAAGCACTCTCTGAAAAAACTGTATCGGGTCACTCTGAGACTGAGGCTCACTCTAAATTCACAGACAGCCCAGTTAACTACACGCAAAAAGAAGAAGAGGCGAACAAAAAAACGGTCACTAATTTTCTGAATATGGCTTTCAACGGTGGCGAAATAGATCAGGCACTGGAGAAGTATGTGCACGAAGATTATGTGCAGCATAACCCTTTGATTGCCGATGGAAAAACAGCGGTTTCGGCCGCTTTTGCCAGCGGTAAAATGCCTTCGTTTTGCTATGATATAAAATATGTCGTCGCTCAGAATGATCTTGTTGTGGCGTATTCAAAAGTGACTTCCGATCAAGGTATTTCTGCTGTCGTGGATATTTTACGGGTGCGTGACGGCAAGCTGGTTGAGCATTGGGATGTGGTTGAGTCGGTGCCTGCAGATGAGGATATGCCTCATACCAATGGTATGTTTTAACTAAATCAAACAGCTCCCTCTCTAATTGTGATTACAAAGAGAGGGTGTTTCTACACATTGTATTTACATAGCTTTACAGCCCAACCCATCGAAAACATTTGGCCAAACCGTCATAATTCACCTAACGATTAAATCTTTAGGTATTACGCGTCATGAGCCAATCATTATCAAAACCAACCATTGCCCTTCACTGGCTAACCGGCCTGTTGTTTATCGGTGTGTTAGGTCTGGGTCTTTATATCGAAGACCTCGCACGAAGCCCTGAAAAATTCGAGCTACTAGCCACTCATAAGTCCTTGGGTATTATTGTATTTGCCATTGCCGTTGTCAGATTACTCTGGCGCTTTAAAGAAGGCCCGATTAGTAGTATTGGCGTGATGCCTAAGTGGCAAGCAATCATGGCTAAAGGAATCCACTACCTGTTACTCATCGCCACCTTATCGATGCCGTTGTCTGGAATCATTATGACGATTGGTGGCGGTAGAGCGCTGGAGTTTTTTGGTATCCAATTACTGGCAGCTGGTGAGAAAATTGAGTGGATGTCTGGCCTAGGTCACTTTGTTCACGTGCAATCGGTTAACCTGATTATTCTGGCGCTGTTATTACACGTTGCTGGCGCGCTGAAGCATCAGTTCATCGACAAAGACGGCACACTAAGCCGTATGCTTGGTCGCAAGGTATAACAGCGGCGAGCAAATCGTTTAGGCTGAGATTCAATTCATGGCATGGTGTTTAACAGCATCATGCCATTTTTATTTGCCAGAGCCTTGAAAGATAATGAAAAAAACAATGCACAAGTCGTGCCTATCGCTATTAGCTTTGCTGTTCACAGTTACTGCGTGTAATGCTGATAGCACGAGTGAGCAGACTACCACAGCCCAACAAAACACTCAGGCTCAAACTGCTGACGGCAATTGGTACCGCCCCAGCGCCGGTATTAGCTGGCAATGGCAGTTATCCGACACGGTTAATACGAGCTATGATGTTGATCTCTATGACATTGACCTGTTCGACTCTTCCCCCGAATTAATCAAATCACTTCAGTCGCAAGGCCGCAAAGTCATCTGCTACTTCTCTGCGGGCTCTTATGAGCAATGGCGCGAGGATGCTAAAGACTTTCAAAGCTCAGAGTTGGGCAAGCCACTAGATGGCTGGGATGAGGAGCGCTGGTTGGATATCCGCTCGGCGAATGTCTCTGCCATCATGGCGCGTCGGATGGATTTAGCCGCTGAAAAAGGCTGCGATGGCGTAGAGCCTGATAATGTAGATGGCTACACAAATGAGTCTGGCTTTAAACTGAGCGCTGCCGATCAGCTAAGCTTCAATCGTCAATTAGCCAACGCGGCACATGAGCGAGGCTTATCGGTTGGCCTTAAAAATGATCTGGTCCAAGTGCCAGAGCTTGTGGCGCATTTTGACTTTGCTGTGAATGAGCAGTGCTTTGAATACTCCGAATGCGAGGCACTTAGCCCCTTTATTAAAGCCGGAAAGCCGGTGTTAAATGCAGAATATCAAACGCAATATGTAAACGATGCCGCTGCCAGAAAAGCCATGTGCCAGCAGGCCTCATCGCTAGGCCTTAGCAGTTTGGTATTACCGCCGGATTTGGATGATTCATTTCGTTTGAGCTGTTTATAGGCTAGGGATTTGACTGGCAGCCCCGTAGAAAATCAGCAGGGATGTTACAGTGTTATCACTTAGGTAAGGTATACTGCCCCCATTATCTTACCGCGTCCGGATACTCTTATGACTGATGAACTCGACTACTCGAACAACCCCTTACATGGCGTTGGTTTGAAGAGCATGCTGACCGAATTGGTCGACCATTACGGTTTTGAAATTCTATATGCCTACTTGAATATCAATTGTTTCAAAACCAATCCCAGTATTGCTTCCAGTGCCAAGTTCCTGAAAAAAACGGATTGGGCGCGTGAAAAAGTAGAATTGTTTTATCTCTATCAATTTAAAAATCTGCCTAAGGTTTCCTCTGAGCAATTTGCCTTGCCGCCCAGAGAGCGTATCGTTCCGTCGCATCAAAAGCCGCGCGAGCCTGCGGAGTTAAGTCTGGAAGATGCTGCCATCGTGAATGAAAAGCGTGCCAAGAAAGCCGCCGACCGCGATCAGAATACGGGCGCACGTCGTGGTTCCAGCCGAGCTTACAATGAGCAGCGTAATGCCGGCTTCACCAAGTCGCCTCGCAAGAGTGATCCTTGGTGGGATGACAAAAAATCGTCTTCAGATTCGCGCAAAGCCGCTGATCCTTGGGGAAACTGGAAAGGCGAGAAAGAATCTTCAAGAGATGCAGATGAGCCTGCTACCACCAAAACCAACGTTGATCCTTGGGGTAGCCGGAAAGAGGATAAGGCTTCTTCAAATGATGAAAGCGATGCGGTTGTGGCTAAAGCCAAAGTTGATCCTTGGGGCAGTCAGAAAGCGGATAAGGTTTCTTCCAATGACGAAAGTGACTCCACTGAGACTAAAACTAAAGTCGATCCATGGGGTAACTGGAAGGATAAATAATCCAGCCTTTTAGCCATACAACGCTCATGACTTAAGCGCAGGTCAAACCCGATCAGGAAATAACACATGCTCCAGATTTTAGAAATTGTACTGCCAGTATTTTTAGTGATTGGCAGCGGTTATCTGGCCGCATATTTTAAGCTTTTCAGCGCCGCTCAAGCCTCGGCACTCATGCGTTTTGCCACGCAGTTAGCGATTCCCTGTTTGCTGTTTATGGCAATTGTTCGTTTGGATTTGGGTAAGGAATTCAAGTTTGAGATTTTAGCGCCGTTTTATATTGGCGCGGTATGTAGCTTCGGCTTGGTCTGGCTGGGAGCAGGGCTTATCTTTAAGCATAATCCGGGTGTGCGGGTAGCCATTGGCTTTGCCGGTTTGTTTTCCAATTTGGTGTTAATTGGTCTGGCGATTATCGAGCTAGCCTATGGCGCTGCAGCCTTAAAAGTGGCGTTTGCTATTGTCGCGATGCATGCCCCATTTTGCTACATCCTCGGGATTACCGCGATGGAGTTCTCGCGGGCTGATGGTTTGGGCTTAGCCGAGACCCTGAGGCGAGTTTTCAAACAGGTATTTTCCAACACATTGATGCTTGGCATTATGTTGGGCTTTATTGTAAACCTCACGCATCTCCCTGTTCCCGGACCATTGGAAACCGCCTTAGATTTATTTGCCCGTGCGGCGTTGCCGGTAGCGCTATTTGGGTTGGGTGCAATGCTGATGAGTTACCGCTTGCGCTCAGGTTTAGGCGAGGTGGGAATGATCACAGTGGGCATGCTGATCGTGCATCCGCTGGTAGCATATGTAATCGGTCATTTTGTATTTAACCTGCCGCCAGAGCTGCTGAACCCAATCGTGGTGTTAGCCGCTATGCCACCGGGAATGAATGTGTATATCTTTGCGGAGATGTATAACCGCGCGCAGGGGATTGCAGCTTCCTCGGTGTTGGTATCGACGGTGCTATCCGTTGTCACCATTTCAATTTGGTTGGCGATTTTAGGGTAATTAACGAAAGTATTTAGCAGCCAGTGCAATCACTAAGATCACACTGGCTGCAGTTATGCAGTTATGCAGTTATGCAGTTATGCAGTTATGCAGTTATGCAGTTATGCAGTTATGCAGTTATGCAGTTATGCAGTTATGCACTACGCCAAACCTATACTTCGACCGCCGCTCTAGCATTCGATGAAGCCACCAACGCCTCAATCAACTGATGCACTTTTAACGACTCTCGCCCACTAGCTAATGGCTCGCGCTTTTCAATTAACGACTCTGCAAAATCCTTAATCATGGTGCCATGCCAGCTTGACCCAAATGCCATGGGGTTGGCTCCGCTGCCAGTGGCCGTATCTTCGCCAAACTCTTCACTGCGCCCATCGCGCCAGTTCAACTTGCATAATCCGCGAGTAATCTCCGCAACCGCATGATCAAAGTGCAGGGTGATTGACTCTGAGTTTCCGGGGAAGCTGGCCGTGGTTGCCATCAGCGAGCCAATCGCGCCATTTTTAAAAGTCAGGCCAGCGCTAACAAAATCTTCAGCTTCCATCTCATGAAAGGCGGAGGTGCGACACATGGCCTGCACTTCGCTCACTTCACCTGTCAGGCTAATCATCAAATCCAATACGTGAATGGCTTGTGTCATTAATACGCCGCCACCATCGCGGGCATAGGTGCCACGGCCAGGCTCGTCGTAATAGGCTTGATCACGCCACCAAGGGATGTACACATTCACCATGCCAAGCTTACCTAATTCGCCCGCTTGGATTTTTTGCCTGAGGGTGCTGGAGCTACCGCCAGCGCGATGCTGAAAAACAATACCCAGTGGCGTGTCGCGTGCTTCACACATCGAAACAATCACTTCAGCAGCGGCATAACTGCGCTCAATCGGCTTTTCCATCAGCATGGGTAAACCCGCTTCGGTAAAGGCTTCGACGATGGCTAAGCGGGCATTTGGTGGGGTGAGAATAATCGCAAAATCTAAGTCAGTATCTGCAGCAATCGCGTCAATCGAAGAATAAACCTCACAGCCGTAGCCACAGGTCTCTTCAACTTTATGGGTGTATGCCTGTGCTGCATCCTGATTGCGGGTGTAAACACCTTTGAGGTGGACGATATCTTGCAAATTAGCAATGGCTTGCAGATGAGTATCTGCGACCATGCCGAGTCCAATCAATACGGTGTTTAGTGGTTTGGTAGTGCCCATTCTATTCCTCCGAAGTACTTCGATTGCTGATTACACAGTTAAGTGACCTCGCACACTCTAAGCATTGAGAATAAATAGCGCTACCCTTTGGCTAAATTTCAAACGAAAAAAAAGCCGGCCCAACGCTGCTAAATGATTAGCAAACATCGGGCCGGCTTTTTCAGGAGAGGCTTTAAGCGGCCTTAGTTTCCTTTTCCTTTTCCTCAGCCGGTGCTGAGCTACGGATCATGTAGTCAAATGCGCCCAGTGCTGCAGTCGAACCAGCACCCATCGCGATGATGATCTGCTTAAACGGAACAGTCGTTGCATCACCAGCCGCAAATACGCCCGGTACATTGGTTTCGCCTTTGCTACCAATCACGATTTCACCGTGTTTGCTAAGCTCAACGCTGCCCTTCAGGAACTCTGTGTTAGGTACTAAACCAATCTGTACAAACACACCTCCCAGCTCAACCGTGTGAGACTCGTTGGTGTTGCGGTCGGTATACGTCAATCCGGAAACCTTCTCGCCGTTACCGTTAATTTCAGTCGTCATCGCGCTACTAATGATCGTGATATTCGGTAGAGACTCGGCTTTGCGAATCAGTACCGCATCGGCACGTAGCGTATCAGCAAACTCCAACACCGTGACATGTCCAACAATACCGGCCAAATCAATTGCCGCTTCGATACCGGAGTTACCGCCACCGATAACTGCAACGCGCTTGCCTTTAAACAACGGGCCATCGCAATGCGGGCAGTAAGCAACGCCTTTACCGAGGTATTCTTTTTCACCCGGTACGTTGATTTCTCTCCAACGTGCGCCGGTTGATAAGATCACTGAACGACTTTGTAAGGTTGCACCATTTTCCAGTTCAACAGAAATCAATCCACCGACTTGCTCTGCTGCAATCAACTTGCTGGCAGTTTGGTCGTTCATGATATCCACGTCGTATTCTTTAACATGCTCTTCTAAGTGAGCAACCAGCTTAGGACCTTCGGTTTTCTTCACTGAGATAAAGTTCTCAATGCCGACCGTATCCAATACCTGACCACCAAAACGTGAGGTCACGATACCGGTACGAATGCCTTTACGCGCGGCATAGATTGCAGAGGAAGCACCCGCAGGGCCACCACCGACGACTAATACATCGTATGGCTCTTTTTCATTTAACTTTGCAGCCTGGCGTTTTGCAGCGCCAGTATCAATCTTATTCACAATGCTTGCGAATGTGGTACGCCCTTGAGTGAACATTTCACCATTCAGGAATACCGTTGGTACCGCCATGACTTTGCGTGCTTCTGCTTCTTCAGTGAAGATGCTGCCGTCGATCATGACGTGTGTAATATTGGGGTTAATCACTGCCATTGAGTTCAATGCCTGCACCACGTCCGGGCAGTTTTGGCAGCTCAAGGAAATGAAGGTTTCAAATTTGAATTCGCCTTCCAAGTTGCGCACTTGCTCAATCAGCTCAGGCTCTACCTTCATCGGGTGGCCGCCACTGTGCAAAATGGCCAGAATCAGTGAGGTAAACTCATGACCCATGGGTACGCCAGCAAAACGAATTTGGCTGTCAGTACCAACACCTTGTACTTGTAGGGAAGGTGCGCGTTCTGTGCCGTTTTCGGCGGCAACTTCAAAGCTAATCTTTGGCGATAGTGCCGCCATGTCTCGTCCTAAAGTCTCTAACTCTTTAGACTTTGCGCTATCATCAGCAAAAACACGTAGCGTTACGTCACTCTTAAGGTTAGCAAACGTTTGTTTGAGCTGTTGTTGTATGTTTGTATCTAACATGATTCTTTTCCTAAGAATATCTTTGCTGGATAGTGCCTGCCGCAACAGCTAAGCGCTGCGGCAGGCGACTGACTCATTAACTTGGTTGGCTTAGATCTTGCCAACTAGGTCTAATGATGGAGCTAATGTTTCACCACCTGGCTGCCATGCAGCTGGGCAAACTTCGTCTGGGTGAGCAGCAATGTGCTGAGCAGCCTGTACTTTACGAACCAATTCTTTAGCAGAACGGCCAATGCCCAGATCATGAATTTCAGCGATTTTGATTTCGCCTTCTGGGTTGATTACGAAAGTACCACGCAGTGCCAGACCATCTTCTTCGATCATCACGTCAAAGTTACGAGTGATCTTGCCTGTTGGGTCACCGATCATTGGGTAAGTGATCTTGCCGATTGTCTCAGAAGAATCGTGCCATGCTTTGTGAGTGAAGTGAGTATCAGTCGATACTGAGTAAACTTCTACGCCCATTTCTTGCAGCTGTGGGTAAAAATCTGCAAGGTCGCCCAACTCTGTAGGACATACGAACGTGAAATCAGCAGGGTAGAAAAATACGATAGACCACTTGCCTTTCAGGTCTGCATCGCTAACGTCAACGAACTCGCCGTTGTGGTAAGCAGTTGCTGCGAAAGGAGCGATTTTTTGATTGATAATTGCCATGCTTCTAATTCCTGTAAGAGTTAATGGTAAAAGGTAAATCGTTTCAATGGAGAGCATACTAACGGCTCTTAACCAATAGATGAAATAATTTACAACTATCTTTGCGATTGTTTTCATCTATCGAAATCTTTATCATGGCAAGACCTTAATTTGGACGTGCGCGATGATTAAACTTCGAGATTTAGAATATTTGGATGCGATTGAGAAATTCAAGCATTTCGGCAAGGCGGCGGATGCCTGTCATGTCAGCCAGCCAACCCTCAGTGCGCAACTGCGAAAGCTCGAAGAGCAATTAAACCTGACCTTAGTGGAGCGCCATCCGCGCAATGTGATGCTAACTGCTGCCGGTGCTGCACTGGCAGACAAGGCGCGCAAGGTGCTGAATACCGCCAGAGAGTTTGAAGATACTGCCCGCACGCTGGCTGATCCTCTAGCCGGTGATTTACACATTGGTTTGATTCCTACGCTGGCACCATATCTGTTGCCGCACATCACCATGCCGATCGCCCAAGCCTTGCCTCATGTGCATCTGTACCTTTATGAGAAGCAAACCAAAATGCTGCTGCAAGATCTGGATAATGGCGAAATGGATGTGCTGATTTTGCCGTGGCTGGATGATGAGATGAAGCGCTTTGAGCGCTACAAGCTAATGGACGAGGCTTTGGTATTAGCCACGCCACCAAACCATCCACTTTGCGGCAAACCCAATATGCGCTTGTCTGACCTCAAAGATGAAACCATTTTAACGCTGGAAGACGGGCATTGTTTGCGGGACCAAGCGATGGGCTATTGCTTCACTGCCGGTGCCGATGAAGATAAGCGCTTTAAAGCCACCAGCTTGGAAACCTTACGCTATATGGTGGCCAGCGGCTCAGGGATTACCTTATTACCAAAGCTCTCGGTAATTAATCAGCCGGAGTCGCCAGTGATTCGGTATACCGAGTTTGTCGACCCGCAACCCACCCGCGAAATCGTGATCGTGATTCGCAGTAATTACCCAAGAATGGAAGCGGTACGCACCTTGGTTAGCACTATTCGCAAAGCAGTTGAGAACTTAGGTGCCGCAGAATAAGCATTGGCAAATCCACGCAGCGGCGTTCAATAACTCGGACTATACTCATCTTAAGAACGCATTATTTTGATTGCTTAAGGAGTCTTCCATGAATCGAGGAATTCGTTACGCCTGTTGTATCGCGATGCTGCTCGCCAGTGCCTTGCCTGCTCGTGCGACTGTTTCTGAGTATGCTGAGTTTTATGTGCCATATGCTCGCATCCAGAGTGACTATATTTGTTTAAGCCAGCAGTTGATGGAGGCTGAGTTTGGGATTCCGCTGGCCAGTATTTTGACGGGGGTGTTTTCAGAAACCCAAACCCTGCGGCAAAGCATTGGCGGCAGCAATACCTACCAGAACATCAATTTATTAGTCGATGGCAGCGCCAAAATCGCTCCGGTGCTGAACTTCGATCGTTATCATGATAATGGGATTTTTGATTATTCATTCACGCTTGATATGGCGGCGTTTAATACGCTCAATGGTGAGTCAGTAGAGGGCAGACAGAAAACGATAAATACGGCCAAGCTGGCGGTGATTGCGATTATCAAAACCGCTGAGAAAGTACATAAGCCCGGGAAGTTTCGGGTATGGCTGAGGTTTGAAAACTTGCCATCATCCAGTGACTTAAATGGTGAGCCTATCTTTGTAGGAAAAACCGATTGGCCCGGCTGGCCATTTACCGCAGGCAGCCCACTGTATAAAGCGTATGTTGCAGAGCTAATTGATAAAGACTGCTGAATCTTAAAAGGCTGGAGCGAGCCTGAGTTTAAGCTCGCTCCAGCACTTTCCCATATTGGCGCAATGAATCGCACTTCCGTGGTGCAGCTTATCAGAAAATAATCGAAACGCTGGTTAGCAACTCAAATCCACGTATCCCATATCCTCATGTTTTATAATGATATTCAGTGTTTACTTTCTATTTGGCACTGAATTTGCATTAAATTAACTATAAACATGCTGCCATCAACGGCGATGGACTTTGCATGTTGATCACTGCGCATTGCGGCGCAGACTAAAATTTGGGTAACGAAGCCCTGAACCTCGCGGTTAAACAACCGTGCGGCTCAGGGCTTTTTTGTTTTTTGCATCTATGCATTTATTTTCAAGGAGAAACGCCATGTCGTATTTGGAACCCTCAGAATTCGTCACCAAAATGGTCGACCAAGGTGAAGCCAAGGTCTACATGTCTACCAAAGATACTTTAATCCGAGCCTTTATGGCCGGCGCCATTCTCGCATTGGCAGCAGTTTTCGCGATTACGGTAGCCACTAAAACCGGTTCTGCATTGGCCGGAGCGATGTTATTCCCCGTCGGCTTTATTATGTTGTATCTCATGAAGTTTGATCTGCTAACCGGCGTGTTTACCTTAGTGCCATTGGCGTTGCTGGATAAGCGCCCGGGCGTTACGCCAAATCAGGTGCTGCGCAATTGGGGATTGGTGTTTGCCGGTAACTTTGCGGGCGCACTGACCGTGGCCTTTATGGTGTCTTTCATTCTAACGTATGGCTACAACACCGATGGTGGCGAGCTAGCGGCTAAGGTGAGCTCTATTGGTGAGTCGCGTACTTTAGGTTATGCAGCACATGGTGTGGATGGCTGGCTGACCATTTTCATTCGCGGTATGTTGTGTAACTGGATGGTATCCATGGGTGTGGTTGGCGCCATGGTTTCAACTTCGGCGACCGGCAAAATGGCGGCGATGTGGATGCCAATCATGCTGTTCTTCTACATGGGCTTTGAGCACTCCATTGTGAATATGTTCCTGTTCCCATTCTCTATGATCATGGGCGGCGAGTTCACGTTCATGCAGTACATTATTTGGAATGAGCTACCAACGGCGCTGGGTAACTTAGTCGGCGGTTTGGTGTTTGTTGGTCTGCCGTTGTACTACACACACGTTCGTACTAACCCTGAGCGTAAGCTGAAAAACAACGCAGCGTCAGTGGTTAAGCCATCTGCCACTGTGAATCCTTAACGCCTGATCAGGCGATTGTAATGCGTGCCGGCTTATTGCAAGTCGGTGCGCTGTTTGGGTGCTGTCTATGCGTAGTGAATTAAAAGTAGCCATCGGGCAGTATTCAGATCGCGGTGTAAAGCCGCTTAATCAAGACTTCCATGGCGTAGTTGAACCCACCGGCTCAGTACTGGATGTTAAAGGCATCACCATCGCGCTGGCTGATGGCATTAGCAGCAGCGAGGTCAGCCAAATTGCGAGTGAAACCGCGGTTTCCAGCTTCCTCAGTGATTACTACTCCACCTCAGAATCCTGGTCAGTAAAGAACTCCGTATTGCGGGTGTTACAAGCGACCAATTCCTGGCTATTTTCCCAAAATCGTAGCGGTGCTTATCGTCGTGACCTCGATAAGGGCTATGTCTGCACCTTTAGTGCTTTGGTGCTGAAATCGACTACCGTGCATATTTTTCATGTTGGCGACACGCGTATTTATCGGGTGGCGGGTAGCAGCCTTGAGCCGCTCACCGAAGATCATCGACTGTGGGTATCCAGCGAAAAAAGCCATCTAAGCCGCGCGCTGGGTATTCGCGATTATCTGGATATTGATTACCAATCGCTGCAGTTTGAAATCGGCGATGTCTTTGTATTGGCGACGGATGGCGTCTATGAGTTTGTTGCAGAATCCTTTGTTACGCTAACCATTCACCAATATCAGGATGACCTGAATCAGGCCGCAAAAATCATTGTTGAGGCTGCCATGGAGCAGGGCAGCGATGATAATTTAACAATCCAGATTGTGCGGGTTGATGAGTTGCCATTGCGCAATATGGATGAAGCTCAGAAGCAAGCGCAGCGCTTACCATTCCCGCCGGAGCTGCGCCCACGCATGACGTTTGATGGCTATAACATTCAGCGAATACTTCATGGTAGTAGCCGCAGCAAGGTGTATCTGGCGCAAGACATCGAAACGGACGAGACGGTTGTACTGAAAGTCCCAGCGGTCACCATGCAGGAAGATCCGGGATTTCTGGATAGCTTTGTGCTGGAAGAGTGGGTCGCTCGTAAGTTAGATAGTCCACATTTACTCAAAGCACCGAAACTCACACGCTCGCGTAACTATCTGTACTCTGTGATGGAATATGTGGATGGGCAAACGCTGGCGCAATGGATGATTGATAACCCCAAGCCGGATTTGGAAACGGTGCGCAATCTGGTGGGGCAAATTGCCAAGGGTTTGCAAGTCATGCATCGGCAGGAAATGTTGCATCAGGATTTACGCCCAGCCAATGTGTTGATTGACCAAAACGGAACCGTCAAGCTTATCGACTTTGGTTCGGCTTATGTGGCGGGCATGGTTGAAGCCGGTGCAGGGCCGGAGCACAGCACGTTTCCGGGGACGGTTCAGTACAGCGCGCCGGAGTACTTTGTTGGGGAGCCGGTCTCCTCTGCCTCTGACTTGTTTTCGCTAGGGGTGATTGCTCATCAGTTATTATCCGGAAAACTGCCTTATGGGGTTGGTGTAGCGAAATGCCAAAGCCGTAGCCAGCTGATCAAGCTCAGTTACAGCAGTGTGTTTGAAACGCGTAAAGAGATTCCGGCGTGGGTGGATGAGACGATAAAAAAGGCCGTGCATTTGGATGCCCAAAAGCGCTACTACGAGCTGTCTGAGTTTACTTATGACCTGAGGCACCCCAATAAAGCTTACACCGATAAAATGCAGGCACCGCTGATGGCGCGCGACCCGGTGCGTTTTTGGCAGGGCATCTCGCTGATCTTATTGTTGATATTGATCTATGTATTGGCAAAGCCGTATTTTTAATCATTCCCAAGCAAGAGGCATAGCCCGCTAAAACTCGCACGGCTTTGGTGCGAAAGACTTAGAAAAGGCTGCTTTAATGCATTGGGAGTTATTGTGTTAATTAACTTATCTACCTGTTTTTAAATTAGTTATTATTTTATATTCAAGGTTTGGCACTAACTTTGCATTAATTTATATATAGATTTTGCAGTCATCAACGGCGATGGCTTTGCATATTCCAGATGCGTATCGCTGCGCAACAATATAATTCGGGTAACGAAGCCCTGATCCAATCGGTTAAACAACCGTGCGGCTCAGGGCTTTTTTGTTTTTAGGAGATGAGCGTAATGCTTAAACAAAATTTAGTCCTGATTGGTAACGGCATGGCCGGTGTGCGCACGCTGGAAGAATTACTCAAGCTCGCGCCTGATCAATACAACATTACCGTGTTTGGTGAAGAGCCTTACGGAAACTACAACCGCATTATGCTATCGCCGGTATTGGCTAGCGAAAAGACGGTTGATGAGATTATGCTGAATGATGAGCAGTGGTATATCGATAACAATATCACGCTGCACAAAGGCAAAAAGGTCACTGAAATTCAGCGTGGACGCCAGCAAGTGGTGACCGCCGATGGCATTACCGTGCCATATGATCGTCTGATTATCGCTACGGGCTCGACGCCATTTATGCTGCCACTGCCCGGTGCCGATAAACAGGGCGTGATCGGCTTCCGCGATATCAAAGATGTAAATACCATGATGGAGGCGACTCAGAAATACAAAAAGGCCGTGGTTATTGGTGGTGGTTTGCTAGGACTTGAGGCAGCCAATGGTTTGATGAAGCAGGGCATGGAAGTCTCTGTGGTGCATTTGGGTGCGAACCTGATGGATCGCCAATTGGATGAGCCTGCCAGCGCCATGTTGCGAGCATCATTAGAAGAGCGCGGCATGAAGTTCCTGATGCAACACAGCAGTGCTGAAATCTTGGGTGGCGAGCGTGTTACCGGACTGCGCTTTAATGATGAGTCAGAAGTTGCAGCGGACTTACTAGTCATGGCCGTTGGTATCCGACCAAACTTTGAACTGGCTAAATCAGCGGGTTTGTATTGCGAGCGCGGTATCGTGGTGAATGACACCATGCAATCCTACGATCCAAAAATCTATGCGGTCGGTGAGTGTGTGCAGCATCGCGGGATTGCTTATGGTTTGGTTGCACCATTATGGGATCAGGCGAAGGTGTGTGCTAACCATTTAGCGCGCTTTGGTATTGCCCGCTATGAAGGCACCGTGACCTCGACTAAATTGAAAGTAACGGGTATTGAGTTGTTCTCTGCCGGTGACTTTGTGGGTAACGAGAATACCGAAGAAATCGTGTTTAAAGATGTCTCGGCCGGTATCTACAAAAAGATCGTGCTGGAAGATGAAAAGATCAAAGGCGCTGTGATGTACGGCGATACCGTGGATGGCAGCTGGTATTTCCAGATGATGAAAGATGGCACCGATGTGTCAGCCTTCCGCGATACCTTATTATTTGGACAGGCGCATTTGGGTGACTCTGGCCATAACCCGGATACTCGTGTTGCGGGTTTGCCGGACAATGCTGAGATTTGTGGTTGTAACGGTGTTTGTAAAAGCGACATCGTAAATTCAATCAATGAGCACAAACTGTTCACTTTGGATGAAGTGCGCGCACATACCAAAGCTTCTGCCTCCTGCGGTTCTTGTACTGGTCTGGTGGAGTCGCTGCTGTCACATACCGTAGGTGGTGACTATTCTGCGACGCCAAAGAGCAAGCCATTATGTGGTTGCACCGATGCGACGCATGATCAGATTCGTGAGGGCATTCGTGATGCTCAACTGACAACCATGCAAGCGGTTCGCGAAGAGTTCAAATGGCGCAATGCGGATGGCTGCTCCAGCTGTCGTCCGGCGCTTAACTATTACTTATTGTGTGAATTCCCAGAGACTTATCAGGATGATCCGCAGTCACGCTTTATTAATGAGCGTGCGCACGGAAATATCCAGAAAGATGGCACTTATTCTGTCGTTCCTCGTATGTTTGGCGGCATGTGTACCGCGCAGCAGTTGCGTGATATTGCCGACATTGCGGATAAATACAAAGTCCCTGAAATGAAAGTGACCGGTGGCCAACGTATTGATATGTTTGGTATTAAGAAAGAAGAACTGCCGCTGATGTGGAAAGACTTAAGTGACGCCGGTTTCGTCTCTGGCCATGCTTATGCGAAAGGCTTACGGACCGTTAAGACCTGTATCGGTGAGAAGTGGTGCCGCTTTGGAACACAAGATTCAAGTGGCCTTGGTATCAAGTTGGAAGAGCTGACCTGGGGCTCATGGATGCCGCACAAGTTTAAGATCGCCGTATCGGGTTGCCCACGTAACTGCGCAGAAGCCACGATTAAAGACTTCGGTGTGGTGTGCGTGGATTCTGGTTATGAATTACACGTTGCGGGTAACGGTGGTATCAAGGTTCGCGTCACTGATTTGCTCTGTAAGGTGCAAACGGAAGAGGACGTGCTCGAATACTGTGCGGCGTTCACCCAATTCTACCGCGAAGATGCCCACTACCTTGAGCGTACCGCGCCTTGGATTGAGCGAGTGGGTTTGGCCAAAGTGCAAAAAGTCCTCGAAGATAATGCGCAACGTGAAGCACTCGCAGCACGCTTTGTAATATCCCAGAAACCGGCACAAATTGACCCGTGGAAGCAGCGCGCACAAGGGGTTGAGGCCATTGAGTTCGCACCGATTAAGGTCAGTGCTTTAGGAGAATTAGTATGAGTCAGTGGGTAGAGATTGTCGCAGTCGATGCGATTCCGGTATTGGGTTCACGGGTAGTAAAAGTCGATTCTGGCACAGATATTGCTTTGTTTAGAGCTAAGGACGACACTGTTTTTGCGATACGGAATGCTTGCCCTCACAAGCAAGGCCCGCTATCCGAAGGCATTATGCACGGTACCTCGGTTACCTGTCCTTTACACAATTGGAAGATCGACCTTGCCAGTGGTTCCGCCTTTGCACCAGATGAAGGATGTACCAATGTGTTTCCAGTCAAAGTTGAAGGCGGCAAAGTCCACCTTCAGCTGGCTTCGGTAACAGAGAAGGTTGCGTGACGCCGATCGCGCCATCCGTTGTGTATAAGTAACTGCTGGGATTACCGATGTCTGAGACAAGCTTCGCTCCGATACGCACGACTTGCCCCTATTGTGGGGTCGGTTGTGGCGTAAAAATACAGCCTGAAACTGATGGTGGGTTTACGGTCAAGCCGGATAAATTACATCCGGCAAACTTGGGGCGGCTATGTTCGAAGGGTATGGCGCTGGCAGAAACGCTGGATCATCCGCAGCGCTTATTGCAGCCACAAATTGCTGATCAAGCGGTGAGCTGGGATCAGGCCACGACCGAAGTGGCGAGTCGCTTAAGTGCGATTACGGCAGAGCACGGGCCGGACTCGGTGGCGTTTTATGTCTCCGGGCAGTTACTGACTGAAGACTATTACGTTGCCAATAAGTTGATGAAGGGCTTTATTGGTTCGGCCAATATCGACACCAATTCACGGCTTTGTATGTCATCTGCTGTGGTGGCTCATAAGCGGGCATTTGGTGAAGACCTTGTGCCTTGCACGTATGAAGATCTTGAGCTGTGCGATTTGATCGTATTGGTCGGGAGTAATACAGCATGGTGCCATCCGGTGTTATATCAGCGGATGGTGCTGGCAAAGAAAAACAACCCATCACTCAAGGTGGTGTTAATTGATCCGCGACGTACGCAAACGGCGGATCTGGCAGATTTGCATTTACCCCTGAAGCCGGGCTCCGATGCATTTTTGTTAAATGGTCTGCTGACGTATCTGGCAGACAACGGGCACACAGCGGCTGCTTTTGTCGCGCAACATACCGAAAATTCGGACGGCGCAATTGAACATGCAAAAATAAGCGCGAACAATGTTGTGGCAGTTGCTGAGCAATGCGGCTTATCGGTTGAGGCAGTGAATGCATTTTATGCAATCTTTGCCTCGACCGAGAAAGTCGTATCGGTCTTTTCCCAGGGCATTAATCAATCCTCCAGCGGTGCAGACAAAGGCAATGCATTAATCAATTGCCACTTACTGACGGGCAGAATTGGACGCCCTGGGATGGGACCGTTTTCATTTACCGGACAACCCAATGCCATGGGCGGTCGGGAAGTCGGCGGGCTGGCCAATCAGCTGGCTGCGCACATGGATATTGAAAACCCTGAGCATCGCGAGTTGGTGCAGGAGTTCTGGCAATCCCCTAACATTCCACAGCAGCAGGGCTTAAAAGCCGTCGATTTATTCGAAGCGATTCATCAGGGTAAGGTGAAAGCGGTTTGGATTATGGCGACGAACCCAGCGGTGAGTTTGCCGGATACCAACCGCGTACGTGAAGCATTGGCTAAATGCGAGTGTGTGATCGTGTCGGACTGCGTCGCCAGTACGGATACGATGAAATACGCCGATATTCGTTTGCCTGCGCTAACGTGGGGCGAGCGTAATGGTACGGTGACTAATAGTGATCGGACAATCTCACGGCAGCGCCCCTTTATTCCGGCGGCTGGCGAATCAAAAGCGGACTGGCAAATCGTGACAGAAGTTGCTCATAAGATGGGCTTTGCTGAGTCATTTCCTTATAAAACCTCATTGGATGTGTTTCGTGAGCACGCCAGGTTGAGTGGCTATCGCAATGAAGGGCAGCGTTGCTTTGATATTTCGCCGCTGGCTGATTTATCCAGAGAAGCATTTGATGACTTGCAGCCATTGCAGTGGCCGCTTAAAGCTAAGTTAGCTTCTGGTACTGAGCATAGTGGTGCTGATCAAAAGGGTATGACTGATCTCGATTTAGGGTCTAATTACACTGGCACTAAGCGCTTATTTGAGGATGGATTGTTTTTTACACCGAACCGTAAAGCGCGGTTTATTAGTGTGGATGCCGCTATGCCGCAGTCGCAACCTTCCCAAGAATTCCCGTTGGTTCTCAATACGGGCCGCGTTCGTGATCATTGGCATACGCTAACCCGCACCGGTATTTCTGCACGTTTATCCCTGCATGTTCCCCAACCAGCCGTTGAGCTAAGCCCGCAGGATGCCGTACGACGTGGGATTAAAGACGGTGATTTACTGCGTGTGCATAATGAATATGGCGAGCTACGGCTACCGGCCAAAATTGATCAGGGACAACAGCAGGGCAGTGCCTTTGTACCGATTCACTGGAGTGAGCAATTTGGTGGTGCGGCAACGGTCTGTAATGTTATTCCGCCGCGGGTTGACCCATTCTCTGGTCAACCGGAATCCAAGCATGCTGCGGTAGCGATTGATCCGCTGCCAACGGTTTGGCATGGCTTTCTGATTTCACGGCGTCAGCTCAAGTTGAGCGCCGCAAGCTATTGGCATTGTCAGAAAGTTGAGGGTGCTTGGTATTACGATTTGGCAGGTGATCAGTTGCCGGAAGACTGGGCCAGAATGAGCCGTGGCATTTTGTGTGAAACCAGCGATGCCAACTGGATTGAGTACTTTGACTCTGCGCGCCAAACCTATCGTGCTGCGCGATTTGTCGGTGACCGCTTGGAGAGTTGTGTGTTTGTTGGGCCGCAAGTGGGTTTGTTGCCAGAAACGCAGTGGTTGAAGCAACTATTTACTCAGGATCAGCTAACGCCACAAGATCGCATGAGTTTGTTGTCGGGTAAGCCTTCTACGCCAATGCAAGATACTGGCAAGGTGGTTTGCTCCTGTTTTAATATCGGTGAAAAGACGATTCAGCAAGCAATAAAAGATCAGAACTTAACGAACGTTGAGGCGATTGGAAAATGCCTGAAAGCAGGCACTAATTGCGGTTCTTGTATTCCTGAATTGAAAGCTTATCTGTAATTTTTAAAGCCCGTTTCAGATCACTCTGACGGGCTTTTAGGCTAATCACAATGCTTAAAGTGGTATCTCGATAGATAATTAACGTATTAATTAGATAGTTTTTTGGTTTGCTAAACCAGAAGAATTCTCACTTGATAAACCCCTAAAATAAAAATAAGTCATTAAATAACAGTGTTTTAAATCTAGTCTATGGGGCTTGGTTTTAATGTTGGCACACGCTTTGCTATTCCATCTATGCACGATAATTATTAATAAGACCTAAGATGGAGGTCAGCATGAACAGCGCAGTCGCGAAGCAAACAATTAAAAAATGCTTTCAGACCTTAACCGACGAACAGTTGCAGCAGTACCATTTAACACACGATTATTTCACGGGGCGTCGCTTAAACGCGAACCAGTTACCGCGAATGTCGGAGAGTGATGTGGACGCTGCGATTCAGAAAAAACAACGGAATTTGAGTTGTTTGAATGAAGTGCTGTATCCGACCCCAACCTTAGGCAGTGTGCTAGGGGATGCATTGGCCGCATTGCAACGTAAGCCAGCCGTGGCTGAGTCTGCCGCGAGTCGGGCGTTTGAAAAGCCGTCAGATGATCTGTTAAACCGCGTGACCCGTTGGTTTGATCAGTATCAGGCTGAGGGTCTGGAGTCTTTGTTGTCCGCACAATCCCGCCAACTCACGGAGGCGAATATTGCGGTTATCAAACGTGCATTTTCCCGTAACACGATTCTGATTCAGAACGCCTGCATGTTGTCTGAATTCTGGATTCGTAGCCCTCAGGACTGGAACGCAGCTGGGGATGTAGATCTGTTTGAGCACCTGTTTGTGCAGTATGACGCGCCCGCATTTCTGAAAGTGTGTTGGTCTCAGGTGGTTGATGAAGAAAACATTCAGTGGCTGCTGTGCTTTGTGCTGTATGCACAAGGTGGAAGCCTGAAAGCTCTGGCGCATCACTTTGGCTGGACGCCGGTGAGTAGCAAACTGTGGCACCAATTGCCTGCGTGCCCGGCGAATATAGCACCGCTTCAGGCTGTGCTGTATGCCGAGTTTAAGCGCCTAGGTGGCTGGGATGAGGATTTCGCCTGCTTGATGGCGAATGAATCCTATGTCATTGATTTGCTGAAGCCGACGTCTGAGGCGGGCCGCGAGTTCTGGTATGACACTTGCCGCTGGACGATCAGCAAGCAGTTTGAATTGCTGCCTGAGCAGAATCGCAAGGTACTGTGGTGGGCGCGTCATTGCTTAACTGAAAGTGCGCGAGTCGGTGAGTTGTATTCCTTGCAAGGTCGTAGCTTAAGCAAAGTGCTGGAAAGCATTACAGTCTACGAACAGGCACAACGTCAGATCCAGCTGGCACGTGAGCGAATGGCAGAGCGTGCCCGTCAAGTGTCTATGGCACGAGAGGAAGAACGCGAGCGTTTGGGTGAAGCCTTCCGGATTGAAGAGGAAGCGCGTCAGGCACTGATGGCGCAGCAAAACCGAGGCTATGTTGACGACTATGAGGTGATCGATGCCCGCTGGAATTCTCACGGTTGGAATTGGACCACCATTGCACTACGTGACCAGTGGCGTTTTACTGAGCTGACGACTAGTCAGGCGCTTTATGATGAAGGCGAAGCGATGGGGCATTGTGTTGGTAGTTATTCACTGGATTGCCTGAACGGCGAGTCTGCTATTTTCTCTGTGTTGAAAGAGGGTGAGCGTGAAGTCACTCTTGAAGTCAATCCGCGCAATAAGGAGCTGGTTCAGATTCAGGGGCAATACAATAGTGACCCCTCCGGCGAGGCGGAGGCTGTTGTAAAGTCCTGGATGATGCGCGTGGTGAAGCGTTAGTCCGCCATAAAAAAGGGCCTGTAAAAAGGCCCTTTTCTTGTGCTGCAAATGCTGATGATTGCCGCCAGTACTTATTCAACTACAACCAAGTACTTATTTTTCTTACCCTTTTGTACCAGAATAAACTCGCCATTTAGCAAGTCAGCCTCTGTAATAATGCCATCCACAGTCACTTTCTCTTTATTAATGCTAATGCTGTTTTCGCTAAGGCTACGACGTGCTTCACCTTTAGAGGCCATAATGCCAGTCTCGGTGGACAAGAAGCTGACCAAGTCCAACTCACCCTCATGACCATCACGCTTCAAGGTATAAGTCGGTACACCTTCCAATACTTCCAGAAGCTCTGACTTATTAAGCGCCATTAAGTCTTCTTTGCTGCCTTTAAACAGTGCCTGAGAGGCTTTGACCGCTTGGTCATAAGCTTCTTGGCCATGAATCATTACTGTAATCGCTTCGGCTAGTTTCTGCTGTAAAGCACGCTGATGAGGTGCTTCACGATGTGCCGTAATCAGTGTATCAATCTCATCCAGTGGCAACAGCGTAAAGCGCTTGATAAACACTTCCGCATCGTCATCCGATGCATTCAACCAGAACTGGTAAAACTTGTAAGGGCTGGTTTTTGCGGGATCAAGCCAGATATTGCCGCCTTCACTTTTACCAAACTTGCTGCCATCTGATTTAGTAATCAGCGGGCAGGTAAAGGCAAATGCTTCACCGCCATCCATACGGCGGATTAACTCAGTACCTGCGGTGATGTTACCCCACTGATCGGAGCCACCCATTTGGATTTTAACGCCAGTGTTTTTGTACAGGTGGTAAAAGTCGTAGCCTTGGATCAGCTGGTAGGAGAATTCTGTAAACGACAGGCCACTTTCCAAGCGGCTTTTCACCGAATCTTTGGCCATCATGTAGTTTACGGTCAGGTGCTTGCCGACATTGCGCAGGAAGTCCAGCGCGCCCATGTCTTTAAACCAGTCGTAGTTATTTTCAAGGCGGGCAGGGTTGCCAGCGCATTCAAAGTCCAGCAGGTTTTGCAGTTGCTTGCGAACGCCCGCTTGGTTGTGGCGAAGGGTTTCCTCATCCAGCAAGTTACGCTCGGCGCTTTTGCCAGAAGGGTCGCCAATCATGCCAGTTGCGCCGCCGACTAGGGCAACGGGGGTGTGACCATACTTTTGCAGGAAAACGAGTAGCATCATGGTAGCCAAATTGCCGACGTGCATTGAGTCAGCAGTCGGGTCGACGCCCACATACGCAGCAACACTTTCTTTGGCTAATAATTCTTCAGTACCAGGCATAATGTCCTGGATCATGCCGCGCGCTCTTAACTCTTCGATCACATTCATGGTGTGCATTTACCTTGCGTTTTCATACGGATAACAGCGAACTTTGCCGCGAATCGATCCCGCTTTCAAGGGCGGAATCAAATTCTTGGCATAAATATTTTCCGAAAACGCCTAGGTGGCTGTTTTAACTATAGTTTCAGGCTGGCGCGTGAACTTTTTCTTTCTGTTTAGTTTCAACGTGTTTTGCATCGATCGCATTAGGGTTGATAGGGCCCTTTTTGTAGGACATGCACACACGATCGCGACCATTGTCTTTCGCCTTGTACAGCGCGCGATCAGCTAGATCAATGACTTCTAAGGTACGCAGCTTTTCGCTCACTTCGCACACACCAATACTGATGGTGATATGGCCTGCTTTGCCAAAGAAGTGGTTTTTGATTGCCATGCGAATGGATTCTGCAACTTCCAATGCTCTGCCATTGCCGGCATTTGGCAGCACGATCATGAATTCTTCACCACCCCAGCGTCCGACGATGTCACGAGCGCGGGATTCTTGCTTCAGTATTTCGGCGACTTCTTTAAGTACCGTATCACCGACCAAGTGGCCGTACTGATCATTAACCGTTTTGAAGTGATCGATATCCAGCAGCATGACGGCATAGGTATCGTTGTTTAGGCTGTAACTAGCACGCTGCGCATAAAGTGCTTTATCAAGTTTTGTTCGATTCCACAGGCTAGTTAGTTTGTCGGTCAGTGCTTGTTTACGGAGCTCTTCACGCTCTAGCATGATGCTGACAATCGTGGAGCACATCTTCAACAGGCGCTCATGGAAAGTCGTCGGTTTGCGGTGCTGAAAGGATGCCAGTGCAAAGGTACCAATGGCTTGGCCTTGGCGGTTATAAACCGGCACAGACCAGCATGAACAGACTCCCAAGTCGGCAGCCAAGTCCCTGATATTGCTCCAAGTTGGGTCGGTCGAGGTATCGTAAACATAAGTAGCGGCTTGTCGGTACACCGCTTGCGCACAAGAACCATTGCCTTCGCCTGGCTCAATGGCGACAAACTTGACTTGTGCTTCTACGGGCATACTTGGCGCATTGATCACATTCAGCGTGCCGTCATTCGGACTCTTTAACATAACGCTACCAATCGCGTTATCGACCATGGACTCACAGAGCTGGCAGACTTGATCCAGAATCTCGTTTTCTTTCTTATCTTGAGCGATTGAATTTAAAATCAGTTGTTGCAGGGCTAAAATAGATTCGAATTGATCGGCCGTTGTTGGGACTGTATCGACCATCACAGTATCGGGGCGTACGGGGCTGAATGTTTTATAGTTGTTCATTGGGGCGTACCTTTCTTATGTAGATCCTGACGGGGGATGAGGATCTTTCTTATTAGCGGCCTGAAGCTGATTGTTATAATTATTACCTGTCAGGAACAGCTCGATAATAGCCGGTAATCAGCTTCGTGACACCAGCTATCAGACGAGTGTGAACCTAATCCGCTAAACGGTACAGCTCATACAGCCACATCAAAAGCAACTTTGATTAATCGATGCACAAGCCTGGTTGAGCAACGCCTTTAAGCACTTCAGCCCAGCAGCCGAAGGGTTGGTTAGAGCTCTGACATTGCCCCGTTACTTGTTTACCCGGCTCACCAACACCGGTCAGGCAGCGTCTTTCGCATTCACTGCTATCGGTACAACTTTTTCCGGCATCGCCCGTTGGAATGGTGCAAGCCATAAAACCACCTAAGCCTACTTTGCCCCAAGTGCCACCTTGCTGTTTGCAGCTGGCTTCATCCTTAGGAGTAACGTTGGTCGAGTTATCGACGACCTTGATATCGATCTTTTTATTATCAACAGGGTCTGGTTTGCTGCCATTGCAGGCGACTAGCGCACTGGATAATACGATTAGAGTAACTAGCGCCATCAGTTGTGCTTTCATAATAATTCCTTGGGTTTATCGGCCGGTTTTCAGCTCCATTTAAAGTATAGGAGAGTTATCACCACTTTATTATGGTTTGGTCTCGCTGATGATTTTAGTCGGTTTTTTGACCACTAGATAGACCCCTAATACTGTCAACAGAATCGCGCCAATGGCAATCGGCGGCAGCGCTTCATCAAAGAGCAGCCAAGCTTCTACACACGCCACTAGCGGCACCAGATAGAAATAGCTGGCGACCTTGGAAGCTTCTCCTTCGCGAATCATGTACATGAGCAACAAAATCGCGCTAACCGATAGGCCCAGTACCAACCACGCTAGTGCCATGATGAGCTGTGTGCTCCAGATCACTTCGCGGGTTTCAAATCCCCAAGCCAATAGGCCCATCAGCACGCTGGTACTCACGTATTGCCAAAATGAGCCGGTCAGCAAGTCGACACCGCCGCCGAAGCGTTTCTGGTATAAGGTGCCAATCGAAATGGCAATCAGCGCCATAATGGCAAAGCCGATAGCCAGCGGCGTCATCTCAACATTCGCTTGCTGGCGCGTGCTGAGAATAACGGCAATCACACCGACCAAGCCCAAGGCCAGCCCCGTCCATTGCATAGCTCGCAAGCGCTCTCCCATCAGCTGCCAGCTCAGTAGGGCGGTTAGCACCGGCTGCACACCGACGATAATGGCAGCAATCCCCGCTGGCATGTCCAATTTAATCGCGGCAAAGATGCCACCGAGGTAGACGCCATGGATCAGTGCACCAGCGACCATTTGATGTCCGGCTAAGCGCAACGGCGGCCACTTGGCTTTAAAGATCAGGCATAGCAGCAAAAACACCGCGATGGTAAACACCATTCGAATAAACAATAAATAGAACGGTTCGATATACGGCAGCGCATATTTAGCGCCGATAAATCCGGTGCTCCACAGAAAAACAAATAGGATGGGGATCAAGCGAATTAGCTTGGAGTCGGCTGCTGGCATAAATAGCTCGTAATTTAGTGAGGGGAGGGAGCGGGAACGCGCTATCATACTCCGTTCGGATTATTGTCCCAGCCTGATTTATACCCGATAAGTTTCGTGCAGGAAATTCTTAAATGCCACATTGGATAGATAAACTCGCTACTCATTCGCCAGCTAGCCAAGCGGCGGTACTGGTTACCGTGACGGAGATTCGTGGCTCGACACCTCGTGAAGTCGGTACCACCATGCTGGTATTTGCTAATCAGTTTTTTGGCACGATCGGCGGCGGTAATCTGGAGTATCAAGCTCTGGAGATTGCCAGACAACAACTGGCGCAAAGTGAGCCGGATAAACAACAGCGTTTTCCACTGGCGGCACGCTTGGGTCAATGCTGCGGAGGTTGGGTGAGTTTGTCGTTTTCCACAGTGATGCCGGATGCGCTCTGGCAGTCACAGTTTCGTGAAACGATCTCCTTGGAAGAAGTGGGCTTTCCTGTGCTACTTTTTGGTGCAGGGCATGTCGGTCAGGCACTGGTTGATGTACTGCAAAACTTACCGTGTCGCGTGACTTGGATTGATTCACGGGAAACATTATTCCCAAAGCAAGTTCCTGCCAATGTGCAAATCATCTGCCACGATGCGCCGGAATCGGAGATTGAGACTGCACCAGATAATGCCCACTGCCTAATTATGACGCATAGCCACACACTGGATTTTGAGCTGGTACGGGCTGCATTGCCGCGCAAATTCCCCTATTTGGGCTTAATCGGCTCGCAAACTAAACGGCATAATTTTGAACAGCGACTGCGCCAACGGGGTGTTGATGAGGCGACGCTGGAAGGCCTGACCTGTCCGATTGGTGTTGCGGGTATCTCAGGTAAGCAACCTGAGGTGATCGCCATTTCAATTGCGGCACAATTATTGCAGTTACAATAATGCTGCAACGCAAGGTAAGATAACGGCATACTGTCGATTCACACAAGCATAAGAGGTGCACATGGAAGCTTATTTATGGGATTGGGCCAATTTATTAATGCGCTGGTTACATGTCATTGTGGGCATTGCCTGGATTGGTGCTTCGTTCTATTTTGTGATGTTGGATAACTCAATCCGACCTTCAAAAAAAGAGTCCGATAAAAAGCGGGGTGTGCATGGCGAGCTATGGGCCGTTCATGGCGGTGGCTTTTATCATAGCCAAAAATTTCTAACTGGTCCGAAAGACGAGCCGCTGAGTGAAAATCTGCATTGGTCATACTGGGAAGCTTACAGCACGTGGCTCTCGGGTATGGGGTTGATGCTTATTGTGTATTGGGTCGGTGCAAAAGCTTATCTGATTGATGTCAGCGTAATGGACCTGACGCCTACGCAGGCAATTAGCATTAGTATTGCCTTTATTGCTTTGTCATGGATTATTTATGATCAGCTATGTCGCCGTTTAGAAGGGCGCGATAATCTACTGGCTGCCGCGGTCTTTGTACTGATTCTGGCCTGCGACTATGTCCTATTCCAGATTTTCAGTGCACGAGCTGCTTACCTGCATGTCGGCGCAATTATGGGCACCATGATGGTCGCCAATGTGGCAATGCGTATCATTCCCGGTCAGCGGCGCATGGTAAAACAAATCCGCATGGGCGTTCCTGTCGATGGCCGTCCGGGCCTGATTGGTAAGCAGCGCTCCGTGCATAACACCTACTTCACCTTGCCAGTGCTGTTTATTATGATCAGCACGCATTACCCAATGACCTTTAGCCATGAAAAAGGCTGGTTGGTATTGGCGGTAATTATGATGGCGGGTGTATTTATTCGTCAGTTCTTTGTGCTGAAACATCAGGGTAAAAAGGTTTGGTTGTATCCGGTTTTGGGTGTGGCATTGCTGGGTTCCCTGATCGTGGCCTTATCGCCAAATATGTACAAATCCCCAATGGCTGATCAGCCGGTTGCTGCCGTTAGCGATGCAGATGCGCTCGCCATTGTGCAAACACGTTGCGCGATGTGCCATGCGGAAGTACCTAACTATCCGGGCTTCTATCAAGCACCAAAAGGCATCATCTTAGAAACGCAGGCGCAGCTTGAGCAACACGCCACCTTAATTGCCAGTACAGTAGCCAGCAAATACATGCCACTGGCGAATCTGAGTAAGATTACGGATGAAGAGCGCGCTCAAATTGCCAAATGGTTTGCTGACAGATAGTAAGGAAGGGATATTGATGACACGCTTAAACGCCGTTCGTGGCCCCATTCTGCACTTTATCGCTAATCCTTCGCAGTGTGCGGAGGATGTGGAATCCAGCTATCAGTATTTTAGTGATGGCATGCTGGTATTGGATAAGGGCCGTATCGCCGCTTGTGGTGAGGCGGGTAGCTTGCTGGCCAAGTATCAGCTGGAAGGCATTGAGCTGGAGATAGAAAGCTACCCAGATAAGTTGATTATGCCGGGCTTTATTGATACCCATACGCATTACCCACAGACGGATGTGATCGGTAGTTATGGTGCGCAGCTGCTGGACTGGCTGCAAACCTATACCTTCCCGATGGAGTTGCGCTTTGCCGATGCGGCGCTGGCCAATGAAGTCGCTAACTTCTTCTGCGATGAGCTACTGAGAAACGGCACGACCTCGGCGATGGTGTTTGCCACCGTACACCCGACTTCGGTGGATGCGATCTTCGAAGCCGCCAATGCGCGGAATATGAGGCTTATGGCGGGCAAGGTCATGATGGACCGCCATGCGCCCGCTGAGCTTTGCGATACCGCTGAAACAAGCTATGAACAAAGCCGTGAGCTGATTCTGAAGTGGCATGATAAAGACCGCTTAAGCTATGCCATCACGCCACGCTTTGCACCCACGTCAACTGAGCAGCAACTAGAAGCGGCAGGCAAATTATTTGCTGAGTTTGAGGGCGTTTACCTGCAGTCACATGTCGCTGAAAACCTGGATGAAGTGGCATGGGTGAAGGAATTGTTTCCTTGGAGCCGCAGCTATCTGGGCGTGTATGACCACTACGGTTTGCTGGGTGAGCGAGCAATTTACGCGCATTGCATTTATCTGGATCAGCAGGATCACCAGCGAATGGCTGAGACCGGCACGGCGATGTCATTTTGTCCCACCTCGAACTTGTTTTTAGGTAGCGGCTTATTTGATATGAATGCGGCACAGGCTGCTGGCATTCGAGTGGGAATGGCCACTGATGTTGGTGGCGGTACCAGCTTCAGTATGCTGCAAACCTTAAATGAAGCCTACAAAGTGTTACAGCTTAATGGCCAGAGCTTGTCGCCATTCCAAGCCTTTTACCAAGCCACCTTAGGCAGCGCAGAATCGCTTAGGATGGATGACAAAGTGGGTAACTTTGAAGTCGGCAAAGAGGCTGATTTTATCGTCATCGACTTGGCGGCAACGCCATTAATAAAGCGCCGCATGGAGCACGCTAACAATCTCAAAGAGCAATTATTTGCGCTGATGATGTTAGGTGACGATCGCAATATCGAAGCGGCTTATGTCATGGGTGAGTGCCGTTACCACCGTTAAGCCGGTTCATCAGGACTAATATCTTAGTTTACGACGAGCCGTAACCGCGCTCGTCGGCCCATTAAGATTAGACTCAGATATCTCGGCGTAGGCTTGTAATTAAATATTACTGGTCCCTTCGTCCCCTGTTTATGATTCGATCTTTTCGCCACATTCTACTGCTAATTTGCTGCTTGCTGACGGTAACGTCTGCGTTTGGGCAGGTATTGGAGCTGGATAAGCCGGTGAATACTGATCTCTTGTTTGCCAGTGAATATTACAGCGACACCACGGCTGAGGCTGATTTTGACACAGTCAAACAGTTACCAAACGATGAATGGCAGCAGTTTAGTCGGGAGCAACTTCGCTTGGGGTTTATTGATAACCCGATGTGGGTTCGCTCCAAACTCAGTATACAAGGTACCGAGGCACGTAAAATTGCGTTGAGCTTCCATAATGTGATGGACCATATGCAGTTAGAGGTTAGTGCAACGGGCGAGCCCGTGCAGCACTTCGCCTTTGGCAGAAGTACCCCGCCGCGGGATACTGATGGGAGTGCCCATCAGTATCAAAATCATGTTGAAGCCCTGTTTAAACCGGGCCTTGAGTATGATGTGATTGTGAGAATAGACAGCGATAACCCTGTCATTGGTGCTTACCGCGCAATTGAAATAGATACGCTAGCAGAGCATGCGCAGCGCGAAATGCAGTGGATGTTGCCGTTTTTAATCCTGTTTTTTCTCGTTTCCTTTTACAACGTTGTCATCTATATGACGACACGCCAAAGCGCATTTATCTTTCATATTGGTTATGTGTTATCGATTCTTGCCTACCTGATGAATGACTATGGCTATATTGAGCTGTGGACTGGGACGTATGATTTAGAGTTGATGCAGAAAGCGACCAACTTTAGTCTGTTGCTCGGTTTCTTCTCGATGTTGGCGTTCTTTAAAGCGATGGGCCATTATCAGGATGCCTCCATTTGGATAAGGCGAACTTATAACTTATTGTTTTTAAGTGGGTTATCGACATTAATGTTGATCCCATTTGTACCTTATCTGTACATGATTCGTTTCATTACCGTTCAGACTTTCTTTTCGATTGCTGTATTTATCGTCTTGGGAATTTATGCTTCCCGTAAGGCGAAGCACCGCAGTTTTGCAGATGATGCCCGCTCCATTACGCTGCGCATTCTGATGCTGATTTTTGCGCCGTCGATTACCATGCACATACTTAACCGGATGGGCTTCCTCGATGTTACTTGGTATACCGATTACATTCTGTTTATTTCTATTTTCCTTGAGATGATTCTGATTTCTGGTTTGCTGTTCTTAACTATTCGGATGAGTAATGAGGCATTCCAACGGGAGCGTTTAGTCGATAGCAATACGGGCTTGCCGAATGAGTTAGCGTTGGAGGCTTATTTCTCGAAAGCTAAGGATGTGAAACAACAGACTTTGGTGAAAATCTGGATTTCAGGTTTGGATCGTTTGGAAGTTGCATTCGGCCCAGCAGTGTATCGTGAGTTTATTAATGATGTAGCAACTAACTTGCGCCAAGAGTTGTCGGACAACTCAGACCTAATTCGTATCTCGCGCCGCAAACGTCATTTTCCCTTATTTCATAACGACAAAAATACCTTTACCGTTGTTTGTCAGTACTTGGATAACAAGAGCTTTGATCGCTTGCGCCACCAGCTCAACAGCGCGCTGGCCACCACGCATTACCTGCATAAGAGCAGTCTGGATTGCAATATTGTGGTGGGTGCTTATGAATATGATCGTAAGCAAACCAGCTATGAAATGGCGATGCAAAACAGCACGATGGCCTTGTCGTACAGCATCAAAAACAACCTCCCATTTAAGCTCTATGACCAGCAGATTGGCTTTAATCAGCAGCAGCATGCAACTTTGATGAGTCAATTTCAGCAGTCACTCAAAGATGATGAATTCTTTTTGTTGTGGCAGCCGCAGTACAATACTCAGACGAAAGAAATTCAGGGTGTGGAAGTGCTGGTGCGTTGGATGCACAAAGAATATGGCTTGATCGGGCCGGATTTGTTTATCCCGATGCTGGAAGAATCTAATCGCATTTGCGAGCTATCGCAGTGGGTGATTGGCCAGGTATTTGAGTTTATGCCGATGGTGCAGAATATTTATCCGGGGCTGGATGTCTCGATTAACTTATCAGCACGCGACTTACTGGAAGATGGCTTGATTCGCTTTCTTGATAGGAAAATTCAGAAACATTCTGATTTAGTGCAATTCATTACCTTGGAAATTACCGAAACCTTATTGATCCGGGATTATGACAAGGTGCAAAAGAGCATTGAGGCGTTGCAGAGCCGTGGTTTCCAGATTTCGATTGATGACTTTGGTTCTGGATATACCTCGTTTGCTTACCTGCAAAACTTCTCTGCGAATGAGTTAAAAATCGATAAAACCTACACCGATGGTTATCTCGAAAAAACATCTAATGCTGTGCTGAAAAGCATTATCTATATGGCGCAATTGCTGAATATGCGAATTGTGGTTGAAGGCGTGGAAGAACAGCAGCAGGTTGAGCTGTTTCGGGAGTTAGGCGTAGAGCGCTTGCAGGGTTGGTTGCTGGATAAGCCAATGACGTTAAGTACTTTGCTGAGTAAGTCAGGCTGATTTAGCTCCCGTGTGTGTAAAGCGCTACTACCATGCGCATGGTTGTTTTAAGCCTAATAAAAGAAACCCTTATATTTGGACGTAAGTACTTTGCTATTTAGGCCCAACAAGCTTTCAATCTGGCCGGCAGCCTTCATTATCCGGTATAAATCTAGGTTTTGGGTTGTTGTATCACTAGTCACAAATTGATTTAGGTAGCTTTGTGACTTTGGTTTAATGTCATTGCGCTGGCAAATTAGATAAGCCACTGACTCGGCTTCAATTTCTTGCTGAGCCTCTTTAAATCTTGAACGATCTGCACCGCTGAGTTTGTCCAGCCCTAAGTGACCAAGGTAAATGTGTGCCAGCTCATGACATAGTGTGCAAAACTGGACATTTGTTGGGTGGTTCTTGTTGATATCAATGCGATAGCTACAGACGGGGATTTTTTTACCGGGTTCAGTCTTGCACTCCAGTCGCTGGACAGAGCCTGCGCTATTATCTCCCGAGTCCATGAAGTTTAAAGCAATTTGTTTCTTGTCTAACTTTCTTGAGAACTGTTCAACGCTGTAAACCTCTTCAGTTCCTCCTACACGGAATGCAAATACCTCATCGGGTAAGTCCTCACCTTCTGTGTCTAGTAAATCATAGACCAAAGCGACTGGGCCAAAGGGCCAGAGAATAATGAGCGGACGAGCCTGAGGTTTTATGTCTCTATTAAACCGCTTATGCCAATCCTTAGCTGATGCTGCAAAGCGAAGTCCAGGTTTCTGGATTTGGAGGAGCATGGCATTAAAGGGTGCGAAGTTGCGCTGACGGCTGATGAATTTCAATAGCTCAAGGTAGTCTGTGCTATATCGGTAAAGACGTGACTCATCCAGTAATTGATCCAGTAAAGCGCGCTCGCTTAACTCGGATTGATCGAAAATATTTAGTTGTGGCTCACTGGTAAGAGGCATCATTTGTTGGGTTTATCCTTACTGATTTAGGTTTTTGCTGGCGATGTGCGAACTTCAAGCTGGTTGTGATTGCGTAGTATAAAGATTCGCCAAAAAAATACCATAACGGCAAATGGCATAGCTAAACTGTGCAGTTGAGGAGTAGCTGATCAGTGGTTATTATCTCATTCTTTAGACATTAAATTCCTTTTGTAGCGGTATAACGGCATACTCCTGCGAGATGATAATTTTAAAGCCCCGCAACTCAGCGAACATACAAACTAATGAAAAACAGCACCCAGCCAGAAACAGAAAATGTGGTAGAAGAAGCCCCGACAAATTACGCCATAGAAAAAATAACGCTCCCAGAGCTGAAAACATGGCTTTGGGGCAGTGCCGACATCATGCGAGGCACGGTAGACAGCAGTGACTTCAAAAACTACATCTTCGGTTTGATCTTTATCAAACGACTTTCTGATGTGTTCGATGAGCGAATACTCGCGCTGATGATTGAGGAAGGGTTAGATACTGCTGGCGCGATTGAGTTGATTCAAGCTGACAATCCTGAGCAATTTGTGCCGGAAGATGCCCGCTGGGCAAACTTGGTCAAAAAGACGGAAAACGTTGGCGAAAGTATCGACGAAGCATTTGCTGAAATTGAACGACAAAACCCTTCCCTAGAAAAAGTGCTCACCGCGATTCAGTTTGGCGACAAAGATAAGCTCAGCAATGAATTATTAATGCGCCTCCTGAGACACTTCAATAAGTACAAACTAGGCAATCAAAACCTCTACAAGGCTGACTTGCTCGGTGATGCTTACGAATACCTCATTGGAAAATTTGCCGATGATGCCGGTAAGAAAGGTGGGGAGTTCTATACGCCACATGAAGTTGTAGAGTTGATTGTCAAACTAATTGACCCACAGCCAGAGCAAGAAATCTATGACCCCACCAGTGGTTGTGGCGGTATGTTGGTTGAAGCGGCTCGACACATTCGTGAAAAATACAAGCCCAACGGAATGAAAATGGGTAAGCCAAACTGCAAGCTCTACGGACAAGAGAAAAACTTAGGGACGTGGGCGATTGCCAAGCTCAATATGTTTCTACATAACCTTGATGGCGATATAAAGCGCGGTGACACATTAGTTAACCCACTTCACAAAGATGGTGAAGGATTGCAAACCTTTGACCGTGTTATTGCCAACCCACCGTTCTCTATTAAAGAATGGTGGGAGCCTTTAGAGATTAACAAACAGACCCGCGTTGACAAGAAAACGGGCAAAGAAATAGATGTTGCGCCTAAGTACAACAAAGATCTAAAAGACAGATTTGGCCGCTTTGGTCTGGGTGTTGCGCCTCGCACAAAAGCTGATTTGGCCTTTGTTCAGCACATGGTTGCCTGTACAAAAGAAGACGGTTGTATCGGTGTTGTCGTTCCGCATGGTGTGCTGTTTCGCGAAGGTGATGAAGGGAAGATTCGAAAGGGCTTGCTTGTAGGTGATCAGAGCTTTGGTGGCGATATTGTAGAAGCCATTGTTAGTCTTCCAGTTGGATTGTTTTTTAATACAGGTATTGCTGCTGCAATTCTGATTATCAATAAATCCAAACCTGTCGCCCTCAAAAATAAGATCATCTTTGTTGACGCCTCTGCTGATTACGAAGATGGCAAAAACATGAATCGCCTACGTAATAGTGATATTGAAAGAATCACCGAAACATATACCACAGCCAAGCAAACCATGATTAACGCTGGCGAACAAACTCAAGACTCACTTGCAACGCTATTACAGCAAGTCGAAATTAAAAAGTACCTGCGGGTGGTTGAAATGAGTGAGATTGAGGAGAATGGTTTCAATCTGAATATTAGTCGATATATTGATACATCAGAGCCTGAGGAAATTGTAGACCTTTCACAAGTATTAGAAAAAATTCAGATAACAGATAAGAACCTTAAATCTGTTGATGAAAAGCTTAAGTTACATTTATCAACACTGGGTCTGTGATTCTGATATGAAAACTAACCACTCTTTTGGTAATTTACCTGCACAATTTTACGTTGCTAGTTTTAATGATATTTCAATAAAAATAGCTGATGGTACACATGCTACGCCAACTTATGTGGATGAGGGGGTTCCTTTCTACAGCGTCGAAAGTGTGGTCGCTAACAACTTTACAAACGTCAAATATATTTCTGAAGAACTGCATGAAACCCTTTGTAAACGAGTGAAGCCGCAAAAAGGTGATATTTTACTTACCCGAATTGGTTCTATATCAAAGACTAAGCTAATTGACTGGGATGTTGATGCGAGTATCTACGTAAGTTTATGCCTAATTCGACTTAACGATGATGTTAATAAAGAGTACGTGTATCAATATACAAAAAGTGATTACTTCCGACAGGAAATTGAAAAAAGAGCATTGCTTCACGCCACTCCAATGAAAATTAATCTTGGTGAAATTGGTAAAATACCAGTTCCACTACCTCATGAAAAAGAGGAGCAAGCGAGAATAGCCAAAATTCTGTCAGATGCGGATAAAAAAACTCAGCTAATCGAACGAAAAGTTTCTGAAGTCCAAGAGTTAAAAAAAGGACTAATGCAAAAACTTTTTTCTGAAGGTGTTGGGGAGCTTGATGATAAGGGAGGGTGGTTACCACATACTGAGTTTCAGGATTCAGTATATGGTTCAATTCCAGCGGTTTGGACAATTTTGAAGATAAATGAAGTTTTGTCATATGTGGATTACCGAGGCAAAACACCGCCAAAGGTTGAATCTGGGTTTTTTCTGGTCACTGCAAAAAATGTAAAAAGTGGTTATATCGATTACGAGTCTTCCAAAGAGTACATTCCAGAATCTTTGTATGATGAAGTCATGAGTCGGGGGACTCCTAAACTAGGTGATGTACTATTCACAACGGAAGCCCCTATGGGAAATGTTGCCTTGGTCGATAATCAAGATGTTGCTATCGCTCAACGTATTATCAAGTTTCGACCTAAGTCTTGGCGTCAGTTGAATAATATATATCTCAAATACTTTTTCCTATCTCCTGCGTTTAAAAAAGAGTTGGATTTTAATGGCACAGGAAGCACGGTAAAAGGAATCAAAGGCAAGCGGCTACACGTAATGAAGATTGCTATTCCTCCAATTAAAGAGCAAATAAAAATTGCCAGAATTTTGTTAACAGTTGATAAAAAAATCGACTTATTAAACCAGCAAAAAGCCGAAGCACAACAACTAAAAAAAGGCCTAATGCAAAAACTCCTGACCGGAGAATGGCGTGTTCCGCTGGATGACCAAGCGGCATAAACAGTAGTTCCATTATCAAGGATGTCAATGTGAGTAAGCAGAACGAATCTAAACAGCCAGAACTGAACGGTGTTGAGCGCCCTGCAATCGCGTGGTTGGAGCAATTGGGCTACGCTCATATTTCAGGTAGCCAAGTTGAGCAAGTGCATCGAACTGAGCCAGTGATTCTGGAAACGGTGTTGATTGACCGTTTGCATGCTTTGAATCCTTGGTTAGAGGAAGTGCCGAATGGTGCAGTCAAAGCCATTAAGCAGCTGCGCGATATTTGGTTTGAGCACAGTAATGACTTAATGCTAGCCAATCATGCATTTTGGAAAGATGTGTTGTTTCGTTCTAATCTGCAACAAAAAGACAAGCATGGCCAACCGCGCAGTATTCGCTTTATTGATTCATCGGGCGCGGCTAATAACCGTTTTCATGTGGTTGATCAGTATATCGGTAAGAATAATAACGGTGATGTGTTTAAGCCGGATTTACTGTTGTTTATTAACGGTATGCCGCTGGCTATCATCGAATGCAAAGCTAGTGCGGTCAAGCTAAGCAAAGGTATAGCTCAGCTTGATGGCTACCAAGGCACCTTTGAGCAACACTTCGCGTTTAATATGGTGTGTGTGGCGATTAACCGCAGTCAAGCCAAGTATGGCGCGTTAGCCGCCCCAGAGCAGTTTTACCTTACCTATAAGTTTGATCCGAATCGGCCTGATGAAAAAGTCATTCTGGATAAGCTGGCTGCACTATTAGGGAAGCCACCAACCGATCAGGATAAATTGCTGTGGGCACTGTTTGAACCCTCTCGTTTTGTTCGTTTCGTCTGTTTCTACCCGATGTTTGAGGTGGAAGATGGGCGCATGATTAAAAAGCTGCCGCGTTACCAGCAGTGGCGAGCAGTTGAGAAAACGTTGCTTCGCTTGCAAGGTAGCGGCACCACTTTGCAAGGTAAAAAGCGCGGTGGTGTGGTCTGGCATACTCAAGGTAGCGGTAAGTCACTGACCATGGCGCTACTAGCGCGCTTAATGCGGGTTGAGCTGTCCGGCTTTGATAACCCCAGCATTTTGGTACTCACCGACCGAACCGACCTTGACCGACAAATTCATAGTACCTTTACCAATGTGGGGCTTGAGACGACCAAAGCCGACTCTGTCGCGGGTCTTGAAATCATGCTGGGTAATGATTACGGCACCATCTTTACGTCGACTGTTCAAAAATTTCAGGAAAGCGATGGCAAGCAAATCAAAGCAGCCAATGAGTCGGAAAGTAGTGGCGAGGTTGATGAAACGGCTGTTTCTAAAACCCGTGTACGACGCGTGCTCAAGAAAGATGACAAAAACAATGATGAATGCTGGATCGTTAAACAGCACAATGACAACTTCAACCAACTAGACGCTAGTGGAAACTCTTTAAAGGCGAAGTGGGTTACGGTTAGTGAGGAAAAAGTTGACTTTAGAGTGCTGAGCACCAAACCAAACTTCTTCGTATTGGTCGATGAAGCACACCGCAGCCAGTACGGTTTTTTAGCTGCGTTTATGCGAGCCTCGTTACCCAATGCCAAGTTCATTGCGTTTACGGGTACGCCGCTATTTAAGGAAGACAAAAACACCTTGGGCGAGTTTGGCGGTAGTGAGTACATCGACACTTATCGTTTGGATGAAGCAGTTGCCGATCATGCGACTTTGCCAATCAAATACATGGAAGGCATGGCCGAATGGTCGAGTGATGGCAAGCTCAAAGAGGCCTTTGAAAAAGAGTTTGGTAAGGAGTCTTTAGCCAAGCAGAAAAAATTAAAACAAACCTTGCTGAAAAAACGCCGAGGAGCAAAGAGCCGCATTGAAGAAAATGCAAAGCACTTAGTCGAGCATTTTTTAGCGAGTGTGAGGCCTCGTGGTTTTAAAGCAATGTTGGTGTGTGATGGACGCGATATGGCAGTGCGTTATCAGGAGGTCTTTCGAGAGATCATGGCTGAGCGTAAAGAACAAGGTCTGCCGACCTTTGAAAGCCGTGTTGTGATTTCCTTGGGTAGCATTACGGATAAGCGTACTGGAATCAGCGAGCAGCAAGCGCATTATGATAGAGGCGCTAAAACTAAGCTTGAGACGATTGAAGAGCGTGTAAAGCGTGAGGTCAAAGCGGGTGAAGTACCGATTGCACTACCTACAGATGATATTCCGGGCTTTGTGAATGAGCGCTTCAAACTGCCTTATGGTGATGAGTCTCTAAATGTTTCTGAGGATGAGGCGAAGGTTAATAATGTCGGCTTAATTATCGTATCCGATATGTTGTTGACGGGCTGGGATGCTCCGATTGTTAGCACACTATATCTGGACAAGCCTCTGAAAGAGCACACCTTGTTGCAGGCGATTGCACGGGTCAATCGTACTCGCAAAGGAAAGAAAGCGGGCTATATTGTTGACTACTTTGGTGTCGTGGATTATCTCGATGAGGCGCTGAAAGTTTATGGTGGTGATGTACTTCCTGAGCAAGTTTGGTCTGATGTTGAGTCAGAGCTTCCCAAGCTAAAAGCTGCGCTTTCTAAAGTGCAAGATACGTTGCCTAAGAAGTATGACTTGCTTAAACAGCCAGAGCGTTACAAGGAGCAAGCGGATCTTCATTTAGACCCTGATACACGCTTAGATATTGTTGAGGACTTTCTTGTTGCACTAGCTGAGTTTAATGGGCGTCTGGATGTGGTGTTGCCTGATGAGCGCGGTGCTCCATACAAACCCTATTTCAAAGTTTTTAATGAGATCAAATTGGAGCTTAGGCACAAAATGCCTGATGCTGCTGATGCGGTTCGCATCACCGCCTCAGAGTCTGAGTTGTTGAAAACAATGCTGGATGAACACATTCAGTCGAGTGAAGTCACTAGTATTCTGGATCGTGAAGTGTCTATTTTGGATGCTGCGGATATGGATAAGTTGCGCAAGCAAAAGAGCGCTGGCAGTGCTGCGCTGGTGATGAAGAATAAGCTTAAACACACCATCAAAACAGGTAAGGGAAAAGATCCTGCGTTTTTTGGAGATCTGGAAGCTGAGCTGGAAAAACTCATTAGCGATGAGAGAAACGGTCGTATTGAGCAGGCGATATTTTTGGAACAATTGGAGCAATTCGCGCAGCGTATCCGGGATAAAGACGCCAAACCCTCAGCGATGGGATTGCAAACTGCAGTCGAGCAAGCGGTTTATAATTATTTGGTAAAAGAGGTTGATGAATCTGTTGCGCTGACATGGACGAAAAGTGTGTTTGAACATGCGGAAATAGCAGCAGTTGTTGCGTCTCCAATCTGGAAAAAACAGACAGATATACACAATGAAATTAAGAAAACGATTCGCTCTATCTTGCGTGGACTAAGTGGCTGGAATATGTCAGTTGCTCGTCAGCATTCAAATGAGATTTTCCAGATCATGTTGAATAACTAAAGCTAGGGTCAGAATTTAGCATGCCAGTTTTCCAGTACGGTACCACTTCGATTGAGTGGGTTTTTAAGTTAGATCGTAAGCTTGTTAATCATTACGTGACTGTTGAGCGAGGAGAGAAAGTAGTCCTAAAGGGGCCAGAGGTTCCACTTCAAGAGCAGGAGGAGTTGATTCGCTACCGTGCTCGTTGGATTAAGCAGCGATTAGCTGAGGTAAACCAGCCTTTAAAGGAAGAAATTGTAACGGGTAGTCGTGCGAAATACCGTGGACGATCCTACTACTGTGAAGTCCTTGAAGCTCCAGAGTTGGCGAACCCAGTTATTACTTTTAATCAGAGCCGGTTTAAGGTGCTTTCACCAGAAGGCCACTTTGTTAGCCGAAGCAATTTTATGAGTGCACTGGAGCGTTTTTATCATAGAAAAGCTGAAGAGAAGCTGGGTGCGCGTATAAAGTATTGGCAAAGGGAAACGGGGCTTGAGGCAACAGTGTTCAAAGTGAAGCGGTTCGAGTCGCGCTGGGCTAATTGTACGGAAAACCAGATACTGGAGTTTCATCCTCGCTGTATGGAGTTTGGTAATGCGGTCATGGATTACATTATTGTTCATGAGCTGTGCCACACGGTTGAGAAGAGTCACAACAAAGCTTTCTGGCAGTTGGTAGCGAAGTTTTGTCCTAACTGGAAAGAGCTTCATGCTGAGATTGAATTGTCTGGGATGGCTGTCTAGGCTGACAAGTAACAAGACAGAATCAACTATGATGCTATCAGAGGGTGCTGCTTGAAAGGTGTAAATGCACAAATCGTGGTCTTCGATGGCATCTGCAATTTCTGCAATAGCTCAGTGAACTTCATTATTGCCCGTGATCCTGAAGGCAAATTTTCTTTCGCGCCCATGCAAGGCGAAGCCGCCAAAATGTTGATGAAACAACACGGAATCGATAATCCAGATCTGGATACATTCCTGTTGATTAAAAACGGTAAGTTATACCAAAGAACGGATGCTGGGCTAGAAATTGCAAAAGACTTAACAGGTTACTGGAAATACTGTCGTGTATTTCTGATTCTGCCAGCACCGCTGCGAGATATTTTTTATCGGCTGCTTGCTAAAAACCGCTATCGAATCTTTGGAAAACGAGAGGTGTGTATGGTTCCGACGCCGGATGTTCGTGAGCGTTTCCTAAACTAAGAGGTTATCCTTCATCCAGGGCTCATAGATATAGGCCGAAGAGGGCTATAGTGCGCTCTTCGACTTGTGATCTGTTTTATCGAGACAAGGCCGATTAAACAAAATCCTGACGCATCGGTGTGAATGTGTCGATCAGTACGCCTGCTTTTACGCAACGGCAGCCGTGCATGATGTTGGGCACTTTGTACATGGTGTCACCTGTCTTAACGAGCTTGGTTTCATCACCAATAGTGAATTCAAACTCACCGGATAGCACATAAGTCAGCTGCTCATGCGGATGCTTATGCATCGCGGCAACGGCGCCATCTTCAAAGTGTACTTCCACAGACATCATATTGTCAGAATGCGCTAAAACCTTACGGCTAATACCGTCTCCTAAGTCTTCCAGCACTACATCTTCATTATGTACAAACATGTGATTTCTCCCTGTGATTTAGTCATTAGACATCGATAGACTAAATGATATAAACCTCTGCCCCTCGCGAGTCAATGACTTCATTGAAGCGTGGGGCAGCGTCAGACATTGTTCAAATTACTTCTTAAGCTTTAGGAAGTAATCGAAGATTTCCGGTACATTGCCATCGCCCATACCCGCGCCAAGTGCGGCCTGTAAGTTGGCTGATGTGCCTTCACCAATCTGTGTGCGCGTATCAAGATCCTTTGCCATTTCAAGGAAGTAGCCCAGATCTTTGTTCGCATTAGCGATTGAGAAGCCCAAATCGCTTACGCCATCAACTGCGTAGTTCTTACAGAACTGCATGAACGGAGAGCTTGATGGGCCAGTCGACATGATTTCAAACAACTGCTGGCGATCAACACCGGCTAAATCTGCCACTGCAAATGCCTGTGACATAGCACAAACTGTTGTCATGCCCATGAAGTTGTTGATCAGCTTCGTTGTGTGACCTGCACCCAAAGCGCCCAGATAGAATACGTTTTCACCTTGCTCTTCCAGTACTGGCTTAACCTTGTCGAAGGTTGCCTGATCGCCAGATGCCATGATGTTCAGTAGTCCGTCTTTCGCGTGCGCTGGAGTACGGCCCAAAGGTGCATCGATCATGCCAGCACCTTTTTCTGCCAGTGCTGCACCAATCTTGCGGGTAGAAGCTGGAATCGAGGTTCCGAAGTCGATTAAGACTGCGCCTTCTTTAATTCCCGCTAGAATACCGTCGTCAGCATAGACAATTTTTTCGACGACTTCAGAAGTGGTCAGGCAAAGCATCACGATATCACTTGCCGCTGCCAGTTCAGCAGGAGACTTGGCTTCAGTAGCACCGCCACGAGCAACGACTGCAGCAACGGCATCTTTATTAAGATCCATTACTTGTAGCTCATAGCCTTTGTTTTGCAGGTTGACGACCATGTTGTTGCCCATAAGGCCTAGGCCGATAAAGCCGATAACAGGTTTAGACATTTCTAACTCCTCAAGGTGTTGTGTTCCGATGTGTCGATACATAGTATAACATATTAGACTTAACTTCTAATATATTAGTTAAAGGCCGTCATAACATAGCGTTTGATCAGTGCTCTTAACTCATTATCGTCTGCCCCACTGAAGGAGGGCCATGCATCTTTCAGATAATAGGGCTAATTCGCCAACGCTCTAATGTAACAACATGGTATTGAAAATCTAGATCTGGATAGATTCCTTATTACTAAGGCAGTAAGTTATTTTCAAGTATGTTGTTCACCACTTTGCATTCGAGTTGTCGTATTCTTGTCTGCTACAAAGCACTGCATTCTGGAAAGCCTGAAAACAACTTGGTAAACGATCTCATGTCCACAAAGCTAATCACCCATGCCACCGTCCTAGTCACTATGGACGCCGACCGTCGTGAACTTGCCGATGGTGCGATCTTAATTCGTGACAATGTTATCGAGCTAGTGGATACCACGGTAGCGTTGGAGAAATACTGCACCGAGCAGGGCATCACGCCCGATGAAACTATTGATGCGACTGGCACGGTGATCATACCCGGCTTAATCAATTGCCATCACCACCTCTACCAAACACTCACCCGCACGGTCGGAACTGCGCAAGGCCTGTCACTATTTGATTGGCTAAAAACGCTGTACAAAATTTGGGGGAAAATGGATGGCGAGGCGGTGTATGTCAGTGCCAAAGTTGGCCTATCTGAGTTGCTGTTATCTGGCGCAACCACGGTTGCGGATCATCTCTATTTATTTCCCAATGGCGCGAAATTAGATGATGAGATTCGTGCGGCCAAAGAGCTTGGCGTTCGTTTTCATCCTACCCGTGGCAGTATGAGTTTGGGTGAAAGTCAGGGTGGATTGCCGCCGGATTCTGTTTGTCAGGATGAGGAGTCGATTTTAAAAGACTGCATTCGCGTGATCGATACCTTCCACGATGCTGAAAAGTATTCGATGTTACGCATTGGTTTAGCGCCATGTTCACCGTTCAGCGTAACTGGCGAGCTAATGCAGAAAACCGCTGATCTGGCGCGCCAATATCCTAAAGTAAACTTGCACACGCACCTTGCTGAAACCATTGATGAGGATCGTTTTTGTCTGGAGAAATTTGGCATGCGGCCGTTGGAATATATGGAGAGCGTCGGCTGGTTGGGTGATGATGTGTGGTTTGCGCATATGGTGCATCCGTCCAGTGATGAGATTGAGCAAATGGCTGAGACTCGCACCGGTATTTGCCATTGCCCTAGCAGTAATATGATCTTGGCCTCTGGTATTGCACCGGTGCGTGAAATGGTGGATGCGGGGATGAAGGTAGCTTTGGGTGTTGATGGCTCCGCGAGCAACGATGGCAATCATATGCTCGGTGAAGCGCGGCAAGCGATGTTATTACAGCGGGTTGGTTGGCCAGGGTTTGAGGCGAAAGCGGATCGTTTTTCAGCGCGGGAAGCACTGGAATTAGCAACGCTGGGTGGTGCACGAGTATTACGTCGTGAGGATGATATTGGTAGCTTGGAAGTGGGTAAAGCAGCTGATTTAGTGGCATTTCGGGTTGATGGCTTACATCATGCCGGCGGGCAAAGTGATCCGGTAGCCTCTTTAATGACTTGTGCGCCAGCGCCTGCTTGGTTGTCGATTATTAATGGTGACGTTGTAGTGCGCGATGGTGTGTTGCAGGGTGTTGATTTGCCGCCGTTAATCAAGCGACACAATGAGATTGCAGCCGGTATGTTGCAGGCGGATTAAACGTTTCGGTGGCTATGCTAAATACCTTTTAGGTATTGCTTAATGGCGCTGTAAAACTCGGGTAGTCGGCCATTTTTAATCGCCAATATATCGGTGATAAAACGCTCAGTATCAGCAGCTGAATGGTGGATACTTTCGGCTTCGGCTTCGGCTTCGGCTTCGGTTGGAGCACTGTTATTCAGCGAGCGCCAATCTGCCAGTTGCTGCTTTAGATTAATCAAACAAGACTGGCGACGCTCTACCAAAAAAGCACAATTCAGATTAAGCAGCGCGATAGTATGCGCTGCTTTTTCCTGCTCTTGCTCGGTCAGCTCGGCACTGGGCAATACCTGCCCGCTTTTATCGCAGTAATAAAAGTAACGTTCACAATCAGTTTGCAAGGGACTGATAAAGGCTTCTTCATCATATTGATTAAGCTTGTAATGCCCTCCAAAGCGCTCGGCATCTGGCAAGGTTCCTGCAAACACATCATCCATCGCGCACAGCACAATATTGCTAGGCTCAAAAGTCCGTGCCGGATAGCGACTTCTGGGTGCAATATGCTCCAAATGCGTGCCCATTTCCTTATCATCCAGCGATAACTCGGTATACGCACACAAGCCAAATTGCTGTCTATAACAAACTTTGCGCAGGTCTTTTTTATTAAACCGACGCCATGCTTTTTTCGCCGCGATATCCGTTTCAGGCGGATTGTGTCGTCGTCGCTGCAGGCGTTTACAGGGTGCAATTTGCTGAATATGCCGCATAACGAATGATGAGTCCTGAGCGCGCAAGGCAATAAGAAAGCGCTGAGCATATCGGGAATAAGCTAACTAGTCTAATAGCTATCAATTGTTGCTAAAAATGTACTAATTTTGTACTACCTATCTAAAAACGCACAACTTTATTAAACGATTGCTGTTATAAATAGTCCGACTTTCGATGAGTCATAATTAACAAAAGGAGATTGGAGATATGAATCAAAGGGATAGTTTGTTGAGCAAGTGCGGTGCAATGTTCCTATTTAGCATCAGCTTTGGGGTAGCCCAAGCGGCGCTGCCACCACAGTTTCAGAATGAGAAAGACCTTGGGGTGATGATGGAATACGTCAAAGCGCATCCTGAAGTTATGTCGGGGTTACATGCGATTGATCTGAATTATTTCACGGTGTACTACGGCGAGGGCTGCAGTGTGCTGTTTGAGCGTGAGAAAATCGAGCGTTCAGAAGGTTGGGTCGGCCCCGCAGCACCGCTGGTATTTAAAGCAAAGCAGTGCGAAGAAGAGGCTCAGACGGATTCTGGCTTTACTGAAATTAGCGATGACATGGGTGGTATTACCTCCCGTGATACCGAGGCTTGCGGGCCAGTGATTACTGAAGAAAGCTGCCAGTAGACCGCCTTCGTTTATTCAACACCGACTTCCACCAGACCACGAACAGAGTTACTCAAATAGACTCGATCGGCCTGCTTAAGGTCATCCAGCGTCAGGCTGCGTTGCTGAAGATTTAGCGTAGAATCGGCCAGTAGCGTTGCACGCATCACACCCGGTAACGCGCCATCTGATAACGGTGGCGTGTACCAGTTACCAGCTTGTTGAATAATTAGATTATGGCGGCTGGCTTCGGCGATATAGCCATGCTCATTTAAAAACAGCACATCATAAAACCCCTGTACTGCAGCTTCGTCGAAGGCTTGGTTGTAGAGCTTGCGATTGGTGGTTTTGTGTTGGCGGAATAAATTGCCCGCTTCAATGCGTTTATCGCTTAATGTAATGCGTGGAAGGTTGGCCGTATCATGACCAGCACCAGCACCAGCACCAGCACCAGCACCAGCACCAGCACCAGCACCAGCACCAGCACCAGCACCTATGGCAGTGGTCACACTTTCACTCATTTGTGATTGCGGCAGCACCTCATGACTAATACTCAGCTCACCCTCGGCATTCAGCAATACGCGTAACTTCAGATCATCACCAGCATCAACACTTCGAACATAATCAGTTAATAACTCACCCACCGGCTTACTTGGCAGCGGATAACCAAACTCAGCCGCACTCTGCGTTAAGCGCTCAATATGCTGATCCAGTCGCAATAACTGCTGAGTCGATGCATCATATCGCAGCGATTCAATCAGCTTAAACTGCTGATTGAGCCCAGTCACAAAGCGTGCCTTTAACTGACTCTCATGCCACTCATCTAACGGATTACTTTCATAAATAATGCCGCCACCAATGCCTAAAGTGCCGTGTTGGCTATCTTTCGGAAAGTGCAGCGTGCGAATGGGTACATTAAAGGTGAAATCATTCTCCGGTGTAATAAAGCCAATCGCGCCGGTATAAATATCGCGTGGCGTAGCTTCCAGCTCATGAATGATTTCCATGGTACGAATTTTCGGTGTGCCAGTAATCGAACCGCAGGGGAATAAACCTTTAACCACCTCAGCAAAGGGAATGCTTTGCTCAACCTGTCCCTCAATCGTAGAGATCATTTGATGCAGCGTTTTAAAGGTTTGAATCTCAAATAACTGACTGACTTTAACGCTGCCAGAGCTGGCCAGCCGACCAATATCATTGCGCATCAAATCCACGATCATGACATTTTCAGAGCGCTGCTTTTTATCTTCCGCCATGGCTTTAAGGATCGCTGCATCCTCAGCGTCATCCTTACCGCGCGGAGTCGTGCCTTTCATGGGTTTAGTAGATAAGCGTGTGCCTTGTTTGCGAATAAATAACTCTGGTGACAGTGAGAGTACGGAACGCTGCGGCAAATGCATCAGACAAGAAAACGCCACTTTTTGGCGCTCGCGCAGTGCCTGATACAAGCCATCAATACTGCCCTCTAAATCAAAGCCCACGCGGTAGGTATGATTCACCTGATAGGTATCGCCTGCGCTAATGTAGTCGAGAATACGCTCTAGCTTGGCAATGTACTCCGCTTCAGTTTCGGAGGCTTTCCAATTACGGATATAAGGTTCAGATTCCGGCAGTTGCTGTAGTGTTTCGGTGACTTCAGAAGGGGCTAAGCGTGTCGCCTTATCAAAGGCATAAAACTGCAATAAGGGGTTGTCGATGGTGTGTTGCTGGCGAAATGGTGCCAACTTGGCAGACAGCGCATAGCCTGCTTCATAGCTTAAATAACCTGCCAGATAATGGCCTTTCTCACGCTCCTCATCAATTGCCGCCAAGGCTGCGGGAAGCTCTTCGGCGTTTAAGGCAATAATTTCGCGAGCGGGCTGTGTAAATAACCAAGCCGCTTCATCGGTATTAGAAAGCAAAGTGTTTTCAAACAGAATGAATGGCCGCGCCTGCTGTAACGTGTCGGTCAGTTGAGTCATGAGTTCGTGCTTATGGTGAGGGCTTACAGGGTAAGTGACTACCCCAGCGGAAAGGTTAAATCCTCCCGTTATTGGCTGGGGCAGTCAAGCACGATTATCAGAAATGTTTATTCGAAAGTGATTTGCTTGGCTGGGTCGCTGTAAGGTCTAACAACTACAGTACCAGCCAGCTTATCGTGCCAGCCTTGTTTGCGCTTATCCCAGATTATCCAGAAGCAGCCCAGTCCAAAGATCAGGGTAGAAGGAATGTAAGCAAAGTAGCGGCCAATAAACTGTCCGATAGACGGCTTATTGCCGGTTTTAGCATCCACAATGGTTGCCTGGAATAGCATTTTTCCTGGTGTCGCAGACTTCAGTACCCAGAATGTTATCACTGCAATAATCGGTAATAAGTAGTTTATAAACATCGCAACGACACCACCTGCACCAGGGCCCGCTTCCGGGTCAAACGCGCTTGCGCCCATTAATATGTACAGTAACGGTAGGGTGATCAGTATTAATAAGATGGAGTCGATCAGCGAGGCCGCCACACGAATCCAAAACCCGACATATTGAAGGGGGTGTTGGTTGCCAGCGGTATGCAGGTCGGAGGTGGGAGCCTGATAAGGGTTATTTTCCATTATTATTTCCTGTGATGGGTTAAGTGATTAGTATTTTTCTTGGCCACTATTGTAAAGCGATTAAATGTGATATCAATTGCTATATGATGAACACATCGTCTTTTTAGTGTCTCATATTCATCGGGAGTATGGGTCTTTAATGTTAGGGTTGATTGGTAAGTGAAAATGGGGGTTACAAAATGAGACAACGTTTATTAGTGCTGACCGTTATTTTGGCAATTTCAGCAGACATCATGATGATGGCGTATGCCATGAGCTAAAGCCGGTTCTTGCTGGCTTATCCTACTTAAAAGCCTCGGGAGTCAATCATTCTCGGAGTTCTCTTCGCGCCAAATTCTTTCGAACTGCCTGAACTAAATAATTAATTTTAAAAGGCTATTTCCACACGCCTTATAATATCAGTAAATCATTATATAGTTATTGACTATAAATAAGTATTTGCTAATATACTCCTAATAATGCTGCGCTAAAACAGCAGCAACACACTTAGGAGTTACACACCATGCAAACCATTAGTATCGCCCAATCCCTGCTAGGAGGGAGCCTCATCGGTGTTGCCGCCGTATTAATGATGGCTACGCTGGGCAGGATTACCGGCGTCAGCGGCATTACCTCGGGCTTGCTCTCGTTAAATATTAGCGCCGATACCGTCTGGCGCTTAGCGTTTGTTATCGGCTTATTGGTCGGCCCATTTTTCTACTTGCTGGCTGGTGGCGAGTTGCCAGAGGTGGTGGTGGATAAGCGTTTACCTTACCTAATTGCCGGTGGCTTGCTGGTTGGCTTCGGGACGACTTTGGGCTCGGGCTGCGCGAGCGGCCATGGCGTGTGTGGTGTCTCAAGAATTTCACCACGCTCTTTAATCGCGACCGGTATCTTTATTGTGACCGGCATGATCACTGTATTTATCACTAGCTAAGGGAGCAGACTAATGAAAAAAGCATTATCAGCATTTATTTCAGGTGCCTTGTTCTCTATTGGCCTCACCATTTCTGGCATGACGAATCCTGCCAATGTGCGTGGCTTCTTAGATGTGGCGGGTGACTGGAATCCAAGTTTGTTTTTCGTACTCCTAGCAGCTGTTGTAGTGACGGGTGTTGGCTATCGTTTAGTTTGGAAGCGGCCCAAGCCATTGTTTGAGTCAATCTTTTCAGTACCCACTAGCCGCATTATTGATGCGCGCCTATTAATCGGCGCGGCTATCTTCGGCATCGGCTGGGGCTTGATCGGGCTATGTCCTGGGCCTGCATTGAGTAGTGTCGTTTCGGGTGAAAGTGCGATTTTTGTGTTTATTGCAGCAATGTTGGCTGGCATGCTATTACAACGTTCGGTATTGTCCTTTATTACCGCACGTACGCAGGGAGTGGCTTCAAAGTGAGCCACTTAAGCTAATCCTCTATTGATCGACCGCTATTCTTTAAGGCCACCTCATGAATTTACTGCACTACATTCCCGCCTGGGATTGGATCAAAGACTATAACCGTAAACTGTTCGCCGATGACGCCATGGCGGCAGTGATCGTAACGGTTATGCTCATTCCTCAAAGTCTGGCCTACGCGTTGTTGGCGGGCTTGCCGGCGCAGGTGGGTTTGTATGCGAGTATTTTCCCATTGCTGGGTTACGCCATTTTTGGCTCTAGTCGGGTGCTGGCGGTCGGGCCGGTGGCGGTGGTGTCATTGCTTACGGCCTCCAGTATTGGCGCAATCGCCGAAGCGGGTTCCATTGCTTATTTAGATGCGGCAATCGCTTTGGCCTTTTTATCCGGCATTTTTATGATGTTGCTGGGTGTGCTGCGGGCAGGCTTTGTGGCTAACTTCTTATCGCATTCAGTGATCTCAGGCTTTATTACCGCCTCGGGTATTTTGATTGCGACCAGCCAGCTTAAGCACTTAATGGGTGTGTCGGCCGATGGGCATAGTCTGCCGGGCTTGATCAGCAGCATATTTGCACATATTAGTGACGCCAATCTGTGGACCTTAGCGATTGGTGTCGCCGCCACTGCATTTTTATTCTGGGTACGTAAGCAATTAAAGCCACTTTTATCTAGGATGGGCTTGGGCAGTACGCTGGCGGATATTCTTGCTAAAGCCGGCCCTGTGGCGGCTATTTTAGTATCGATTCTGTTAGTGCGTGGCTTGTCATTAGATACTCAAGGTGTGTCGGTAGTGGGTGATATTCCTCAAGGATTACCGCCACTTGCATGGCCCGTGTTTGATCTGGAGTTATGGAAAGCCCTGCTGCCACCTGCCATTGTTATTAGCATTATCGGCTTTGTGGAGTCGGTTTCGGTGGCTCAAACTCTAGCGGCCAAGCGTCGTCAATCCATTGATCCTAACCGTGAATTACTGGGTTTAGGGGCGGCTAACATCGCCTCTGCAGTCGGTGGTGGTTATCCGGTTACGGGTGGTTTTTCCCGTTCAGTGGTCAACTTCGATGCGGGCGCGCGTACGCCAATGGCGGGTATTTTAACCGCTGGCGGTATCTTGCTAGCGACCTTATTGCTAACCCCATTATTCTTTTATTTGCCTAAAGCGGTACTGGCAGCAACCATCATTGTTGCGGTCGTTTCGCTCATCGATATTGAAACCATAAAACACACCTGGCGCTACAGTAAAACCGACTTTCTAGCGATGATGGCAACCATTTTAGTGGTACTGCTATTGGGGGTAGAAGCCGGTGTAATTGTGGGTGTGTCCGTATCGATTCTGACCTTGCTCTGGCAAACCAGCCGCCCGCACATTGCGGTAGTCGGGCAGGTGGGCAATACCGAACACTTCCGTAATTACTTGCGCCACGACGTGACTCAGCTAGAAAACGCGTTATTGGTGCGAGTGGATGAGCGCCTGTATTTTGCCAATACCCGCAACTTGGAACAGCGCCTGCTGCAAATGGCTAGTGAGCATAAACAGCTGGAAGATATTGTGTTGGTGTGTACCGCCGTAAATGACATTGATAGCAGCGCCGTGGAAACACTGGAGCGCATTAATGAGCTGCTTAATAGCATGAATATTAAATTCCACCTCGCCGAAGTGAAAGGCCCAGTGATGGATAAACTACAGCGTTCACACTTGTTAGATGCGCTAACAGGCCAAGTACATTTGAGTTTGTATCACGCCTATACGCAGCTAAAAAAGCCGGTGGTTGAGGCGTAAAAATTAACAGATTCGGGGTGCAATTCGCAGTAGACAGGGTGTTAAGATGGAGCGCTTTAACGCCCTTGGATGCTGGTCATGGATCATCTCAGTCGCTCCCTGCTAAACACCTATACCGCGCAGCCGCTTGATCGGGTTGCGCACCTTCGCAAAGACCCCGCTAAACTAGCGCAGCAATATGAGCATCCGCAAGCGCTGTTTCTGGTGCTGGATGGCCATAATGTAGTGATGCTGGGCGATCAGCCTTTGCAGCTAAACCAAGCGCAGTGGCAATCCCTAAAGCTAGACCATACACCGAGCCTATTGGGCTTGCGCCTCAGCGATAATATTCCTGTCTTTAAAGTCAATGTTCGCGAACTGCCTGGTGACTTGGCCGCTTTGGATATTGACCCAAGCTTATTAGAAAGTCATTCCTTGCGTGAAGTGACCCTTAAATTGGGCATGGAAACTGCCGCGATCTATTCTTACGCGCTGATTTTAAATCACTGGCATATCACTACCCGCCACTGCACGCGTTGCGGCACTTTATTGCGACAAGGTGAGGGCGGCAGTATTCAAAAGTGTGCTAATGGCAATTGCGAGCACATTGAATTCCCACGCATTAATCCCGCCGTCATTATGCGCGTCACCTGTGGCAATAAAATCTTATTAGCACGTCAAGCCACTTGGCCGGAGCATCGTTATTCAGTGCTGGCCGGTTTTGTGGAAATTGGCGAAACGCTGGAAAGCGCGGTACAACGGGAGGTCTTTGAAGAGGTTGGAATACAAATCGAGAATATTTGCTATCACTCCTCTCAGCCTTGGCCGTTCCCGAACTCGCTGATGCTGGGCTACAGTGCAGAAGCCAAAGACACCACGCTCGATCTGGAAGATGATGATATCGATCAGGCATTGTGGTTAAGTGCAGAGGAGCTGCGGGAGCAAATGATTGCTGGCACGGTGATGCCACCGCCGAACTTATCGATTTCCTACCGTTTAATTGATGATTGGTTTCAGGCCGAAAGCGGCGAAACACTGGAAACCTTTCAATCCAATCTGCCTTGGCACAGTCCGGCAGAAAAATAGAATAGCGTGTCCGCAACCTGATGGAGGTTCTGATGGAACTGCTCGTGTTTGATTTGGATGGAACCTTGCTAAATAGCAGGCAACAAATTACTGACTACACCCGCGATACCTTGAAGCTATTGCAGCAGCGCAATATCGCTTACACGGTGGCCACTGGGCGTACTTTGCATGCGGCGCGTGAATGTATGCGCGATACGCATTTCCCCTTGCTGCATGTGTATAACAATGGCGTGGTGATCTGGAATCCGCAATCGGCGGGTTATATGCACCATAACTTCCTAACGCCCGATGAGATTGAATCGGTGCTGGAAGCGTTTGCAACGCGTAGCCCATCGCCCTTTATTTTTACCGTTGAGCCGGATGGCAGTCATGCGGTGTACCATGCGCCGCCGCAAAATGAGCTGTGCCAGCAATATATCTCGCGCTTTGAAAACAGCGATACCATTACCACCAAGCCATTGGTTGCGCTGCACAGCAATGCACAGATTACTAATATCAATGCCTTGGGTGGTCAGGCGGAAATCGCTGGGATCTATGATCAGCTGACTCAGCAATCGCACTTGGTGGTCTATACCGGCGGCGATATGTATAAGCCGAATTTTCATTGGTTGGATATTCACCATAGCGCATCGAGCAAAGGTGGTGCGATCTCGGTACTGAAAGAATCATTGGGCTATGAGCGCGTGATTTGCTTTGGCGATAGCGATAATGACGAGAGCATGTTCCGCATGGCGGATGAGGCTTATGCACCGGCAAATGCCTTGGATGAGATTAAGGCGCTGTCAACTCAGGTCATTGGGCATCATGATGAGGATGGTATTGCGCGGTTCTTGCGGGAGTATTATAGCCTTTAGCTTGTACCAAGCTTCTTGGGCAACTAATAACTCTGCACTTGCTCAATACATTGTTTCAGATAATAAAAAAGGCCATTAGCAAATTACCGCTAATGGCCTTTTTTAATTAGTCAGACTTCGGTTTTACTCAACCGTCGTCAACCAACCGTGAGTATCTTCAACATCGCCCCACTGAATGGCATTCAGTTGGTTGCGAAGCTTTTCTGTCATTGGGCCAAGCGTGCCGCTGCCGACCGTGTACTCTTTATCGTGATAAATCATGGTGCCAACTGGCGCAAGTACGGCAGCTGTTCCAGAAAGTGCTGCTTCACAGCCTGGCTTCTGAATACGCTCTAATAGCTCAGCCACTGAAATTTCACGCTCACTGACTGTCATGCCATTTTCACGAGCAAGCGTCAGAATCGAGTCACGCGTTACGCCGTGTAGGAAAGACTCATCCAATGCCTTAGTGATGATCTCATTGCCATCAATCAGCAAGAAGTTCGCTGCGCCCGTTTCCTGAACATCGCCACCCGGGCAGAACAGAACTTGGTCCGCTTTGTACTTAGCGCGTGCTTCCATAATTGGGCGGAGGGCGCTGGCGTAGTTTCCGCCGCTTTTGATCATGCCATTGTGTGGTGCACAGCGCATGCCTTCATCATCAACCAATACTCGCAGAGCCGCCGCGCCGCCTGCAAAGTAGTCACCGACTGGTGACAGTAAAACGTACTGGCAAGACTCCAGAGAAGGTGCCGCCGCTTTACCTATAGTGAGTTCAGTACCGATATGCGTCGGGCGGATATACATAGAGCCCGGTGCATCAGGCACCTGATCTTTAAATTTAGCAACCACATCCACAATCATTTTTGCGGTCGTTGCTTCGTCAATCGCAGGCAGTGCCAACAAGCGCGCACTTTGTGCAAAGCGCTTCAGGTTCTGATCCATGCGGAAAATTTTAATTGAGCCGTCTTTTTGGCGGAATGCTTTGAGCCCTTCGAAACACGTGCTGGAATAGTGCAAAACATGGCTTCCAGGGTGCATCGGCAGGGAATCGCTAGAGACCATTTCTGGCTCGCTCCAGCTTGTTCCGTCAAACCAAGTGATTGCCATTTCAGGCATGAATACTGATCCAAATGCTGTTGCCATGCTGATGTCTTCGTTGTTAAGTGTTAGTGGTAGGTAAATATGCCACAGTCAATAGGCTGTCTCTAGCCCTTTTTTAGTGCAAATGGCCAATCTTTTTAGTGCGAATGGCTAATCTAACTAAATGGTCATCTTATTTTAGGAAGCAATAGGCAGCACAAAGCCCCCGCAACACAGCATCTACTGTATTGCAGGGGCCAATCCATCAGGATGGTGTCTAACTGATTAAGCGACTCAGTTGAGTGTCGTGTAATCCGGATGCGTCGCGATAAAGTGCTTAAGCACCAGTTTCAGCTTACCCGCCTGCTCCTGATCACCATCGCGCTCAGCATTGTGCATATTGTCGATAAGGATGCTGCGAATCTTAGGCACGCCATCCTCGGTATGCACCAGATACTCCGCCAACTCAGTAGCAATCGCATCGGGTAAATGTTCGTGTTCCGCAATCGCCTGAATCTCTTCTTCGGTGCAATCACACATGCCGATAATATCTTGAAGACCTAACATGATCTAACCTCCTGACATAAGAATGTCGGTTACCGCAATAAATGACTAGTCATCCTGACCAGTCTTTCCATACCTTGATGGTAGTACTTAAGCGGGCAGATTGGCTTGATGTAGGTCAACTGGAGTGGAATGATCTAAGGTTCTGGTCAGTCACTGAAGAATGGGTCACACTGGATGCGCGAGTCTGATGGCACAATAGCCCAGGAGGATGTATGCCGTACGATGCTTATGAAGTGATGCGTAGAGAGTTGTCAGGTTCAGAGAAACTGGTGTGGGCGGGAATGCCAAGGCAAGGCATCCGGTTTAAACCCAGCGATCGATTTATGATTCCATTTAGTATGGCCTGGGGTGGCTTTGCACTGTTTTGGGAGTATACCGCCGTGACCACATCTGGCTGGCAGGATACCTTTGACTATGTGTTTCCCTTATTTGGTTTGCCGTTTGTATTAATTGGGCTGCACTTAATGATCGGTCGATTCTTTTTCGATTCCAGACGGCGCGGCCGCACATTTTACGCGCTAACCAATCAGCGTGTTATCATCGCTTCCGGTCAACACAGTAAGACGGTAAAAAGTCTTGATTTAGATTCACTCGGTCAGATGGTTTACGTTGAACAATCCGACGGTAGTGGGTCGATCAGTTTCGGAAGTGGTGTGATTGAGCCTCTGTATTATGTGAATGAATCATCAAATACGATGAGGTCACGGCGTCCGCAGTTGCGCCCAACACAATTTGAGCTGATTGAGGATGTTAAGCAGGTCTATAACAAAATCAAACATCAGCAAAAAATGAATCAGCGGATTTCCGCCGGTTTCACCCGAGAGCGCGGGCATAAATCCGCCTAACGACTTTAGTCAGATCTTGTTAACCTATATGACATGGAACTTTTGGTTCTATTTTTTGCTCAATCTTGGAGGAAGGCAATGAAATTATCTACCCCTGTAACAATCGCACGTAAGTCCCTATTAGCCGGTACCGTCGCAATGACATTAGGCTTTGGTAGTGTGACAGCGAATGCTGCTGAATTTATCAATATCTTAACTGGCGGTACCTCGGGTGTTTATTACCCACTGGGTGTTGGCTTGTCAAAAATCTATGCGGACAATATGGAAGACGTCCGTACTCAGGTTCAATCTACCAAAGCATCCGTTGAAAACCTTAATCTGCTGCAAAAAGGCCGTGGTGAGCTAGCATTAGCACTGGGTGACTCAGTGAAAAATGCGTGGGAAGGTAATGAGGAAGTTGGTTTCCCTAAGAAGTTAGACAAGCTGCGCGGAATCGCTGCGGTATACCCTAACTTCATTCAAATCGTTGCTTCAAAAGAGTCTGGCATCAAGACATTTGCTGATCTGAAAGGCAAAAGCTTGTCTGTTGGTGCGGCCAAGTCGGGTACTGAGCTAAATGCTCGCACCATCTTTGGTGCTGCTGGCATGAGCTACGATGATCTTGGAAAGACAGAATACCTGCCATTCTCTGAGTCCGTTGAGCTGATCAAAAACCGTCAGCTGGATGCAACCTTGCAATCAGCCGGTTTAGGCGTTGCTTCTTTAAAAGATCTATCCACTTCTTTGCCAGTGACTTTGGTTGCGGTACCAGAAGATGTGGTTGAGAAGTTGGGCCCTCCATACATCAGTGCAGCGATTCCTGCGGGCACTTATGATGGTCAGGATGAAGATGTAACAACGGTTGCAGTTGTGAACTTCCTGGTAACTCACTCAGAAGTCTCTGACGAGACGGCTTACCAAATGACTAAATTGTTGTTTGAAAACTTGCCAGCTCTGGAAGCTGCTCACAAAGCAGCGGCATCTATTAAGTTAGAAAATGCATTGAAAGGCATGCCTGTACCGCTACACCCAGGTGCAGAGCGTTTCTACAAAGAAAAAGGTTTGCTGTAACACTTAAGCAAATTACGTAAAAAGGGGAGCAGTGCAAAGCTGCTCCCCTGTTTGGTCCGGTGTATATGCTGTTCAACTGAGGAGGCTTCATGCAGTCCAGCCAACCCACACAACCGACTGAAGAATCAGCGGTTTTCGTTCATTCCAATCCGCTAGAAAATGGATTTCCCCAGACGCTTGAAGGCCGCTTTCTATTTTGGTTAGCCGTGGCATTCTCGACGTTTCAGGTGTTAACTGCCGCGCATTTGGTGGATATGTCCAGCCAGATTTTGCGTGCAGTGCATGTCGGCTTTTTGATGATGCTGGTGTTTCCGCTAGTTACTGCAGCGGGTGATCGGTCCAAAGTAGTTAAGATCCTAGCTTGGGGCTTAGGTATCGTTGGTATGCTGGTTGCAGCCTATCAGTGGATTGAATACACGCCACTTTTGTTGCGCTCAGGTGATCCTTTACCGCGTGATATTGTGATTGGTGTGATTGCCTTGGCCAGTATTTTTCTGGCGACCTGGCTCACTATGGGGCCTGCGTTGCCAATTATTGCCGGCTTTTTTCTGGCGTATTGTTTATTTGGTGAATACCTGCCGTCGCCACTCAATCATCGCGGTTACGACTTCGAGCAAGTGATTGATCACATGGCATACGGCACCGAGGGCATTTACGGGATTCCGATTTTTGTTTCCTCGTCCTACATATTCTTATTCATCCTGTTTGGTTCCTTTTTGGAAAAAGCAGGAATGATCAATTTATTTACTGATGTATCCCTTGGCTTAGTGGGTCACAAGCGCGGCGGCCCTGCCAAAGTATCCGTGATTTCATCGGGTCTGATGGGGACTATTTCAGGCTCTGGTGTGGCGAACGTGGTTACCACCGGACAATTTACCATTCCTTTGATGAAGCGTTTTGGCTATCGCTCAGCATTTGCTGGTGGCGTAGAAGCTACCGCTTCCATGGGTGGTCAGTTAATGCCTCCGGTGATGGGTGCGGTTGCATTCATCATGGCGGAAACCTTGGGTGTGGAATATCACGAAGTGGTAAAAGCCGCCTTGGTTCCAGCTGTTTTATACTTTGCCTCAGCGTTCTGGATCGTGCATCTGGAAGCGGGTAAATATGGCCTTGAAGGTTTAAGTAAAGCAGAACTGCCATCTGCTTGGGATGCCTTGAGAAACCGCTGGTTCTTACTACTACCATTGATTGCATTGGTCTACTTACTGTTCTCTGGTTACACGCCATTGTATGCCGGTACTATTGGTTTAACGCTGACGGTATTGTTGATTCTGGGTGGCTCGATTGCGCTGGGTCTGCCAAAAGGGATGCTGCGCTATGTGTTCTGGATCGGGCTGGGTTTAATCGCCGCCTCCTTCTTTAAGCTGGGAATTTGGGTCGTGGTTGCTGCGATTTTGGCGTTAGTACTGTGGAATGCCTTCTCTCAAGGTGGTCGCAAAACACTGATTATTTGCCGCGACTCACTGGCTGAAGGTGCTAAAACGGCACTGCCAGTCGGTATTGCTTGCGCCATCGTGGGCATCGTTATCGGTACTATGACACTCACCGGTGCAGCGAATACCTTTGGCCAGTTTATCGTGGCAGTAGGTGACACCAGTTTATTCCTGTCATTAGTACTGACGATGATCACCTGTATTGTACTGGGTATGGGTATCCCAACCATTCCTAACTACATTATTACCGCTTCAATCGCTGGCCCTGCCTTATTGGCGTTGGGTGTTCCGTTGATTGTTAGTCACATGTTTGTATTCTATTTTGGAATCCTTGCAGACCTCACTCCGCCAGTGGCACTGGCCTGTTTTGCTGCCGCACCGATTGCCCGTGAAAATGGATTACGCATTTCCATGGAAGCGATCAAAGTGGCAGCAGCTGGTTTCGTTATCCCATTCATGGCGGTCTACTCCCCAGCGCTTATGTTGCAAGATGGCGGTCCATTGGCGGAGTCAATTGGCTTCCCGCTCGCTGTGGCTTACATCATTTTGAAAGCGACATTGGCGATTGGTTTGTGGGGCGCAGCGGTGGTTGGCTTCCTTGGTGGCAAGCTAAGCTGGCCTGAGCGCTTCCTTGGTATGGCTGCAGCCTTTACTTTGGTTGCTGCTCTACCGATGACTGATGAAATTGGCTTTGTACTGGTGGCAGCATTTGCCTACATTATCTGGCGCAAAAATAAATCAGGTGATGCAGATAAGCAGTCAGTGACGGCTTCATGAGTGTTTGCATTCTCAGTGCAGGAAAGGTGCTGACCCTTGCGGTGTCAGCCTTTTCTTTATCCTGGACGCATTCGGTTGAGAAAATTGACTGGCAAGAAGATTGGCAGTCAACGCCCGCTGGCTTAGTGATGACCATGGCACGGGTAAAAGGCTCGGGCGCTGGCATGGAGCCGGGTGACGATGCTGTGTTAAAAGATGGCTGGTGGCAGTGGACGCCGAGCTTAGGCCCGCAGCCGGAGTTACGGCTGGCGGCGTCTGGTGCAACCGGTTCTGGTTGGACGCTATGCACAGTGAATGGCTGTCAGGTGTTAGGCGAAGCCGCTTCTGAGCCTTTAGTCATCAAGCGTTGCGAGGCTGGAAGCGCTTCCGAATGAATGATTGGGCCGGTAGTTAGTAGTAACTACTGGCCCAATAACTTAAGCTATCTGGATCTAAGTAAAAACCGTTTTACGTTTTATTGTAGTTAAATAGTTACGTATCGGTAATGGAGGTCGATAGTTGTTTGCACTATTAGAGACATTAATACAGTCTAGACACCAATGGGTTGCCTCAGGGCCGCCTATACCTCGCTTTAGTAGGTTCGTCATACCTGCGCACTACGCTTCGCTTCACTCCCTTCGTTACCTCGATTCTTTAATCAATCCTTTCAAATTCTTTAACGGTCGTCGTTTTGCCAGCGACCTAACATCTACCTCTACTACTCAACTCAAGCCTGCGGCATTTTTTGCTCATCAAGGTTTATCAGGAGGACTCCACTAGCGCCAAACCAATCTTTTAAATCAATCTATTCTGTTCTATTGCTTATACTAAACAATAAAACTATATTAAAAATAGATAGTCTGCCCAACGCATGTTGCCAACTTTACTAATAATGGAATTCATATGAAACATACAAACAAACTGACCACTCTAGCCGCTTCTGCTGTAATCGCCAGTGCCATCGCCAGCCCCGTTATGGCTGCCGATGAAGTTAACGTTGGTTTTTTCCTTGAATGGGCGACTCCAAATCAGATAGCAAAAGTTGAGAAGGCATACGACGAGGCATTAGGTGTTACCGTGAACTGGACTAACTTTGATGCGGGAACGCAGATGACTGAAGCGATGTTGGCCGGTGATATCGATATTTCTTACAGCCAAGGTTTAGCGCCTTTTATTAATGCCGTTAATGCCAGTGCGCCGATTAAACTGGCAGCGATTGCGGTGCAATATCCAGCGAATGATTGTGTGGTTAGAAACGATGCGGGTATCGATATCAGCAATGCCAATGAGTTGGAAGGTAAGTCAGTGGCGGTGCCACTCGCCACCATGGCGGACTACAGCTTCCGCATGATGATGGCTGCACTGGACGTTGATATCAGCGAGATCAAAGTGGTTGATCAGGTGCCTGCCGATGCGGCAGTTTCGTTGGCAGATGGCAACGTCGTCATGGCTTGTGGTTACGGTGGTGACTCAATGTCCAAGATGAAGGAAGTCGGTAAGGTGTTGATGACCAATGAGCAGAAGGATGAAGCGGGCATTGTGAGCTTCGATGTTGTGTCTGTTACTGAAAAGTTTGCTCAGGAAAACCCTGACATGGTTCGTACCTTCTTGAAAGTAACTGATGAGGCCAATGCAGCATTTGCTAAGGATCAGTCCAAGATCGACGTGATTGCAAAAGACTCCGGTATGAGTGTTGAAGGTACCCAGAAGCAAATGGAAGACTTCATCTTCCCAAGTAATGCTGAGCAGCTTGAGAAGTACTTCAACAAAGGTGGTCTGGCTGATAAGGCAATTTCTGTCGTAGGTAACGCCTTTGCCACAGAAGAAAGACCAGCCTTGGAAGACTACAGTGTGGCCATTGATACTTCTTTCCTGAAGTAATCTAACACGCTATCTGAAGAACTGTTGGCCAGCGCGATGCTGGTCAACTTGATGGCTGACCACCAGCTATTTCGGGTATTAATCGCGATACCCAACAAGTGATTATCGTTCATTCTAAAGCCCGTGCATTGAGTGTATTGCAGGGATAACCACAGGTAAATTTCATGAGTGACCTCGTTGCCGATAATGTCAATATGGTGTTCACCACCAAAACCGGAGGCAGTGTACACGCACTAAAAGACGTCAGTTTTACGCTCAAGCAGGGTGAGCTGTTGTCGGTGTTAGGGCCATCGGGTTGTGGCAAAACGACCCTGCTAAATATTATTGCGGGCTTCAACCATCCTACGGGTGGCAGCTTTTCCTTAGGCGGTGTTGAGATTGACGGGCCGGGTGAAAATCGCGGCATGGTATTCCAACAGGGCGCATTGTTTGAATGGCTCACGGTTGCCGAAAACGTCAATTTTGGCCTGCGCATGAAAGGGGCCAATAAGAAAGAGACCGCTAAGAAAGTCGAGGAGTGGTTGGATATTGTTGGGCTGCAAGGCTTTGGCGACACACCAACCTATCAACTCTCCGGCGGTATGCAGCAGCGTGTTGCTTTAGCGCGTTGCCTGATTAATGACCCTGATCTGATTTTAATGGATGAGCCTCTGGGCGCACTGGATGCTTTGACGCGCGAGAAAATGCAGACGCTGGTGTTAAAGATTTGGAAAGAAACCGGCAAGACCATCATGATCATTACGCACTCGGTTGAAGAAGCCTTGTTGCTGGGTGAGCGCTTATTTGTGATGGCACCAAGGCCTGGCCGCTTACACAAAGAATATCGCCTACCGTTCGCCGAACAGGGACTGGAGCAAGACCCCAGAGAGATTAAGAACAGCCCTGAATTCACGAAAACCCGTGAAGAAATTCTGACCATGATTTGGGATATGGAAGAAGAAATCATGGGTAAAACTGACGCGGCTTAACTGCACTAATACGAGAGAATCAACATGCTTGTAGGGTTTCTTTTTATCGTTTTGATTGGCCTGTTAATCGGCTCAATCCTATACGGACGCCGACTCATCCGCACTGAGCGTAACGATGCGGTATTCGGTAATCCAAGTCGCGCACTGGGCGGCTGGCACTGGATTATCGCCGGGGTGTCCACTATTTTAATTGTTTGGCTGTATTTCTCATGGGATGCCGGGCGGGCTTTCTTTCCGCAAGCGGCGAATGAGTTATGTCAGGTAGCTAAACTCAACCGCACGGCTAACCCAATCCGCTCTGTGTTTCCGCTAGATGATCGCCTGTTAAAAAGCACCGAGCTGCTGGAGCGAGACTACGGTCAGATTGACCAGCTGGAAGTGCGTTTGGCTAACACTGAGTTCAATGATACCGATCGGGCTGAGCTAAAATCCATTGTTGACGAACTGCGCTCAACCTTGGCAGCACAAGCTGACCCATCGCTGGTGGATGGCAGTGTAGCCGGTAAGATTGATGGTATTGCTGAGCGTATTGATGCGCTGGCGGACGACTTGAAGTCTGAGGATTATCCGGGCCCTGCAGATCCTGCAGCAATGGCGAAAGCGCTGGCACAGCCAAAATGGGGTGAGACAAGCGTTGAAATTCCACCCTTAGCCATGACCGACCTTGGTCGTAAGTTTGATGCGGCCAGTAAAGAGATGGAGAAGATTTCATCCGACTTCATCAAGATCCGCAATGATGGTGAAGGCATTACTGGCAAACTTGAAGCACTGAAAGCCCGTTATTCCAGCTTTGAAGTAGACGAAACTGGCAGTGCGCAAGTGGTTGATGACCGGAAGGATTTTGTGAAGCAGATTGATAAAATCTACAAGCGAATTGATGACGGTAAAATCTTCCCCGCTGCCGTGACTCAAAAGGTTGAAAATGCACTGGTTAATCTGGATAACACGCAGTATGCGGTGCAAGGTTCATTGCGCTATGTGAATGCGTTGATGCTGCCGGGTGGCGATATTCTGGCGGGTAATCGGGCCTGTTCTGAGCAGGGATCTGGTCGCTGGCTGCCAAAGCCTTCGGACACGCTGGCGCGCTTTGTTCACATGTCGAATCCTGATGTGGGCTACAAAGGCATTCCGCTGTTATGGTATGAAATGAAACCGGTTGGCGAGGTGTTGGAATTCCTGATTCCAGACTGGATTGCGAACTTGGTTCCGGGTGAATATCCACGCCATGATGACAAGGGAAATGTGCTGAGTAACTTCAAAACTCAAGTCTATAACTTTGCCACGGGTAACTATCCTTCCATGTTGATTCCGGTGCCGATCGGGCATATCTGGGACTCCATGATGCGGGTGTTGGCGGGTCTGTTCTTCGGTATTTTACTGGGTGTGCCGCTGGGCTTGTATATGGGCTTGTCACGCTTTGCCAAAGGTTTCTTTGATCCTTTGATTGAGCTGTACCGACCGATTCCACCGCTGGCTTGGGCACCGCTGATTCTGACCATTTTCGGTATTCAGGATGACGGTAAAATCTTCCTGCTGTTTATGGTGGCGTTTGCGATCATGGTGATCTCGGCACGAACCGGTGCCTCCGGAACGCAGCTATCGAAAATCCATGCGGCGCACTCCTTAGGCGCGAGTAAAGGGCAGATCGTACGACGGGTTATTTTACCGAACTCACTGCCGGAGATTTTGACCGGTATTCGCATCGCGATTGGTGTGTGTTGGGGAACCTTGGTGGCCGCTGAAATGCTGGCGGGAACCACCGGTATTGGTTTCGTTGAGAACGTGGCGCGTAAGCAATCTGACTACGAGATTATCTGGATGACGATCTTGTTACTGGGTCTGTTAGGTCTGATGTTTGACCTGATTATGCGAGCCATTATTAACAAGACAATTCCATGGCGCGGTAAAGGCTAAGTTAGCCACTTGCTTGACCAAAGCCAGCTACAGAGGGATTTGTAGCTGGCTTTTTTATTAGAGGCTTAGTGATGATCTTCATAGCCTTTGATGTGTGGTTCAGCTTGCTTGGGCACCGTTTCACGTTCAATCATTCGCCTTACTTTGGGCGGCTCGGACCCGCGATGTAATTTATGCAAGGCATCGGATATTCCTGAGTCAGACATGGTGCGGCGTTGGTTATGACGCACATACTCAACCCACGTCGCCACATAGTATTTCTCTGTCCAGATATTAGGATGCTCCAAGTCGCGAAGCAGTGACCAGCGACGTGCGCCGTCACGAATCCGCATACGTCTTCTGGCTGACATGGCTTCAAGAAAAGCGGGGATATCTGACTCGCCGATATCGAAATCCACCGTGACCATAATTGGGCCTGTTCGCTGAGTGAGTTGCACGGCGAGGGTGGGTTCGATAAAGCGGTTAAGCGGCGTCAGATCAAGCCGCTCAAACTCGGGTAAGGGCAGCTTAAGCCCAATTAAAACACCAACTAGCAACGTCACCGCTGAGGCGAGCAAGGCGAACTGCAGGCCATACATCTCTGCAACCAAGCCCCAAACCCAACTACCTAACGCCATGCCACCAGCATTGCTCATCATGTAAAAAGACAGCGAACGACCAACCACCCAGCGGGGTGTGGAAAGTTGCAGCGATACATTAAGCAGTGCATTGGTAGTGACCCAGCAAGCGCCACACAACAGCAGGGCGAGCGCGGAGAAAAACATACCATAGCCAAACGATAATAGAATGATGCCGAGTGCCATTCCCGTAAAGGTGGAGCGCACGATGATTTCATTGCTAAATTTGGCACGTATTCTGGCATTGCTTAATGCACCACCGACAGCACCTAAGCCAAAAAATCCTAATAAAAAACCGTAAGTTGAGGCGCTACCGGCTAATAAGTCTTTGGCGATTAACGGCAGCAAGGCCAATACCGAAATACCCATAATGCCAAACAAGAAACCACGCAAAATAATGCGCAATAAATTGGGCGACAGGCTGACATAACGAAAGCCAGCAGTAGTTGCTTGCCTGAAGGGTTCGCGTGGTAACGCGGAAACAGCAGCGGGTCTCCGCCAGAATGTGAGCACTAAAATCAAGGCAATATAACTGACTGCATTAATGGCAAAAGCGGCCGCAGCACCAATGGTGACGATGATTACACCACCAAGGGCCGGACCAATACTGCGCATTAAGTTGAATGACATACCGTTAGCCATTACCGCTGCGGGCACTTGCTCGCGAGGAACAATATCGCCGACCGTGGCTTGCCAGGATGGGTTATGCAAGGCACCACCGCAGCCAATAAAAAAGGTGAAAATCAGCAATAACGAAGGCGTTAGAAAGTCAAAATAGGTGGCTAAGGTTAGACCCACAGAGACCACTAACATCAACGATTGCGCCGCCAGCATAATGCGTCGTCGGTCATAATTATCAGCAAGCACGCCGGATAATAGCGACAAAGTCATGATCGGCAGCATGGTCGAGGCGGTGACTAAGGCGACCATTTCTTTGGAGTCTGTCAGCGTGGTCATCACCCATCCGGCGGCGACGGCTTGGATCAAACCGCCGAGGTTGGAGAGCAATGTTGCCGACCAAAGTGCGCGAAATATGGGGTGACTAAATGGGGCGAGAGCACCAGTGGCAACGGCTGCGGTGGTGCTGGTTTTTGTTTGTGAAGTGTCAGTCTCGTTAGACATAAGTTCAGTTGACCGAGTTAAAGTGTGGCGATATCAGAAGCCAAAGTCTGATCATTTATACGCGATAATCCGCTCGTCACAATCATTAAATATTTCTAACATTGCGTATTGACTTCAATTGTCGCGAGTTATAAGTTAATAGCAGAGCTTTCGGTTTTTTACGAACGGCTTATTTTTTGCACGTGCCATGTAATCGATTACATTTATACATTACATAGCGTGTTAAAAATAAGCAAAAACTGTTGGCTTCACCATTTGGAGGAGAGAATAGTTTATGAGAACACTCAAAGGGCCTGCGTTATTTTTAGCACAGTTTGCCGGCGATGAAGCGCCGTTTAATTCACTTGAGAACATTGCAAAATGGGCGGGTGATTTAGGATTTAAAGGGGTGCAGATTCCCACTTGGGATGCGCGCTTGTTTGATCTGGATAAAGCCGCTACAGATCAATCCTACTGCGATGAAGTGGTCGCCACACTAGCCAAGCATGGCTTAGAAATCACCGAGCTCTCCACTCACTTACAAGGCCAACTGGTCGCGGTACATCCCGCCTATGACAAGATGTTTGATGGCTTTGCCCCTGAGCATGTGCACAATGATCCGGATGCGCGCCAAGCGTGGGCTGTTGATCAACTCATGAAATCTGCGCAAGCTTCAGCCAACTTCGGCCTGACTAATCACGTCACTTTTTCCGGCGCATTGCTTTGGCCTTATTTGTACCCGTGGCCTCAGCGCCCAGCGGGCTTGGTCGAGATGGGCTTTAAAGAATTAGCCGAACGCTGGCTGCCCATTTTGAATGAGTTTGATCGCTGCGGGGTGAATGTCTGTTACGAAATTCACCCCGGTGAAGACCTGCATGATGGCATCACCTTTGAGATGTTTTTAGAAGCCTGTGACAACCATCCTCGCGCTAATATTCTTTACGATCCTTCCCACTTTGTCTTGCAGCAATTGGACTACTTAGAGTTCATCGATCTGTATCACGACCGTATTAAAATGTTCCACGTTAAAGATGCTGAGTTTAATCCATCCGGTCGTCAAGGGGTTTACGGCGGTTACCAGAGCTGGGTTGATCGCGCAGGGCGGTTCCGTTCCTTGGGTGATGGGCAGGTTAATTTCAAAGCCATTTTCTCCAAACTCAGCCAGTACGATTTTGATGGTTGGGCGGTTATTGAGTGGGAGTGCTGCCTGAAGCATCCGGAAGCGGGCGCGCGTGAAGGCGTGAAGTTTGTGAATGAGCACATTATCGAAGTAACGGATAAGGCCTTCGATGATTTTGCCGATGCAGGCACAGATGATGTGGCCAATCGACAAATACTTGGACTGAAGTAAGGGAGCGCAGACATGGCAGATAAAATTCGTTTAGGGATGGTTGGTGGTGGCGAAGGTGCCTTTATTGGTGCAGTGCATCGCATTGCGGCGCGTATGGATGACCGCTATGAATTGGTCGCGGGTGCCTTATCGTCTGACCCAGAGCGCGCAGCCCGTTCGGCAGCGGATTTAGGGATTAGCAGTGAGCGCTCCTATGCCTCATTTAGTGAGATGGCGGTTGCTGAAAAGCAGAGAGACAATGGCATTGATGCGGTGTCCATTGTTACACCAAACCACATGCACTTTCCGGTCGCTAAAGCGTTTCTGGAGCAGGGGATTGCGGTTATTTCAGATAAGCCATTAACGGTGTCGTTGGATGAGGCCTTAGAGCTGGAAGCCTTGGTAAAACAAAGCGGCTGCTTTTTTGCCGTCACCCATAACTACACCGGTTACCCACTGGTTCGCCAAGCGCGGCACATGGTGAAAACCGGCGAGTTGGGTAATATCCGTTTGGTACACGTTGAGTACCTACAGGACTGGCTGACTAACAAAGAAGAAGAGGGGGGTAATAAGCAAGCCGAGTGGCGCACCGACCCTGCGCGCTCTGGCCCAGCTGGAAGCTTGGGTGATATTGGTACTCATGCTTTTAATCTGGCGCGCTTTATTTCCGGCTTAAAAGTTGAAGAAGTCTCTGCGGATTTAACCAGCTTTGTACCGGGCAGACAGGTCGACGATAACGTCAATGTTATGATGCGATTTGAAGGGCAGGCTAAAGGCATGCTGTGGTCTACTCAGGTCGCACCGGGTAATGAGAACAATCTGAAAATCCGCATTTATGGCGATAAGGGTGGTCTGGAATGGAATCAGGAAAACCCGAACCAGCTAATGTATTCGCCCTTTGGTGAGCCAACCCGAACCCTAACGCGTGGTGGTCATGGTTTGTGTGATGAAGCGCTCAGAGTAACGCGCGTTCCAGCCGGTCACCCTGAAGGTTATTTGGAAGGCTTTGCCAATGTGTATTCCGATATTGCGGATGCCTTATTGCATTGTAAAGCCGGCGCATCTCCCGAGTCGGTCATGCAGTTAATTCCGGATATTGGCGCGGGTGTCTCAGGTATGAAATTCATCAGTTCAGTGATTGCCTCCTCGCAAGAGAATGGCAAGTGGACCAAACTCAATGCATAACTGGCAAGCCGAGGTCTTTCGCTTATGATGTCTCCGATTATGCAGTTAAATAACATCATTAAAGAGTTTTCCGGTGTGCGCGTATTGCACCGGATTACGCTGGATGTGTTCCCCGGTGAAGTGCTGGGGGTATTGGGTGAAAATGGTGCGGGTAAGTCGACGCTGCTGAAAATTATGAGCGGCATTTACACTAAAACCAGCGGCGGTTTTATGCTGAACGGCAAGCCGGTGGAAATCCGCAATCCAGCGGATGCAAAAGCCCTCGGAATCGCCATGATTCCTCAAGAATTTAATCTGATTAGCTCACTGAATGTGTTTGAGAATATCTTTCTTGGTAGCGAAATGAAGTCAGGCTTTTTTCTTAATAAAAACTCGATGCGAGAGAAAACGCGTGAGTTGCTAAAAGAGCTAAAGACTGACCTCGATCCCAATGCCTTGATTGAAGATTTAACCGTCGCTCAAAAGCAAATGGTTGAGATCGCTAAAGCGCTGGTCAGCAATGCCAAAATTCTGATTATGGATGAGCCGACCACGGTACTCACCGAACATGAAGTACGCATTCTGTTTGAGCTGGTTGAGCGGTTAAAAGCGCGTGGTGTGACGATTTTATTTATCTCGCACAAGCTTAAAGAAGTGAAGCAGCTGTGTGATCGTTTGGCGATTTTGCGGGATGGTCATTTGATCAGCCTTGATGAAGTGGCTGAGTTGGATGAAGAGGATATGGCGCGCAAAATGGTTGGGCGCGAATTGAATCAGATTTATCCAAAGAAATCCGTGCCGCTTGAGCCGACTGTACTCAAAGTCAGCAACCTCTCAATTGATGGTTTGCTAAAAGATGTGAGCTTTGAGTTAAAGAAAGGTGAGGTATTAGGCTTTGCAGGTTTGGTGGGTGCAGGCCGTACCGAAACTGCCGAAGCGATTATGGGCTTACGCGAAAAAACTACCGGCACCATCGAAATGAATGGCAAGCCAGTGGTGATTGATAGTCCGGTTGAAGCGGTAAAAATGAAGCTGGCCTATCTTTCGGAAGACCGTCAGGGAAAGGGTTTAATTCTTAACTTTGATATCCCTAAAAACATCACACTCATCTCGCTGAAGTCGTACGTTAAAGGCCTGATTCGAAAATCCTTGGAGCGCAAACGGGTCGAGGAATTTGTGTCGCTATTCGATATCAAAGCGGCTTCGCTGGATACTCAATTGATTAATCTCAGTGGTGGTAATCAGCAAAAAGTCTATCTTTCAAAATGGATGGATACCCATCCGGAAATTCTGATCTTGGATGAGCCAACTCGCGGTATCGACGTGAATACTAAGAAGGATATCTATCATTTTATTCGCAAGCTGATTGACGATGGTTTATCGGTGATTGTGATTTCTTCAGAGCTGGAAGAGATTATTGGCCTGTCGAACCGTGTGATTGTCATGCGCTCCGGCGCGATTATGGGCGAGCTAACGGGCGATGATATTAACGAAGAAGAAATCATGTATCACGCCGCTGGCTTGAGAAAACAATCTGCTTAATACGATGCGTAAAAATTTACCCAGGATAACTAAATGAGTAATGAGAATGCTATGAGCCCGTCCACAGATTCTGGTGGGAGCGCACCAAAACAACGCCGAATAGATTGGTCGACTTATGCGCCGCTGATTGCCCTGGTCGTACTAGTCGCGATCTCGGCCATGGCCAGTGAACACTTTTTGGCGACCCGTAATATCACCAATGTGCTGAGACAAGTCTCGTACACCGGCATTATCGCATTGGGCATGACCTTTGTAATTATCGCAGGGGGTATCGACTTATCGGTTGGCTCGATGGTGGCGCTGATCGGGGTGCTCTCGGTCATGATATTAAATGCCGCTGGCGAAGGGTGGTTTGCTGTTGCGCTCTCGATCGGTGCCGCTGTAGCACTCGGCGCGTTGATGGGAGTAATTAATGGCGTGATTGTCACCCGAGGTAGGGTCACTGCCTTTATTGCGACGCTGGCGACCATGTCCATTTTCCGCTCGCTGACCTTATATATCAGTGATGCCGGTGAAGTGGTTTCCGAGAATCAGCAGTATCCGGAAGTCGGTGGAGGCTACTTTATGTCGGTTCCCAATCCGGTGTGGGTGTTCTTAATCCTCGCGGTGATTTTCCATGTTTTGCTCAATCACACAGCGTTTGGACGGCACGTTTGCGCAATCGGTTCTAATGCCACGGTGTCGGCGTATTCCGCGATTAAAGTGAAATGGATTTATTTCCTGACCTTTGTAATTACTGGCGCAACCGTGGGTATCTCGGCGGTCATGTTGTCATCCCGTTTGAACTCGGTAAGCCCAGGTGATGCAGGCTTGTTTTATGAGTTGGATGTTATCGCTGCCGTGGTGATTGGTGGCACCTCATTAGCGGGCGGCAAGGGCACCATTTGGGGCACTGTGATCGGCGTCATTATTCTGGGGATTATTAACAATATGCTGAACTTATTAGGGGTTTCGGCGTATCTGCAAGGCACGGTAAAAGGCCTTGTAATCTTGATCGCAGTGTTGGCGCAGTACAAGAAAGCGCGTTAACCAGCACTGCTGTATTCAAACCCGAATCGGTGTTGGCCCACACTGGCACAGCGCTGAGGTTGGGAAACGTGTTTTGTAAAAAACACTTCTATGGAAGTACCGGAGGAGAGTCAAAATGAAACGTAGTTTAAAAGCATTAATGTTCTGCTGTATCTTATTTGCCGTACCGTTATCAGGCATGGCCGCTGATAAATACAAGATTGGTGTTAGCGTACCATCTGCCGATCATGGCTGGACGGCAGGGTTATTGTGGTGGGCTAAAAAAGCCGCCGATGAATTATCGGCTAAAGATGATCAGCTAGAGTTTTTCGTAGTCGCGGCAAGCTCAGGCACTAAGCAAGTCGGCGATGTGGAAGATCTAATGATCAAAGGCATTAATGCCTTAGTGATCTTGCCGCATAACCCTGCAACGCTGCAAAAAGTCATCGAAGAAGCGTATGCCGAAGGTATCTACACGGTTGTGGTTGATCGTGAATTGGCTACCCCTGCGCAGAATGTATTTATCGCCGGTGATAATCCTGGTTTGGGTCGCGTTGGTGGTGAGTGGCTAGCCAAAGAAATGGACGGTAAAGGAAATGTAGTGGTACTGGAAGGGATGCAAATTCCTATTAATAAGCAACGAGTTGATGCCTTTAACGAAGTGATGGCGAAGCATTCTGATATCAAGATTCTGGACTCACAGCCAGCGGATTGGTCAACGCAGAAAGCCTTGGCAGTCATGGAAAACTTCCTGCAAAAGCACCCTAAGATTGATGCAGTTTGGTGTCAGGATGATGACATGCTGAAAGGCGTGCTACAGGCGATTAAAGAGTCTGGCCGTACCGATATCAAAACCGTATTGGGTGGTGCAGGCTCAAAAGATATCATCAAAATGGTGATTGATGAGGACCCTGTGGTACGTGCAACCGTGACGTACAGTCCTTCAATGATTGCCTCGGGTATTGCGCTGGCAGTGGCCGGTGTGAAAGATGAAATGCTGGGTAATCTTTACCATAAACCGACTCGCCTGATCTTGGGTGCTGAGTTGGTCGTGAAAGAAAATGCAAAGGATTTCTACTTTCCGGATGCAGCCTTCTAAGCTACTCTGCTCATGATGCGTAAGGCACTCATCGATTGAGTGCCTTACGGTAGCGACTGAAAACAAATCGAACCGGTTAAATAGCGCTTATTCGAGGCTATCATCACCTATCTGCTCGTTTCCGTCATTTAATTCATATAAAAGCAGAGTCTCCAATGGCTACCGTTAAAGATGTCGCCAGACTTGCAGGCGTATCCACCGCAACTGTATCGCGCGCGCTGGCGGCTCCCGATAAGGTTGCCGAAGCGACTCGTGTCAGAGTTGAGCGGGCTGCTGCCCAGGTTGGCTACTCGCCGAATGCCAATGCGCGTAGCTTGCGCACCAATGAATCTAAAACCATTGTCGTTATTATCCCTGATATCAGTAACTTATTCTTCACTGAAGTGATTAAGGGTGTTGAAGATATTGCACAGAAGTACGGCTACAAAGTATTAGTGGGCGACTTTAATCATGACCTCACCCGTGGCCAACGCTACCTTGAACTCATCAGCAGTCGCCAAGCTGATGGCGTGTTATTGCTCAGTGCTGAGTTACCCATTGAGTTGATTTTGGATGAGGAGGGCGAGTCGCGCTTTCCCATTGTAACGGCCTGTGAGTTTTATAAAGACTCAGGGATTCCTTCTGTGCGGGTTGATAATGAGTACAGTGTGCAGGCGGCAACTAAAAGCTTGCTGGAGATGGGGCATACTAAAATTGCCATGATTACTGGCCCGATGGAAAATCCATTGTGCTCGGACCGTTTGCGGGGCTTTGAGCGAGCGCTGGCTCAAACCAAAATTGTAACCCCCGCGCATTATGTGGTGAGTGGTGACTTCACGCTGGCATCCGGTTATAAGTTGGGTGGGCAGCTGCTGAGCTTAGACGATCGGCCGCAGGCTATTTTTTGCCATAATGATGAGATGGCAATTGGGGTGTTAAAAGTCGCGCGGGAAATGCAGATTAATGTGCCTAAAGCGCTCTCAGTTGTTGGCTTTGATAATACGGCATTTAGTGAGTATTGCAGTCCGGAGCTGACGACGATTCATCAACCGAGGCGATTGATTGGTGAAACGGCGATGAAGTTGCTGTTGGATATATTGGCGCAGCGTAAGCCCAATCCTGAAATGGTATTGCCAACGCAGTATTTAGTGCGTGGCAGTACGGCCTCTCCGCAGATTGAGTCATAAAATGGATTACTTAACCGATCCACGTGTCACCAATTCACAAGGCAATACCACTTCCTGAGCTTCCAAACTGGCATCATTCATATGCCGCAATAAAGCACTCACCGACTCCTGTACCATTTCACCAAATGGCTGCCGCACGGTACTCAGTTGATAGGCCCGAGTGCCCGCCAAGCCCATGTCATCCATGCCAATCACACCCACTTGGCTAGGAATGGCGAGGCCAAGCTCATAGCGCACCGCATCCATCCCACCACAGGCTAAAATATCATCCGCAAAAAACAGCGCATCTGGTGGATCACTACGGCCAAATAAACGGCAGGTTGCATCAAAGCCAGCATCATAGCTGTAGCGCCCGGCATCTATCACTTGCCAATGTTGGTGCCCCAACTCAACAAGCCGCGTAATAAAGCCGCGCTGTCGTTCGATGCTGGTTGAGGAGCCTTCCACGCCGCCGACAAAAGCAAATTTCTTATAACCTGCTTCTGACAAGCTATCTGCCGCCATACGCCCAGCCAGTACATTGTCGCAACACACCACAGTGACGGCATTATTCAGCGAACGTCGCGCAAATAACACCACCGGCGTGCCTTGTGAATGGCAGACATTCACCAGCTCAGCAGGTAGAGAGAATGAGGTCACAATCAAGCCATCCACATGGTATTCCATAACCAGCTCAACAGCTTCGCGAATATCCATATCCTCGCCAACATTGATCAGCAGGCTGTGATAGCCATTGCGCTGCAAGGTGCTGGTGAAGTCATTTAAGATGGATAAGTAAGCCGGATTCTCAAAGTCGGTGACTAAAATCCCGACCAAATTAGAGCGGGATTTTAGTCCACGCGCCAAGCGGTTTGGCTTATAGCCAAGCTCGGTCGCGGCTTTGAGTACCTTCTTGCGCATCGCTGGCGAACAGCTGGCTTCACTGTTAAATGCGCGGGACACGGCCGAAACGGAGACTCCGGCGTGTCCGGCAACGTCAACAATAGTGACATTATGAGAAGAAGGCTTGCTCGATGAATTCACGGCTGTTTTTGGCATTGAGTAATGGGTCGGCATCCAGAGTAGGGTCCATATCTTGTTCTACCGTGACCCAGCCGTCAAACTCAATTGCCTGCAAGGTTTGGCGAACGGCGGCGAAATCGACACAACCTTTACCCAACGGTGTGAAAATTCCTTGGCTGATGGCATTGTAAAAGTCGATGCCTTCAGTCACGGTTTTATGGTGAATGGCTGCATCAATATCTTTGAAATGTAGATATTTAACGCGGTCGGCATAGGTGCGAATCACTTCCGCAGGGTCCATGCCTGCATATTGGCAATGACCGGTGTCGATGCATAAGCTCACTAAGCTTTCATCCAAATCCTGCATGGCTTTATCTAGCTCGTCGCGATACTCGATATAGGTGCCGGTATGCGCGTGCAGGGTAGGCGTAATGCCATGATCCAGGCAAATGCGTGAGGCTTGGCGAATGGTTTCCATCATGCCATTCCAATCATCCTTGCCTAAGCGGGTAGCGGTTTCAATTTGGCCGGCCTGATCTGTTCTGGGCGAGACCACATGGTCAATTACCACCATATATTTAGCCCCCAGCGGCTGCAGAATCTCACAACTCTCGCGGGTAAACGCTAAGATTTCATCGCGTTTGCTAGTGTCGTGTAAGTGGTGAAATAGGGTGCCTGCCAACAGGCTTAAATCGCGCTGTTGTAATTCATCGCGCAGCTGGCTGGTATCTTTAGGCAGGAAGCCGAGTGGGCCAAGCTCGGTGGCGCTATAACCAGCATCCCGAATATCATCTAACACCTTTTGCCACGGTGGATTCGCTGGGCTGCCAGCAAACTCCACACCCCATGAGCAAGGCGCATTTGATAGGTGCAATTTCATTGATGATTCCTCGTGTGTAGTGTTCAGTAAGATCTCCAGTTGAAAACGTTATCAATATATTTTGCTAAAAACAATAAAATTAAGCATAAAAAGCATTTATTGATAATTTTATTGAAAACGTTTGCAAATCATTCTGAGATTATTTTATAGTTGAAGCTCATCTTACAAACAAACTGAATTAGCCATGGAAACAGTACGCCTTACCGTTGCGGAAGCGCTGGTTAAATATCTTGCTGCGCAAAAAATCCAGACTCAGGAATCCGTAGAGCCTTTATTTGGCTGTGCCTTTGCAATCTTCGGGCATGGAAATGTGCCTTGTTTAGGGCAGCAATTATTAAACCATCAAGATGTATTCCCAACGTGGCGTGGCCAAAACGAGCAGTCGATGGCACTAGCCGCGACTGCGTATGCTAAGGCGAATAAGCGCCAGCGCATTGGAATTGCCACCAGCTCGGTCGGGCCTGGCGCAGCCAATATGGTCACGGCAGCGGGCGTGGCGCACAGCAACCGTTTACCGCTGTTACTGTTATCCGGCGATACCTTCAGCACGCGCTTGCCTGATCCAGTATTGCAGCAAACCGAACATTTTCATAACCCATCCATTACCGTGAATGACTCTTTTAAGGCAGTCACGCGCTACTGGGATCGGATTACTTCGCCAGCCCAATTATTGCAAAGCCTACCGCAAGCAATTGCTACGATGTTAGACCCCGCTGATTGTGGCCCAGCCTTTATTGGTTTGCCGCAGGATGTTCAAGGTTATACCTTTGATTTCCCTGAGTGTTTCTTTGAAGAAAAGATTCATCGTATTCGTCGGCCTCAGCCTGAAATGGTTGATCTGGAAGCGGCTGCTGAGATTATTCGCGGGGCGAAGCAGCCCGTCATTATTACTGGTGGCGGCGTGTTTTACAGTCATGCGACCGCTGAGCTACAAGCCTTTGCTGAGCAGCACCAAATTCCTGTGGTTGAAACCATTGCCGGTCGCAGCTGTTTAACGTGGGATCATCCTTTAAATTGCGGCCCAATTGGCCCAACCGGTTCGGATAGCGCTAATGCGTTGGCTGCACAAGCTGATGTGGTGATTGCTATTGGCACCCGCTTGCAGGATTTTGTAACGGGTTCTTGGTCAGCGTTTCGCAATGAGGCGATGCAATTAATCAGCATTAATACCGGCCGCTTTGATGCCTACAAACACCGCGCATTACCTGTCATTGCCGATGCCAAAGCCAGTATTACACCACTGACTCAGCTATTGGGTGACTACCAAACCGATACCAGCTGGCAAGCCACTGCCAGCCAAGAGCGTTCAGCGTGGTTGGGCATTGTGGAGGCGCGTACTGCTGCAACCGATACGTCGCTGCCATCCTATGCGCAAATTATTGGTCAGGTGAATCAATTAGCGGCCGATAACGATCGTATCGTCACTGCGGCGGGTGGTTTGCCTGCTGAGTTAAATATGAACTGGCTGGCGCGCAGCCGAGGCAATTTTGATGTTGAGTTCGGCTTCTCCTGCATGGGTTACGAAGTCGCGGGAGGCTGGGGCGCGAGCATTGCTTGCCCGGATAATGATGTGATCGTATTAGTCGGTGATGGCTCCTATCTGATTATGAATTCCGATATTTACAGCTCGGTGCTGACTGGTCATAAAATGATTGTGATCGTTTGCGACAACGCCGGTTTTGCTGTGATTAATAAGCTGCAGAAAAACACCGGAAACGATGCCTTTAACAACCAACTCCGCGACTGCACAACAGTTCGCAAGCAAACCGAGCTGCCACGCGTAGATTTTGCTAAACATGCAGAAAGCTTAGGTGCACATTCTGAAAAAGTCGGTCACTTAAATGACTTCGCTGCAGCTTTTGAGCGCGCTAAAGCCGCCGACAGAACAGCGGTTATCGTCGTCGATATTGATGAAACCCAATGGTCGAGCGTGGATGCTTGGTGGGAAGTCGGTCTGCCGCAAGCCAGTGAAAAGCCCTCAGTACAAGCGGCCATGGCCTCCTGGGATGAAGGTCGTCAACACCAGCGTAAAGGGGTGTAACGATGAATACTTTTGCGCTTAATCAACAGCGCCCCTTAGATGTGATTTGCTTAGGGCGCGCTGGGGTCGATTTGTACGCCAGAGAGCCAAACCAGAGTTTCAATCAGGTCTCCGGATTTGAGCGCTTTGTCGGTGGTTCGCCTGCCAATATCGCCGCCGCACTAGCCAAGCAAGGCTCCAAAGTGGGCTTTATCAGCTGTGTATCGGATGATGGTTTAGGTGATTACGTTAGCGATTATCTAATTAGTTTAGGCATTGATGTTAGCGGCATTCAGGTCGATAGTAGCGGCACACGCACCAGTTTAGCGGTTACCGAAATGCGCCCAAACTGCCCTGAAGTGGTGATCTATCGCAACAATGCCGCCGACTTAGCTTTGCAGCCACAACACATTAATGAGGCTTATATTGCCTCGGCTAGTGTCTTGCTAGTTTCCGGTACCGCCTTATCTACCAGCCCATCGCGGGAAGCCACGTTGGTGGCAATGGATCATGCGCGTCGCCACGGGACGAAGGTTGTTTTAGATATCGACTATCGCGCCTATTCCTGGGAAAGCCCGGAAGCCTCAGCCATCTACTATAATATTGCAGCGGCACTCGCCGATGTGGTGATTGGCAACCGCGAAGAGTTTGATGTGCTGGAATACCTGTTCGACAAAGGTAATCAAGACGATGACAAAACCGCCGCGCGACTACTATCAGACACCACGCAATTAGTGATCATCAAATACGGCGAAAAGGGCTGTCGGGCATTTCAAAAAGAAGGCTCTGTGCAGCAGGCAATTTTCCCGGTTGAGGCTAAAAAACCATTCGGTGCCGGCGATGCGTTTGCTGGCAATTTAATACACGCATTATTAAATCAGTATTCCTTAAATGATGCTTTGGCAATGGGCGCAGCAGCGGCGGCAATCAATGTCTCCGGAGCCAGTTGCAGCGAAGCCATGCCAAGCACCAGCGAACTATTCGATTTTATGCAGACTTACGGCTATCAGCCGGTCAGAGAGGAACATCATGGGTAAACATATACCACCACACGATAATCAAAATCAGGCGATTATTGGCGAGAACGACGAAACCACGCCGCTGTGTTATTTCAATAATGTGCGCCTGAAAAAAGGCGAAGAATACCGTTACAGCTTGGCGGATTACGAGTCGACTGTAGTGCTGGCTGGCGGGACGTGTGACATCGTCGTTGATGGTGAGCAGTTCACTAACATTGGCCAGCGCGCAACCGTTTGGGATGGTAATCCGGCGGGTGTTTATGTGCCGGTTGGCAGTGAGGCGGTTGTAACTTGTGTCTCTGATCAGGCAGATATTCTGATTGCGGGTGGTCGTTACGATAAAAAGCTCACGCCATTTGAGATTAAACCTGAGGAAAGTGATCAGGTGCAATACGGCAGTGATGACACCAAAACGCACCGCAAAATTAAGCACATTCTTGGTCAGAAAAATGCGGACTTACGAGGCCGTTTACTGGTCAGTGAATTATTTACCGTGGGTGCAGGTGGCTGGTCTGGTTTCCCACCACATAAGCACGATGAAGAGCGCGATGACCCGAATGAGACGCGTTTTGAGGAAGTGTATCAATTCCGTTTTAATCCGGACTTTGGCTTTGGCGCGCAGTTCTTATATGAGCATGAAGATGATTGCGGGCCGGTGTATCACGTTAAAACAGGTAGCGTAATTGCGATTGATAAAGGCTATCACCCAAGCGTGGCTGCGCCGGGTTATGAGATGTACTACTTTACGGTGATTGTGGGTGAAAGTTCGAAGTCGCTGAAGCAGTATTTTGACCCGCATCATGAATATCAGGTGCATACGATTCCGGGCATTAAAGACATGATTGCCAAGTTTAAGTAGGTTTTTCTATGTTAGTGACATTGAATGAATTGTTGCCCGATGCGGCTAACTCAAAGTCGGCAGTAGCCTGTATAAATGTGTTTGGCTTTGAGGATGCACGAGCGATTTTGGATGCTGCAGAGTCGTTAAATCGTCCTGTTATATTGGCGACTAATAAAGACATGGTCGACTTATTAGGGGTGGAGTCGCTGGCTGGCATGTTGGTTCCAATGGCAAAGGCCAGTTCAGCAAAAATCTGCGTGCATCTCGATCATACTTATGATGAGTCAATTGTTTATCAGGCGATGAAATTTGGTTTTAGTTCAGTGATGTTCGATGGCTCGCAGCTGCCATTGGATGAAAATATTCGTCGTACGCAGCAGGTATCTGTTGTTGCTAAAGCCTTCGGAGTTTCGCTGGAAGGTGAGATTGGTTCGGTGCCTTATGAGGAAGGGCGGGATCATATTAAGTCGATTTACACCGAACCAGAGCAGGCGGCGCGTTATGCCAGTGAAAGTGGGATTGATGCGGTGGCCGTGGCGGTGGGTAATGTGCACCGATTAAAAACGCCGACGTGCAGCATTGAATATGATCGCTTGGCACAGATTGAACAGCTGGTTGAAATTCCATTAGTGATCCATGGTACCACCGGCATTCCGGAGGCTGACATTGTGCGCTTAAAGCAAACGCGGATTGCCAAGTTTAATGTCGGAACATCCTTGCGAATGGTCGTGGGTAATAACCTGCGCAAAGCGATGCTGGCAGAGCCGGAGCAGTTTGATCGCTCGTATTTTATGCGCAAGATCATGCCGGATATTCGGGCTGAGGCAACGCGGATTATTCAGTTACTTGCCTAATAAGGCTTGAGTGAAAGGAGGGAGTCATGTCGGTAGTTTCAAAGTTAGGTAGGCGGCTGCGGTTGGGCGTTATTGGTGGTGGAGTTGGATCATTTATCGGCCCGATTCATCGTGGCGCAGCAGTACTGCATGAGCAGTATGATGTAGTAGCTAGCGTGTTGTCATCCAATGCGGAGCGCTCGTTGGCCATGGGGCAGGAGCTTGGTATTCCAAGGTCTTATGGTTCGGCGGAAGCGCTATTCGCTGCTGAAAAAGGTCATCCTGAAAAGATTGATCTGCTGGCCATAATGACGCCGAATAACAGCCATTATGAGCTGTCTTGCAAAGCACTGGAGTGCGGTTTTGATGTGCTGTGTGAAAAACCGCTCACCAATGATTTGGCGCAAGCTGAAGACTTGGCAAAGCGCGTTGCCGAGAGCGATAGAGCATACTGCGTGGCATACGCTTATGCCGCTTACCCCATGGTACGCCAAGCGCGAGCCATGATGGCTAGTGGCGTGCTGGGCGAGTTGCGCATGGTGCAAAGTGAATATATCCAAGGGCATTTGGCTACCTTAAATCCTTCTGAGCAAGATGGTAGTAACTGGCATATGCATCCGGAGATCGCAGGGCCATCGCTCATTATGGGTGATATCGCCACCCACAGCTTCCATTTGGCTTCTTATGTCACAGGTCTTGAGCCGAGCGAGATCAGCGCGGATATCACGAACTTAGTACCGGGCCGCAGTGCGCATGATTATTGCGGGATTTTGTCGCGTTATAAAAACGGTGCGCGCGGCAGTTTTGTGGTGACTCAAGCCGCTGCTGGTGCGGTGCATGGCTTGCGAATTCGGGTGTATGGCAGCCTTGGAAGTCTGGAGTGGTTTCAGGAGCAGCCGGATGAATTATGGCATCGCCCACTGGACCAACCAGCACAGCTATTGATTCGGGGTGGGCCTGGATTATCGGCAGCAGCCAACCGGGCCACGCATGTCGCAATCGGCCATCCCGAAGGCTATATCGAAGCCTTTGCCAACTTATATCAAGATCTGGCGGATGTGATTAGCGCGCGGATATTGGGTGTTGAGCCCGACCCGTTGGCGCAGGATTTCCCAGATATTACAGACGGAGTACGTGGCGTCGCCTTTGTTGAGGCCAGTGTGCGTTCCAATCAAACCAATGCCAGCTGGCAAACACTTTAAAGAGAATACGCATGTTTAATGAAGAGAGACGATTAGCCGCGCCCATTCGTTGGGGCATGGTGGGTGGTGGACGTGGCAGCGAAATCGGCCATGCGCATCGGGCAGGTGCAGCGCGCGATGGCTTGTTTCAGCTAGTCGCCGGAGCCTTTGATTTGGACGTTGAACGTGGGCGTGAATTTGGTGTCAATTTGGGCGTGGATAGCGCGCGTTGTTATGCCAATTATCAAGCCATGTTTGAGGCAGAACCGCAGCGTGAGGATGGTATTCAGGCGGTCTCCATTGCCACGCCAAATGGCACCCATTTCGCCATTAGCAAAGCCGCATTAGAAGCTGGTTTACACGTCATTTGTGAAAAGCCACTGACCTTCACTGTTGCCGAATCAGAGCAGCTTAAGCAGCTAGCGCAGCAGAAAAACCGCGTGTTTGCCGTGATGTATGGCTACTCCGGATTCCCTATGTTGCATCAGGCTCGCGAGATGATTAAGCGCGGTGATTTAGGCGAGGTTCGCATTATCAATATGCAGTTCGCGCATGGCTTCCATAATACCGCAGTAGAGGAGCATAGCCCCGGCGCGAAATGGCGCATGAATCCTGAAATGTCTGGTCCGACTTATGTGCTGGGCGACTTGGGTACGCATACCTTCCACATGGCGCAAATGCTGACTGGATTGGAAGTGGATGAGTTGTGCTGTATGCGCCAGAGCTTTATTGCCAGCCGCTCGCCTTTGGAAGACAACGCCAATGTGATGATGAAGTTTAAAGGTGGTGCGGTGGGTACCTTATGGGCAAGTTCGGTGAATGCGGGCTCCATGCATCAACAAAAAATCCGCGTGATCGGTGAGAAAGCCAGTATTGAATGGTGGGATGAGCAGCCAAACCAACTGCGCTACGAAGTGCAGGGCCAGCCCGCGCAAGTCCTGGAGCGTGGCATGGGTTATTTGTATGGCGATGCCCCTGGTGTGTGTTCGCGCATTGGTGGCGGTCATGCCGAAGGCTTCTTTGAGTCTTGGGCGAACTTGTATCACCGCTATGCCTTGGCGATGGATGCGGCGAACCGGGATGACACTGAAGCACTGGCCGGCATCTGGTATCCAAGTGTGGATGATGGCACTCAGGGTGTGCGCTTGTTGGAGTGTTGCGTCGAATCTGCGGATAGTCACTCGAAGTGGGTGAAGTTCGACTGATTCGTGAAGTTTTGGACGTGAAAAATTTATAATTCGCCCAACTGTTTAAATAATTAATTTCAAAATAGTTGTTGACTTAGTCTGCGATGAGTATATAGTTCACCGCAGCTAGCAAGTTTGTTATATTTTTTGTGTTACCATTTCGTTGTGTCTCGTACCACGTCCTGTTTTTCATAAGTAATAGAATAGTTACACTTCCAAGCAAACGGTCTGTTCGCAGGCTTATCAAATCATTGAAATTATAGGATACATATGTCAAATACAACAACTGGAACCGTTAAGTGGTTCAACGAAGCTAAAGGTTTTGGTTTTATTCAGCAAGAGTCTGGCCCAGACGTTTTCGCTCACTTCCGTTCAATCACTGGTGACGGCTTCAAGACATTGGCTGAAGGCCAAAAAGTTGAATTCACAGTGACACAAGGTCAAAAAGGCCCACAAGCTGAGAACATCGTACCTTTATAAGTCCGATTATAAGTGAGCTGCTTCGGTAGCTACTTGATCTGATATAAAGTACTAAGAAGGCAAAACTTAACGGTTTTGCCTTTTTTATTGCCTGCAATTTGGTGATAAAACTGCTGGAATACCGCAAGCTCTATCAGCATCCAGCATCCAGCATCCAGCATCCAGCATCCAGCATCCAGCATCCAGCATCCAGCATCCAGCATCCAGCATCCAGCATCCAGCATCCAGCATCCAGCATCCAGCATCCAACTTCTAGTACTTGGTCTTATTTGGCAGTCTTAGCCAAAGCGTTGATCAACTCGTGGCTTAGTTAGCATCGGAATATAAGTAATCAAAAACAGCCCAAAGCCTGCAGCCCAGCACAATTGCGCTGTAATAATCAGACCATGATAAGCCGTAGCGGGGAACAATAACGGCAAGATCACCCGACACACTGCGCCAAGCCCGAGTAATACAAAGATGAATTTCAGTGCTTTTGGTGGGTCTTGTACATTGCGTCCGGTATGGCCTAGCGCAATTCGGCACATCATTCCGGCAGTAATTAGACCGATACCACCAGCAGCGAAGGCGTGCACGGCAATCCAGGGAGACAAACTGAGAGTCGTGGTTAGCGCATTGAGCCCAAAGCCCAGCACCATAAAGCCATAGCCAATATACAGTACCCAAAGCAAAGGCTTGCGCCAGATGCCATGATCGTACCAACCCCACAAACGAAAAGCGTGTAGTAGAAAGAGGATAGCCGCGAGTGATTCACTCACAGGGCGGTATTGCGTAAATACTTCAACCACTACAAAGATCAGAAATAAGAACAAGCTGCTCAAGTCTAGCCATTTGTGGTTAGTTAATTTGATCGGGGCATTGGCCACGCCGCGCTCAATAAAGAACGGAATCACCCGCCGGCCCATCATTAAAATTAAAGAAATGATCAGATATAGCCCACTGTATAAACCCCAATGAATCGCATAGGCCGGAAGAAAGCCGAGCATTGCCGCATAAAACAGGATATTGCTGGAGGCGATAAGCGCTAATTTGAACACAATTGGCATCTGCGTCCATTGCTTGGTTTGATAAATGGGGATGGCAATGGCGGTAATCAGCATCAAAATGAACAGTAAGTCGGTAAATGCACTGAGCGCTAAGGCAAAGGGCAAACCGCTAAATGGAAATAGTCGCGCACTGAGCCATAAGCCAGCCAATAGCATCAGGTGCCTGCCTTTGGGCATGGGTAAATTTGTCCAGTTGCCAACCGCTGTTAGCAAAAATCCTGCGATAACTGCGGTGCTGTAGCCAAATACCATTTCATGAGCATGCCAGAAAATAGCAGGCCACTCCGGCGATAGCCAAGGCTGACTGAAGCTGTAAATAGCCATCCACAGCAGCATTGAAAGCGCGCCGAAGCCAGCCGCGAGTAGGAAAAAAGGTCGAAACCCGAGATTAAAGAGAGCAAAAGGTTTAACCGTAACGGGTGTTTCAATCTGTAGCATGGTGGCTCCGCGCAGTATTTATAGGGAATGGCTTTGTTTGTTGATGGTGTTTCGTTAGATGGCAGTGCTAAGCTAGCATCATACACCCATCATGCAAATTAGCGCTGACGTGGGTCAAGCCTGAAGGTGAGCACTGAAAAAGGATACAGTATGCAATTTCTGAAAAATCCGCTGCGTGGCGTTGGTATCAAGCCGACGACTGAAATGAGTGATAAGCAGGTGAGTACGAATGCTGAAAAGGTTTTGTCCATTTTCAAGCACTGCCCGATGTCGCAGTCGACACCGTTGTTAGAGCTTTCTGAGCTGGGTGCCGAGTTGGGCGTGGCCGATTTATTTCTGAAAGATGAGCGCGAGCGCATGGGCTTGGGGAGCTTTAAAGCAACTGGCGCTGCCTATGTAATTGCTTTGGCGGCCAGCGAAAAGATTGAAAGCATGCCAGATCTTTCACTGGCAACGGTAAAGCCGGAACAGCTGAAACAAATTCTGAAAGGCAGTACGTATGTGTGTGCTAGTGCAGGTAACCATGGCTTGTCAGTCGCTGCAGGTGCGCGAATCTTTGGTGCAACTGCGGTCATTTATTTAAGCCAGACCGTGCCGGAGTCGTTCGCCGAGCGCTTACGTAGTTACGATGCGGAGGTGGTGCGCGCGGGTAATAATTACGAAGAAAGCATGGTGGCTGCCGCGAAACGTGCTGAGCAGATGGATTGGATACTGTTATCAGATTCCTCATGGCCGGGTTATACCGAAATTCCCACGCAGGTGATGGAAGGCTATTTGCTAATTGCCGCCGAAGTCGTTTCTCAGTTTGATGATGACCCCGCGCCGAGCCATATTTTTCTGCAAGCCGGAGTTGGTGGCATTGCCGCGGCTGCAACGGCCTATTTTCGCAGTAAGTGGGAGGATGAGTCGGTGATTGTAGTGGTCGAGCCGGAAGCCGCGCCCGCAATTATTGATAGTGTGAAAGCGGGCAAGCCGGTAATTAGCGAAGGGCCGGTTTCAAATATGGGGCGTTTGGATTGTAAAGAACCTTCACACATTGCTTTGGGTTGTCTATCTCGTGAGGCTGATTTTTTTGTCACGCTCAGTGATGAAGAAGCGTTGGAAGCGACGCAATGGTTAACCACTCAAGGTATTCATGCGACGCCATCGGCAACCGCTGGTCTGGCGGCCGTGTATCATAGTAAGTCGGGTGATACCTTTCGTGAGGCGATTGGTTTAACCGAGTCCAGTCGTGTGTTGGCGCTCATTACAGAACAAGCGTAAGCGTTTGTTATGAATGATTATTTGAGTCGATTTGAAGCAATGGTTATAGCGACGCGAGCGGTGTTACTGACTGCGGGCATAATGGAAGAAACAGTATGAGAAAAACCATTATTATTGGCCTGATCAGTGTTGGTATTTTGCTAACGGCAGTGTTCGGTGTGCGGGCGGTTAAGTCCTTTCTGCATATCCGGCATATAGAATCGGAAGTTGGTAGTTCGGTATCCTTGCACGGTTGGATGACAATTCCGTATGTTGCCAAGGCCTATCAAGTGCCGGTAGATTATCTGTTTGCAGCGCTAAAGGTTCCCCGTGATGATAATGAAGACGAGAGCTTGCACCATTTGAAAAATAATTATTTTAATGGCGATGCGGATGCCGTTAGCAACGCCATTCAGGCCGCTGTTAAAGACTATCAGTATCCTGACGACGCCAGCCCAGAGCAACCCTAATCATGGAATTTGAAACAACCGACCTCCTGCTGACAGGAATGCTGAACTATGGTGCACCGATTCTAGGATTGGTGTTGCTGTTAGGTGGCATGGGCATTCCACTACCGGGTACGCTCATGGTGTTGCTGGCTGGTGCATTTGTTCGACAAGGTTTGCTGGATGGTTTTAGCACCATGGGGATTGGTCTGGCCTGCGTAATTATCGGTGACTGCATTAGCTATGGTATGGGGTATTATGCGCGTAACTGGGTGAATCGCCACTTTGGACGGTCAAAATCTTGGCAAAGTGCTCAGGAAGCGTTTCAAAAACGAGGTGGGGTTGCCATTTATTTGACGCGATTTTTGATCACGCCATTAGCCGTTCCAACCAACTTAATTGCAGGCAGTACATACTATCCTTTCCGTCGTTTTCTAATGTATGACCTTGCCGGTGAGTTCACGTGGTTACTGTTATTTGGCAGCTTAGGCTATGCCTTCGGCACCCAATGGGATGCGATTAACAGCTGCATTCGTGACTCCAGCGGTTTAATGGCTGGCTTAGCATTAGTACTGGTGGGTATTTATTTCTTGAGGCGACATCATAATCATGCCAAATTAGTCAAAGCCTAGTAAAACAACAAGGGGGAGTAGTATGCAGGGATTCTCGAAAGATGAGTTTCGTCAGCGCTTGGATAAAGCACAATTTCTAATGCGCGAGCAGGGCATGGACCTAATGCTACTCACCTCGGAACCGGAGGTGCGTTACTTCTCTGGCTTCTTTACGCAGTTTTGGCTCAGTCCAACCCGTCCGTGGTTTTTGCTCATTCCTGATCGTGGCTATCCGGTTGCGGTTATTCCTGAGATTGGCGAAGTGGTTATGCGTAAGACTTGGGTTCGCGATATTCGCACCTGGTCATCCCCGCAGCCTGCAGATGAAGGCATTTCACTGCTTAGCGATACCATCAATGAAATGGTGGGTGGCAAGGCGGTGATTGGTTTAAGCAAAGGGCATGAGTCTGTCATTCGCATGCCATTAAATGATTTGGAATCGTTACGTACTCAATTGCCGGGTATGCGCTGGATGAATTGTACGCCCCTGATTCGCGAACTGCGCATGGAAAAGTCACCTGCCGAAGTCGCTAAAATCCGTCATATTTGCCAGATCGCGTCGGATACTTTTGATCAAGCTGCTAGTTTATTTGAAATTGGCCAGCCGTTGGATTCTGTATTCCGCGCCTTTAAAATTGCCATGTTGCAGCAGGGCGCGGATGATGTGCCGTATCTGGTTGGCGGTGCTGGCCAAGGTGGCTATGGCGATGTGATTTCGCCGCCCTCGCAAGTGCCGATTGAAGCGGGTGATATATTGATGTTAGATACCGGCTCAACTTACGAGGGTTATTATTGCGACTTTGATCGTAACTTTGCCTTTGGCCATGCTTCCGATATTGCCAAGCGCGCTTATCAAACCTTGTATCAAGCGACTGAAGCGGGTTTAGCCATAGCCAAGCCGGGAGCGACCTGTGCGCAAGTGTATCAGGCGATGCAGAGTGTGATTGAGCAAGCCGGTGGCGGTGCGGGTGGTGTTGGTCGCATGGGACATGGTCTGGGAATGCAGCTCACCGAATGGCCATCCAATATGGCAAGCGACCATACGGTCATCACGCCGAATATGGTGCTCACGCTGGAGCCCAGCATGGGCCTTGGCGATGGTAAAATGATGGTGCATGAGGAAAATATTCTGATTACCGAATATGGCCCTGAAATGCTGAGTCGACGCGCTGCGCCAGAGTTGCCCATTATCTGAGATTCGATTTGAATATATGATAAGCTTCTGCACACTTGTCACAACGAGATAACAATGACTATGAAGCGGTTGGCACACATAACAATACTAATGACTTTACTCACGGTGGCGGGCTGCTCCAGTGTGCCGACTCAAGCGCCGGTGGCTCCGGTAAAAGTGACGCCGCCCAAGCCGGTGAAAGCCATTGTGCCAGACAGGCCACCCGTACCTGCGGAATTGGTTGGGCGTTATAGCTTATTTGAAGGCTCCGAGAGTACCTTCGACATTCGACAAGAGGGCGGTAAGTTATTGGTGTATAGCGGGAAAAATGCTTCCGAGCTTACGCCGGTTAGTGCCACACGCTACACTTTGCCCGGTGGTCGACAGATCGACTTTCAGTATTCCAATGAAGGTAAATACGACCGCTTTAGTTTAGTACTTGATGGCCGCCCACAGCGCTTTATTCGTGATGACTCCTTGCTGCGCAGTCGCAAAGGGGTCACGCAACAAGCGGTGTACACTTGGCAGCTGGTGAATGATTTAAAGCTCGGTGACTACACGTATTCTCGTTTTATCAGCCCCTGGCGTGGCGTGGTGGATTACTCGGTTTACCTGCCGCCTAAATGGCAGCGACACACTAAAAACACCTATCCGCTGGTGATTTTCTTGCACGGCCAAACGGGTTGGGAGCACAGCTTCCCGCAAAGTGTGCCGGCGTCCCAGTTGAATGATTGGATCAACCGCGGATTGATTCCGCCCATGGTGATCGTGTCTTTACGTACGGGCCGCATTAACGGTCGCGAGGAAGAGCAGTGGTCATCGCCACGCAATGAAACCTTGCTGACCAGCGATAGTGGTAATGAGCTACGCGCCTTTTTACGTCGCGAGTTCCATGCGGGCATGACGGCACAAACAACGTCAATTCATGGTCACTCCCGTGGCGCACGTGGTGCGATTCATTATGCACTGAAATATCCACAGCAATTTTCCTCTGCAGTGGCTAATGCTTTCGTAAGTGATTACGCCTTGCCAGAAACCATGCAGCTTGCGGCGCAGAACCAAGACATGCTGCGCAAATCCGGCATTCCGCTGCGTATTTCAATTGGTGACCGGGATGAGTTTGAATTGAATTTAGGGCGTCAATCGTCTGCTGTGATTCATAAGCATCTGAACGACTTAGGTATTAAGCACCAATATCAAGTGTTTGCAGGCGTTGATCATGGCTTTGTGAATATCTGGAATGTGCGTCAAGCGAATGGCATGCCAAATGGTTTGGCCGAGTTACAGTTTCACGCCGGTGCCTGGAGCGCCGCCAAATAAAGAGATAACACGATGTTAGAGCCGAGCCTTGATGGCAAGAAACGTTGCTTTGGTGGCAAGCCCGGAAAAGAGGGCTATGCCGAGTACCATGATGTGGAATGGGGTATCCCTAAGCATGACGATCAGTTTCTATTTGAGATGCTTATATTGGAAGGCGCACAGGCTGGTTTAAGCTGGGAAACTATACTTAATAAGCGGGAAGGTTATCGAGCGGCGTTTCATAACTTTGATCCGGTGAAAGTGGCGGCGATGACGGATGAAGCGTTGCAAGAGCGCTTGCTGAATCCAAACATCGTGCGCAATAAGTTAAAGGTGTTCGCGGCACGTAAAAATGCCATTGCCTTTTTGAAGATTCAACAAGAATTTGGCAGCTTCGATGCGTACTTATGGGCGTATGTGGATGGCAAGCAGCAGTTGAATCATTGGGATGAGTTTGCGCAAGTACCAGTCTCTACACCAATTAGTGAAGCGCTATCCAAAGATCTTAAAAAGCGTGGAATGACTTTTGTTGGCCCCACGATTATGTATGCTTATATGCAATCAGTGGGGCTGGTAGATGACCATTTGACTGATTGCTGGCGTTACCATAAAGCCTGAATTGCTGAATTGCTGAATTGCTGAATTGCTGAATTGCTGAATTGCTGAATTGCTGAATTGCTGAATAACAGATAACGCCATATTTCTTTAGTCGGTTCACCCTAATAGGCTAAACCGACTTGATCGCGAGCCTCGGGTTAAACCGTTTCGCCCGCAGCCTCGTAAGTTTCAATCGTCCAGCTTTCTGCTTTTGCCGCATCCAGCCAATCTTGCATCTCTGGTATTGCCTGCATCGCTTCAGCCCACTTGCTAAAGGCTGGGGAAACTTCCAAACTATAGCCAACCACTCGCCACATTACGGGCGCATACATGGCATCCACAATACTGAACTGGCCACATAAGAAATCACCTTCCGGCTTTTCTGCACGCTCGAAGTGTTCCCAAATTTCAGCAAGGCGGTTGAGGTCTCCGGCCAAGGTCGCGGCAGCTTCTTCAGTGAGACGCTTTTGGCTACGGCAATTCATTGGGCAAGTGCCACGCAATGTTGCAAAGCCACTGTGCATTTCTGAGGCAGCACTGCGAGCCAGCGCCCGTAGGGCGGACTCTTCCGGCCACAATCCGCGATCCGGATATTGTTCAGCTAGGTATTCCATAATCGCCAAACTATCCCAGATCACATTATCCTGCACCACCAGCACGGGCACTTGTGCAGGAATCTGATAGCGCTGGCCAAGCTTATCCAAACTGTCGCTGTGATAAAAAGGCAATACGGTCTCTTCGAATGGAATGCCGGCAACTTGCATCATAATCCAAGGTCGCAGCGACCAAGACGAGTAATTTTTATACGCGATGTAAAGATGCATGATGAAACTCCTGATGCAAAAATGGCTGAACAGTCAAACGGAATCAAGCTCGCTTTTGGCTAAATTAATCCATGATTTATAGCGAGCACGGTAATGCTTGTCAGAGAGTTTAGCTGTTTTCATAATCCCTTCAAGTAATTCCTGTGTTTGCTGCGGTTTGCCCAACTCTTTTAACAGCATAGCGTAGCGATAAGTGGCCTCCGGGCCGGGGTAAGTTTCGTTCAGTACCTCCAGCTCTTTGAGTGCCAAGTCGTTGTTACCCAGCTTGACCAGCGTTTTAGCGTAGAGCAAATGCGCATCCACATTTTTGTACTGCGGGTTTTCTTTAATTAGCGTATCCAGCGTTTGCTTAGTCTCGGCATACTGCTCCAGACCGTACTCTGCCTGAGCGCGTGCATACAGCAGATCAGGGTCATTTTCATAAAGGCCGGTTAGGCACTTGTCGTACAGTGCTTTCGCTTCGGCGTACTCACCTTTTTCCAGATACTCCGCGGCTAAGCGTGAAGAGTTTTCCACGGTATCGACAACTTCAAAATTATTGCTGGCTTGTTTGAAGTCCCGATTGGGGTTAACTAGCTTTTCAAGGCCCTTCCTAGCCTGCCAGCCGGTCCGCGTCTGCATTAAGGAAGGTAGTATTTCGACGAAGAAATAGGCGATAGCGCCAATCGCGGGAAGCATAACGATCGCCCAGATCCACATCGTATTGCGGCCGGTTTTCATCACGTGAACAACCAGCGCGATTTGAACGATAATCGTGAGAATAAAAATAGGCATAGCACACCACCTTACAAGGCTTATTGATTATTTGAATTTTACGATAGCATATAGGAGGCTTTATTCTAAATTCTGCTGCTTTAAATATAGTTAATTATGAGCAAAAAAATAGGGGCCATAAGCCCCTGAAAGTTCCCCTATTAGGTACTGGTTACCTACTTGCGCCGACTGATTAACAGCAGTGGCAGTAGCAACCATAATAACCACGAAGTGCTGCCGCTGCCGCCATTCGGGTTATTGAGAATTACTGGATTTCGTACATCACCGGGGCGCGGAGCGTGAGCCGGAGGTGTCGTTCTAATGCGTGTATTGTGGTGGTACGGGTTGTTGTGCTTATTCGGTTTTATGGTTTGCACACTTGAGCCAGATGATTGGTGCTTTGCTTGCACCGTCGCAGTCCCGCACAAGCTGGCGATCAGCAGTATTACATAAAGCGCCTTATTGTGTGAGGTGAACATTCTAACTCCGAAATCGAACAACGTGATGCATGGGGACGTTATAAGGAGTGCGGCGGTGAGCGACCAGCGGTGTCAGGATTGGAGGTATCTTTTGGTGGGACAAAAGTAATCAAAGGAATGAACGGTAGTGGCGAGACAGTTGCATCGCTTACTGTTTGAGTGAATGATGCAATGCTATTGTAAAGAACCGCTTGTGACAGCTGAATAGCTTGTTTTAGGATCATCCTCTGTCTTGCCGGTATCAATCAGGAGCAGCAACATTTATGAGTCAGAATCTTCACAACAAATACCCTGCAATTTCCGATCTGGCGCGTAAAGCCAAGCGCCGCATTCCCCATTTTGCTTGGGAGTACTTAGATAGCGGGACTGGCTTAGAGGATTGCGTGCCTCGTAATCGTGCGGCTTTTTCCAATGTCATCTTAACGCCTCAGTTTATGCAGGGCGTATTTGAGCCTGATATCAGTACCTCCTTATTTGGTGTGGACTACGCTATGCCATTTGGTGTGGCTCCGGTTGGCCTGACAGGCTTAATGTGGCCGGGTGCGGAGAAAATTCTAGCTAAGGCCGCGGCCAAACACCGAATTCCCTACGGCTTAAGTACCGTTGCGACCGAAGCGCCTGAAACCATCGGGCCATTAACTAATGGCATGGGCTGGTTTCAACTCTACCCGCCACGCTTGCCCGAGCTGCGTCAGGATTTATTAAAGCGCGCCAAAGAGTCCGGCTTTACGACCTTAATGGTCACCGCCGATGTACCTACTGGTAGCTGCCGCGAGCGCCAAACACGTGCCGGTGTGACTGTGCCACCTAAAACGGGTTTGCGTACTATTTTCCATGCCGCAATGCGCCCGCATTGGACATTGGAAACTTTACGCTATGGTCAACCTGCGTTTCGTGGATTAGAAAAGTACATCGATGGTAAAGACATGCAAAATATGACCGCCTATATGGGTAAAGCATTAGGTGGTTCCTTGGATTGGGATTACCTAAAAGCCGTTCGGGAAGAGTGGGATGGCCCAATTCTACTAAAAGGCATTCTGGATGTGGAGCAGGCTAAGCAAGCGGCGGCGATGGGCTTGGATGGGGTAATTGTATCGAACCATGGCGGGCGTCAATGTGATGGCGTGCCAGCTTCATTAGATGTGCTGCCTGAAATCAAAGCGGCAGTTGGTGATGAGATCAAGGTGCTGTTTGATAGTGGCGTGCGCACGGGGTTAGATGTGATTCGTGCCATCGCGTTAGGCGCAGACTTTGTATTACTGGGGCGTCCGTTTATGTATGGTGTTGCGGCATTGGGCGAAGCTGGTGGTAATCATGCCATTGAGATTCTGCGCAATGATTTGAAAAACAATATGACGCAACTGGGTTGTCAGCGGCTTGATCAGCTAGCAGGCAGGCTGACTAAGGCGTCGCGCTAATAAAAAAAGGCAGCTCAAAAGAGCTGCCCAAAGCTATCCAGGAGGAGAGATCCTGTTACTACTTAAACGTTATTCCGCGTTGTGCTTACCACCGCGCTTGCCGCCACGGTTCTTACGCTTTTCCTGCATTTCTTTCAGTGTTGCGCGCTGTTCAGCGGTCAATACTGATTCAAACTGCTGACGCGCTTCGTTACGCTGGATAAATGCAGCACGGTCCAAGTTTGCTTTCTTGTCAGCCAGTGCGGCGACTTGGTTCTGGTAGTCTGCGCTGCTAGTATCCAAAGCTTGTGTTTCAGTACGCAGTTCTTTCATTTGTTCACGCAGTGTCTGGTGTTGCGTTCTTTGTGCTTCGCGGAATGACTTGATCTGCGCTTGCTGATCTTCAGTTAGGTTCAGCTTTTTAGCCATGCGCTTCATCATGTGTCCGCCACCGTGACGACCGCCGCGCTTACCGGCATGTTTGCCTTTGCCATCGTGGTGCTTAGAGTAGCCTTTACCGTCGCGAGTATCCGATGCATCGTTTGCATGAACGGCTGCTGCGCCTAAACCCAAAGTGCTTGCTAATAATGTTACTAAGATTGCCTTTTTCATTTTTAATTCCTGTTTGTTTTCTAAGTTGTGACGTGTTGTTCGTCGATGGGAGAATTATGTAACAGGTAAATGTTAGTTTGGGTAAGGGCAGCGTAAAGGTACTGTAAACGTGATTTTGTGTTTTTTATGGCTTCTGTTTATCAATAGAATTCCATGGGATTTGCCCAATAACCGGAGACCTAACTGATGACTAAGACAACCGCTGGGCTTCATTATCAGCCGTACTATTGCGAGGAAAATATCTGGCAGCTGTGTCAGAACCCGCAGTATGCAGACGGGCAAGTGTTATTTATTTCAGGCTATGGTGAGCACTTTGCCATGCTCTGCCAGCAGGGCGGGGAAGGTAAAGGGCACTTGGTTTGCTGGGATTATCATGTGGTGATGCTTCACGCTGGGAATATTCTCGATTTTAATAGCACGCTGCCTTTTTCAACTCCGTTTGAGGAGTACTTTGCCTGGTCATTTATTGATGAGCGTTTGCTGCCTGAAGACTTGATACCAATGTTTCGGGTGATCCCGGCGGGTAAATTTGTTGAGTCGTTTTTGTCAGATCGTAGGCATATGAAAACCGAGCAGGGTTGGAGTGCACCACCACCGCCTTGGCCGCTGATTAGTCGGTCGAGTAGTAATCTGAGTCGGTTTGCGGATATGTGGGATTTAGAATTTGGCGAGGTAATGAATCTGTCTGAGGTACTTGAGCGGTTTGGATGATTGTATAAAAAATGCAGCCCAAAAGAGCTGCCCCGATGGACTTACTTATCCCGCTCTCTGTAGAAGCGAGTGAACAGGGCTTTCCACGATTGAATATTGACGTATTCGTAAGTCTCACTGCTATAGCGACTACTACTTTCTGGCGGGTACATATAATTGGTAGTCATTGTTGAGGACAGCTCGCCTTGCTCGTCATAGCGGTATTCTTTAGATAAATATTCCTCGCCACCGTTAAAGTAGTGTTCGTTGGTGAGTTGGTCATTGTCGTTGTACGTCATTTTTGTTTTGTTCTGTGCGACGCCGCTATTACCTTCAATATAGGCGCTTCCGAGATAGTTACCTCGCTCATCAAATAAGGTCGAACTGGTATAGGTAGCCACACCCTCTGAGTCATATTCAGTAATCGTTTGCCCGCCAAACTCATCATGAAACACCACTGAAATGCTAGAGTCATCAAAGGCTGCGGAGTAAGTTGTCTCATTCCCTTGCTCATCATAAGTATAGGTATACAGGTAGTTTCGAACCTGTTCGGAGTCGCCAACTCGCTGATGAGTGAGCATTCTGCCTTCCGAATCGTAGGTGTAAGTGATGAGGTGGTTTTCTTCCGGCGAGGTCGTGCTTACCTGCTTGTTACTGAGTATTCGCCCTTCAGCGTCGTAGGTGATGCCCCAAGTGGTTTCCTGCTCGTAGCTACCGTCATTATTGTGGTCAAGGCGGCTTCTTATTTTGTTATCGTGGCTGTCGTAGTCTAGCACCGCCACTGAGTCAATAATGCCGTCGGCTTGCTCGGGAACGCCGTCGGCAAAGTTGTCATAGCTGATGGTGACTTGGTTACTAGCCGCATCAGTCATGGTAACCACGACGCTATCTGGCGTGCCATCAGCATTGAAATCGGACTCTGCCAATGTTTGCTTATTATTGTCGTCAAATTCATAACGATGAATGACGTCGATTACACCATCCAGGTTTTTATCTTCTTCAACTTTGGTTACGTTGCCTGCTGAGTCATGGGTATAGCGTTCGCTTTGGCCCTCAAAGATATTTTCCGCAGGTATGTGATATGACTGCTCGTAATAGTTGCCTCTTCCTTCGGTATCGTATTGTTTAATCGTCGTCTCAGACGACTCTAAGACACCGGTAGTATCGGAATAGCGCTCAGTGACTTCTTTGTAATAAGCGAGGCTGCCATCGGGATGATAGTTGATTTCATGAGTGGTGCGATATTCAAAAATACCATCGCCATTTAAGTCAGTTTGATTGAGTGTTTCATGGCCTTTGGCGTCATACGCCCACTCTTGTTGACGGTCCATCGTGCCATCATCACCGAAGTCGATATAGGTGCCGGTGAGCTTGCCATTGGCATCATACGCGTAGCGGGTAAACTCGACGTCCGCTTCAGAGCCGATAATTTGTTTATGTTCGCTTGTTATATTTCCGGCATCGTCAAAGGTGTAATTAAAGGCTAAATCGTCATGACCATCGTAAATGCCATCACTGTTGGTATCGATGAGTCGCTTCGATGTGGTGTAGATCTCTGGGGTCATGCCAATGCTGTCGTAAAATGCATCTAGCGCAACGCCGGGAAGCACAATGGTTGGCTTGCTTGGCCAGAGACCTTCAGAGGCTCCCTCGCTCAAGAGCTTGCTGTCTTCCAGCTGGCTTTTAAAGGCAACAATCTGTTTACCAATGATATCAATGGTTTTACCCTGAGCAATGCTCTCCAGCTGCGCAGGAACGGTGACGCCATTTGAAAAAATACCGTCCTCATCAATTGCCGTTAAAAATACGATGAGGTTGCTCATGCGTTCAAACAGGAAGGTTTTTGGGCTTCGATTAGACTGATAAGCAGTAGCTCTCAGTTTTGTTTGTACACCCTGAGTAATGGTCTCCGGCTCGGCAATTCCCATCATATCAAACAGGCTGATCTCCGCAGCGGCGGCAGATTGCCCCAGTGATATGTCACCAATAAAGAAGCTAACCAGCTCGCCTTCTTTATAGCTGAATGTACTGTCTGCACTTGTTTTGCCGGACTGTGATGGTGTTTGGTAGCTCAAGCCCTCTAGCGTCACACCAGAGATTTTTCCGGTTAATACAGCCGAGTCAGTGGCTGCCTTATCCGATGAACTGCCCGAGCCGCAGGCAACCAGACTGAGACTCAATAAAATTGGAAAAGATAAGCGCTTTGTAAATTTGTAACTTATTTTTTGTCTGCTGGTCATTGAATGGGTTCTTATTGGCTTAATGTTATTCGTTAATACTAAGCTATAAGCCACTCTATGACCAATTGAGTTAAGTGCTATTTGCTGGAAAGCGTGCGCCGACTCTATTCCCGACTCATCCGCATCAATACACAGGTGTTTTTTACCCAAATAAGTATTCGCATTGCCTAAGTGAATGCGATACTCACTCCACTGACCGGTGACATACACCGACTTATCATCAAAGGGCAGCCCAAGAGAGCTGCCCCAGTATTAACTAGTCGTGAGATGTTACTGAGTGTGCGGATTACTCAGCGTTGTGCTTACCACCGCGCTTGCTGATCTTCAGTCAGGTTCAGCTTTTTAGCCATGCGCTTCATCATGTGTCCGCCACCCTTACGACCGCCGCGGTGCTTGCCTGCGTGCTTGCCGCCTTCGTGCTTAGAGTAGCCTTGGCCGCCGCGGGTATCCGATGCATCGTTTGCATGAACTGCTGCTGCGCCTAAACCCAAAGTACTTGCTAATAATGTGACTAAGATTGCCTTTTTCATTGTAAGTAGCTGAATTTAAATATGTATATCCAGAAGTTTTATTTCTGGAATAAACCGAAAGTCCTTGGTGTTATAAGTAAATAAGCTGGCCTGGTTTGTCAAAGCTGATGCAGCAATTAGACTGTCAGGAATATCTAAAGTATGGCTCTTAGCAAACTCTCGCACCAACTTGAGCGCGCAATAAGAAATGCTTTCGTCCAGAGGAAAGTGCTCAAATTTTTCCAAAAAACGACCTAGCATTTTCACTTCCTGCTTGTCACGTGCACCATAAAACAACTCCATCGACGTAATTGTCGAGATAAACAGCGGCTCTTGCAGCTTGGAAAGCGTACTGATCGTCTCTGTATTATTTTTGAGTACTTCAATTAGAACATTGGTATCCAGGATGATCATTTCCAGGCCTTCTTTCTTAAGCTTTCCTGAGAGATGTCACGGTCTTCCCACATGCCCGCAAACTCATTAAAGTCAATAGGTTCTAACTTTGCCTGTTGACGAGATAGCTCTTTTTTTAACGTCTCCCGAATATAGGCGGAAACACTGATGTTTAATCTGGATGCTTGTTGTTTAATCGCTGAGAACAAGGGGTCATCGAAGTAAATCTGTGTCCTGTGCATGGTGTCACCTCAGTTTATAGTTTTATACATCACAATTGTACATCACCTATTAAGCTGCTGTCATTCATACCGTTATAAAATCAGCGAACCAACACACTAATCGGTACAGCAAACAGCCGCTCACCAAATGGCACAATGCTCTCCCCATCATAAAAAAGGCAGCCCGAAAGAGCTGCCCAAAATCTACAAGGAGGAGAGTTAACTAGCTTGGGGATTAACCCGCGTTGCGGTGGCCGCCACGCTTTTCGACACGGTTCTTACGTTTTTCCTGCATGTCTTTCAGCATGGTGCGTTGCTCAGCGGTCAATACCGATTCAAACTGTTGGCGCGCTTCGTTACGCTGGATAAATGAAGCACGATCCAGGTTCGCCTTCTTATCAGCCAGTGCCGCTACTTGGTTCTGGTAATCAGCGCTGCTGGTGTCCAGAGCCTGTGTTTCAGTGCGTAGCTCTTTCATTTGCTCACGCAGTGTTTGGTGTTGCGCTTTTTGCGCTTCGCGGAATGATTTGATCTGCGCTTGCTGATCTTCAGTCAGGTTTAGCTTTTCAGCCATGCGCTTCATCATGTGTCCGCCACCCTTGCGACCGCCGCGATGCTTACCGGCGTGCTTGCCGCCTTCGTGCTTAGAGTAGCCTTGGCCGCCGCGAGTATCCGATGCATCGTTTGCATGAACTGCTGCTGCGCCTAAACCCAAAGTACTTGCTAATAATGTGACTAAGATTGCCTTTTTCATTTTTAATTCTCGTTTGTTTTTAAGTTGTGACGTATTGTTCGTCGATGGGAGAATTATGTAATGGGTAACTGTTAATGTGGGTAAGGGCGGCGTAAAGGTACTGTAAACGGGTGTGGGGAAGTGTAAAGACGGCGGCTAATTGGAAAATCAAAATTAAAGTTTCACTGTTCGGCTTAAGGTATCAACACACTAATAGGTACAGCAAACAACCGCTCACCAAAAGGTACGATACTCTCGCCATCATAAAATACTACGCCCGCAGCAAACTGATCACCGATGGATTCTTTCAGTTTATTTAGCCCTTTAAAGTCGCTATTGGTGACTGTGGCAGCCGCTTTAATTTCGATGCCAGCGATTTTTAGTCCTTGCTCGATAATAATATCCACCTCCACTTTCTCTTTGTTGCGGAAGTGATAAAAGCTTAATTGCTGCTCATGCCAATCGGCGTACTTACGGAGCTCTTGATAAATAAATGTTTCTAGCAGTTGCCCAAGTAGCGCTCTGTCTTGCCAAAGCGTCTCACTGGTGACTCCGAGCAATGCACAAGCTAGCCCGGTATCAGCAATATGTAGTTTGGGTGTTTTAATCAGGCGGCTGAGCCTATTGCTATGCCAGGGCTGTAGCTGCTCGATTAAAAACACTTGCTGTAATAGCGTTAAGTACTCTCGAATCGTTGGCGCACTGAGTGCAAAGGGCGCGCCTAGGTTAGTTGCATTAAATAAACGAGATGTCTGCCCCGCAGCCATGTTCAATAAGCGAGGTAGCATTTCAAGATTTTGAATACGGGTTAAATCTTGTACGTCTCGCTGAACAATCGTCGTAATGTAGTCTCTGTACCAATTTGCACGACGTTTTTCTGTGGGTCTGGATAGTGCGGCTGGGTAGCCGCCTCTCACGATGGTGTCTGCCAGAGTCGACCCTAAACGACGATATTGACCGTTATTCGTTGCACGACCGAAGTCTGCAGCGAACAACTGACTTAAGAAATTAGGCTTTTGATTACTGATCTCAGCGCAAGAGAGCGGACGTAGATGAATGATTTCCATGCGACCTGCTAAAGAGTCAGCTAGCTTTGGTAGTAACAAAATATTGGCTGAGCCTGTCAGGATAAAGCGGCCCGCTTTACGGTTATTATCAACAGACGTCTTGATACTGGTAAATAGCTCGGGTACACGCTGTACCTCATCTAAAATAACGTACTCAGGTAAGCTGAGAATGAAGCCAATAGGATCGGCTAATGCAGCCTGTCGCTGTAAGTCATCATCAAATGAGATGTAGTGATAGCCAAGTGCTTCACCTAGCTGCAACGCTAAGGTTGTCTTGCCGCACTGGCGTGTTCCGTGAATAAGAATGACAGGGCTATCTTCTATCGCATCTTGAAGAATGCCTTTAGAAAAGCGGGGGTAGTACTGTGTTTGCGTTGTCATTTTTGGTCACCAAAGCTATGTAGAACTCTGACTAATTGTAAATTCAAGCCTGACTAATTGAAAGTTTCATTGCGACTAATTGAAAATAAAATTCCGTCTAATTGTAAATTTATAAAGACTTAAATAATTCACGAACAGCATCCAGTCATGACTTATCTTGAGAAAGTTGGGCGAATAGTCACGCTCATACGGCTGTTGTCAGTTCCTGATGATTTTGATCAAATGGGTCAGGATGAAATTGAGCAACTGTTTGGTGGTGGCTTATGAAGTTACAGCTCGATACACACATTTTGCTATGGGCAGCGGGAAGCCCTGAACAACTTTCGGAAGAGGCTTGCATGCTGCTCTCCGATCAGCAGAATTTTCACCACGCTTCATTATTATCCTAGTCCTCATGCCCGATGGACTGGTACTGAATTTTTGCTATGTCATTATTAAGTAAAGCATTTTCAGTAGTTGTAAACCGCGTTAAGCTGATTCTATTTATCATGCGCTAGCTCAGGCACACAGGTAACTGTGTTTATCAATTATTTAATTTCATCCAGCATAGCTTCTCTAAGAATGGCATTAATCCGAGTTTGATAGCCTTTGCCTTTGGACTTTAACCACTCTAAAACATCAGCGTCTAAGCGCACGGTGGTTGGTTTTTTAAGCGGACGATAGAGTGCAGGGTGTTCGGCTGCTTTATGCCAATGTTTAGTTTCATCCATTGGTGGAATGTCGCTGTAATCGATGTCTTTGTCTGACATTTCCGATAACGCTTTCATTTCTTCTTTCTGTTCGACAGTCAAGACTGGTGGGTTCTCAGGATCAAAATTGTGCCTGACGATACGCTCTTTCTTCTTTGGCATTGGCTTTTCTCGCTGAAATTATTCGGAGTGTGTCATCATAACCTCTTACGGTGTAGACAACGTACAGGGTATTAAATTCGGCTACTCCGATGGTAGCCCATCTATCTTCGTCCCATTCAAATCGCATGTACTTACTTTATTGTTAATACAATTATGTAAATACTATAGAGGTTAGATGGTATAACGCGTAACCCTTCACGGGGGGCTTACGCTGATATAGCGTGCTGACCTAAGGGTAGCCGTACGGTAATAGCCTCACCACACAGGCCTTGTTCACAGACTTTTCTCAATAGTCCATAAACGCCTAAGCCCAACCGCTTACAGGTTTCAGTCAGAGTCAGAATCACCGGACGGAACTGATCTCCTCTGGCAGACTGACTGAAGAAACTGGTTTTACGCCAGATCACATAAGGACGTATCGCACGTTCTGCTTCATTGTTGGTCATGGGAATCGCGCGATCCTGCAAAAACGTCCAGAGCATCGATTCATCCGCCAGCAGTCGTTTGCACTGATTGGCTGTTTTGCTGGCTTTTTTTAACGGGTCAGCGGGCGCGGTCTCACACCCCAGGCACAGTAGCGTATGGATCGCCTGTTTGAATCGTCGCATTCGTGTGTGGTAGCCAGCATCAGAATAGCCGCCCGATCGCCAACGATTACGACAGTGTACAATCAAGCGGGATAATCGCCAGAGTTGTTTCCCCAGCACCCCGGCCCGTCCCACACGTTCTGATATTTTCCGAAACTTACGGATAATATGCGCCCAGCAAAGCTGGCGCTTTTCGACCGGATAATCGTTGTAGCCGCCATGTTGGTCAGTGACCAGTATACCCTCAAAATTATCCAGTAAACCCTTCGCGGCACCTTTACCCCGAGAATGATGCGTTAGAAAGTAGACGACTTGCGAGGAACACAGCACCCAAAGCCAACGCTGCTCATTATTGCGGTAATGACTGGTTTCATCCGCATGAGCAACGGATAAATTCCGTACCGCCTGACCCACTTGCTGATACAGCGGCAGCAACCATCCCGTGACCGAGCGGGTGGCCTGGCTCACGGCACCGGTACTGAAGGCGAGTTGCCAGTGATCTTTCAGTAAGCGTTGAATGTTTGACACCGATAAGGCATAAGCGCCATTCATCAGCGTAATCCAGCTGACCAGTCCCGGCCCCATTTGCCCACAGGGAACCGTGTCTGGCAAGCGAGCCACCTGACGCTTGCGGCAACCCGGACAGATTGCCTCATAAAGACAATGTTCAGTGACTTGACTGCGAACCTCAGGCAGGTCAAAGACCTGATGTCGCTGATAAGGCTCCTGAGCGACATCACACACCGCACCACAGGTGCATTGAGTGCCTGGGTAGTAATGAACTTGCTCATCCGTCGCAGACAGCTCTACCCGAACGCGTTGATGACCCTGATGACCCGGCTGGGCTCCTTGCTTGCGAGGACTCTTAGGCTTCTTCTCGCGCTTAGCCCGTTGTTCCGGTGAATCCTGGGACGGTGGTCTGGAGGAGTTTCTGGAAGAACTCCCGCTGCCTGCGATGTCTTCCAGCTCAGCGACACGCTGTTCCAGTTGGGTCACTAAATCCAATAACTGACGATTGAGACGCTGCGACGCCGCCAGATCCGCGGGCAGTTGGTGATTGAAAAGCGCCTCAGTTAGTTTGTTCATTGTTTAATCATAACGAATTGTGGCCTAAATGCAACCCCGTGAAGGGTTACGTATAACGCAAGATAGGCTTAGAGCTCAACGCGGTAAAGGCAAGACTAAGCGAGGTTTGGAATTGCTTTCAAAAGCGATGGGAAATGAAAAATAATATGGTAGGGTGCTTTATTCTATTTGTATTCGGAAGGGCTAACGAAAAGCGATGTTAAATTTCATTAAAGCAAATATGCTATTGATAGTTGTGGGATGTATGTTACTGGCTGCTTATATTTACTCCGCTACCGCATAGGCAAAAAGAGCCTGCTTCTCATAAGAAAAGCAGGCTCTTTTGGTTGTTACTACGCAGTGACTGTAATGAGTGCGGGAAGGGGAAAATATTTTGTAAAGCAAGGTGTTTTGATTTAAAGATTCGACACCTTTATCAAAACGGGTAACTCTCCTCAGATCAAGCTGAAGTGTCAGATGAAGTCGGAACTAATACAACTAATACATTTAAACCTATTAATTTAAATTATGTTGAAATTTCATTCGTACCAGTCCTTAGGAATGAGGGCATAGTCTCCCCGCCACTTATTGTCGATTACTGCCTCTTGAAACCAATCTTCGTTAATATCTGCGTGGTCTGTAATTATGACTTGTAGTTCAGAGTTCAAAGACTTAACTATTTTGAATATCCAAAGGAAGATTGCCCGGACAACTTCTCGCTCATCATCTGCTTCAATCTCTGACAGATCACCAAGTCCTGAACTTGGATTAGGGAAGTAGCCAACTGAAGGTTGATCTAAAAATAAGAAATTCCCCACAGGCCTTGCTTGTTCTATAAACCATTTGGCTAAGGCAAAGTGTGTCACTAGGTTGTAGCCTAACCAGTTCTTTCCTCCACCAACATTGCTGAATGAAAGAGGTCCATCTGCTTTATCTATAACAACAGAAAGCTTTGTTGGATCTAGTCTAACTAATCCATCGCTATGTTCTAGTTTTAGGTCGCGAGCCCACTCAGTCATGTCATCGGCAATACAGTTGAGTTTTGAGTTTAGTCGCTCTTTTAGCGTTGCTGGATCAAGCTCGGTAGATAGCTTTTTTATTTCTTCATCTAAAAGTGCTATCTGATTAGTGTAGCCTCGCTCATCTTTGTTCCAGCTACTATCTTTCATGAATAGTGAGCACTGACCGGCAACCTTCGCACGTGAAATGTCTTCCTTGGCCTTTTTAAGCAATTCGGTATCAGCATCGCGTAATTTTTTTAACGAAGCCCCAACCTTTTTTTGCTCAGAAATAAGCTTTACCCTTTCTGTCTCTAAATCTTTTAGGTAGTTGGTAACATCAGGTTTTGTTCTATTAATGTTGGTTAATTTCGATTCTAATTCACTGAGTGCATTATGAATCGAAACATCAATTTTTGATTCCCCCACATGTTGTGTTTCGCAAATGGGGCAGTTCTCTGTTGTTTGGGTTTTTTCGAGCAGGCGAATAGACCTGAGTCTAAATGACTGAGTTTCGACTGCTCTATAGTAGCCAGATTCTGCATCGCGATAGCTTTTTGCTTCTCTTATTCTTGCTAGGAGGATTGCCTTCTCTTTAGATAAACGGTCATACTCTTTTTCTAGCTTTAGTATAGGATCGTTGTCGTTGTCGTTGTCGTTGTCGTTGTCGTTGTCGTTGTCGTTTGGTGCTTCTACCTCCTCTTGGTTTTCGAAATATGGCCATCGAGATAATTTTTCCAACTCTACAAGTAGTGTTTTTTCATCAGGAATTAAATCTTTGGTTGTAGATAATCCAACACTAACTGCTTCAGCTAAAATACCGTGACCTATTGCTAAAGCCTTATTTTTTGAAGACGTAAGCTCTTTTTTCTGGCGGACTAAGATGGCTTTCGCTCTTTTAACTGAAGCTAGCTTTTGGATATCATCTAGGTAGTTATCGTCGGCAGCGCCAATAAAGTACGGCAACGTATCCTTGATGATTTTCGTTACGTTAGGTCTTGTTTGATGATGAAATAAAATATCATTATTTGCTATTTCAGTCTGGCTTTGAAATAAGTAGTATTTAGACTTATCAAAGCTAGTTTTGACTTCCACCCCCTCAGGTGGTTTCGGCGTTACTAGTTTGTATGTTAAATAATCAACGATGCTATCAATGTTATGAGTATTTGTTAGCTCATGTGTTTCGGGTAGCTTTACCTTGTGTCCGGTTAACATATATGCGGCAGAATTGGATTTTATGCCATCTAGCGGAGCTGCCCTAGCTATAAAAACTTGGCAGTCGGATAGCTGTAGTAATACAGAGTACCAACTAACAGTTTCAGGGATTCGCCCAGCCTTAATCGTACATTCGCTATCACCCAAGCAGTAGCCAATAATGTCTATTAGAGACGTTTTTCCCTTGTTCGATGCCCCAGTGATAATATTGACAGATCCAAGCTTGAAATCAATTTCCCGCCTCTTCCTGTTTTTGCCATATAAACAAATAGTTTGAATTTGCATCATCATGGTCGTATTCCTAGTTGGGCATAAACACTTTCAACAGCAGCGGCTTGAGAGAACCAACGACCAAGTAAACCAGCAGACAGGTAGCTTCTATTAAACCTTATGTCGTTACGGACATAATCTGGCCTCTTTGGGAGAGTTGAGCTGTCAGATAAGTGAAAGTACCCCATATCATCAAGCACTAGCATTTCTCTTTGCAGCAAGAAGGCAATAGATGAGTTCACGATATCAGCGTAAGCAAACACAGATTCAGGAAACCCCGATAGCTCACCTTCATATTGCTTTGCCCATGAAGAAATTGATGGGCTTATATTTTTTGGTAATATCTCTAGGTACCTGACAGATATTGATAATGGGGCTACTAGGTAAATCAGTCCGCAATGCATGCCTGATTGGCTTTTATCCTGATACTCTCGAACGGACTGATATAGTAGAGTTCCAACGTAAGCAGGGTTATTTAGATTAAGCTCTTCTTGTGAAAACTGTTTTCCCATGAAAATCATGCTGCGTCGTCCTCTTCTTGAGCCTTCAAATAATCAAGGTAATTGAAGTGCCAGCCGATTTTTTGATCGTCAGAAAGCATGTGATAACTTCCTTTCGCCACGTATTCCTCTATAAAGTCTCTCCTAATAGGCAATGTGCCTTCAGATCGACACTTTTTATAAAGTTGATACGCTGCTCTGAGTTTTTCTTCTTCAGTATTGTGAGGTTCAAGCATCTCAACTTCTTCTCTAAACTCAGCCCATTTTCTGATCAAGCGGCGGTCATATTTCCCTAGTTCTCCGGGGTTGAGAAGCCCATCCGCTGCCCATTTGTCTCTTTGCTTAAAAGACTGAAAATAATCAATTATTGCACTCTTGATAAATATATTCGGTAGGTTAATAAGTCGTAATTGCTGTACAAATTTTCTGTTGTCTTTATTTATGTTAATTGCTTTTGGAAGGTTGTCAGCAAACTCTGCGGGTAAATTGTCATCTCTATATTCAGGTCTGAAGCTATCAATGAGAGCCTGCACTTCACCCAAGTTGATTACGCCTGTTGGATTCTTTTGCAGGGAGGAAGTGCATAGCTCATTCCACTTTCCATTCAATCTCTCTGCGAAGGGTGTGGCTTTGTTACGAGCTACATATTGACGGCAATAGCGGGATATTTTTTGGTTTATTTCATCAATATCTTCTGACTGTCCAATCATGTAAACAGAATCAATAAAAATATTTAGTTGGGCTGGTGATAGTGATTGAAACGCCTCATAGGCTTCTTTGTTCGTTTTATTGGATGTTTCTGTAGAAATTTCTTGTAGCAGTTTAAGAGCTTCAGCGGGATCTCGGTCTTTAGTATCACTTAGATAGCTTGCGACACTGACCTGTGAGTAAGATTGAGTTGTGATTAATCTAAATACTGTTTTTCCAAGTTTAGCGTCACCATCGTTAATCAATTTGACCCAAACTCTAAACGTGCTCCAAATGTCTGAACTTCGATCAGTTAGATTCTCTACTGCATCTTCCGACTCTATTAAGTCGTGCCCCTTAATTTGGTTAACAAACGACACAGAGCCATTTTGGTCAAATGCGATGTCATCCAACTTTTCTAGAGAAATATTATGCTCATCAGGGTCATCTATCTTGGTGAGCATTTCCAAACACATATACAGTGCATATTGCACTTGATATATGTAGCCAAGCATTGATGCAGATGCGTTGGGGTTATAGTTTTGTTTGCTGCTCATAGTGGGGGATGGGTTAGTAGCTGAGTAAACATAATACATTTTAGCCAAAGAATTTCATAGTGACAGGCGCATTATTGCTATATTCTAGATTTTCATGTCACTGAGCTAGTCTTATAAAGGAGCTCCTTAAAGCACTAAGTTAGTTTACGACTCAGTTCCCTCGTCAATCTCCAATAACACACCCTGCAACCTTTCCTGATACTCCCTAGGACTTTCCCACAACCCCCGCTGCACCGCCTCCAACAACCGCTCAGCCATCTCCTCCAACGCCGCCGGATTATGCTCCTCCAAAAACGCCCGATTCTCTTCATCAAACACCAGCGCATCACTGACCGCCTCATACTGATAATCCGCAATCAAGTTCGTTGTAGCATCATAAGCAAACAGATAGTCCACGCTAGCCGCCATTTCAAACGCACCTTTATACCCATGCTCACGCATGCCTTCGATCCACTTTGGATTCAGCAGTCGCGAACGAATCACCCGATTCAGCTCTTCTTTTAGCGTGCGAATTTTCGGCCGCTCAGGATCAGAATGATCAGAGTGATACACCGCTGGCGCGTGCCCACTCAAGCTAGTCACCGCATTGGTCATGCCGCCTTGAAACTGGTAATAGTCGTCGGAGTCCAGCAAGTCATGTTCGCGGTTATCTTGGTTTTGCACCACGGCTTCGAGCTGTCCGAGACGGTTGGCAAAGGCATCGCGCGCCTCCACGCCATCGCCCGCCGTATTGCCGTAGGCGTAGCCGCCCCAGTTGAGGTAGGCTTCGGCTAAGTCGTCGCGGGTTTCCCAGCAGCGTTCGTCGATCAAGCCTTGCAGTCCCGCGCCATAGGCTCCGGGTTTGCTGCCAAATACACGGTAGCTGGCTTGGCGATTGGCCTCATCGGCGCTCATTCCGTCAGTGATTAGCGTGCTGGTTTGCTGTTCGATGTGGGCGCGAATGGTGTTAATTTCCAGCACTTCGTCGTAGTTGGCGAGTGCCTGAATCGCGGCGTCGTAGAGTTTCATCACATTGGGAAAGGCATCGCGGAAGAAGCCCGATACCCGTAAGGTCACGTCAACGCGCGGTCGTCCCAGTAGCTGGTTGGAGAGGATTTCAAAGTCGATCACGCGGTGTGAGCCTTCTGCCCAAACAGGTTTGATGCCCATGAGTGCAAAGGCTTGCGCGATGTCGTCGCCGCCGGTGCGCATGGTGGCGGTTCCCCACACCGAGAGGCCGAGTTGGCGCGGGTAGTCGCCGTGTTCCTGCAAGTGTCGTTCGATGAGTGCTTGCGCGGAGAGTTGGCCGATGGCCCATGCCGCAGGTGAAGGAATGGAGCGGTTATCGACCGAGAAAAAGTTGCGACCTGTGGGCAGTGTGTCGAGGCGCCCACGGGTCGGTGCGCCGCTTGGCCCTGGTTCGATAAATTGCCCACCGAGTCCGTGGATAATCGCTTGTATTTCCTGCTCTGCACTAGTGTTTAGCGCCTGCATCAGCACCTGACGCGTGTAATCGAATAAGGCCGCCGTTTGTGGAAAGTCGGGAGATAAGCCTGCCAACGTGGGGCGTTCCAGCACGTAGTCCTGCACCCAGTCTTTGGCTAATAACTCCAGCCGTTCGCGGGTATCACCATGAGTACGCCACGGGCGTTCGGTTTGTTGTTTGAGTAGCTCCGGCTGAGCGTCCGTCCACTTCGTTGCGCTGTCTTCCGAAGGGTCGTAAGGTATCCCAAAGTCGGCAGCGATGGCGTGTAAAATACCTTGGCTGTGCGCGGATTTTCCGCGCGGTAGTCGCAACAATGCCACCAGTGTATCGGCTAATTTATCAGTGTCTGGCAGCGCGCCGAGTATGTGTAATCCATGGCGAATCTGTGCTTCTTTAATATCGCAGAGGTAGGTGTCGAGCGCATCTAATACCGCCTCGTCATCGCCATCCACGCCGGGTAATTCTTGCAGCACATTGGTGGTTTCAACTTGTTCTAATATTTTCTCACGTAGCCATGTCTCACGGCGCACGTCCATTCCCATCGCTTGATAATATTCGTCAACAAGGCCTTCCAGTTGGGCGAGTTCGCCATAGGTTTCGGCGCGAGTCATTGGTGGCATTAAGTGGTCGATAATAACGGCTTGGGTGCGACGTTTTGCCTGTGCGCCTTCGCCGGGGTCATTGACGATAAACGGGTAGAAGTGTGGCATTGGACCCAGCGCAACGTCTGGCCAGCATTGTTCTGACATCGCCACGCCTTTGCCGGGGAGCCATTCGAGGTTGCCGTGTTTGCCGACGTGAATAATGGCATCGACTTGGTAGGTGTGACGCAGCCAGAAATAGTAGGCGAGGTAGCTGTGTGGCGGCACCAAATCAGGGTCGTGGTAATTGGCTTGTAAGTCCATATTAAAGCCACGCGCCGGTTGGATGCCGATAAAGGTTTCACCCAAGCGAATGCCCGCCAGCATAATGCGACCTTGGCGATGTTTGGGATCATTTTCCGGTGGCCCCCAACGCTCCCAAACGGCTTTTTGATTGGCCTCAGGCAGTTGCTGGAAGTGCTGCATGTACTCCTCTATCGCTAAACTTTGCCAGCAAGGGAGCGTGTGCAGGGTGTTGGGGTTATTGGTGACAGCGCCGAGTAATTCATTGATGAGCGCGGTGCCATCCTCGGGAATATTGGTGACGGGGTAGCCTGCTTGCTGCATCGCTTGCAATAGGTTGATGGTAGAGGCGGGTGTGTCTAAGCCCACGCCATTACCGATTCGCCCGTCTTTGGTGGGGTAGTTGGCGAGGATCAGCGCGATGCGTTTTTGTGGATTGGGCTTGAGCGTGAGGCGCAGGTAATTGCGAGATAGCTGGGCGATAAAGTCGGCACGTTCACGGTGCAGTTGGTAGCTGATCACAGAGATTTGTGCGCGTTCGCTCCAGCGGCTTTCGGCTTTAAAGCTAATGGCGCGCGTGATGATGCGGCCATCCATTTCGGGTAGCACGACTTGCATGGCGATGTCGCGGCTGCGTAGGCCTTGGGTGTAGCTTTCCCAGTCGTCTTGCGTGCTGCCGGATAGGATGAGTTGCAGTACCGGAATGTTGCGGGCGAAGGGTGACTGGAAATGTGTTGGCTCGGCGCTAAGGTCGGGGCTGGCGACGGTGTTGCTGGCGAAGCCGGTGGTGTTGAGGATCAGCTTGGCATCGGACTGTTCGATGAGTGCGTTGACTAGCGTGATGGATTCCGGGTCTTTGAGTGAAGCGACGGCGATGGGGAGTGGGTGTAGGCCGTGGGCTTCGAGGCGCTCGATGAGTTGGTCGAACATTCGGGTGTTGCCGCTTTGTAGGTGGCTGCGGTAGAAGAGCACGACGCAGACATTGGTGGCGATGAATGAATCAGGCGCGTTAGAATTTGATGCAGTTGATGCAGTTGATGCAGTTGATGCAGTTGATGCAGTTGATGCAGTTGATGCAGTTGATGCAGTTGATGCATTGGAGTTTGTAGGTGCGGTGCTGCCGTTATTTTTCCAGCGGGTTTTCCATTCGCTAAAGCTGGCTTGTGCGTATTTCGAATTAGGCAGATACAGCATGCAGCGGGGTAATGATTGTGGCTCTTGCCAAACCGCATCATGCCCTAAACATTCCGCACCCAAGTATCGAAACAACTGCTGACTATTAGCAAAGCCACCTTCACGTAAATACCGCCAGACGCGATGTACGCCGTCGGAATCTAATGAGCTGAGTGCATCCAATTCTGGATCAACGCTGTCATCACCGGATACGACAATAAGGTGTCTGGGGCGATTTGGGCGTGCAGCTTTGAGCCACTCTTCTAGCATCTCCGCACCGTATTGCCAGTAGCTGCTGCCACCTAGTAATGACACGACGATGACTTGCGCTTTATCCAGCACTTTATCGCGGTATAAATCAAAAGCGGCCGGTTTGAGCAGTTGCATCCAGTTGGCTAAACGCACCTCGGGGAAGTCGGCAGGTAGGGCTTCGACGGCTTGGGCGAGGGCGGCTAGGCTGCTGTCTGCAGCAGATAGCACCACGATGGGGGCTGGTGTTTGTTCTAGGTCGATGATGCCTTCTTCATCGACGAATCCGCCGGGTTGTGCTTTTAGCAGGTGCATGGGTGTTTTTCGTGCCGGAAAATAAGAGCTGAGAGTATAACAATAGGTTGAGTAAATTGCGGTTTCTTGGGTGATTACGTCGGTTAATATTATCGGGATGTCACAATTTCCTGATACCCTATTACACATTGATGATATTCATTGGTTATTCTTAACTAAGGAACAGGCGCATTAAAAGCGCTATAATCATCCGTATAAAAAAGGGGTTAGCGGCGGAGCCAATGCACCATCACCAATGCTAACCATATTGACCATTCCCTCCGAGAGCTGAGAATAGACGATTATGAGTAAATTTCGATCTGGCGTGTTATATGGCCAAGAATTAATGGATTTGTATGCAGATGCTAAAGAAAATGGCTACGCTTTACCCGGTGTAAACGCCGTTGGCACCAGCACGGTTAATGGCATCATGGAGGCCGCTGCTAAAGTGCAGTCGCCGGTTATCGTTCAGCTATCTTTTGGTGGTGGACATTTCTATGCGGGTAAAAGCTTAAGCAACGATAATATGAAAGCGGCCGCAGCTGGTTGTATTTCCGCGGCAATGCACGTGCATCAGGTTGCAGAGTTATATGGCGTGCCAGTTGTACTGCACACGGACCATTGCTCATTGGAAAACATCGTTTGGATTGATCACCTGCTTGATTTCCAAGAAGAATACTACGCGAAAAATGGCAAGCCGCTGTTCAGTTCTCACATGTTGGATCTGTCTGAAGAGACGCTGGAAGAAAACGTTGAGATCTGCGAGCGTTATCTGACCCGCATGAGTAAAATCGAAATCGGTTTGGAAATCGAGCTCGGCATTACCGGTGGTGAAGAAGATGGTGTTGATAACTCCAATGTGGATATCAGCAAGCTCTATACGCACCCGACTGAAGTATATTATGCCTACGAAAAGCTGAGCAAAATCAGCAAAAACGTATCCATCGCAGCAGCATTTGGAAACGTGCATGGCGTGTATCGCCCAGGCAATGTGAAGCTATCCGTTGGTATTTTGGAAAACTCGCAGCATTACGTTGAAGAGCAGATTGGCGCACCGGGCACTAAGCCTGTGAGCTTTGTATTCCACGGTGGCTCCGGCTCCTCTCCAGAAGATATCGCCAAATCGATCGACTACGGCGTGATCAAAATGAACTTGGATACGGATATGCAGTGGGCCTTTAACTGCGGTGTTCGCGATTACTACGCGAAGTATAAGGACTACGTTGCTGAGCAAATTGGTAATCCTGAAGGCGATGATCTTCCAAACAAAAAATACTACGACCCACGCAAAGTATTGCGCGCTGGTGAAGAGTATTTTGTGAAGCGCCTTGAGCGTTCATTTGCTGACCTGAATTGTATCGGTCGCAATAAGTAAGCTGCTTGAGTGTTAAAGCCCGCTGTTTCCTGAGATGGGAATGGCGGGCTTTTTTGTATCTGAAAACCACAGCTTGTTGCTGTCGATAACTACGCTATATACACTTTTGATAAGTGATAAGCACAGTCATCCCTATCTGTTTTATACTGTGTCACATCCAAAATTATGAGAGCAGCCTATGAATTCGTCATCATCCGCCAGCGCTAGAAGTGCCAAATACGCTGAAAACCAGCACAAGCTGCAAGGGCTGGAGCGGCTGGCATGGCTACTTGATAGTTCGATCAGAATTCCCGGCACCAATCGCACCATTGGCCTCGATGGCATTATTGGTTTGTTCCCCGGCATTGGCGATGTTGCAGCAGGTTTGATCTCCGGTTACATCATCATTAAAGCACTGTTAATGGGCCTGCCGATTTTCGTGATCGCGCGCATGGTGTTGAATATGGTCATCGAAGGGGTGATCGGGGTCATTCCGATAGTGGGTGATATTTTTGATTTTATCTTCAAATCTAATCGCAGAAATGTACGCTTGATGCAGGAGTATTTGCAGAATCCAGAGGACACAACCGAGCGCAGCTTTATGTCGGTGATTGTGTTTTTGATGGCGTTGTTTTTTATTATGCTGCTGACGATTTGGGCGATATTTAAAATGCTGGGTTTTGTGATTGGGTTGTTTTGAGTCTCGCTGTCAACGAAGAGGGTTGGGCATTTTTTCCTAACAACGTTTAATAGCGGTCTGTAGTGGTCAAAACGCCCGTACCTCGAATGCTAGGAAGGGCGTATTGATCAAGGTTGTTATTTAACGCCTAATAACTCGACATCAAAGAGCAGCGTCGCATTGGGTGGAATAGAGTCGCCCGCACCGCGCGTACCGTAGCCCATCGATGACGGGATGATCAGTGTACGCTTACCACCCACTTTCATTCCTTCAAAGCCATTGTCCCAGCCCTTAATCACTCGGCCCGCGCCCAGTGGGAATACAAATGGCTTGCCGCGATCGACAGAGCTATCGAATTGCTTACCTTTGTTGTCGGTAGCACCTGCGTCAAATAACCAGCCGGTGTAATGCACGGTGACGGTTTGCCCAGCTTGAGCAGTTGCACCCGTTCCCACAACAGAGTCCAGCCTTTGGAAGCCAGCATTTTCCTGAGACATGCTTGGAGCCGCTGTTTCCGTAGGCTTGCTGTCATGGCTGCTGTTACCGCCACAAGCGGCTAAAAATAGGGATACCGATAGAGTGCTTGTCGCCAAAAGCAGTGTTTTGAATGTCATAAAATTCGCCCTTAAGTAATTTTTATCAATGATAATAGAGTGGGGCGATATTATGCCCTGATTCGTTACGTTAGGATGCAGTAATTGATGCATCAGACGCTGCAGCCATTTTGCCAGTGCCGGTATCTTTTAATTGTATAATGAATCCACCGCCTGTAATACGCGCACCTTTAAATGATTACTTTTTTTCAGATCTGGGTTCAGTAAGAAACGCACTAAAATCAGATACGTGTCGAGATCAAAATCAACAGGCTCATCCTCCGTCGGATCATTTGCCTTCGTCAAATCCGTCGTTTGAGATTCGGCAAAGCGAAAGCCCAATTCATATAACTCGTCTTGGCTGCGCACGGCACGGATATAGCGCCACTCATTCAACAAATGCCATGCGGTGTTATCTTCGCCTTCGCCACGCTCCTCTAGCAAAATAGCACTCGGCCATGGCCACACCCGATAACGCAGCTCCTTCATCGCAATCGCCACCCGCTCGTTATAAACATCCGGGGTTTCCTGCTGGCAGCACGGGCCAAGGCAACGCTTGAGTTGATAGCCAAAACAGGCCGTGCGTTGAGCAGGTTTTTCGCTAGGCTGTAAGCCGCATAGCTTTTGGCAAAGAAAGTAATGTATTGCCAGTTTTTCCAGTCGTTCGATGGCTTTATTGCGAGTTCGGAAGAGTCCAAATTGGCCAGAGAGTTGAGCGTTATCTGCGGTCTCCTTTACCATCACAATGCGCATGCAGTCATAGCCCAATTCATCGCGCGTGAGTTGGAATTGATAGAGCTGTGTGACCTTCTTTAATCGGCGATTGAAGTAGGGATTGAGCGCTTTGATTTCACGACTTTCCAGTAGCTGTGCGCCCAAATCGGTGGGTGTTTTTTTGAAATCAATGTGCGCAATCTTGCCGCTCATTTGCAAGTCTTTCGAGTTACTATGATCGGAGTTGAAATGGCTCATCACGCGGTCGCGGATATTCACAGACTTACCCACATACAGCAGCTGGCCTTGCGTATCATAAAAATAATACACGCCCGGCGTGCGGGGTAGCTTGTCGATTTCCGCAGCATCAAGGTGCATGGGCAGTGCAGGGCGCTTCAATAAACTGGCGCAGACCGCTCCGATTTCTTGGTCGTCATAGAGCTGGCCGGCTTTTAGAAACAGCTTCCAGATGACTTCCGCATCATCCATCGCGCGGTGGCGGTTTTCGACAGCAAACTCAAAGCGCTTAATAATTTCACTCAGCCCATGCCGTTTAAATTGCGGAAACAGCTTGCGGCTGACTTTGACTGAGCACAGCGGTTTTGTGCTGTATTTAATGCCGACGCGATTAAACTCATTTTTTAAAAAGCCATAATCAAACCGTGCATTGTGGGCAACTAGTACACGGCCTTGCAGCTTTTCATACAGCTCTTCAGCGATAGACGCAAATAGGGGCGCGTTGTTCAGCGAGCCGGGACTAATCCCAGTGAGGCTTTGAATAAATGGTGGGATTTGGATTTCAGGATCAACGAGCGTATTCCAGCGTTCAACGATTTTACCGTGCTCTACGATCAACAAACCAACCTCGATAATGCGGTGGAACGTAACTTTACCGCCGGTTGTTTCAAGGTCTAACAGCACCATCTGCTCAGGAAATCCTTCGGAAAGTACTTTGCGCGGTGCTTGCTCGCGTGGTTGAATCCAGTCTAGTTGATCAGTCATGAATAGGCGTTGCCCTTAACCTCAAGTATTGCCTATTGTGTACTGTTTTTTGTTCGATTTATAGAAACCCGCCAAAATGCGGTGGAGCTAAGCGGCTTGATCCTAAACCGCTTGCCGCAAAGCGAGTTTAAAATATACCCAAATAGGAAGCTGCTATGAAACAAAACCTTATCCACGTCGCCCTAGTCGTTAAAGACTACGATGAAGCAATCGACTTCTACGTTAATAAACTAAAGTTTGAATTAATCGAAGACAGCTACCAACCGGAGCAAGATAAGCGCTGGGTTGTCGTTGCACCACCAAATTCCAGCGGTGCCACATTGCTATTAGCCAAAGCCTCAAAACCAGAGCAGCAGGATTTCGTGGGTAATCAAACTGGTGGTCGCGTATTCTTATTTTTGAGTACCGATGATATTCAGCGTGACTATGAGCACATGAAGTCGGTCGGTGTGAAGTTTATCCGCGAACCAACTACTCAAGAGTATGGCTCGGTTGCAGTCTTTGAAGATTTATATGGCAACCGCTGGGATTTATTGCAGCTAAGCCCAAATCACCCAATGGTTGCTAGAACAGCCTGATAATTGCTTAACTCAGCTGGCATCCCAAGGGTTTAATAACGTGGTGCCAGTATCAACAAAGTCTTTCACATTACGCGTCACGATAGTCATATTATGAACCTTGCCGGTTGCCGCAATCATCGCATCCCTTTCGGAGCGTCTGTCAGGCACATGCAAACCAGCACAGCAGCGTGTAACCTTGGTGTCAAAGACAAGGGTGCGATCAGCAAATGCAGGTAGTACGTTACTCTCCAACCAATACCGCAGCATGGCACCTTGAGCAGTGTCTTTTCGCTCAATGGCTAATATGCCCATTTCCAATTCTAGTAGGGTGATGACTGAAATATACAGTTGGCTGGTTGGTATTCCTGAGGCCCAAGCGACCACATTAGGATTGGCCTTACCCGTACTTGCTTTGCGCAATTCTGAAATGACATTCGTATCTAACAAATACATCAGGATAGGTCCGCCACTTCAAACAGCTTGCCCGGGAGCTTTGGCGGTTCGAAATCAATATCGTCGGCATTTGGCATGGCGAGTAAGTCAACAATGCTTTGCAGGTTTCCAGTCATGCGCTGGTACTCCTCAATGCTTAGAAGCACGTGAGCAGGTCTGCCTCTGTCAGTGATAAAAACAGGGCCGTTGATGGCTGCCTTTTTTGCACCGCTGGCATCTTGGTTAAATTCGCGACTTGTTAAATGAGTGATCATTCGTTTAACCTCCTGAGTTAATGTAGATATGTTACTACTTTAATTCAGGAGGTATCAACTATTACCGCTAAACCCTAAGCCGCCAAATAAGAATCCATACCCTTCATGGCTTTCAAAATGCGCGCTTCAAGGTCTGGTACGGCAGATGCTTTCAGCACATCCAGCTCAATGAGTGCCTGAGTCCATGCTTTGACCTTTGGGAAGCCATTAAACAAATCGGGGATATAGTGACGCTTAACAATTTCCAAACGCTGCAGCAATGGCGCGAACGAGAAGTCGATTAAGCTCAGCTCATCACCGGCATAAAACGGCGCTGCGGCAATGCTGCTTTCCAGTGTTGCCATCTGGCTTTTAAGCGCGGAGAGGTGCTTGTTTAAATGCGCTTCGTCTTTCGCTGCCATCGTCATCCACTGGCTGCCAAGCATCGCAGAGCCAAATTCCATCATGGCGCGGTGACGGGCTTTTTCCAGCGGATCAGCGGGATGGCGGTTACTATCCGCAACTTCATTCAGGTATTCCAGAATCACGTGCGACTCGAACAATACGGTGTCATCCACCTGCATGACCGGTACTTTGCCCAGCGGCGATAGCGCTAAAAACCACTCCGGCGGATTGGCCAGATCAATGTACTCGACTTCGTATTCGCGGCCCAGTTGTTCTAGCAACATCACAGAGCGTTGCACATAAGGGCAGATCGGAAAGCTAATTAGTTTGATACTCATGGTATCTCCTGATTCTTAAATGGCAATGCAGCGCGCAGCCCTGATTATAAGGATGCGCGCTGCAATTGTAGATTGCTTAGTGGCGATTACTTCGTCGCTACCAGAATCTTACGTACAATATCCAAAGTCAGATCACCGGTTTCAGACAAGGCAGTCAAACCCATCTTTTCCATATTGCCTACGATCTTATCGATACCGGCGTCATCAATGCCATAATGCGTCAGGTTAGTGACGATGCCCAACGAGTTGAAGAAGGCTTCAGTCTTGTCGATGGCTTGATCGATTTTCTCATCGTCAGTACCGTCAGTGATATCCCAAACGCGCTCTGCAAATTGCAGCAATTTCGCGTGCTTCTGCGCTTTACGCTCACGCATTACGTTAGCCAGAATAATCGCCAGCGTGCGGCCGTGTGCAATGCCGTACTGTGCGGTCATTTCATGACCGATCATGTGTGTTGACCAATCCTGCGGCATACCCGCGCCGATTGTGCCATTCAACGCCATGGTTGCCGACCAGATGAAGTTCTTACGCGCATCCATATCATCGTTGTCAGCCAGTGTCACCGGGCCATCTTCGATCAGTGTCTTCAGTACGCCTTCAGCCAATCTATCTTGTACTTTGGCGTTGACTGGGTAAGTCAGGTATTGCTCGATCACGTGAACGAATGCATCCGCGACACCATTAGCGATTTGCTCTTTTGGCAGCGTCTTCGTCAGGTCTGGATCAAGGACTGAGAACTTTGGAAATGCCAACGGTGACATAAACGGGTATTTCTGGCCGTTATAAGTAATCACGCCACCCATATTCATTTCAGAACCAGTCGCTGGCAGTGTGGCTACGCAGCCTAATGGCAATGCATCGGTTGCAGGAACCGGCGCGAAACCGTGGAACAGCATGTTTTGATATTCGCCAGACTCATCTTTAGCTGCCAGCGCGATAAACTTGGTGCCATCCATGACCGAACCACCACCAACGGCGAGCAGGTAGTCGACGTTTTCTGCTTTAGCGATATTGGCCGCTTTAGCCAATGTCTCGAAGCGTGGGTTTGGCTCAATGCCGCCAAACTCGATTAGAGTACGACCTTCTAGTGCATCGCGTACTTTGCCGATGGTGCCATATTTTTTAGCACTTTCACCGCCATAAGTGATCATCACTTTGGCGTCTTCAGGAACCAGAACATCCAGCTCTGCGAGGCGGTCTTGTCCAAATACGATATGAGTCGGGTTGTAGAAATCAAAATCCAGCATGTTGTCGTCCTTACTATGAAGTCATTATGTATGTGTGCACTATAGTTCTATAATGAAGATATTTGTATACATAAAATGCCTTTTATCATGCACAATCGTTCGGGTTTCGGTTTTTTAGCTGTGTTTAAAGTGCGTCTTGTTGGCGGGCAGGGTAAACTTATTCGATACAGTTATAACGGTGCTTACCATGTCCGAGCCAATCACACAGTTAAACCAGATGATATCCCGCTATGCCACAGAAGATGGCTTCACTTCCTCATTTATCAAGGGCGTGGGCGTGTTTCGTTCGTCACAAACCCATGAAAAAACGCCGGCATTTTACGAGCCATTTATTTGTTTAGTCGGGCAGGGTGCCAAGCGCTGCCATGTGGGTGATTGCTCACTGACTTATGAAGCGGGCGATTTCTTTATTAACTTCTTGCCGATGCCGGTGAGTACTGAGGTGGTCACGGCTGACCCCGAGATGCCATTACTATCAGCGGCGTTGGAAATTAATTTAGTGCGCCTAGCGGACATGGTGCTGCGCATTGAGCGGCTGGAAGGTGCCAAGCCTGAGAGTAAATGTGCCCCATGCTCTTGTTTGATGATTGGTAAAGCGGAAGATCAGCTGGTGGGTTTGTTTATCAAACTGCTGGAGGTGGGTGGCAATAAGTTGGATGCCGAGATTTTAGGTGAGCAGATCGTTGATGAAATTTACTATCGCATGCTGACCAGTGAGCACGGCTATGCGCTGCGTATGTTGCTGAACCAGTATGGCGGCATTCAACCGATCTCGCGGGTGGTGAATTACATCCACGATAATATGGGCAACCCGATTCAAATTCAGGAATTGGCTGAGCTGGCGAATATGAGCAAAACGACTTTCTTTAACTCGTTTAAACAGCTAATGCATGTGCCGCCGATGCAATACATCAAGTCGAGTAAATTGCAGAAAGCGCAAGTGCTGTTAAAGCAGGGTATGACGGCGAATGAGGCCAGTTTTAAAGTGGGCTATAACAGCTTTTCGCAGTTTAGTCGGGAGTATAAGCGCTTCTTTGGCTTCCCTCCGTCGCAAACGCGGTGTGCCGCTTGAGTGGGGTTGTGGTCGCTTGAATGGAATTAAGGCCGCTTATTGATCAATTCTGTAGTCTGGAATAGCAAAAGCGGTGGCGTCCGCGACCAACAAATTAGCAAGCATAGCGCACTGGTTTTAGAGTGTTTTCAGGAAGGCGACTAGGTCCTTAACTTCCTGCTCACCCAGCCCCAATGGCATCAATATCGCCTCACCATCCACGTGTAGGCGATCCATATCAATATTGGAATAATGATCAACCACTGCTTCGAGCGTTGCCAGCGAGCCATTGTGCATATACGGCGCGGTGTTGGTGACATTGCGCAAGCTCGGCACTCGAAATACCCCAAAGTTAGCGTGCAGGTGTGCGACCTTTCTAACCGCCCATGCGCCGCTTTTATCAGGATCATCCGTGTAGTTTCCATCAAGCGTGAAGGGTGATTTCTTGAGGTCGATAATGCCTTGATGGCGTCCGCTATCGACCACGCCTGGGCGAATAAAGTAAGGCACGGCGGCATCGTGAAATTCACCATTAGAAAATAGCGCACCGGAATGACAAAAGTGGCAACGACCGCGACCCACAAATAGGGATAGCCCGCGTTGCGCCGAGGCGGGGTAGTTGGCTGCAGTTTTCCAATCTTGTTTAGCAACCGCATCGCGAAAGTGGTCGAAGGTAGTTTTCTCAGTGACTAAGATTTCTTGAAAAGCAGCCAAGGCTTTGCCGATATTGACCAGAATCAGTTCATCGCTTTGGGTCTTTGCATCGCCAAATAGTCTGTCATAGCTTTCGGCAAACGCTGGGTTTATGGCAACCGAACGAACGTGCTCCAATGGTAAATTCATTTCAATGTCGCGGCCAATTGGGCGAATGGATTGCGCCCATAAATTATCATTACGCCCATCCCAGCCAAACCAGCGATTGAACCTTACATTCAGCAGCGTTTGCGTGTTTCTATCTAATTTGTGCGTACCTGCGCTGATAGTGGGGTCGCTTGCAAAGGCTTGGTCTGGCGCATGGCATGAAGCACAGCTGGTATCTTGATTGCCAGAGAGCATGGGGCTGAAAAACAACTGCTTACCCAACTCAATCGCCAGAGGGTTGCCTGAAACGCGGTTACTGGGATCGGGTTTAAGCTCAGGCGGCCATGGCCCATGTGCAACGACGCTGGCCAATGTTTCAGGCGTTAGTAACAGTCCGGCACTTTGCGGTGACTTATCATCGGTAGCGGTATCATTTGATGAGCCATCAGCCGCCACCGCACTATTAAATAGAGTGCAGCCTAGGAGAAGGGCGATGGCTCTTTTCATCATTTAACGGTCAGGCTCTGCGTATAGTGGGTGGCCTTATCGCCCCAATATCCTGAAATACTGATTTCCCAAATCCCCGGCATATGAAACACAAAATCTTGAATTTCATAATGATCGGAGCCTTTAGTGTGGGCAATGGTTGGGGTGTAATTCATACCATGTTTGTGGGCGGGCATGGTGGCGGTGGCAGTCACCCGATCAGGCGGCAGCTGGCCCGCTTTTGCAAGTTCGCTAGAGCCGATGATTAATTTGAAAGAAAAAGGCTGCCCAAGTTTAATCGTATCCGGTTTCAAATCAATGATGGCGCGGCTGGTATCTGGTTGTGAGGATTTTAAGGTCACCCAGCCTTTAGATAGATCGCAACTGTGATTTACGAAGGCGTAAGCATCCAGCGCAATGCACCAGATCACAAAGATAGCGGACAATAATATTCTATTTCTCATTGTGACTACTCAGCATGGTGACGGCATTTTCATAGCCGATTTTCTTAGCGATAGCCGGCGGCAAATCCTTCAGCCAATTGCGCGTGTAATCAGCATGTGTGCCAATGTAATACCAACGCTCGGGTGCAAAGGTATCGGTGCCAACCATAAAGCGATCTGGAAATTCTTCAAACGCCGCACGCCACTCTGCCGGCACTTTACCATTGCTGGCTTGGTCGTTTCTAAAGGCTAAATCGCTCCACAAGTTTTTGTGCTTTCTTAAGGTGGCGGCAATTTCATCTGGCCGTTCAAAGCCGGAGTGCGCCCAGAGTACGCGCGCTTGTGGGAATGATTTGAAAATCCGGTCAATGGCATCGGCATCTGAATGCGCGTGGAGTAGCAGGTCGTATTGCTTGGCTAAGGCTAACATGCGCTGTAAGACTGGCGTTTCAATATCCGCGCCATAAGCATGAAACTCGCCCAGTGCTTTGTATTGGTATTTAGCCAGCCGTGCTTCAACATAATCGATCACGGTTGGGTCGTGCATCCAAGTGCTAATTTCACCGCGCTTGCGATAGGGGCGCAGAGCAGGAACGACGATATCAGGCGCTTGCTGATAAATTTTCTGAGTACCATCGTCATCTGAGCTGGAGATCAATGCCTTGGTGAGACCAGCTTTACGCAATATTTCAGCTGCCTGAGCCGGAGGCACTTGGATCACCGCATCATGGCTGTAGTGAATGTGAGCATCGAATAGCGGCGTGCTTTCGGCAAAGCTGGCACACGGGAGCAGGCCGAGCAGAAGGAGGATGGTGTATTTCATGTGAGGTGGCCTATAGTTACGATCGTTATACGCCTAGTTTAGCTGATTCTTTGAATGAAATTGTGTAGTTAGCGCGGATTTAACGAATTTTGACGGTTGTCCGATTCAGTGGTGATTATGTCCGTTAGGCCAAGTGCCTGAGTCTATAATGAAACTCGTCAATTCAGACTTAGGTAATGGTTTATGCCGAAATTCACGTCCTCATCCGCAGGCCCCGTCACCGCTTCGGCCTTGTCCTCGGGCGCACCAATTAATATCGCGGTGATTGCTTACGATGGCGCGAATGCGGTTGATGTATTCGGGCCATTGCAGGTATTTTCCAGCGCTAATTATGTATTGAACAAAATGCATCCAGATATGGGTGTTGCCTATCAAACTCAGCTGATTAGTTTGTTCGAGCAGCAGATCAGTCTGGATACCCAAACGCGTGTATTAGCCGATGGCATGATTGGCGAACTTAGCCAGAGTGCTCCGGATACCTTGCTCATTGCGGGTGGCAAACGTGCGCCTGAAGTGGCTTCGCAAGCCGAAATTATTAACGCGCTACAATCACCCATTCAACAGATCAGACGCGTGGCTTCGGTATGCAGCGGGGCATTTATTCTGGCGGCCACCGGTGTGCTGGAAAATCGACAAGCCACCACGCATTGGGATCGTTATGCAGAATTCACTGCGCGCTTCCCCAATGTTCAGCTCAATATCGATGCGTTGTTTACGCAGGATGACAAATTCTATTGCTCAGCAGGCGTGACCTCGGGAATCGATTTGGCGCTGCATTTGGTGCAAGAAGATTATGGCCGTCGTGCCGCCTTAGAAACCTCTCGCGAAATGGTCGCTTTCTACCATCGCCCCGGTGGGCAGAATCAGTTTTCCAGCGTGGATGGCATGATGCCTGCAACCACTGAATCACTGGTTAAAGTGCAGGAGTGGATCAATCAACACTTGAATCAAACACTCGAAGTCTCACAATTGGCAGAGCTGGCGGCGATGAGTGTGCGCAACTTCTCTCGTAAATTCACCCATGAAACGGGCTTGTCACCTTCACGATATATCGCCAAAGTTCGCTTGAATAAAGCACGGCTGATGCTGGAAGAAAGTAGTACTTCAATCAGCCGCATTGCCAGCCTATGTGGCTATCAAAACAGTGAAATATTACGCCGCCTATTTATTCGGGAATTGAATGTTTCGCCCTCCGAATACCGCAAACGCTTTCACGTAAAGCCTTAAACTCATAGGAAATACTATGCCGACTAAAATTATTGCACTAGCCGTTGCGCAAAGCTGTTATTGGTTCGCGGTGCTGATTGGCGTTAGCCTATCGGCCATTATTGGCGTCAAGCTTGCGCCGCATCCATCACTGGCAACGCTGCCATTTGGACTGGTGAGCTTGGGCGCGCTGCTCAGTACTTACCAGCTCTCCATCTTTATGCAACAGCGTGGTCGTCGCTTAGGACTACGATTAGGGGCTTTGGCAGGAACCAGTTCGGCATTGCTGTGTATGGCATCAATCTATTTTGAGAGCTTCTATGTATTCTGCTTAGCCAGTTTACTGATGGGGATTTATCAAGCCTCATCCGTATTCTATCGACTCGCGGCGATGGATGAAGCACCAGAAGATAAGAAAGGCAGTGTAATGGGCTGGGTGCTGTCGGGGAGTTTACTGGCAGCAATATTAGGTCCAAGCCTGGCGAAAGTGGCGAACCAATGGTTTAGTGATCCTGAATACCTTGGCGCGTATTTATTCGTTGGAATCTTTGCATCGATTGCCTTTTTATTGCTCGGCAAGCTCAGTAATCCGGTGGTGAATAAGTCTGCATCGGCAGTCACTACCCGTCATTTTTTAAAGCACTCCGGTTACCGCATGGGCGTGTTAAACACCGCCTTCGGACAATTTATTATGATGCTGATGATGGTCGTCACGCCGCTAGCCATGCACTCGCATCACTACACAACCGACCAAGGGATTTCAGTCATTGGCTGGCATATTATCGGGATGTTTTTGCCTTCATTTGTCAGTGGCAAGCTGATCGACCGCTTTGGTTCTGGAGCGATTGCCATGGCGGGTCTGGCGGTGTTTGCATTCAGTGCGTTAGCGGCTATTTCAGGAATGGTGTTGCTTAACTATTACGTCAGTTTATTCCTGCTGGGGGTTGGGTGGAACCTCCTCTATATGTCCGGCACCGGTCAATATTCTGCGGCAATTGAGGAGGCTGAAAAAGGTAAAGGGCAGGGCATTGCGGAGCTGATTGTTGCATTCTCCAGTATTGTTGCGGTGATTGGCGGCGGAGTGTTGATTAATTGGTTTGACTGGCAACAGCTGAATTATGGCGTGCTGGTGTTGCTGGCTGTTATGGGTGTTTTGAATTGGATGGTGCGAAGAAAGTAACAAAAAGGCCCGACAATTGTCGGGCCAAATACTACACAGGGGGCTGTGCACACAGGGTAAAACTCATTAAATCTCTATTATTTTGCTATTCCAAGGTCTGCCTGTCTCTCAAGATAGGTCGATAAGCCTGCTTCTAACTCCATGGCATTGGCCAAGTCTTTCAGAAAAGCACGACCACTATCATGCTTACCACTAATGGCAAAGTATGCCGCTAAGTACACTTCCGACTTATGCTTATCCAGCGTTACTAGCTGAGTAATTTCCGCCAGCGTAATGTCGCGAGTCATCAGCTCATTAATAAAGTCATTCTCAACCACATTAAAGCCAAGCTGATCAGCCGCTTTCAAGAGTTGAGCTTGCTCAGTGGTATCTATCATGCCGTCTGCTTTAGAGGCCGCAACCATGGTGGTCATCAGCACCGTGGTCATAAAGCTTTCACCGTAGTTTTCACGGTTATCTACAAACTGTGGCAGCGGGCTGGACTGTGTAATGTCATGGCCAGTGATTGGTGTAACCGTTTGTAGCTCGGCGTGGTTTTGCCAGTTTTCATTCGCCTTGTAAGCCAGTGCGCCCATCACCGCCGCGCTGTTGTACTGAACAACCGTTTTCGCTAGTTCTCGCGTGGCTTTGTTGTTCATAAATAAGGTCATTAAACGATCGATATTCGCGTTGTGGCTCGCATCTTCAAAAGAGACTGAGTGTGTACGATCGGCGAGGCTAAGTTTTCCGAACTGATTGTTATTGTCTGAATAACCAGAGCCAGCATGTGAGTTTTGAATGTTCATAATAATTCTACCTCTATCGATGATTTATCGGCTTGGGTCTTACATACAATCACTTGATTGGATGAGCCCATAATAGGGAAGAATTTCTAAAGATAAAATTCGGATGTTTTTTATATTTAGTTCGAAAAAATCTACAATATAGGTGGCGCAGTGCTTGGGGTATTTCATGGATAGCGACGGGCTACATTTGAATAATGACCCGTCAATAAGGCGGTACTGATAACTGTTTTATGGAGTTAGTTGTCTTTGGATAGTAGCGCTTCTGCGGCATGCAGCACGGCATCGGTGGCTGGGTGCTTAAATTTACGCTCCGGTAAAATGCCGTAGTAGCGGTCTGAAACCGCATCAATCCGACCAATCACCGCGACATCAAACTGTTCCAGAATGTCATGCTCGACCGCGGATGACACACAGAAGATGCCACGCCCCGCCTGACCAAAAAACTTCAGCAGTGCGCTGTCATCCACTTCGGCGACCACATTCGGGGTGATTTGCGATTGTGAGAACCAGGAAATCAGGTTTTGATACAAGGCAGAGTTACGGCTTGGCATTAAAAACGGCGCTTTATGTAAGGACTGCGGGAAGTCCGCTTGGTAAGCCTCGCTATCATCTTTGCGGATAAAAAACGTCACGCCAGATTGCCCCAGATAATGATTCACCGCTCGCACGCTCACGCCCACCGGCAATGGCTGATCGGAGATAATCAAGTCCAACTTATTGATCGATAAGTCGGCCAGCAGGCTCGGCAAGCCACCTTCATGGCACTCCAAAACAAAGCGATTCTCCAAATCAAAGCAGCCATTGAGGATTTCATACACCATCACTTTGGGGATGACATCCACAATGCCCACATTGAAGTTGGCGACCTTGCCAACATCCTGGGTGGCTAAGGTGCGCGATAACTCATTGCCGAGATTAAAAATATCATCGGCATAGCGCAGAGTGACTTGCCCAAGGCTATTGGGCTCCAGCCGTTTACCTTCGCGTTTAAAGAGCGGCGCACCGATATAGCTTTCAAAGGTGGAGATCTGACCACTCACAGTTTGAGGCGTCACATTCATAAGCTCTGCGGCGCGGGTCACGCTACCTTCTTTGGCAACCGCGTAAAAATATTGAAGGTGATGAAAGTTCAGTTGCTTCATATCTAGCCTCAAACAGTGGAGTGGTTAATGGCATCATTGTTGATGCGTTGCTATGGCGGGCTGCCGTCCGTTTTTCGCGGTTCGAAGTACATAATACCCCAGAATGCCGGATAAGAATGAGCCCGCCAGAATCGCCAGTTTATCGGCATACAGATAGATTTGCGTGTCATTGTAAGCCAGTGAGTCGATAAATAAGCTCATAGTGAAACCAACGCCGGTGAGTATCGATACGCCATACAGCTGACGCCAGTCACTGCCTTCCGGTAGCTTGGCCATGCCCAGTTTAATCGCCAACCAACTAAAGCCAAACACACCTAACTGCTTACCAACGAAGAGCCCCAGCATGATTCCCAAGGGGACGGGCGTGAACATTTCATCCATCGAAATGCCGCGTAAATCGACGCCCGCATTCACAAAGGCAAACATCGGCAGAATCAAAAACGCTACCCAGTAATGCAAGCCGTACTCCATTTCTTTACTCATGGAGAAGGTGCTGCCATCTTTATTTTTACAGTTAAGCGGAATCATAAACGCCAAGGCAACACCGGCTAAAGTGGCATGCACGCCTGACTTCAATACGCTCACCCACAACACGATACCCAGTAGAATATAAGCCGCCCGACTGGTCACGCCCATGCGATTCATCACAAACAAACCGACTAGTGAAGCCGAGGCAATGGTGATCGATGCGGTGGATAGCTCAACGGTGTAAAACAGCGCAATAATCACAATGGCACCAAGGTCATCGATGATCGCCAAGGCTAATAAAAACACTTTTAAGGAGACCGGTACCCGCTTTCCGAGTAGGGATAATATGCCTAGTGCAAAGGCAATATCGGTTGCAGTGGGAATCGCCCAGCCTTTCATGGCGAAGGAGTTGCCTTGGTTAAAGGCGATAAATACCAATGCTGGCACTAACATCCCACCCACGGCTGCGGCACCGGGGAGTGCCACTTGGCTAAGGGTAGAGAGGTGGCCTTCCATTACCTCGCGCTTAACTTCCAAACCAATTAGGAAAAAGAAGATCGCCATAAGGCCGTCATTGACCCACAGTAACAGTGGCTTAGCGATTTGTAGCTCGCCAAAACGCACTTCTACCGGTGTATGGAGAAAGCTGTCATACCAGGACGATAGCGCGCTGTTTTGTAGGATCAGGGCTAAAATGGTGATAAAAATCAGCAGGATTCCTGCAGATGATTCTCGTTTTAGGAATGATTCAATGGTCGTGATCATGCGCTTAAAGCTCCCGATAAAATCGAAATTTAGTAATAGATTAAATTGATGATATGGGTTTCTATCTGTAATTATATTCGATATTAATTGTTTTATGGTTCGGTTTTTGCGAATTACATTCGCACGCTTTGTCAGATATAAGCTGATCTAAGGCTATATTTATCAGTTTTTACAAAGATAACTAAGTATCAATGAGCCGCCATTGTATAAGCGTGAATCTTTATGGCGTATGTGTATGCCTGCTCTGAGGTATAATGGTCTTTTTTACCTTTTCAGTTCATTGTGGCGCGCGATAAAATCGCCTGAACTGAGTTAACTTAAGTCGTTTAAAAATATGCAGAATGGAACATCTACTGGTACCGAAACCACTTCTCTGACGAATCAAACGTATCAGCGTATTTACGACATGATTATTCAGGGCGACTTGGAGCCGGGTAATAAACTTAAGATTGAGGAGTTGCGCCGCGTACTCGGTACCGGTGCCAGCCCTGTTCGTGAAGCATTAAGCCTGCTGACCTCAGATCACTTGGTCGAACGGATCGATCAGCGTGGCTTTCGGGTGTCGCATATTAGTGTGGATGGCTTTACCGAGTTGTTAAAAACGCGCTGCTGGTTGGAAGAGCGTGCCTTAAGAGAGTCGATGGCGGCTCAGGATATGGAATGGGAAGAGCGTTTGGTGCTGGTGCATCACCGCCTGAAACGTGAGCCTAGAGTACTGCCAGACTCTGACAAGCCTAACCCTGCCTGGGAAAGTCGCCATAAAGAATTCCACATGACGCTGTTATCAGCTTGCGGCTCATCCATTCTAATGAAAATCTGCGATCGCCTGTACGATCAAAATATCCGTTATCGCAATGCGGCGAAAACCATGGCGTATCCTACGCGTGATGTGACCTCTGAACATGATGCGATTCTCCAGCATGTCATGGACCACGAGCCTGATCTGGCGGTGAAGGAATTGATTTCGCATTACACAACCACCGGCGAATTCTTATCGATGAAGCTGCGGCAAACCATGTCTCCCTAAAGTTTTGAATTTGTAAATTCTAGGGAGCAAAAATCGGCCGAAATAAAATATCGATATTTTTATCATTGACAAAAATAAAACGATTATTTAGTCTGTAGCCACAATATTTGTGAAGCTACGGCGAGATAATTATGAGAATAGTGTCATTTTTGCAGGATGGAAAACAGCGAATCGGTTGCCCGAAAGGCGACCAGATTATTAACCTTTCAATAGCTGACCCTGAGCTTCCAACTGATCTCCTCAGTTTGCTGGAAGCTGGCCCAAGCGCCATGGAGCGGGCTAAGCAAGCCGCCGCCAATGCGGGCAGCGATACCTTAGTTGCCAGTGCGGATATCACCTACTTACCCCTGATTACCCGCTCGCCGAAGGTGATTTGTATCGGCCGCAACTACGCCGCTCATGCTAAAGAAGGTGGCGTTGAGCCGCCAACTTATCCAGAAATCTTCTACCGTGGAAACACTTCACTGATTGGCCACAATCAACCGATCCTACGCCCTGAGTGCTCCGATAAATTGGACTACGAAGCAGAGCTGGTCGCGATTATCGGAAAACGTGCCCGCCACGTATCTCTTGAAAATGCGCTGGATTACGTTGCAGGGTATTCCATCTTTAACGATGCCACCTTGCGTGACTATCAGCGTAAAAGCTCGCAATGGACGATCGGTAAAAACTTCGATGATACCGGCGCATTCGGGCCGGAATTCGTGACTGCCGATGAGTTACCCGCTGGCGCGCATGGCTTAAATATCCAAACCCGTTTAAATGGTCAGGTGATGCAGGATGCCAACACCCGTGACTTTATCTTCCCGATTGACGATCTGGTGGTGAAGCTGAGTGAGTGCATGACGCTGGAACCTGGCGACGTCATTGTGACCGGTACACCTGCTGGTGTTGGTTATGCGCGCAACCCACCAGTGTTTATGAAAGCGGGGGATTTGTGTGAAGTTGAGATAGAAGGTATTGGGGTATTGAGTAATCCGGTCCAAGATGAAGCGCGTTAATTAGCGGTACCATTTTACGAACAGGGGTGAGGATTTTGACTATGAAAAATATTGCGATCGCAGTCGCGGCTGGAATTCCGATTCTAAGCATTCTTTGGGCGTTAGATATCCCCCTGTTGCTGAATATGGAAGTGGCACGCATCCAGTTTTTGGCGGTGTTGTTTGGCTTGGCCGTGGCATTGGTGTTTCTATCAGGATTTGATAAAGCCAGCCCACGGGCACGGGTTATCAATCTGGTGGCGGCAGCGGGCTCATTAGTGGTCTTTAGTTGGGTCGGGCTTGAGTATCAGCGCTTCTTAGATGACTTTGCCTACCTGACGACTGAGATGAAAGTCCTCGGTGCCATTACGGTATTGCTAACCTTAGAAGCCATTCGGCGCACCACGGGTTGGATTCTGTTGTGCTTGGTGATGTTCTTTTTAGTTTATGCCTTATTTGGCGACTCGGTGCCTGCGCCATTAACCGGTACCAGCGTCACCAGTCAGGAGTTAGCGGTTTACTTAGCCTTTGACCCGAATGCCTTGCTCGGCACGCCACTCAGCGTGGTGGCCACCATCGTTATTGTGTTTATCTTCTTCGGTAAAATCCTGGTGAAAACCGGTTGCGGTGAGTTCTTTATTGATCTTGCAATGGCGGGCATGGGTAAGAAGCGAGGCGGTGCAGCGAAAATCTCAATTGTTGGCTCGGCGCTGTTTGGTTCCATTTCCGGTAGTGCGGTTTCCAATGTGGTGACTACCGGTGTTATGACCATTCCTCTAATGAAGCGCTCCGGTTATAGCGGCACACAAGCTGGCGCGATTGAAGCGATTGCCTCAACCGGTGGTCAGCTGATGCCGCCGATCATGGGAGCTGCGGCCTTCTTAATGGCGCAGTCGCTGGAAATTCCATACTCCGAAGTCATTATGGCGGCGCTAATTCCAGCCTTGCTGTACTACATCTCAGTATTTATTCAGGTTGATTTGGTTGCAGCTCGCGATGATATCTCTGCCGCTGAAAGTGAGTACCGCCCGGTATCGCAAGTACTGCGCGAAGGCTGGCACTTCATTCTTCCCTTCGCAATTCTGTTGTATGCCATGTTTGCTTTAAATAGCTCAGCAGCGATGGCAGCACTTTACGGCACGGCAGCGATTGTGATTGGTGGCTTTATTCGTAGCTATCGGGGTCACAAACTGAGCCTGAGTAGCCTATTTGAATCACTGCCAGAAACCGGCAAATCAGTGGTTGAGTTGATCATGATTGTGGGTGGCGCAGGTCTGGTGATCGGCTTACTCAATATCTCATCCGGCGGCTTTGCCTTAACGCTGGCTCTGGTACAGCTGGGTAGCAGCAGTCTGGCGATTCTATTAATGGTCTCGGCAGGGGTGTGTATTTTGCTGGGCATGGGGATGCCAACTTCGGGCGTGTATGTGTTGTTGGCGGCATTGGTTGCGCCTTCATTGATTGAGACGGGTATTGATCCAATGGCGGCTCACATGTTCATTCTGTACTTCGGGATGATGTCGATGATCACGCCACCGATCGCGCTGGCAGCCTTTGCTGCCGCGACCATTAGTGAAGAGCCGCCCATGAAAACCGGTTTAGAGGCCATGCGCCTTGGTTGGGTTGCCTATGTGGTGCCCATGTTATTTGTGTTCGCTCCTGCCTTAATTATGCGTGGAACGGCATTGGAAATATTCATTGCCTTTGCGGTAACCGTGGCCGGGGTGTACTTCATCTCAGTCGCCATCGTTGGTTATTTTAAAAGCAAAGTCAGTACGTGGATTCGCTGGTCATTATTGATCGCTGGTGCCTTCGCCATGATGCCGGAGCAGCTGCTACAGCTAGGCTATTTGCCTGCCTTTGCCGCCGTCATTGCAGGTATTGGATTGCTGTTTATGATGAGGCGCCCAGCCGCGCCAATCATGAGCACGTAGTCCATTAATGATCTAATACAGGCTGCGACAGCGCAGCAAATTACAGGAGAAAATCATGAACAAGCTAAGCAGAATATCAGCCGCCATCGCCTTAGGGTTTGGCTTAAGCGCTCAGGCGTTGGCGGAGACTTACACCGTTGGCACCAACCCTCAGGGCTCCTTGTTCTATTCTATGGGAACCGCGCTCTCTAAAGTGATGGTGAATAAAACTGGTAAGCAATATCGGGTCTCACCGTATGCCGGTTCCTCAACCTTTATTCCAATGCTCAATGCGGGCCGCTTAGCGTTTGGCTTTGCCAATGGCGGCGAGGCGACCTTTGCGCATCAGGGGATTGGTAACTTTGCAAAACGTGCCAATGAAAACCTACGCTTAGTGGGCGTTGCGATTGCCACACAAACCTCCTTTGCAGTCCCGACGGAATCCACCGCTCAAACGGTTGAAGATCTGAGAGGGCTACGCTTGCCATCGGGTTATAACTCGGGTCGTACCTTTTTCTATTATTCCAATGCGGCTTTAGCTTCTGGCGGCATGACGAGTGACGATACTAAGAAAGTGCCCATGCCAAACTTCGTTAAAGCTATCAATGCTTTAGGTGAAGATCGTGTGGATGCGGCTTTGGTGCCAATGAATGCCGGTGTGGGTAAAAAGGCCATGGCGACAATGAGTGATGGCTGGCGTTATATTTCAGTGAATGACACACCCGAAGCTAAAAAAGCGGTGGAAAGAAGCTTGCCTTCAGCGCGTATTGTGAGTGTGTCGCCCAGCGAAAGCCGAACCGGTGTCGTGGCTGATCCAACCAAAATGATTGAAGTGGATTTCTACTTATTAAGTGGTGCGCATGTGGCCGATGAGGTGGTCTACGAAATGGTGATGTCGATGGTGGAGCATAAAGACGAATTAGGGAATGCCTTTGCCGCGTACAAGCGTTTTGATCCTAAGAAGATGGTTCAACCTAATGCCGTGCCTTACCACCCTGGTGCGATTAAAGCGTATAAAGAAATGGGGATTTGGCCTGAGTAAGCAGCCTGACCTTTAAAGCCGTAAGTTACCGCTAAAAAAGCCGGACTGTGATTAAGTAGTCCGGCTTTTTGTTATGTGCTGTTTAGTAGTGAGCCGGCGATTAAAGGCCCGCGTCTTTCCAGTTATCGACTGGCTCATCGGGGTAGGGTATTAGCTTGGCGGCTTTAACCGCTTCGATCGCTGCAAACTCATCCTTATCCGAGGCATCGCCACTAATGCCGACTCCGCCAATCACTGTGCCATTGTCATCGCAAATCAATACGCCACCCGGAACCGGTACAAAGCGACCTTGCGAGGTTGCGGCCAATGCCGCTTGAAACGAAGGGCGGTCAGCCAGCCGATTGCGAATCGTGCGGCTGGAGATCCCCATGCCCAATGCGCCCCACGCCTTACCCATTGCAATATCGCCACGCATAATGCCTGAGCCATCTTCGCGTTTAAAGGCCAGCAAGTGGCCGCCGGTATCGAGTACGGCGACGGTCAGCGGCAACAAGCCATGCTCACGCCCGAGTCGTAATGCGTGATCGACAATCGCCGCTGCTGCGTCTAAGGGCAGTGCAACGTTCAGATGTTTAACGTAGTAGTCAGACATTGATAAACCTCTCTCATCAGTTTCATAGGATTCAAGTTGCGCTTGGCGAGAGTATATCGCGATCGCAATAAACGATTATATTAAAAAAATTATAAAATAATCGATATTTAATTGTTATGAATGTTAAATATGTATAATATGGAAAGCATATCGGTAACTAAAGAGCGATTACAGCATGTTCCAGTTTATTGACAGCAGAAAAGGATTCCTCGGCGACCTCCTAACCACAGTGACGGATATCGGGAGAAATCTTGATGCGGTTATTAAGCAGCAAGAAAAACCGCTACTGGAGCAATGTACGGCCTTACTCTCTAAGCAAGGTGAAGCCACCGGACTGGCACAAGCGCAACAGGCATTACGCCATTATGCGCAGCTGAGCAGTGAAGAGAAATGCACTTTCTTTTATCATCTCCTCGAAAACTTTGGTGTCGATAAAGCCGCTTTAGATATTGCGATTGCCGACTGGCAAACCAATAAAACCGAATCCTCCGCGCGTACCTTGCACTTTGCCTGCGAGCCAATGAGTCAAAACTTATTGCGTCGCTTAAACCAAGCACCCAATGGCACCTTAGCTTTGGTGAATATGCGGGCAGACCTGATTGGACTGATTCCTAAAAATCCTGCGCTCAAAGCTTTGGATAATGACTTTTCACATCTGTTTGGTTCTTGGTTTAATCGTGGATTTCTTAAGCTGGAATTGATGGATTGGAGTACGCCAGCGGAAGTGTTGGAGAAGGTCATCGCCTATGAAGCGGTTCATGAAATCACTAGCTGGGAAGATTTGCGCCAACGGGCTGCTGCGCCAGATCGCCGTTTATATGGCTATTTCCATCCCGCGCTAGGTACTGAGCCATTAATCTTTGTGGAAGTGGCGCTGACGGATCATATCCCCGGTGCGATTTCGCCCATCCTTGCTAAGCAGCGTGAACAGCTACCGCCAGAAGAGGCGACTACGGCGGTGTTCTATTCGATTTCAAACTGCCAAAAAGGCTTGAAGGGGATTTCATTTGGTAACTTCCTGATCAAGCAAGTGGTTGAAAGCTTGCGCCATGAATTTCCCAATCTGGAAACCTTTATCACGCTATCGCCAGTACCCGGATTTAGACGTTGGGCCAAGCAGCAGTTGGAAAAGCCGGATGCGGTCACCACTCCCCAGCACATTGAATTAATTAAAGAGCTGGAGAATGCACCAGACCGCGAAGCCTTATGGGAGCTGACCAAAGACAACAAAGCGCTCAAGCACTTGGCGGCCACCTACTTGCTGAGCGCCCGCTCGCCTAGAGGCGGAGCGACTGATCCTGTATCCCGCTTTCATCTTGGAAATGGTGCGCGACTCGAAGATATCCACCTGCACGGCGACACTTCTGAGAACGGAATGAATAATGCCTGGGGCTTTATGGTGAACTACCAATACCAGATTAAGAGTATCGAGAAAAACCACGAAGCCTACATCAATAATGACGAAATCATCGCCTCTCCGAAAGTGATGAGCCTTCTGAAAACACGTTAAAAGGAACCAAGACAATGTACGAAAACAACTTTCTAGCCAATCACTTACGTTCCGCTTCTGTCGGCCGCGAAGACCAGCCTTTCGCCGAAACGATTGAGGGTAGCGTGGTTTCTTATGCGGACTTCTTTAAAGGCGCAGAGCAGTTTGCCAGTGTGTTATTGAGCAAGGGCGTTAAGCCGAATGATCGCGTTGCGGTGCAGGTTGATAAGTCGATTGAAGTACTACAGCTGTATGTGGGAACGGTATTGGCAGGCGGCGTGTTTTTACCATTGAACACAGCCTATACCACCAGCGAGATTGCTTACTTTTTGGGTGATGCCACGCCGACGGTATTTGTCTGTCGAGGTGAAAACCGCGAGGCATTAGCCGCCGTTGCAAAAGAAGCGGGTGTGAGTGCATTAGAAACATTAAACGTCGATGGCTCTGGCAGTTTATCCGATGCCGCAAAACAGCAAACGGATTCATTCACAGCAGTTGCTCGTGACGAAGATGATCTGGCGGCAATTCTGTATACCTCGGGCACCACTGGCCGTTCAAAAGGTGCAATGCTTTCACATAAAAACCTGTGGAGTAATGCCGACACGCTCAGAGAATATTGGCATTTTAACAATGATGATGTGCTGATTCATGCGCTGCCCATTTTCCACACGCACGGTTTGTTTGTGGCAATCAATGTCACGCTGGCGGCAGGCTCATCGCTGATCTTTATGACGGGCTTTGATATCAATGCGATTATGAACTCCATGACCAAAGCAACGGTGCTGATGGGCGTGCCGACCTTTTATGTGCGCTTGCTGGGTCATCCGGATTTATCAGCCGATAGTGTTAAAAACATGCGCTTATTCGTATCCGGCTCTGCGCCATTACTCTCTGAAACGCATATGCAATGGTCAGAAAAAACCGGTACGGCGATTCTTGAGCGCTATGGCATGACCGAAACCAATATGAATACCTCAAACCCATATGAGGGTGATCGTCGCCCCGGCACGGTAGGCTATCCACTGCCGGGTGTTGAAGTGCGCATTACCGATGAAAAAACCGAAGCGCTACTTCCAGCCGGCGAGATTGGGTCAATCGAAGTGCGTGGCCCCAATGTGTTTCAGGGCTATTGGAAAATGCCGGAGAAAACTCGCGAAGAGCTGCGCGAGAATGGCTTTTTCCTGACCGGTGACTTGGGCATGATTGATGCGCAAGGTTATGTCTCGATTATTGGTCGCTCCAAGGATTTGATCATCACCGGCGGATACAATGTGTATCCAAAAGAAATCGAAATCCTGATCGATGATATTGAAGGGGTGGAAGAGTCTGCGGTGATTGGTTTGCCACATCCTGATTTTGGCGAAGCGGTGACTGCGGTGATTGTGCGCCAACCCAATAGCACGATTAGCGAAGATGAGATCAAGCAGTTGTTGAATACCGATCTGGCTAAATACAAGCAACCTAAACAGCTGTTCTTTGTGGATGAGTTGCCCCGAAATGCGATGGGCAAAGTGCAGAAAAAAACACTGCGGGAAACCTATGAGCAGCGCGCCTCTTAATCTGAAAATTTAACAAATCGCGGCTTACATCGCGTAATAAGAAGCACTACCATATCCCGATGGACATTCTTATACGCGAATATGGCCGGATCATCTGGCAAAAGCGCTGGGCTGCGCTCATGGTATTCATCGGGATTACCGGTGGCATTGGCTTAGACATTCTGGCACCACTGATTTACAAGAACATTGCTAACGGATTGGCGCAGCCGTTTTCGCCTGAAATTCGGGCCATGCTGATTGAAAATTTGATGTGGCTGGGGGCGATCTTTGGCTCAGTTTGGGTGAGTTGGCGCTTGGTGGAATTTGGGATGATTCCGTTGGAAGCTGGTGGCCTGAATATTCTCGATAAGCGCTGTTTTGAGGTGTTACTCAAGCAGCGCTATACCTTCTTTGAAAGCAACTTTTCTGGCAGTTTGGTCAAGCAGGCTAACCGCTTTGTACGGGCCTATGAAACGATTGTCGATTGGATGATCTTTCAGCTATTCAGTAACTTACTCTCTATTACGCTAGCCTTTGTGATCTTCTGGTATCAGCAACCGGAGTTTGCCTGGTACTTCCTGATCTGGGCGGTCATCTTTATCACTTGGAGCGTGAGCTTCTCAATCTGGAAGTTGAAATTTGATGAGCGGGTTGCGGTGTGGGACTCCAAACTCGGTGGCGCGTACTCTGACAGCATCAGCAATATCTTCATCGTTAAAAGCTTCGCACTGGAAAATGAAGAGCGAGAACACGTTGGCGAACTGGCGGATGAGATCTTCCGCAAACGCCGCATCGCTTGGATTTTGATGTTTATCTCGTTTGCGGTTCAGGGCATTCTGGCCTTTACCATTGAGCTAATTCTGATCTATTTGATGATTGGAAAATGGGAAGAAGGCAGTTTTGAGATCGGTGTATTTGTCTTGTTTCAGGCAATTCTGATTAAACTGATCCATGGCCTATGGGACTTTGGACGTAACTTCCGGCACTTCTTTACCGCCATTGCCGATGCCAGTGAAATGGCTGAAGTGTTTCGCCAAACTGAGCTGGAAGATGATAAGCCCGGTACGGCGGCCTATCCGGTTAGCGAAGGGCGCATTCAGTTTAATAACCTCAACTTCAATTACGCGGGTGCTGCAGGGCAAGCGACGGGCTTATTTGAGAACTTTAATCTGGACATTAAAGCCGGTGAAAAGATTGCACTGGTGGGGCATTCCGGCTCCGGGAAAACATCGCTGACCAAATTGCTGTTCCGGTTTATTAATCCACAAAGCGGCACCATTAGCATTGATGGGCATGACTTGCAGGGCTTTACGCTGGAGTCATTGCGCTCGCAAGTTTCGCTCATTCCACAACAGCCTGAGCTGTTTCACCGTAGCATTCGCGATAATATTTTACTGGGTAAAAACGTCAGTGAAGAAGCGCTGCGAGCCGTGGTTGAAAAGGCCGGGGCATTGGAGTTTATCGAGGCGATGCCGGATAAATTCGACACGTTAGTCGGTGAGCGCGGGGTGAAATTATCTGGTGGTGAAAAGCAGCGGGTGGCGATTGCCCGAGCCTTTTTAGATGACGCCAAAGTGGTGGTGTTGGATGAGGCGACTAGCGCGCTGGACTCGATTACTGAGCAGGAAATTCAACGGGCGCTGTTTAAATTAATTGAGGATAAAACTGCAATTGTGATTGCTCATCGCTTGGCGACTATTTTGCGTATGGATCGGATTATTGTATTGGATCATGGTGAGATTATTGAGCAAGGTACGCATGATGAGTTGCTGCAAAAGCAAGGCCGTTATTATCAGATGTGGCAACATCAAAGCGGTGATTTTTTTGGAGATTAAGACAATTTTAGGTACGAGCTCTTGCAGGCATTTTATATCCTGCAAGGCTTTAGGGCTTTAGGGCTTTAGGGCTTTAGGGCTTTAGGGCTTTAGGGCTTTAGGGCTTTAGGGCTTTAGGGCTTTAGGGCTTTAGGGCTTTAGGGCTTTAGGGCTTTAGGGCTTTAGGTGACTAGGGCGACTTCGGAATCTCTCCAAACGCCTTAACCACTTGTTCCATGACAAGCTCACTATCCGCACGTAGTCGGTAATCTTCTGACTGGTCAATCCACTGAACCACGCCATGCTCATCGACTAATAACGAGGTGGGAATGGCAATGGAACGGCGCTCCATTGAGGTTGGAAAGGGTAGGCCAAGCATGCTTTTTATCGTACTCGAAACACCCGCTAAGGCCTGAATATGTTCAATGCCATATTGGCGAATGACTTTTAATTCGGGGTCAGAAAGTAGCTTTAGGCTTAAGCCATCACGCTTTCGATGTGCTTTAGCATCGTCTATTTGATCAGAAGAAAGCGCGATAATTTTAATGCCGTACTTGGCTAACTCCGGTTGGATATCTTCTAGCATACCCAGCTCAACAGAGCAGTAGGGGCACCATGAGCCGCGATAGAATTTAATTAATAAGCGCTTACCATCAAGCTTATGACTGTTAAATGGCTTGCCTTCAAAAGTGGTTGTTTCAAAGGGCAGGATTTTGTCGCTGACTTTAACGGTCATCAAACCCATTGGTTTGCACTTCTGCGCGCGCATATACAGCATTTTGAAGCTCAATAGCAGGGTGATGATTGAGATAACGGACACCATCAGAGCATAAAAAATGGGGCCGGAAATTACCAGAAATAGAGAGTACAGGGCCAGCGCGATAGCGACCGCAAGTGAGCCGGTCAGCCCGACGGGAACCACCGGCGTTCTGTCCCGTTTAACTTTGAGCATGTAAACCACAATGCCACTTATGCAAACGACTAAGCCGGATAATGCAAATCCTAGCGCCGTAATAATCATTTTTATTGCCTGAAAATAGCCCAAGTAAAAGATGTTATACCAAATAAACTCAGTGGCGATTGAAGTTTCGGATATTAGATGTAGTGGTTGAGCTTGTGATATTGAGAGTGATGTGTCTAAGCTAGAGTAATTTTCTAAGCGATTAGGAGTGGCAATGTACTTCGACTATTTCGCAGCGTATTGCTAAATAGTCTTGACAATTCCGCAATGCACTGCGAAATTGTCAATTATGAAAAGAATTCAAGAAGCACTAGTAAAGAAAGATTTAGCTCGTAAAATGGTCTTCCTGACGGGCCCAAGGCAAGTTGGGAAAACTAGTCTTGCCAAAGCCATTGCCAAAGATTACAAATCCTCGGTATATCTGAACTACGATAGCTTGGATGATCGAAGAATAATTAATGACTCCGCTTGGCTTCCCTCGACTCAGCTTCTCATTCTTGACGAGTTGCATAAAATGCCAGAGTGGAAAAACTACCTTAAAGGCTTGTATGATACTAAGCCTGAACACCTACAGATATTAGTAACCGGAAGCGCTAGGCTCGAAACTTTTCGTCAGAGTGGCGACTCGCTGGCGGGACGCTTTTTCAGGCACCGATTAAATCCCTTATCCCTTGCTGAAATTCCTGATGCTGATGAGCACTCTCTTGAGCTATTACTTGAGCGGGGAGGCTTCCCAGAGCCGTATTTAGCGGAAAACCTCGAAGACTCAAAGCGTTGGCGTTTACAGTATATCGATGGTCTGATCCGTACCGATATTCTTGATTTTGAGCAGGTTCACGACTTTCGGGCTATTCAACTAACCCTTGAGTTACTGCAAACTCGAGTAGGGTCACCGCTTTCCTATTCGAGCCTAGCGAGGGATGTTGGCGTTTCACCGAATACCATCAAGCGTTACATTGAAATTTTTGAAGCGCTTTACATCATATTCAGAGTAACGCCGTACCACCGTAATATTGCCCGTTCTCTGCAAAAAGACGCGAAGATTTACTTCTTTGATAACGGCATGGTGAAAGGCGATAACGGTATTAAGTTTGAGAACCTCGTTGCGATCAGTTTACTGAAACACCTGAATGCGATCGAAGACTATCAGGGCAAGCGCACCGCTTTAAGAATGTTGCGAACTAAAGAGCAAAAAGAAATCGACTTTGTGCTGGTCGTCGATGATGAGCCGGTGCAGATGCTTGAAATTAAATTGTCCGACCCCTCAGTGAGTCCTTCACTACGCTACTTCCATGAGAAATATAAGATTCCAGCGGTGCAGCTCGTCAAAAATCTACGGCATGAGCGCTTGGATGGTGGTATAGAAGTACGGCGTGCGTTTGATTACTTAGAGCAGTTAGAGCTGTAACGTATCTGCCCTTAACTGCCCAACACACTCCGCAAAAACTCCTGAGTCCGCGCTTTCTTAGGGTTCGAGAAAATCATTTCCGGTGGACCTTCTTCCAGAATTTCACCCTTATCCAAAAAGCACACCTTATCCGCCAATTCCCGCGCAAAGCTCATCTCATGAGTCGCCAGTACCATGGTCATGCCTTCGCGATGCAGCTGCCGTAATACATCCAGCACTTCAGCCACTAACTCAGGATCAAGCGCTGAGGTTATCTCGTCAAACAGCATCATTTTCGGCTTCATGGCGAGCGCCCGAATCACCGCTACGCGTTGCTGCTGACCACCGGATAATTGATCTGGATAGTTATCCATGCGATCACTCAAGCCGAAGCGTTTGAACAGCTCTTCAACTTCCGGCTGCAACTCTGCGCGACTGCGTTTGTGAATGCGGCGGGGTGCCAGCATGACATTCTCAATCGCCGTCATATGTGGGAATAGGTTATAGCTTTGAAACACAATACCAATTTGCTGGCGAATCGGCTGCGGGTCTAAACCCGGTACGGAAATATCATTGCCATCCAGCAAAATTTCGCCATCGTCGATATCTTCCAGCAGATTCATACAGCGCAGCAGGGTCGATTTACCCGAGCCGGATGCGCCGATCAGGCAGACCATTTCGCCATCGTTAATGGTGAGATTAATGCCCGAGCACACTTTGCGCTCGCCGAAGCTTTTGTGAATATTGATCAGTTGTAACTTGCTCATAACGCTTAACTTCGTGCTTGCTGTTGCTTAGCCATTAAACGATCGGCAAAGCGGGTGGCGGGAATGGTGACGATCAGGAAGATGACCGCAGCGGCAACATAGGGCGTGAAATTGGCATACAGCGATTTATACACACCGGCCTGACGCAGAATTTCGACCGGCCCAATAAATGACAGCAGCGCCACGTCCTTTTGCAGGGCGATAAACATATTCATATTGGCCGGCACCACGCGGCGAATCGCTTGCGGCAACACCACAAAGCGCATGGTATCGCTGGGGGATAAACCTAAGGATTCGGCGGCGGCCCGCTGCGAGCTATGCACTGACTCAATACCTGAGCGGAAAATCTCGGCCACGTAGGCCGAATAGGTGAGAATCAGCGCTAGCGAGCCCCAAATATAAGGGCTGTTCCATGGGCGCGGCAAGCCAAGCCCCGGCACACCAAAGCCAATCAGATAAACGATTAGCACTACCGGAATTCCGCGCAACACATCGGTATACACCGCTCCAAATAAACGCAGCGGGTAGAGCGCCGGTGAGCGTGCATCGCGACACAGTGCAATGAGCAACCCGAGAATGGCAATTAGCGGCGCGCACCACAGAAAGATCATCACATCCAACATAAACGCTTCGAGTAATGTCGGGAAGGTTTTAATGAAAATCTCAGCGTTAAAAAAGCTCTTTTTAACCGCTTCCCAGCCTGGCGCTAGTGGGACCAGAAAATAGCACAGCGCCACCACTGCCATCGTACTAATGACGGCAATGATGGTGCTGCGTTGTTGCACACGTTTCGCGTGCGCCTGTCTTAAGGTTAGCATAGGTCTATTTGATTAGAGGAACACTGGTTGTTTGCTGCAGCCACTCAGCTTCGATGCTGGCCAATTTGCCATCGGCGATCATGGCTTCCAGCGCTTCGTTTACACAGTTTTTCAGCGGATTGCCTTCTGCGAATAACATGCCGAACTGGTCTGGATTTTCGCTGCGCTCTGCCGGGAATTGGCCAAGTACCACGCCGTCATCCAATACCGCTGCACCTAAATAAAGTGCGGTCGGTAAGTCGAATAATGCGGCATCGATTTGATTCGCTTTCATTGCTGCAACCACGTCATTATTGTCGTTGTATAACAGTGGTTTGTCGCTAGGCTCGATTAACGTGTTAATCATTGGTAGGCCAGTCGTGGCAGCACTCGCGCCCCACAGTAAACCTTTTAATGATTCCAGTTCTGGCTTAGCGCCTTTTTCTTGGATTGGCTTGCGAGTCAGTACGGCCATTGCGGCAGAGTAGTAAGGGATGGAGAAATCGACGACTTTTTCGCGGTCTTCAGTGATTGAGAACTGCTGTAAGTTGAAGTCAAAATTCTTGTCGCCAGGCTGGATAGAGGCATCGAAAGAGGCCGTGGTCCATTCTACTTTATCTTTATCAAAACCCATGCGTGCAGCTACTTCGTAAGCCACGGCAGACTCAAAGCCTTTTCCTGTCGTTGGGTCGTTATCGATCATCCAAGGGAAGTAGGATGGGTTGCCAGTAGCAATGGTTAATACGCCATCTTTCAGGGTGTTACCTGCGGCGCAACTGTCGGCCGCAAAGGCTGAACCAGTGCTTAGGGCCAGGCCTAGACAAACGGCTGCGGTGCTAATTGATGATTTTAAGAACATGTGAGACTCCGAGGCTGTAGAGAACGGGATATCGTTACCGATATGGTGAAGCTTGTCCAGAAGATTGAGCTGCTCCACAAAGGCCACTTACTCCTTTTAGATAGATTGAGTTCGATGTTTGCGAACCACCCGAAACGTAATATTAATCCGATCCTGCCCGAGTGTCGGATGATAGTCCGCCTTAATTGGCAGCACACCATGAAAGCACAATCGCGATACGCCACCCCAAACCACCACATCACCATGCGCTAGCGGGACTTTGACCGTCTTATCCGAACGCTGCATTCCGCCAAATAAAAACATGGCTGGCACGCCCAGTGAAACCGATACAATCGGCGCACTCAAATCCTGCTCATGCCGATCCTGATGCAATGACATTTTCGAGCCAGGTGCATAGCGGTTAATCATACAGCTATCTGGATGAAATTCAGAATACCCAGCCTCACGCGCAGCCTGCTGCCCAATTTCCCGAAGTACCGCTGGCATCTCTGGCCAGTCTCTGCCGGTTTGCGGATCTTGTCTTGCATAGCGATAACCTTGCGGGCCGCTCACCCAGCCTAAATCCCCACAACACGTAATCGCTGCGGACATTGTATAGCCGCCCGGCGTTTGAATATGCCGGAAGGGCGACTGCTCTGTGACTGTCTCAATCGCTGCAATAATCTCAGGCGCTTGAGCCACCGCATATTGGCGTAGGATTAGCGCATCCTCAGCAATCGTTTCAGTCCAGGTTTCGCCATTATGGCTAAGGTCAAATAAGTCTCCATTCATGGTTCTGTTGTAACGCATTTTATGAATAAGCGCCATTCTACAAGTAAGATGTTGTGGTCATTGTTGGCTGAGCTTGCCTGCTAATGTTGCACTGCACACTGTTTGCTCTCATACTGCTTCGTGATTATTGACCAAGGGATTATGGCTTGAATCATTCTGCAACTTTCGCCATGATTCGAGCTCAAAACCTCCCCTATTTACGACTAAAGCCACGGAGCTTGAAAGATAATGATGATTTCCAAACGTTCGTTTGTTAAACGTGTGTTGTTAAGTGTAATAGCTGGTAGCTTGCTGGGTGCTGCAACGGTACAGGCAGATGAGCCAAGAACTTTATTCTTCTCTGCGATTCCTGATCAGGATGAGTCTCGTTTAATGGAGCGTTTTGGCAAAGTTGCCGATTATCTGACTGAGCGTTTAGGCGTTCCGGTTAAATACGTTCCAGTAAAATCGTATGCAGCCGCAGTGACTAGTTTCCGTAATGATCAGCTGCAACTGGCATGGTTCGGTGGTTTATCTGGCGTGCAAGCGCGCATGGTAACGCCAGGTTCTCAAGCCATTGCACAAGGTGCTGAAGACCCGGTTTTCTACTCTTACCTTATCGCTCATAGCAGCACCGGCCTGAAAGCCTCTGATGATTTCCCAAAAGAAATCGCCGGTAAGACCTTTACCTTTGGGTCTAAAGGATCTACTTCTGGCCGTTTGATGCCTGAGTACTACATCCGTAAAAACTTAGATGAAAGCCCGGATGATGCATTTAAAAGCGTTGGTTTCAGTGGTAACCATTCCCGCACGATCGAGCTAGTTGAAAGCGGTGCGTATGAAGTGGGCGCGGTGAACTATCAAGTGTGGGACACCATGCTGGCTGAAGATAAAATCGATACCGATCAAGTGTCTGTTATCTGGAAAACACCAGCATACCCTGATTACCAGTGGACTATCCGTGGTGATGTAGATGCGAGCTGGGGTGAAGGCTTCTCTGAAAAAGTGAAAACGGCACTGCTTGAAATGGATGCGCCAGAGTTACTGGAAGCGTTCCCACGTAGCAAGTTCATCAGCGCGAGCAATGAAGACTACCTGCCGATTGAAGAAACAGCGAAGGCGATTGGCCTGCTGGACGAGTAATCAACGATGAGTGCTTCGGTATTGCTGGATTTGGTCAACGCCGAAGCGCGTTATCAGGATAAGCTCGCGTTAAGCGGCATCAATTTGCGACTGTATCGGGGCCAGAAAGTGGCCTTGGTCGGTCGCAGTGGTTCCGGTAAATCGACCCTATTGCGGCTGATTTACGAGAAATTACCCGATAATACGGCGCTAGTGCCTCAGGATGAGGGCTTGGTGCAAACGTTGTCGGTGTATCACAATGTGTATATGGGGCGGCTGAGCCAGCACGCTGCTTTATATAATCTCGCCAACTTGGTTAAGCCATTTAAGTCACACGTTGCTGAAGTGCGCGATGTGCTTGAGCGAGTGCAGCTGACAGATAAATGCTTTGAACCGGTTGGTCAGTTATCTGGTGGTCAACGTCAGCGTACTGCGATTGCCCGTAGCTTGTATCAAGGCGGGGAATTGCTACTGGCCGATGAGCCCGTCTCGGCAGTCGATGAGCAACAATCCCGACGCATTCTGGAAGCGCTGTGTGATGACTTTCCTTCGGTCATTATGGCACTGCATGATACGACCTTGGCAGTGGCCTATTGCGACCGAGTGATTGGTCTGCAAGATGGCAAAATCATTCTGGATCAAGCCAGCAATGAGCTGAGTGCGGCCGACCTGTCGCAACTGTATGACGACTAAACCCCTATTTAAACACTCCGCGCGCTGGCACGTCAGTTGGTTATTCGTGTTGGTCGCTTTGGTGTGCGTGGCATTTGCCGATTTGAGTGTGACTACGCTGAACCCTTGGGGCGAGCTTGGGCGCTTTTTTGCGGGTTTATTCCCGCCATCATTTGAGGGTGTGGAAGCGCTGGGTAAAGCCTTACTGCAAACCATCGCCTTTGCCGTCTTAGGTGTTGGGCTGGGGAGCGTGGTTGGCTTTTTAGTCTCACTGATTTTTCATTGGCGTTGGGTTCGGGTGTTGTGCGCCTTGCTGCGTGCAGTGCATGAGCTGTTCTGGGCGCTGATTTTCCTGCAAATATTTGGTCTGCATCCACTAACCGGTTTGCTAGCGATCGGCATTCCGTATATGGCGACCTTCGCCAAGGTGTATGCGGAGATTTTGGAAGAGGGCGACCGCAGTGCTTTCGATGCGCTGAGCCGTCAAACGGGTTGGGTATCAGCCTTTTTCTATGCACGCCTGCCGGACCTGTGGGCGCATTTTAAAACCTATACCTCCTACCGATTAGAATGTGGCTTGCGCTCTAGTGCCGTACTTGGCTTTGTCGGCTTGCCAACCTTAGGCTATGCGCTGAGCACCGCCTTTATGGAAGGGCAATATGCGCAAGTTTGGGCCTTGTTACTGCTGTTCTATGCACTGATTGCCAGTATCCGTTATTGGGTGCGGCTTGCGTTGCTGCCGATTTATGTGTTGATCGCGCCGTTTGTGATTAGCAATGATCACCACATTTCCATGGCTAATGTAACGCGCTTTTTTACTCAAGATATTATCCCGTCGCCCATTTTAAAAGGCGACTCGTTGGGCGATTTATGGAACTGGTTTGCCGACCTGTTTATGACGCAAGCCTTACCCGGCCTGATCAATACCATCGTACTTAGCCAGATTGCACTGGTGGCAACCGGCTTACTGACATTGCTGTTTTTCCCAATGATCTCCGAGCAATTTTTTAACCGCTTCGGGCGCGGAATTGGTCATCTGTTTTTAGTGATGGTGCGCTCAACGCCGGAATACATTCTGGCCTTTATGCTGCTGCTATTGTGGGGCCCATCCATGCTGCCAGCGATTGTGGCATTGGCACTGCACAATGCTGGCATTATCGGGCATTTAGTTGGCCGCTACAGTAATCATTTGAGCGTGCGGCAGGATGTGTCGAGTGGCTTAAACCGCTATAGCTATGAAGTACTGCCGCGCGTGTATGGGCAGTTTCTGGCGTTTCTGTTTTATCGCTGGGAGATTATCTTCCGTGAAACCGCAATTCTTGGAATGCTGGGTGTGGCGACGTTGGGTTTCTATATTGATAGTGCGATTTCAGAGATTCGGCTAGATCGGGCGATGGTGCTGATTCTGATTACAGCCTTGCTGAATGTGGCGGTGGATTCGTTATCGCGGTATATACGGTCGCGGTTGCGGTTGAATAGTTCGGTGGATATTCGATAGCTTGAAAGGTTTAGTGAAAAATCCGCTGCCTCTAGAGGGATTGGTCATGAAGAAGCAACCCACTCCCGCCAATACTCCACCAAATAATGCGGCAAGTTAACCAGTTCATAGCTACTACTCTGAACCAACGACACTGCCTGCCGATCAGGCAATATATTAAAAAAAGCACACTGCAACAGGTCTGACTTCCGTGGTTTTACCGACTTGTCTGGCTCCCCGAATAGTGAGCAGCTTTCGTGAGCCTCGTTGGAACCAATTTTCCATATATTTTATATGCTTGCGACTCTTACGATGTAAAAGTTATAGGGTGTTTTGTGGCGTTTTTTGTAAAATCTATAGGGTGTTTGTGCTGAGTGGTGCTAATAAAGCCCCAAATGAGCCTGCTGTAGATACGGATAACGATGCGTCGACGTCTGACGCAATTTTGAGGCAGGGTATTAATCGTCTGAAGTGTGCCCCATGTGAGTCATCCGGAAAACCAAGCATTTTCCAATATTTATGTGTAAACTCAAATCCTAAATTTTAGGTTTACAGGCATTCCAGATGGCAAGAATAAGAACCCCAAAGCCCTTCGAAGTATTATTAGCAGACTCCGATCTGGCACAGATCACGCCGCTTTTAGGCAAATACGGCGCGACCAATCAAGATGGTCGATACCTGCATTGGGATAAATTCATCTGGCGGGTTGATAAAGGTGTCGATCCGACAACGGCTTGGCTGGCGACCAAAATTGCCAGAAAGGCGATCACCAAATTCATCCCTGAGCTGACCGCTTATAAAGACGCCGAAACCTTCAGTTATTGCATTCCGGATTCCCTGTACGCACAGCTTCACCATATCGATAAAATTACTGGTGGCGGTCATGCCATTGGCGATGCGCCGTTTATTACCTCCGGTGAGAAAGGTCGTTACCTCGTTAAAAGCCTGATGATGGAAGAGGCGATTACTTCATCCCAGCTCGAAGGCGCATCCACCACGCGCAAAGTGGCTAAGGAAATGCTGGAGACCAACCGGCCACCGTCTGATAAGTCGGAGCAGATGATTTACAACAACTATCTGCTGCTGAAAAAAGCCGGTGAGCGGCGCGATGAAGAGTTGTCGATTGAGTTGATTTTAGAGCTGCATGCCATCGCCACTTACAACGCGATTGAGAATGAAGCGGTGCCCGGCGAGTTTCGGGTAGATGACGATATCACGGTTAAAAACCTATACAACGAAGTGGCGCATGAACCGCCCTCGCACGAAACGACTCAGGATCGGCTGGAGTCATTGTGCCGCTTTGCGAATGAAGATAATGACGGCCTGCACAGCAACCAGTTTATGCACCCATTGGTAAAGGCGATTGTGCTGCACTTTATGATTGGCTTTATTCACCCCTTTGGCGATGGTAACGGGCGGACGGCCAGAGCTTTGTTTTACTGGTTTATGCTGCGCTCGGGCTATTGGCTGTTTGAATACGTGTCGATTAGTAAGCTGATTCAGGAAAAGCGCAGCGATTACGATACGGCGTATATTTACAGCGAAACCGATGAGTTTGATCTGACGTATTTTATCTACAATCAGGTGGGCGTTGTCACTAAAGCGGTGGATGCCTTGCATGCGCATATCGACCGTAAAAAGCGTGAGTTTTATGAGTTTATGGAGTGGATTGAAAACAGTCCGGTCTCCAAGGTGTTAAAGCAGGGGCAGCTGGAAGTGCTGAAGGATGCGGTGAAGCATCCCGGTAAGATTTTCACCCCAAAGCAGTTGAGTATCGACTTTGATATTAATGAAAATACCGCGCGCTCTTACCTCAATAAATTGGTGGATGAAGACTTGTTGATGGCGACCAAAAGCAAAAAAGGCAAGGGCATACTGTATGTCGCCCCTGCCGATTTGCGTACGCGCTTAAAGCTTTAAAGCGAACTTAACTCAGCGCATTTGTTTGGCGATTAAGGCGCTGAGTTTATACAGCACTTCGCTCTGTGCTTGCACATAGGCATTGTAATCTTTGCCTTTCACCGGCTGTGTGAGCGTGGTGTTTTCGATGCGAATTTCTTCACGGCCTTTCATTAAGCGCCAGCGAGCTTTCAGCGTGACTATGCCGCCAAGTTCGCCATCTAGTTGGTCAATATCGATGCGCACATGGTAGTTTGGCTTAAAGGCAAATTTCCAAGGGTAGGGCTCGATATTTTCGGTGCCCAGCAAGCCAGAGAAATTATCAGTTAGCGTGCGGCTGAGGTCTTCTTGCAGCAAACCACCCCATTGATGCTGCTCCGCCATGGCAATTTCAGTGTCCGATTTGCGGGTAATAATCTGTGGTCTGCGCAGCAAGCGAGACATGCCAATCGGGCCGACGCCTACGCGTAAATTCGGATTAGCCACCGTACGATTAGTCACTGCACCCAAAGCTACCGGCGTTAGCGAATAAAAGCGTGTGCCGCCCAAACCGCCACCATCAGTTGTGCTACAAGCGCTCAACAATAAGCTCAGTGCCAAGGTCGAACCAATCACGCTCGTACGCTTTAGATTATTGAAATATCCCATGATTACTTCCCTAAAATCAGTGAGTTTGGTTTGCGCTGCAAGGTATCGGCCAGTACTGAGAACGAGTTAGCGGCTTCGCTTAAGTCATTAATCAGCTGCTGGAAGCGGTACTGCATTGCGGAGTCTTCACTCAAAGTTGCGTTAATGCCGCGCTCTACTGTGTTGGTGGCTTTGTTGATACTGCCCAAGGTGTGGCTGGTATCTTTTTGTAAGGCGACGGCCGATTTGCCAATATTCTGCATCATCACGCGGGCATCAATCAGTGCTGTGCTCACGTCTTTTTGTAAGGTGGCCGCATTGCCCGTGAGTGAGGTTGCCGCTTTGCCCGCGCTTTGCATCATGACTCGCGCATCAATCATCGCGCGGCTGGCATCTTTTTCCAATATGCCAGTGGATTTGGTGAGCTGGTTAGCCAGTCTGCGAATATCGACCAAGGCCACGCTAATGTCTTTTTGCAGCGTGCCAGCGGTGCCTGTTAATGCCGTTGCCGCTTTGCCAGCGCTCTGCATCATCACGCGGGCATCAATCATGGTTTTACTGGCATCACCCAGCGTAGTTTGCAGTGTTTTGGCGGTGTTGCTGGCTTCTTTTAGCAGCGTCATCACTTCACCAGAAACCCCACGGCGCGCCAGTTCAGCCGTAATGGTGTCGATGCTTTTGGTGGTTGAAGCCAAGTTACCGAGGATGTTTTTAACATCTTTGGATTCCATCAGTGCGGTAGCGCTACGAATCGCCGTATTCAGTTCTTTGGTGATTTCTGTTGGATCAAATTCGGTGATTGAGCCCGCCGCTTTGGTGGTTGGGAAAATCACTGGGAATCCGCTATCCAATCTCGCGAGCGTGATATGGTCAGCTTCATCTGGCTTCATGATCAGTGCAATAAACTTGGCACCGGTGATCAGGCTTTCCTGACGGATTTGTGCGCGTAGGCCTTTTTCTACCAAACCTTGCAGAAGCTTTTCAGATTCGATGCGGCTGCCGGTCGGCGAGAGCTGGTCGGTATACAAAGAAACGTCGAGCTTAGTGCGAATGCTAAAGTCGTCAGGACTCTGGGATAGCGATATTTTCTCAACTTGCCCCAATTTTATGCCTTGGAATTTAATGGGTGCGCCAATTCTCAATCCTTGCAGTGTGTCGCCAAAGTACAGGCTATAGAGCAGCTTGTTGTCATTAATGGTGTCTTCGCGAGCCAGCTTGAAGTTGTCATATAGCTTGAAAGCGGTTTTGCCATTCACCGGATATCCTGCACGATGAAAGTCCGTGCTGAATGAGATCCCGCCGATAAGTAATGAAGTCAGTGATTCTAATCGAGCTGTTACGCCCACGGTCGAGATATCCAGCTCAAAGCCACTGGAGTTCCAAAAGCGCGAGTTGGTGCGAATTTTTTCGTGATACGGTGCGAAGATAAATACGTTTACGTCAATTTTTTCGCTATCAGGATTGAGCTTGTAGCCCGTGACTTCTCCAACTTTGATCTGTCGATAATGCACCGGAGAGCCGATATCCAACGAGCCTAAGCGCTCGGTCGTGAGCACAAACGACTGCCCATCTTCATTAATGCTGATGTTCGGTGCTTCGGAGAGGCCATCATAGTAATAGAGCGCTTTACCCGGTGGGCCAGGCTCCATGCCGATGTTAACGCCAGAGAGTAAGGTTTGTAGTCCGCTAATGCCGCGCAATGTAACCCGAGGTTTTACAATCCAGAACTGGGTGTCCGGCCCGAGGTTTGCTTCCATGTCATTATAGATTTCGACCGTGGCGCGCACTTCTTTAAGGTCGGGCGATAAGCCCACTTTACGCACAATGCCGACTTCCACATCTTTATAGCGGATGATGGTTTTACGTGGCTCGATACCGGCGGCTTTATCAAAGCTAATGACCACCATGGTGCCGCGTTCGGTATAATATTTATACGCTAGCCAGCCACCAATTAATGCAGCAATTAAGGGAATCAACCAGATTAGCGAGAAGCGAGGTTTAGCCATTACCTGCGCGGTTGGTACAGAATTATTACTCATTTTCTTGCCCCTCAAAGGCATCCCAGATCAAACGGGGATCAAAGCTGTGGGCGGCAAACATGGTTAGAATGACAACGGCGGCAAACGACAATGCACCCAAGCCCGGGGTGACAGTGGCGGCATTACCAAATTGGACTAATGCCACTAAAATACCGATTACAAAAATATCGATCATACTCCAGCGCCCGATAAACTCCGTAATCCGATATAACTGAGTACGTTGGCGAGCCCGCCAACGGATTCGAAGTTGAACACTAATTAACAAACCAAGCAGGGTGAGCAGCTTGGCAATGGGAATAAAAATACTGGCCACAAAGATCAGTAGCGCTAAGGGCCACATACCACCATTCATTAAGCTGATCACGCCCGACATAATATTTTCAGGTGTGCCATCGCCCCAGTAAACCACCGTCATAATCGGCAGCAGGTTCGCGGGGATGTACAGAATAATGGCGGCAATCACCATTGCCCACGTGCGGTTTAGGCTGTCCGGAATACGCGAATGAATTACTGAGCCGCAAACCACACAATGCAGCTCCTGATCATCACTCAGAGTCTCTGGTGGTTTATTTAAACTGTGGCAAAAATGACACGATACCAAACCGGCCTGCCGTGCGGTGGTCATAGGCGCGCCCGAAATTCATCCCAGACATCGTCCGGATTTAGCGTCAGGCTGAGCGTGGTCAGTGTGATAATTAGCAAAATAAAGGCGTACAGCGAGATTCCTGTCACTACTTCAGCGACATCCACCAGTTTGACGGCAGCGACAATTAAGGCCAGCAGAAACACTTCCAGCATCCCCCAAGCATCGGTACTGCGCAAAAAGCGAAATAGCGGTGCGATATTGGGCGTGATGCGTTTAATGCGAATCATGGTGAGTACATAAATCGTCCCGGACAGACTCATCAACGGAAACAAAATAGTAGTGAATAACATCAGCAGTGCCAGAAACGGCATCTCGGCATTCAGCAGCGCCAAAGTCGCGGAAAATAGGGTACCGTGCTGTGAAATCCCCAATGCTTTCAATGAGATCAGCGGGAACATGTTGGCGATGACAAACAGAATCAAACCGGTAATAGCGAAGGCTAAACTGCGGTCTAGCGAGTTGCTATGGCAACGCTTAAGCAAAGCGCCGCAGCGTATGCAGCGGGCCACTTCACCGTGTTTAAGTGTGGGGATGTCTTGCAGCAGGTCGCACTCATGGCAAGCCCGCGCCGTCTGGTAGTCCAGTTCCCCTAATATCTCTCGCGTCATGTTTGTCTGTTGATCATAAGTGTGTGTTTTTTGCAACAGTCTAGCACAACGCGAATCTAAAGCGAGATTACCTGCTAAATGGTGTTTTTATACACTATCCGCGATGGTGGCTGATGCCGAGTTTCTCAAAGCGGGCATCCAAGGCATAGCTTGCGCCTAATAATGCGGGCTGTTTTGCCTGAATAATATAAATAGGAATGGCGCTCAGGTAGTCAGTAAAGCGGCCCTTGTGATTAAAGGAATCACGGAAGCCGGACTTCACAAAATACTCGCCAAGCTTTGGCACAATGCCGCCGCCGATATACACACCGCCAGTACTGCCTAAAGTGATTGCCAGATTACCTGCGACTACGCCCATCCAATGACAGAACAGCTGCATTAATTCCATACACTGCGAGCAGCTTTCATTGATGGCGCGCTCGGTAATCTCTGCGGGTGTGAGGCCAAGGTCTGGCGTGCCATCCAGCAAGCAGATAATTTGATAAGCTTCTTCAATACCCGTACCCGATAACAGACGTTCGGCAGACATGTGGCCATAGCGATTGTTAAATTCATCAAAGATCGCCAGCTCGCGAGCAGTAGTTGCGCCAACGGTCACGTGCCCGCCTTCGCCTTGAAGGGGATACAAACCTGCTGCAGAGCGAATCAAACCAGAAACGCCTAAGCCTGTGCCAGCACCCAGCAGTGCAATTGCGCCATCAGGGTTCGCTTTGCCGCCGCCAAGTTGCTGTAAGTCATCGGCTTGTAACAAAGGAATGGATAAGGCTAGACCGGTAAAGTCATTCACTACTTTTAAATGGTGTAGCTGAAAGTGCTCAGCGACTTCTTCGATGCTAAAGCCCCAGTCACGATTAGTCAGCTGGACACGGTCGCCGGTTACGGGTGTGGCCACCGCAATCGAGAGCTGAGTAAATTGGGCAGCAGGCACCAGCGATAAATAGTGCTCGATACAATCAATCAAGCCAGAAAAATCGCCAACTGACAATGTATGAATGTGTTCGGGAATTGCGCCGGTACTTGCTATCGACGCCAAACGGATATTAGTACCACCAAGGTCTGCCACGATGGCAGTTGTATTCTTTTTCATGTCCAGTCCTGATTTGCCACAACGGGTTCTGTATTGAGCTGATTCTACGGGAAAACGGGCGTAATGGGTAATCCGCTATCGGCGGCTTCTTAGTTTCATTTGTTGCAAGGCGAGGCCGCTTAAAATCAATCCCAGTCCCCATAGTGTAGAACTTAAAATGGGTTCTTGCAGCATTACGCTAATAATCACCAAGGACAGCAGGGGAGAGATGAAAATCAGGTTAGCGATACTGGCCGTACTGTTAGTGAGGCGCATGGCCGTGAGCCAGAAGATGAAGCTTAATCCCATTTCAAACACACCGACATAAACGGCTCCGGCGACACCCTGCCAAGGCACCGCAGTAAGTTGTCCGGTCATCGCGCAGTAAAGCAGAGTGAGTGGCAGTGCAAAGCTGAAGTTTAAAAACAAATTCGAGATCGCATCGCCAGTCTGGCGGGTATTTAAAATCCAGTACAGCGCCCAGATTACTGTGCTAACCAGAGCAAGAATAACGCCTTTTAAATTGCCAAAGTTAAGGCCGAAGACATCGCCACGCGTGGCAATCACCAACACGCCGCTGTAGCACACTAAGGCTGCTACCGCTTCCATCGGCTTTAGCTTATGGCCAAGCATAGGGATCGCCAGCAAGGTCATGGTGAGCGCCCAAGTGTAGTTTAGGATTTGCGCTTCTTGTGCCGGCAGTAAGTCGTAAGCTTGAAATAAAATCAGGTAATACAGCAGGGGATTTAATGCGCCAAACAATAACGATTGTTTATATGTATGGCGAGCGCCTTGCAGGGTGCTTTTTAGGCGCTTCTTCCAGAGCAGGACCAGCAGTAAAAATATCCAAGAGCTCAGGCTGGCATACAGCAGTAATTGCGCAGGGCTTAAGTACTCAAGGCTGAGTTTGAATGCGGTGGCAACGGTGGACCAGCATAATACTGCGGCAAGGCCAAATGCATAGGCACGTCCCTGATTTTTGACTTGAGTGGTCACGAGGATTCCTGATGTTTAAATAGTGGCTTCGGGGTCGCTGAAGTGTATCTGCAGTGTAGAGCCATCAACAAGTAATGCCCAGTGCAGTTTGCTTCAAGTTTCAGCCGCGGGCTGATTATAATGACTTTTGCAAATTGCCCAATGAAATTCTGCCATCAGTTGGTGAAAAGTTTCCAGATAGGCAGTGTTTTAACAGAGTACTTTGTGCATTACTATCCACCAATACACTTCAATTAACACAGGCCGAACCATGAGCACCGATCAAGAAATCCAGCAGATTTTAAAGGATACCAAAACCATTGCCGTGGTCGGCATCTCTCACAAACCTCACCGCGCGAGTTATCAGGTGGCGAAGTTTCTGATTGAAAAGGGCTATACCGTGATTCCGGTCAACCCAAAGTATGAAGAAGTACTCGGCCAGGCCTGTTATGCCAAGCTGGAAGATATTCCGGTAGACGTGGATATGGTGGATTGCTTCCGCCGCTCCGAAGAAATTGTCCCGATTGCCGAGTCAGCGATTCGCATTGGTGCGAAAGTATTGTGGATGCAGTTAGGCGTTGAGAATGATGATGCCGCTGAAATGGCAAAATCTGCGGGCATGCAAGTCGTGGTGAATCGCTGCCCGAAGATTGATTATCGCGGTTAAGCGCTAAGCCGGTCACCAATACGAATTACCGCATCCACCAGTATGTCCATATCGGATTCTTGGGTGCGGTGGTTGGTAATATTGACCCGAATCGCCAGCTCGCCATGGAGTAGGGTCGTGGAAGGCACTGCGACACCGGTTTCCTGTAGCTCAAACACAATTTCTTCATTCAACTCGTTCATATCAGTTGTGTCAGAGCGATAGCGGAAGCAATTAATATTCAAAGGCACAGGGGCGAGAGACTCCAATTTTGGCTCCGCTTCCACACGCTTGGCTAAATAACGTGCCAGCTCAATATTGCGGTCAATCGAAGCGCCCAGCGCATCGGTGCCATGTTCGGCTAGATGCGCCCAGATCTTTAATGCATGAAAACCACGGCTGAGTTCCGGGCCATAATCCACGGCCCAAAAATCGCCGCCAGCCAAGCCACGTGATTTACTGTTGAGGTATTCCGCGCGATCGGAGAATGATTTGCGATGTGCCTGCTCATCTTTAAACAATACGCAGCCTGCGGAGTAATTCACCTGTAGCCATTTGTGGAAATCAAAGGCGAGTGAATCAGCGCGTGCCACGCCGGTTAAGCGGTCTTTCGCATATTTACTTAAGCGAGCGGTTGCGCCAAATGCGCCATCGACGTGAAACCAGAGGTTTTCAGTCTCAGCAATATCGGCAATCCCTTCCAAGTCATCAATCGCGCCCATATTAACAGCACCAGCGGTACCCACTACGCAGAAGGGTTGCAGGCCATCGGTGCGGTCAGTATTAATTTGCTGTTGGAGCGCGGTAAGGTCCATTTCGAAGTCTTGGTTACAGGGCACTACTCGCAGCTGCTCTGAACCAATTCCTAGCATATCAAAGGCACGCTTTACGCAGGAATGTGCTTGTGCCGAGGTGTAGCCAATCAAATGGCTATTCGCAATACCCGTTTTCGAAACGCCTTCCAGTGCTTGGTCACGCGCCACTTTTAGCGCAATGATGGTGGCGAGAGAGGTGCCGGAAACCACTAGGCCAGAGGCTGCCTCGCCAAAGCCCATCATGTCAGCACACCAGCGAATCACCTGACGCTCGACTACGGGCGCAATATGGTCGCGGCCACCGGCATTGACATTCATCGAGGCGGCGATAATTTCCGCTAGTACGCCGCTGGGCGCGCCCGCACCATGTACCCAGCCAAAAAAGCGTGGATGCGTATTGCCAACCCCATAAGGCATGATTTGAGTGAGTAAGGACTCGGTGTCGGAGCCTTCTCTCGGTATCTCCCGATTAAATTCCTCCCGAAGTGTATCGGGTAGTGGATTCCAGACGCGTCCTTCGCTGGCTGTCAGCATTTTATCCAGACTGGCATCCAGCAAACGGTGGGCTTGTGCCCGAAAAGCGTCCCAGTCTTTCGGGTCGAGATCACCTTGGCTCATAGTTTGTCCTTATCTAGGGTTGGCAATTGGTTGGTAATCGCGGGATGGGGTTAAGCCGGTAAGCTTAGCTTAATGGCGGTCGACAACTTTCCAACTAACTCATCAATTTGCGCAGGCTCTATAATGAAAGGCGGTGCCAGTAATACATGGTCGCCGTTTTCACCGTCGATAGTGCCGCTCATAGGGTAGCAAATCAAGCCTTCTGCAAAAGCCGCTGATTTTATCTTTTTAGCCAGCTGATGACGCGTTTCAAACGGTGTTTTGGTGTCACGATCAGCCACTAATTCAATGCCTTGGAATAAGCCACGTCCGCGAATGTCACCAATGTGTGGGTGGTCGCCAAATTCAGCTCGTAGGGCTTTATCTAATAGCGCACCCATCTCATTCACGCGTGCGATTAAATTGCGATCGAGCAAGCTATTGAGTACAGCTAAGCTAGCGGCGCAGGCAGTGGCATGTCCCATATACGTATGGCCGTGCTGGAAGAAGCCTGAGCCATTTTCGATTGCACTGTAAATCGTGTCAGTACACATCATTGCACCAATGGGTTGATAACCTGCACCTAAGCCTTTGGCAACGGTGACGATATCGGGTGAAATGCCATCTTGTTCGCAGGCAAATAAACTACCGGTACGACCCATGCCGCACATGACTTCATCCAGAATCAGCAGGACGCCGTATTGATCGCAAATTTCACGAATGCGTTTGAAGTAGCCTTCAACAGCAGGTACGGCACCGGCGGTTGCGCCAACCACCGGTTCTGCTAAAAAGGCGACGACGGTATCTGGCCCTAAGCGCAGTAATTCTTGCTCTAACTCATTTGCCACACGCTGACCGTATTCAAAACTGGTTTCATCGCTGCGTTGATCGCGGTAAGCATAGCAAGGGGAGATGTGAGTGGTATCAATCATCATCGGTTTGAATGGCTTACGACGCCATTCGTTACCACCGGTTGCCAGCGCCCCGAGTGTATTGCCGTGATAGCTTTGACGCCTGGCAATTAATTTGGTGCGTTGTGGTTGACCAATTTCCAGAAAATACTGACGGGCTAATTTGATGGCTGCTTCAACGGCTTCGGAGCCGCCAGACACAAAGTAAACCCGATCAATGCCGGCCGGTGCGTTTTCAATCAGTAAATCAGCCAGTACTTCCGCAGGTTCTGAGGTGAAAAAGCCCGTGTGAGCAAATGGCATGGCATCGATTTGTGCGTGAATGGCCGCTTTTACCGCAGGGTCACTATGCCCTAAACACGACACCGCCGCTCCGCCTGAACCATCCAGATAGCGCTTACCATTAGCATCAATCAAATAGCATCCGTCACCCGCTACCGCAGTGGGAAGTGCGGATTTAGTGTGACGTGGAAAAACGTGGTTCATGGGGTATCTGCCTGAAAAAAGGAGTTATAAAGTATTCATAATACGTTCATTTCATCTTTTGACAAGCATTGTGACAAGTGTAACAATCGATTAAGATTTATCAAGGAATCTGGACTGAGCACCGTCACACCTCCTGATCTTGCAGGCGTTAATTTTAGGGTATAGTGACTACGCGTGATCCCGCAATTAGGATCATTTATAAAAAAAATAATCAGTTTCACTGGGTTTACACCAGAATCATTTTATCGTTTTTTGAAGGAGAGAAAAGAACCTATGATTAAGTTTAAGCATTTGGTAATGGGCGGTGCATTGGCGTTGACTGTCGGCGCAACAGCTCAAGCAGCTGATCAGCAATTTATTTCAATCGGAACCGGTGGCGTAACCGGCGTTTACTACCCAACAGGTGGTGCAATCTGCCGTTTGGTAAACAAGGGTCGTAAAGAGCACGGTATTCGTTGTTCTGCAGAGTCAACGGGTGGTTCAGTTTATAACATCAACACTATTCGCTCTGGTGAGTTGGAGTTCGGTGTTGCTCAGTCAGATTGGCAGTACCATGCATACAATGGTACTTCAAAGTTTGAAGAAGCGGGTAAGTTCGACAAGCTACGTGCTATGTTCTCTGTTCACCCAGAGCCGTTCACATTGGTTGTTCGTGCAGATAGCGGTATCAAGACATTTCAAGACCTGAAGGGCAAGCGTGTAAACGTGGGTAACCCAGGTTCTGGCCAGCGTGCGACCACTGAAGTTGCAATGGAAGCATTTGGCATGAAGATGGATGACCTGTCTTTGGCTGCTGAGCTGAAAGGTTCAGAAATGTCTCAAGCAATTTGTGATAACAAGATCGATGCAATGATCTATACAATCGGTCATCCTGCAGCAGCAATCACTGAAGCGACTAATACCTGTGATGTGAAGCTGATCAACGTTAGCGGTCCTGAGATCGATAAGCTGGTTGCTGATAACCCGTTCTATCGCGTTGCGACTATCCCAGGTGGCATGTACAAGGGCACAGATGAAGAAATCACTACCTTTGGTGTTGGTGCAACCTTCGTAAGCTCTAGCGATGTACCAGAAGAGATTGGTTACATTGTTGCTAAAGCGGTATTCGATAACATCGATGACTTCAGAAAGTTACACCCTGCGTTTGCTAACCTGAAAGAAAGCGAGATGATCAAAGACGGTCTGTCTGCTCCAATTCATGATGGCGCGATGAAGTACTACAAAGAGCGCAAGTGGGTTGAATGATCCCAGCTCTAGTTTGACATAAGGTACACCAAATACAGCCCGTTACGGGCTGTATTTGTTTCAAAATCAGTATCATGTTTTAACAGGGAGTTGTTTATGTCTACACAAGACGAGCGGTCAGCCGTTGAGGCAATAGACCATAGTCAGCCCGACTTGGCGGCCTTTGAAGCGGCCGACAGTGGTGGGCGCAAAGCGACCGGTGTGGCTGGCACCGTCGTGGTGGTTATGGCCTTTATTTGGTCGTTGTTTCAGTTATATATTTCCTCAAGTGTGCCGTATTGGGTCACTGAAAACTTTGGCTTTAATGCCGTTTTTAATAGTTCTGAAAGTCGGGTTATTCACTTGGCTTTTGCCATGGCGTTGACCATGCTCTCTTATCCGTTATTCAAAAATAGCCCCAAAGACCGCGTGCCGGTGTATGACTGGGTATTGGCGGCGATTGGAGCATCCACCTGTTTTTACCTGATCTTCTTTAAGCTGGATATCGCTACACGTGCAGGTTTGCCAACCACCGCTGATTTGATTATGTCGGCGGTTGGTTTAATTGCGTTGGCGATTGCGGTGTATCGCGCATTGGGTCTGCCAATGCTGATTGTGGCAGGTGTATTCGTATTCTACGTATTCTTTGGTCATCTGAGCTGGATGCCTGAAGCAGTGCAGTGGAAGGGCGCGTCATTCGGTAAAGCGATGTGGCATTACTGGATGCAAGGGGAAGGGGTGTTTGGTGTTGCCCTAAGTGTTTCCGCTTCGATGATCTTCCTGTTTGTATTGTTTGGTGCGTTGCTGGAACGAGCGGGTGCAGGTAACTACTTTATCAAGTTGGCCTTTGGTCTGTTAGGTCACCTACGTGGTGGTCCGGCTAAAGCGGCAGTTATCGCCTCTGCCTTAAGTGGTATCTACTCTGGCTCGTCAATTGCTAACGTAGTCACCACCGGTACGTTCACCATTCCATTGATGAAGCGTACTGGCTTTAGTGCTGAAAAGGCGGGTGCGGTAGAGGTTGCCTCATCCACCAATGGACAGCTGACGCCACCAGTTATGGGTGCAGCCGCCTTCCTGATTTCAGAATTCACCGGTATTAGCTATCCGGAAATCATTAAGCACGCCATGTTACCGGCGTTGATTTCTTATATTGCACTGGTTTATATCGTGCATTTGGAAGCGCTTAAGCTGAACTTGCGAGGTATGGAGCGTCCACCAAGCCACTTGAATGCGATGCAGAAAATGATCGGCTTCCTGTTTGGCTTTATCAGCTTTATGTTGATGGGTGCCATTGTGTACTGGGGCTTGGGCTGGATCAAAGTAGCTTATCCTGGCATGACCATTTGGGGTGCTGCAGGAATCTTCCTAGTCGTATATTTGGTTCTGATTGCGCTGGCTGCAAAACGTCCTGATCTGGAAGTTGATGATCCAAATGCTGAACTGATCACCTTGCCAAAACCGGGTGAGGTGGCCATGACCGGCTTGTACTTTGTACTGCCAATCATTGTATTGCTGTGGTGCATTTTGATCGAGCGTCTATCACCATCGCTGTCGGCTTTCTGGGCCAGTGTGGCAATGATCTTCGTGGTACTGACTCAGCACATGCTGAAGTCATTCTTCCGCGGCAAGATTGCCATTGTTAGCGACCTTTGGTTAGGTCTGTGTGACTTCTGGGAAGGTATGGTCTCCGGCGCACGCAGTATGATGCCAATCGGTGTTGCAACTGCAGTTGCCGGTATCATTATCGGAACAGTCTCGCTAACGGGTGCTCATCAGGTCGTGGGTGAATTCGTTGAATTCCTATCCGGCGGTAATTTGATTCTGATGCTGTTCTTAGTGGCAGTGATGAGTCTGATTCTGGGTATGGGTCTGCCAACAACGGCTAACTACATTGTTGTGTCATCGCTGATGGCGCCAGTAATCGTTACCGTGGGCGCACAATCTGGACTGGTCGTGCCATTAGTGGCCGTTCACATGTTCGTGTTCTACTTCGGTATTTTGGCGGATGATACGCCTCCGGTTGGTTTGGCAGCATTTGCGGCCTCAGCGATTTCGGGTGGAGATCCAATCAAGACTGGTTTGCAGGGCTTTGCCTACGATATCCGGACCGCGCTGTTGCCGTTCCTGTTTATCTTCAATACCGAGCTACTGTTGATCGATGTGACCTGGTACAAAGCGATCTTTGTGTTCATTGTCGGTACGGTGGCGATGCTGTTATTCGCCGCTGCGACTCAGGGTTACTTCATGGCTAAAAGCCGGATTTGGGAGACTGTGGCACTGGTGCTGATTGCCTTTACCTTATTCCGTCCGGGCTACTGGTTGGATCAGGTTGATCCGCCGTACCTTGAAAAAGATGGTACTCAGGTGGTTCAACTTGCCGAAGCCAATGGGGTTGGTAAGCCGCTTCGTATGGAGATCACCGGACCTGATTTTGATGATGTCGATAAAATGACACAAATCACCATCATGGCTAACTTAGGTGCCGAGGGCGATGGCCTTGCTAAGTTGAGTGGTGCGGGCCTCACGGTCATGGAAGAAGATGGCATCGCAAAACTGGATGAGCCGATGGCTGGAACGCCATTCTTTAATACGCTTCAGATGTTTGATTTTTACGCGGATGAGCCGGTTAAGGTTAATCGCGTTGATATCCCTGCTGAGCGTATCGCTAAGGAAGTGTTCTATTTCCCCGCATTGCTATTGCTAGCTCTGGTGGTGTTTTTCCAGCGACGTAGACAGACTCAGCCTGCATTTTGGGGTAAGTAATCCCTTAAGTTAAATGGCTGAATAAGCCCCGATCGTCTGAGTGCTTTAGCGCAGGTGGTCGGGGCTTTTTTGTGCCCTCAAATTTAGCGGCTTATGGCTTAATCCCTTATTTTTAATGTACTTAGATTGATATAGTGACCGATTATATTTCTTCAATGCCTATAAATGTGCTAGTTTTTATGCAAAGATGAACGGGCACTTATAAGTTTTTTTGATGAATTCACAGGGGTGATTTGAAGCATGATTCATCAATTAAATAACCACTTTAATCACCTTAGATAAGTCAGCGCGATGGATAATAATAAATGGCCGCTCGCTAAAATTACCTTTATTGCACTACTGTGTTTGCAGGTTGTAACGGTGGGTCTAATTCTCTTAATTAGTCATCTCTGGAATGAAGAAGCGTTCCTGAAACACGTCCGTGTGCTTATGGATTCTGTTGCTAACCAGTCGAATCAAAGTGTTGAGGGCCTACTAGACCCCGCTGAAAGAGCGCTTGAGCTAGCACAGTTTGTGGTTAAGTCTGGCGTGATTACTCCGGAGAAAGCTGGAAATCTTGAGCCTTATCTACTCAGTGTCCTTAAAAATAACCCTAATCTTTCCAGCCTGAATTTTGGCTGGAATAATGGCGATTTGTTGGCAGTAAGCCGCTTGGGTGGGTGGAATGATCCTCCATTCACGAGTCAGTTTATTACGGCATCTGCAACGCCAGAAGAGGGTAACCGTACCACCACCTCTCGGCAGGACTCATTTGAGACCATTAGCCAAACAACCGATGGAGTTGTTTACGATGTGCGAGATGAGGCGTGGTTCAAAAATGCCAAAGAGGGCAAGTGGGAATGGACGCCCCCTTCATACAACTTGCCAAAACCTAGAGTGACTGTTTCGGCCCCAATTTTTGCTCCCTCGGGTGACAAGCTGGGTGTATTGGCCGTGAGTATTTCGATTGATAACCTTTCCGATAATTTAAACAGAAATGATTTAAGCCCGAATAGCTCAGCCTTAGTTGCGAATGATGAAAACCATTTGATCTCACATTCTGACCGTGAAGTGGGTCTGGCTGATGAGAATGATATGTCGCGCTTTGAGATAGCGGGCTTCGGTGATGATGGCATTGTCTATGCGCTAAAAGCGTTGTATGCCAATGGCGACAAGTTCGTTTCAAAAGAAATTCGGCGGGTGACTTATGACTTTCATGGGGAAACCTATCATGCTGTATTTCACTCCTATACCAAGTCTGGTTTGGATTGGACTGTGGTTATTATGGCGCCGGAAAGTGACTTTATTCACGGTATTCGTAGTGCTCAAAATCGGCAGATTTTAATTGTGGTTTCCTTAAGCTTTTTGATTACCCTAATTGCATTTATGGTTGCGTTGAGGTTTTTAAAGCCAGTGGACGAACTTCAGGAGAGCATCCTAAGAAACCAGCTGACAGGGCTTTATAACCGACGTGCTTTGGATACTTTAGGCAATGGCATGATACTGGAGGCGCGTCGTAAAGAGTTATCGGTATCCGTGGCGATGATTGATATTGATCGCTTTAAGCGCATTAATGATACCTACGGCCATCCGGTGGGCGATGAAGTCTTGGTTACCATTAGCCAGCGCATGCAAAACGTATTGAAGAAGACTGATATTTTAGTGCGCTATGGTGGTGAAGAGTTTGCGTTGATGATGGTTGGCGCTAACTTAAGTGAGGCCCGCCAAATTTGTGAGCGCATTCGGGTGGCGGTTGCGGCTGATCCGGTATTGACCGAAGCCGGCGCGATACAGGTTAGTGTGAGTATTGGTGTGCAGGAAATTCCGGAGTTTGAAGAAGAGTTTGCCTCATCTTTAAGTTTGGCGGATCAGGCTTTGTTTGTGGCAAAACGATCGGGCCGTAACCAAGTGTGTGACCCTTCTGATTTAGATCGTCCGGAGCCTACTAAAGCAAGTGCTTCTAAGCCGGTCAGTGCTTAGTCTTCGATCGGCACCAATTTACGTTTTACCAGCCCTAATCTACCCGTCTTAACCGCATTGCGCCGGATTCCACGATAGGGGGCAATGTAGTACAAATCCCCGTTTTCGCCAACCTGATGGCTCGGTACGCCGACTGAAGCCGCCAACTTGCCATGTGCTCGTAAGTGCGCGGGCTCACCGTGTACCGGAATGGCCATATCCGGCTTAACCCAGCGGTACATATTCTTAAGCTCATCAATCGCAGGATGCCCCGAGGCATGAATTGGTTGCTCAGTGCTCTCTTGTGTGACCACGGTCACCTGCATGGCTTCTAAGCGGTCAATCAGCTCCTGAATAGCTTCTTCATTGCCCGGAATCGCGCGCGAGCTAAAAATAACGGTATCGCCAGGTTCCAGCGCTAAATCAAAGAAATTGTCATGACTTAAGCGGTAGAGCGCCGTGCGTGGTTCGCCCTGACTACCCGTAGCAACCGCCAATACGGTTTGCTTCGGCAAATAGCACAGGTAGTTGGCATCAACCAGATTACTTTGCTGACTCCAGACCTGAGAGGCCTTGGCTGCCGAGGCCATATTAATCATTGAGCGGCCGAGTAAAGCAAAGTGCCGGTCACATTCCCCAGCAATATCATATAGCGTTTTAAGGCGAGCCAAGTTACTACCAAAGCAAGTAACAACCACGCGACCCGGCGCATTTTCAATAATACTTTTAAGGCCATCATGCAGTGAGGCTTCAGAGATTGAATGACCTGCGACATTGGCGGTTGTCGAGTCGCAAATCATGGCATTCATGCCTTCCTCGCCGAGTGCCTGATAGTGCTCGGCTTGGTAACCATTACCAATCACCGGAGCAGGATCTAACTTCCAGTCGGCAGTATGAAAAATCTTGGCAACCGGTGTGCGGATGGCGAGCGCAAAAGCATCTGGAATGGAATGCGTTAGAGGCACCCATTGCACATCAAACTTGCCGATTTGATGGCGTATTTCAGGATCAACCACATGAATCGGAACTTTGCGATGCAGGCCGACCTCCTGCAATTTACGAGTGAGGATCTCAGCCGTAAAGCGCGTGGTATAGATCGGGCATTTCAGTATTTCCCATAGATACGGCACCGCGCCGACATGATCTTCATGAGCGTGGGTAATAATCAGCGCAACTAAGGATTCGCGGCGAGAGGCAATAAATTCAGGGTCAGCCATTTGCACTGGTGGGGCAGAAGCGGGAAGGCCGAGTGCTTTTTCTTCTTCAGTTGGTTTGGCAAAGGTAATGCCACAATCAACCATCAGCCATTGGCCGTCATGGCCATAGAGATTCATATTCATGCCGATTTCGCCCGTTCCACCAAGGGGTAAAAACCAAAAATCGGATGCTTCAGGAATCATATCGGCTCTATTAATCGTTATTTTAAGGGGGCTTATGGTAGCGCAGAATCGGTTGTCTCTGATAATTAAATAGTGAAAAGATAGACAGTTCGTCACCCTGCGTTAAATAATGCTAGGCAAAATAACTGAATATTTACCGTCTTTTATCGGAGAGCTCCATGAAATCATCCTTACTGGTTCTGTGTAGTACCTTAGTACTCGCCAGTTGCTCCACACCTACACCTCATTACAAGTCAATCGCAGAGCTAAAAGCGGCGGGCCATTATGGCAGGGTACACCACTGGAAAGAGCATAATAAAAAACCACACGACATAACTGTAAAAATGCCGGCGAATGCCTCGATTATCGTGTCAGATTTTCACAGTCGCATTGGTGCTAATGGATTACCGCGTGGTGGTGGACATCGGGGCATGGACATCTATCATGACACGGGTACGCCCATTATTGCGGCGGCTGACGGCGTCGTGAAGAAGGCCGAAACGGGCAGCTGCTGGGGGCCAACAGTATTGATTTACCATGGCAAGACTGAGGCAGGTAAACCACTTTATGGTCTATATGCTCATATGCAAAATATCTCGGTAAAAGTCGGACAGAAAGTGAAGCGTGGCGAGCAAATCGCAGAAATGGGACCAGACATTTTCAATAGCTGTGGCGGTGGAATGCACCATCTGCATTTTCAGGCATCGCACGATCCGGACGGCATTCCAATCGGTTGGGGCTGGTCCTACTTTGTGGGTGATGGCTGGAATGCGCCGAACCCTCACAAATTCTGGGCAAATGGCCCCGGGCAGGTAACCTGCTATGAGCCAGGTCGTAAATATAAAGATGGTACATTTACTTTCCCACTGCGCTGCGATGGCGGGAACCAGAAAAAACCGGTGTTGTTAACTAAACTGAGCAAGCCTGCAGCGCAACCAGAAGCGGCTGAAAAGGTTGCTACCAAGTCAAACTAAGCCTGTCCCCTTGTTTTTTTGAATGGCTATTCAATAAAAACCCGATTAGTATATTTGGCACTCTCTAGAAGACACAGTAAAGGAAGTCCCGTGGTTAAAGTACAGCAGTTTTATATCAATGGAGCATGGGTTAACCCAGCTCAGGAAAACACCCCATTTGCCGTGATCAACCCAGCAACTGAGCAGTCAGTGGCTGATTTGGCAATGGGCGGCAGTGCCGATGTCGATGCAGCGGTTGCGGCGGCGAAGGCTGCGTTTCCAGCGTATTCACAAAGCTCGGTCGACGAGCGTGTGACGTTGTTGGAAAACCTGTTGGCCGTTTACCGCCGTCGTTTCAATGAAATGGCAGAGTTGATGACGCTGGAAATGGGCGCACCGGTTGATTACAGCCGTGAAGTGCAGACTGCTGCCGGTGAAGGCCATATTGAGCAAGCGATTAAGGTGCTTAAGTCTTTCGAATTTGAAAAGCGTATGGAAGATGATTGCACGGTCGCCAAAGAAGCCATTGGTGTGTGTAGTTTGATTACGCCTTGGAACTGGCCCATTAATCAGGTTGTGATTAAAGTGGCTCCGGCGCTGGCGGCGGGTTGCACCATGGTCTTAAAGCCGAGCGAACTGTCTCCGTTATCCGCACTGTTGTTTGCTGAAATGATTGATGAAGCAGGCTACCCCGCTGGCGTGTTCAACCTGTTAAATGGTGATGGGCCAAACGTTGGAGCACCACTATCAACGCATCCGGATGTGGACTGCGTATCGTTCACAGGTTCAACGCGTGCCGGTGTGTTGATTGCCGCTGCTGCAGCGCCATCTGTTAAGCGAGTTAGCCAAGAGTTGGGCGGCAAGTCACCCAACGTGATTTTGCCAGGTGCTGATTTGAAAGCGGCGGTTGAGCATGGTGTTGATTTCTGTTTCGGTAATGTTGGCCAGTCCTGTGATGCGCCATCACGCATGTTAGTGCATCGCGATCAGTATGAAGAAGCGGTGAGCATTGCTAAAGCCTTTGCGGAGTCGGTTAAAGTGGGCAACCCACTGGAGCATGGCGATCACATGGGGCCGGTGATCAGCGAAGTGCAATTCGACAAAATCCAAGCGCTGATTCAGGTTGGCATTGACGAAGGTGCGCGTCTGGTTATCGGTGGCGTTGGCAAGCCAGCAGGCTTTGAGACCGGCTACTATGTGAAGCCTACGGTATTTGCGGATGTGAATAATCAAATGGTAATCGCGCGTGATGAAATCTTCGGCCCGGTACTGGCGATGATTCCTTACGACACGGTTGATGAAGCGATTGAGATTGCCAATGACACGGTGTATGGCTTAGCGGCTTGTGTGTCTGGCGGTGATCGCGAGCAGATTGATTATGTGGTTCGCCGCTTACGGGCGGGTAGCGTTAGCGTCAATGGTCATTATCAGGGCTATGCGTCACCATTTGGTGGTTACAAGCAGTCTGGAAATGGTCGCGAGGGTGGTATTTACGGGCTTGAGGAATTCCTCGAAACCAAAACCATCGCTTGGCTGGAAGACTAAAACGGCTTGATCAAATTTAATCAGCCGTGACATAAGGGGAATGCAGCGCCAGTTTTAGCGCGCTGCTTTCTCCGGATATTTATGTGATAAGGAGGTGCTGGCTTTAGATAATTTCTGAGTCAGCGCTTCTTCCTGAGTCATCGCAACCGCAATGGCTAAGATATCTAAAATCACCAACTGCGATATTCGCGACTTAATCGGCGCGTAATAATCGCTATCTTCCTGCACATCCAGTGCTAAAACGATATCCGACATTTCTGCGAGTGGCGAATGACTGGCAGTAATCGCGATAGTGGTTACGCCTGCGGCTTTGGCCAAGGTCACACTCTGCAATAAATCATCCGAAGCACCCGAGCGACTAATTGTCACGACCACCGCGCCTGGTTCTAATAGCGCTGCAGAGACATTGTGAATGTAAGGATCGCTATAGGAAACCACCGGCGTTCCGAGTCGGAAAAACTTCTGCTGCGCATCCGCAGCGACAATGCCTGAGCCACCCTGACCATAGAATTCAATCCGCGTCGCATCCTTTAAAGCAGCCGCTGCGTGCTCTAAGGCAACGGCATCCAACTTGTTACGAGTTTCACTTAAACTAGCCATCGCGCCATCAATAATTTTATGTCCGACCTTTAATGGCGAGTCATTCGGTGTAATATCAACGAGTAAGTGCTTGTGTTCTTTGGGGAGTGTTTGCGCCAGCTTGAGCTTAAAGTCTTTATAACCGTTAAAGCCCATCGAGCGGCAAAAACGAATAACCGTTGGTTCGCTAACGCCAATGTCACTGGATAATTGTGCTATGTGCTGATCAATTGTGAGGTTGGGATTTTGCAGTACGTATTCTGCTACCCGGCGCTCTGCTTTGCTTAGATCAGGTAATGCGAGTTCAATATGGGTCAACATAATGATGGTTGCTCTATCAGTAGCCAGTGATGGTTTTTAAGTAATTAAATTACAAAAATAACGCCTTGAAGGGTGCTAAGCGGTATCAGTGCGCTTGTGTTAGTTAGTTTATGTAGTTAAACTACATAATAAATACATTATGCAGGGGAGTCAAACATCATGACAACGCTAAATCCAGTGGTCAAAAAAGTAACTGACCGAATTCGTAGTCGCAGTGCAGAATCCCGCGGCCGTTATCTTGAACGGATGGAGCAGGCAAGCCATCACACCGGTCGTCATGGCTTGGGTTGTACTAACCTAGCTCATGGGCTGGCCGCCGCGCCAGCGGGCGACAAAATCATACTCCGACAGGAGCGTCCGGCCAACCTTGGTATCGTGACTTCTTATAACGACATGCTGTCGGCCCACGCGCCGTATGGCCGTTATCCCGACTTTATTAAAGAAGCTGCCCGTAAAATTGGCGCGGTTGCACAGGTTGCAGGTGCCACTCCGGCTATGTGCGATGGTGTCACACAGGGTGAGCCTGGCATGGAGCTGTCACTATTCAGTCGCGACCTAATCGCGATGAGTGCCGGAATTGCCTTATCTCACAACGTATTTGATGGCGCGATGTACCTTGGTATCTGCGATAAAATCGTACCGGGCTTATTGATTGGCGCACTGCGCTTTGGTCATCTGCCAGCGATTTTTGTGCCTTCTGGCCCAATGGCTACCGGCATCAGCAATAGCGATAAAGCGAAGGTTCGCCAGCTGTATGCAGAAGGCAAAGCCGGTCGCGAAGAGTTGCTGGAATCTGAGCTAGCTGCGTATCACAGTGAAGGAACTTGTACTTTCTACGGTACCGCCAACAGTAACCAAATGCTGATGGAAATCATGGGATTACACGTTCCGGGTTCGGCCTTTGTACCACCACACGGCAGCTTGCGCGATGACTTAACCAATCGTGCAGTTGAGCAGTTGTTAGCCATGACGAAAAGTCGCGGTAACTACAAGCCATTGAGTGATATTATAGACGAGCGCGCGGTTGTAAACGGCATGATCGGTTTGATGGCAACGGGTGGTTCAACTAACCACACCATCCACTTGGTCGCGATTGCACGCGCTGCGGGTATTTTAATCGACTGGAATGACTTCAGCGAGCTGTCAGCGGTTGTGCCATTGATTGCTAAAGTGTACCCGAATGGTCAGGCTGACATTAACCAATTCCATGCCGCTGGTGGCGTGGGTGCGGTGATTCGTGAATTGCTGCGCGTTGGTTTGTTGCATGAAGATGTAGAGACCGTTAGCGGCCACGGCTTGAGCGCTTATGCTCAGGAGCCTTACCTGAATGAAGGTAAGCTGGAGTGGCGTGATTCGCCAGCGCCGGGTGATGCACTGGAGATTTTATCCACGGTTGAAGCGCCGTTCCGCGCTGAAGGTGGTATCAAATTGCTGGAAGGCAATTTGGGCCGTGCGGTAACTAAGATCTCTGCTGTGAGTGAGGATAAGTGGCTGATTGAAGCACCTTGCCGAATCTTCGATACCCAAGAAGATGCACAGGCTGCGTTTAAAGCCGGTGAGTTGGATAAAGATGTCATTGTTGTGGTGCGCTTCCAAGGGCCAAAAGCCAATGGTATGCCTGAGCTACACAAGTTGATGCCGATGTTGGGTGTACTGCAAGACCGTGGACATCGTGTTGCCTTAGTCACTGATGGACGCTTGTCTGGCGCTTCCGGTAAAGTACCGACGGCGATTCACCTGACACCAGAGTGTAAAGCGGGTGGTGAGTTGTCTAAATTGTTGGATGGTGACGTAGTTCGCTTAGACTGCGAACACGGAACTGTATCAGCCTTAGTTGATGCAGACATCTGGGCCGAGCGTCCTTCACATACTACGCCGTCAGTCGACTCTGGCTATGGCATGGGACGTGAACTGTTCTCTGCCTTCCGCCACAGTGTTGGCGATGCAGAGCAGGGCGCCTGCACTTTTGATGCAGACTAATCGCTGATTTAACATGCTAAGCTAAATCGCAGCCTCCATATTGGGGGCTGTGTTCACACGCTAATTATTGAGGAAACGGATATAATGAAAACTGATGTATTTGCTGCACTGGGTAATAATCCTGTCATACCAGTATTGGTTGTTGAAGATGTTGAGCATGCAGTTCCAATGGCGAAAGCACTGGTCGCTGGTGGTTTAACGGCATTGGAAGTCACTCTGCGTACTAAGTCAGCACTATCCGTCATCGAGCGCATTGCTAACGAAGTGCCAGAGGCAATCATTGGCGTGGGCACGGTGGTTCGCCCTGAGCAGTTTGAGCAAGTGAAAGCAGCGGGTGCTAAGTTTGTGGTTAGCCCAGGCTTAACACCAACGTTGGCCCAAGCGGCACGTGATTCTGAGATGCCTTTCCTGCCAGGCGCTGTAACGGCTTCTGAGATTATTGCGGCGATGGAACTTGGTATTTTTGATCTGAAATTTTTCCCTGCCGGCACTTCAGGCGGAGCGGCTGCGTTAAAAGGTTTCTCAACCGTATTCTCTGACGTACGCTTTTGCCCAACCGGCGGCGTAAAGCCAGATAATATGGCAGACTATTTATCGCTGCCAAACGTTGCGACAGTGGGCGGCACATGGCTGGTTACAGCTGACTTGCTGAACAATGGCAACTGGGATGAAATTACCCGTTTGGCTGCACAAGCTAAAGCACAGGCTGAGGCTATCTTAGCGGCGTAAAGGCTTCAATCAATAGGGAAAGTGTATGATTAAGACGGCGGTTATTGGTCACGGATTTTCGGCAAAAACGTTTCATCTGCCATTTCTGACGATTCTTGCTGATTTTCAAATCAGCGCGATTAGCTCTAGTCAGGGCGATGCGGTGGCGGTTAACTATCCGGATGCAACGGTCTACCCGACTGCTGAAGACTTAATCCTAAATAGTGACGCGGAGCTGGTGATTATTACCTCACCCAATGTCACACACTTCCCCTTGGCAAAACTGGCACTCCAGCAGCAAAAACACGTGCTGCTGGAGAAGCCATTTGTGACTACCGTGGCAGAAGGCGAAGAACTCATTGCGCTGGCCGAGCAGCAAGATCGCTTGCTGACGGTGTATCAAAACCGCCGTTGGGACTCTGACTTTCTGACGCTAAAAATGCTGATCGAATCCGGAAAACTGGGTGAGATTCGTTATTTCTCCTCACACTTTGATCGCTTCCGGCCTAACAAGCGAGACCGCTGGCGAGAACTGCCGGGTGCTGGAACGGGCATCTGGTATGACCTTGGGCCACATTTAGTGGATCAGACTTTGTGTTTATTTGGTATGCCGCAGTCTTTAACCGGCCGCTGCTTAGCCATGCGTGAAGGCTGTGAAGTGGTCGATTATTTTGATGTGACCTTGCACTACCCTGATAAGGAAGTTTCACTGCACTCTGGGCCATTTACGCCTGAACCCAATCCTCGCTTTACCTTGCAAGGCACTGCTGGAAGTTTTTTGAAATACGGGCTTGATCCGCAAGAGCCGCGCTTAATTGATGGTGTGTTACCCGTGAAAGACAGCTGGGCTGCAGAGACTAAAGCGCAATATGGTACGCATTATACGGAAGATGCTAAAACAGTGATTCCTTCGGTATTAGGCGGCTATCAGCACTTTTTTATAGCCTTGGCTAAAGCGATTCGTGGCGAAGGGGCAAACCCCGTACCCGCGACTGAAGCGCTGCAAGGGATAAAAATTATTGAGGCTGCTTTGCAAAGTAGTGAACAAGGGCGGCGCATCGACCTTTGAGGCAGTAAGCTACTCAGTACTCAAGTGATTAGCGGATGCTTATTCAATATTTGCCGGTGAGCGCTGCAATTGCGTTTTTCAGGGTACTTGACCAATTAGCCCGTCACCACGCAGAATCTCGATTCTCTTGTTTAAATGACGCCCGCCATGAGCACTGTAACGCCGATCACCCAATTAAAACCTGCAGATACCCGTGCTGAGTGGAAGCAATCCTTAGCCAATTTATTGCGTGATCCCGATGAGTTATGCGATTTGCTGCACCTGCAGGGTGACGATAGAAAAGCGGTTCATGACGCTTGTGAGAGCTTCGCCTTACGCATACCCCGCCCCTATCTGGCGCGTATTAAGCCCAACGATTTGAATGACCCTTTATTGCTGCAAGCCTTGCCGCAAGCTGCTGAGCTGATTGAAACGCCGGGCTATGTCACTGATCCCTTAGAAGAAGTGGAATTTACCCCCGCACCTGGCTTGCTGCATAAATATCAGGGGCGCGTGTTACTGGTATTGAATGGCAGCTGTGCGATTAATTGCCGCTACTGCTTTCGTCGGCACTTCCCGTATCAAGAGCATCAGATTGGCGCGGAACATTGGCAGCAAATTCGCGACTACATCGCCGCTGATCCCAGTATCAATGAAGTGATTTTAAGTGGTGGTGACCCCATGACGTCAAATGATCGCGTGCTGGCCAAGCGTTGCGCTGATCTGGCGGCGATTGAACATGTACAAACCCTGCGAATTCATACCCGCTTGCCGATTGTTATTCCTTCGCGAATTAACGAAGAATGCCTCAGTTGGATGCGGGAAACACGCCTGAAATTGGTGATGGTAATTCATGCAAACCATGCGCAAGAGTTTGATGAGTCGGTACGTGACGCGCTGGCAAGCCTTGCTAACGCGGGTGTGCTGCTGCTCAATCAAAGCGTATTGCTTCGTGGGGTGAATGATAGCGTTGGGGCACTGGAAGCCTTGAGCCGACGACTATTGGCTTGTGGCGTGTTGCCGTATTACCTGCATTTACCCGATGCCGTGCAGGGCACCGCGCACTTTGATGTGAGCGAGAGCCGCGCGCGTGAATTACGCGATGAACTGCAGGCTAAGGTGGCAGGATATTTAGTGCCGAAGTTTGTGCGGGAACTGCCGCATGGCGAGAGCAAAACGGTATTAAGTGAAGTATCGGGTATTGATTGAGTTAGTGTTGACCAGCGTCGACACTCAGCTCAAGCTTTTGCCTGAGCGCAAACAACTAAAAAGAATTCGGTGAGCCTATGACTAGCTACATTAAAAAATTAAACGATAAAGGCCTGATCAACGACATTCCTGATCATTTGGAATCGGGCGTGCAATACGAAGTCATTATGGGCTCGATGGCTTATGGGGTCAGCAATGACAGCTCCGATATGGATATTTATGGCTTCACCATTCCGCCAAAAGAGTTTGTATTCCCGCAACTTCGCGGTGAAATACCGGGATTTGACGACTTTTCACTGAATTTTGAGCAATACCAGAAACACCATATTATGGATGCCTCGGCGCTTGGCGGCAAAGGTCGGGAGTATGATCTCACCATCTTTTCTATTGTGAAATTCTTCCGACTGCTGATGGATAATAATCCGAATATTGTCGATAGCTTATTTGTACCCGAGCGTTGCGTGCTGCACTCCACGGCGGTTGGTGACATGGTGCGTGCGCAGCGTAGCTTGTTTTTACATAAGGGTTGCTGGGCGAAATTTAAGGGCTATGCCTATGGCCAAATGCATAAAATTCGCACCAAAAATCCGGAAGGTAAACGCAAAGCTTTGGTGGATGAGTTTGGCTATGACGTGAAGTTTGCCTACCATGTGGTGCGGTTGCTGGGTGAGGTTGAGCAGCTGCTGGTGATTCATGATATGGACCTGACGCGCAATGCAGAGCAGCTGAAATCGATACGTCGGGGTGAATGGCCGCTGCAAAAACTGGAGAGTTACTTTGCGCGTAAAGAGGCGGACTTGGAGGGTGTTTATATCACCAGCTCATTGCCGGATAAGCCTAATGTGGCGGCGATCAGGAATTTGCTGATGCAGTGTTTGGAGCAGCATTTTGGCTCGTTGAGTGAAGTGGTTAGCCGGACTAGTCATGCGGATTTGGCGTTGCAGGAGATTCAGGCGGTTATTCGGAAGTATGAGGGGGGATTTTCTACTTAATCATCCAGCGGCGCATCAAAATCGTCACTCATTTCGATTTGGCCTCGGTTTAGCCCTGCGACACGTGCTTTTGCTTGCTTGGGTAGCTTCAATTCAAAAGGAATTGCTTTATGCATTTCCACCTGTTTCAGGAACATGGTGATAGCTTGGGCTGTAGTGATGCCCAAGTCGCTGAAGATAGCGTCAGTTTCTGCTTTTAGGGCAGGGTCAATTCTCATGGTAATAACAGTTGATTTGCTCATGTGTAGATCTCCGTGAGTTGTATTCAGGTCGAATTAGATCGAAAGCAGCAATGTAAATCAGTTTTCTAGAAGTACTAGCCCTTTAAATTAGCCTAAATAAGCCTCTTTAAAATGCCGACGGCACAGCGATACATAGCGATCATTACCACCAATCTCAACCTGCGAACCTTCCTGAATTGCATCGCCATGTTCATCAACGCGCACCACCATCGTGGCCTTAGTGCCGCAGTGACAAATGGTCTTTAGTTCTTCAAGCGTATCGGCCCAAGCCAGCAGCCACTTACTTCCGGGGAATAATTGCCCCTGAAAATCGGTGCGAATGCCATAACACAGCACCGGAATACTCAGCTGGTCACAGACATCAGTTAGTTGCCAAACCTGCTCCTTACTCAAAAACTGAGCTTCATCTACCAGCACGCAATGAATAGGCGTACTAAAATGATGATCCGCCACCATCTCAAACAAGTTATCACCTTCATGAAACAGCGATGCTTCTTGCGACAGCCCGATTCGCGAGGTGACTTTGCCACGCTCAAAACGATCATCAAACGCTGCCGTTAGCAATAAGGTATCCATGCCACGCTCGCGATAGTTAAAGCTGGATTGCAGCAAGGTCGTCGATTTACCTGCGTTCATGGTGGAGTAGTAGAAATAGAGTTTGGCCATGTTGTTTACGTATCGGTAGAATTGTTGAATTATTTATTCTGGCTTAGTCGGCGCAGTTCCAAGAGACTCCAGCCAGCTGAGCCATTCGTGAAAGTTGGGACACGCTTCTCGTATGCGTTGAACGCCAATGCTGTCAGCAATAATTGGCCCGTGTTCAACCTTACAGTATTGTTTACCAAAGATTGCTTCTAAGCGCTTTGAGGGGGCTGTTTCTTTGCTGTTATTTATTGCTTCGGGATTGTCAAATTCATCGCGAATCATCTGGAGTTGCTGATGCTTCTCATCATTCCAGGCATCCTGAACCCATTCAAACTCATTCACATCTGTGAATAACAGCCCTTCAAATTCATACATCTGCACATAAGGTCTGAATTGCTGTGTTATATCTTGATTCTTAAATAGTGCTTGTACTGCTGTAAGTATTTCACTTTCCAGCGCTTCACGACTTGTTGCGTTATTGTTTTTAAATCCGTAGAAGTCTACAAAGGTTGTTATGTATTGGACGCTTTTTATGCTTCCGCGAACGAAGCGGGCAATTCGCTGCGTGGATACATTGCCGCCTAATAGCTCCGCATAAATATAAATACTTGATGTTTGTAGTAGTGGCGCTAAACATTCATCAACGAAGGCTTTTTCTGTTTGCCCTTCGCAAAGGATGCAAACCCGAATCATGGTTGCCCTCCAAGCACATTGCTTAGCCACAATTCCGATACAGAAAAATCATCGTCTAGCCAGTCTTGATATTGTTCTTTATTGAGTTTGCGTAAGCGAGTTGCGCCACCTTCCTGATCAGCGACAACAAGATTATCCAGCTCAAAACAGTTCACCATAAACGGGGACTGGGTGGCGAGAATGATTTGATGCCGTTCAGCGACTCGCTCGATCATCGCAGCAACCAAAGTAATTGCACTGGGGTGTAAGCCTAGTTCTGGCTCATCCAATAAGATTACATCCGGCAGCATATCGCTGGGTAAATTCAGTAGCGTGATTAAGGAGAAAAGTCGCAGGGAACCATCGGATGTCAGGTGTGCCCCCATCACTTTATCACCCTGCTTATGTCGCCAGCGCAGCATGACTTTTCCATGCTGTGGCTCCAGAACAAAGCGATCGAACGTTGGCAGTAAGCGGCTTATTTGTTTTTCAATCAGCTTTAGGCGCTTGGGTTCGTTTTCGGATAGGTTTAACAAAATAGGAGCTAGGTTGCCGCCATCTGAGTTTAGGAGGATATTATTGCTGGTATCTTGCAGCTTTTTTATGGCAGCATGTTTGGAAGTATCATGAAATTGATAAACTCGGCAGCCATCCAGAAAATTTGAGACAAACAGAACCTCATGTTTTTCTGGATAAGGAAGATCATCCTCTGAGTCGCTAGCGCGTTTGCTGTTTTTTAGCCGATACCTTTCGTTTTGTATATAAAGTGTGTCCGGGCTGGCGACATGCATGCCGAAATCGTAGATACAGATTTCGTCACTATCATATGCTGCGATGGTTACAGAGCCACGAATTTCATTGCTGACACGCGCACCCATGAATAGCTGATCATCAGCACCACCTTCGCGAATTACCCATTCGCCAAGGTCACCCCCTCGTTTAACCCAAGTGATTAAGTCAAAGAAACGGATAAAATTGGATTTTCCCGCACCATTTGCACCTATCAGCACTGTGAGAGGAGATAGGTCGACTTTTACATCCTTGAGGTTGCGAAATCCTGAGATTTCAATATGACTGAGGTAACGCTGAACCTCTGCTTCTGACTTCATTGAATGCTACCGTTGTATACACGAACGCTTAGACCCAATTGTAGCAGAATTAATCCTGACAAATACTCCCTCGAGAGCTTTCAATGGAAGCCTGAAAAACCTTCTGGCGACACTCATAGCTTTTAGTCCTGGAAGTTTTTTGTCGAGAAGTTATCTTAACCTTTCCACTAGGCAACACTCCTCATACTGAAAGAGTAGGACGCAACCCTCCTGACCACCAAGCTAAGTATTGAATAACGATAGATTGTTATTATCTATAATTGGCAGTAGGAGGTTTGCCTGACTTGAGCTCCTCGTCTGAACTAGTTACGAACCGGCTTACCCGCATCCAACATGCTATTAATCCGCTCACGCGTTCCGGCAGTTGCCGCCAACCTCAAGAACGAACTACGCTCCGCATCAAACAGATCCTGCTCCGTACACAGCGTACCGGCTGCAACTTCACCACCGGTTACAATCCGCGCCATTTCCGTTCCAACGACCACATCATGCGGCGTAAACATGCCTTTTGCATGATGATCCTTCAGCCACTTCACCATCTCATGGAGTACCGCTTCACCTGGCATCGACAGCGTAGGGCGATCAAAGCCTAGCTGGCCGTCACTGTTCCCCGCAACCGCCTGATCAATGGCTTCAAACGCTTTGCCATACAAACGATCGCGATTCATTTCAAAGCGATCATTCGGGCGTAGCATGGCTAGTTTCTGCGCCAAAATCGGTGAGCTGGCAATCCGGCCATAGCCCAAGCTCATAAACGCTTTCCATGAGGCTTTGGTAATGTCATCGCCGCAACCGAGCTGATCAATCCAGCGATACAGGGTTTCTTTACAGCCACCGCCGCCCGGTACTACACCGACCAACGATTCCACTAAGCCCATTACGGAATTGGAGTGGCAAATCACTTGCTTGGAATGCAGCACCACTTCAAAGCCACCACCCAGCGACATGCCTGAAGGCGCAGTAACAACGGGGAAATCAGCCGTTGCCATGCTATGTACGGTTTGCTGGAAGTGGGCGAGGAAAGCATCCAAGCCATCCATATCTTCCTTGCGGAAAAACTCGCGCACACCATTCAAATTCACACCACAGGAAAAGTGCTGAGCGTCGTTATGAATGATCAGACCACGTAAGCCTTGTGCCGGAACTTGCGCAATGGCATCGGCTAGCAATTCCATGGAGTCAGCATCTAAGGCATTGGCTTTGCTGTGAAATTCGACCAGCGCGACATCATCAATGTTGTACCAACTGGCAACGGCATTTTCGTTAACTGGCTTGAGTGTCTGGCGTTTTTCAGTAAAGCGCACCACGCCTTCAGGTCGGGTGATGGCTTTCCAGACTTTGCCCGCTTGCAGGGCTTGAAGCTCGGCCTGGTCATTAGCGTTAGGGGTGCTAGCAGTTGCATCGTCAGTAGCATTGTCTGGTGAACTTACCCGATAAAAACTAGAACCTGCTGCTTCACGTAAAAATGCCGGTACTTCAATACCATCCGCATCCAAGCGCGCAATGAAGTTATCCACGCCAATGGCATCGATCATTTCAAACGGGCCTTGAATCCAGTTATAACCCAGTTTCATGGCATCATCGACGGGTACCGGATCATCCCCAACTTCAGGAATCAGCGAGGCGGCATAGGTGAGGGTGCGCGATAGCACGCGCCATGCAAACTGTCCGTATAAGCCATCATCTTCCAGTAAAAGGTGCAAACCTTCCGCCTCAGCACGCTCAGCTAATGGCAGCGTTAAGCGTGGCGATTCAATGTATTCACCGCTGGCAAAGTCCAGCACATAACGTGTGTTGGTGGCTTCATCGGTGCGGTAAAACCCTTTGCCTTGCTTATTACCGGTTTGGCCATTAGCGATCATTTCGCTCATTAGTGGCACAACGGCCGCTTCAGCATGGAAAGCATCGCCATCAGGCAGAATATTCACCAAGCTCTGTACCACATCCGACATCAAATCAATGCCGATCAGGTCATACAGGCCAAACACACCGGTCTTTGGAATCCCCATTGGGCGGCCAAATAAGGCATCTGCCTCAGCGGGCTTTAGGCCCAAATCCAATGCCGCATGCAGCGCACATTGAATGGCATACACACCCACGCGATTACCCAAAAAGCCCGGTGTATCGGCACAGTTCACCACGCCTTTACCGAGATTCTGCTCGCAGAAGGCATCCAGCACATCAATCACTGCCGGATCGGTATGTTCGCCGCGTACCAATTCCAGCAGGCGCATAAAGCGCACAGGATTAAAGAAGTGCGTAATGGCAAAACGCTTCTGAAACGCTTCTGGCATATCCTCAACCAGCAATTTGATGGGAATCGTTGAGGTATTGGAGGTGATAATCGCCTGATCGTGGCAAGTGTCATTTAGCCTTTGATAGAGTGCTTTCTTAATATCTAAGCGCTCAACCACAGCCTCGGCGACCCAATCGGAATCGGCCAGCTGGTGAAAATCATCCCGAATATTGCCAAGGTGGATATTGGCTTCAGCCGCTTCACTCATTAGGCCCGGTGAATCGGGATCACGCAGGCGTTGTAAACCGCGCTCTGCCACGGCATTTACACTTAAAGGATTGCCTTCGGCATCGGTGCCGTCATCGGTTGGCAGGTCTAATAGCCAAACCTCAACGCCCGCATTGGCCACTTGTCCGGCAATGCCTGCACCCATGGTGCCAGCGCCAATTACAGCGACTTTTTTGATTTCCATCGTCATATCTTGTTCACTCATAAAATTCGTTGGTGAGTTTTACGCGCGGATAAAATCCCGTAATGCCCGCAGGCACTCTTTTGGCGCTTCAACTGGCAGCATGTGGCCGTATTCCGGTAGCACAGTGACTTTGGCATCTAATATTTTTGCCAATGCCTGACCCGCTTTTAAGGGCGTCATTTTGTCTTTGCCAGCCAAAATCAGACAGCTCGGAATATCCAATGCCGCTGCGGCTTCATCGCCACCGCTGTAGTTGGCGCAGGCTTTTAAGTCGGTGGCTAGTGGATTGCCTGACATAATTTGTCGGCCAATTGCGATAGGCTGCATGCCGGGAACCGCGCTAATGCCGTACTGCGCCGCAGGGCCAAAACCCCATTGCAGCATCATATCGGCTGCTTTAGCCGCGGACTTTTCAGCCGTTTCAACTAACGCAGGGTTGACCGGAATGGCTGCTGCCGTGCCGATACCGCTTAGGCTAGTGACCTTCTCAGGTGTTTGCTTAGCCAGTTCCAACGCGGTTAAAAAGCCTTGTGAATGACCAACGACATGTGCGCTTGAAACGCCGGCTGCATCCATAAAATCAGACAGCCATGCGCCCATCGCTTCAATGCTTTCCAATGGCTCGCCTTCGGATAAGCTATGCCCCGGAAAGTCTGGCGCTAATACGGAGAAGCCGTGGAAGGCAAACCAGCGTGTCTGCAAGGCCCATGCGCGGTGGTCCATGCCGCTGCCGTGTAAAAATAGTACGGTTGGCAGTGTGTTATCAAACGGCTTGCCGCCAGTCGCTGCGTAGGTCTGAATGCCGTTAACTTGTAAGTCCATTAGCCTGCCTCCGCCACACGTTGCGCTGCCCTGAGAGCACCGGCAAAGTCTGCTTTAATGTCTTTAATATCCTCGATACCGACGGATACGCGGATCATGTCTTCGCTAATGCCAGCCGCTTCCATTTGTTCCGTGCTCAAGCGGGAGTGGGTGGTGCTACCGGGGTGTAATACCAAGGTGCGCGAATCGCCGACATTGGCTAAGTTGGAGCCAAGCTGTAGCGCATTGATAAAGGCTGCACCGGCCGGGCGACCGCCTTTTACCCCAAAGCACAGCATGGAGCCAGCACCTTTCGGGAATAGCCGCTTCGCTACGTCATTAGTTGGATTAGTTGCTAAATCCGGATGGTTGACCCAGGACACCGCGTCCTGCTCGACTAGCCAATTCATTAGCTCATGCGCGTTTTCAACATGTTGGCGCATGCGCAGATTCAGGGTTTCGATACCTTGCAGCAGCAAAAAGGCACTGTGCGGGCTCATGGCTGCGCCTAAATCACGCATGGATTCTGCACGCATACGCATGGCTAATGCCGAAGGGCCGAACTCTTCCCAGAATTTAATCCCGTGAAATGGAGCATAAGGCTCTGTCAGTTCAGGGAAGCGACCGCTCTTCTTCCAGTCAAAGTTTCCGCCATCAACCACAACGCCACCTACTGCAACACCGTGTCCACCCATCCATTTAGTGGCTGAATGAACGACTACATTTACGCCATGCTCAATCGGGCGGCATAGGCTAGGGGTTGCGAAGGTTGCATCAATCACGACCGGTAAGCCATGTGCATGGGCTGTGCCACAAATCGCGTCAAGATCAGCGACTTCCAAACCGGGGTTTCCGATGGATTCGCAGAACACCATTTTAGTGTTGTCTTGAATCGCTGCGGCAACTGCATCCTGATCGTTAATGGCAACAAAGGTGCAATCAATGCCGAGGCGTTTCAGGGTATGGCGCAGCAGGGTGGCGGTGGAGCCGTAAATCTGTGCGGAGGAAACGATATGATCACCCGCCGAACACAGGGTGATAAAGGTCATATACAGCGCGCTCATGCCCGATGCGGTACAAATCGCACCGCTGCCGCCTTCTAAAGCGGCAATCCGCTGCTCCAGAACGGCGACGGTTGGGTTGGTGATGCGGCTATAAATATGCCCACCTTGCTCAACATTGAACAGCGATGAGGCTTCATCGACATCATCGAATACATAAGAGGTGGTTTGGTAGATGGGGACAGCCCGCGAGCCATGGTCACTTTCTGGCTGGTAGCCAGTGTGCAGGGCGATAGTGTCGGGTTGTAAATAAGATGAACGGCTCATGCGTTAATTTCCATTTTTTGCTTGTCGGCGGCAAGGATTATTAGACCGCTTGTTTAGCAATGTCAAAAAGAAATTTGGCAAGCGTTTGTAAAATCGCCCGAGGCGCTGTTTTGTTTGCGCTGAGACCTGCTATCTGTAATTCAGAGCCATTAACGGTCGTGCTGCGGGCAATTAAATCAAGCTTGAATAATCCTGTGTTAATCAGCCGTTAAGGCTGCAGATGCGCAATAATCAGGAATAACAGCATGGTTTTATCAGTTCAATACTTGCGAGGTTTGGCGGCGTTTATGGTGCTGCTGGAGCATGTCGGCTTAAAGAGTTCGCAATATTCTGGCAATGTGTTGTCCAGCTGGCATGTCGGTGGCGCGGGTGTGGATTTATTTTTCCTGATTTCCGGCTTTATTATGTGCCACACCACGGCTGAGAAGCATCAAACGGCGGGCGCATCCCGTCAATTTTTCTGGCGTCGAATTACCCGCATTATTCCCCTTTATTGGCTGGTCACTTGTTTGGCCTTAATCGTTTATCTGATTATGCCGGGGCAGGTAAATAGTACCAGCGGTGGCACTGACTTAATCGCCTCCTACTTTCTATTACCTTCAGAGCAGTCTTATCTGGTCGCTAATGGCTGGACGCTGCGTTATGAGTTTCTGTTTTATGCCATCTTTATGTTGGGCCTGTGGTTTAGTCGAGGTCTTGGCAATGTAGTAGTGATCGGCTTGTTAGTCTTCGCTGCGGGGTTTGGTTTCTGGCAGCCACAAAGCGGCGTATGGGCGAAGTTTGTCACTGACCAGCTATTGCTGGAATTTGCCTGCGGTATGCTGCTGTATCACTACGCGCAATATGCAACGCGCTTGCCGATGATGCTATTAATGTCGATGGTGGGCGTTGGTCTTGGCGCGTTACTGGCTGTCAACCAAGGTGTCCAAACGGGAATTCGAGTGGTTGATTTTGGCTTGCCGATGTTACTGATTATGGGTGGTGCGTTAGGTTTGGAACAAGAACTACAGCAACGCCCGATCAACTTCCTGAAAAGTTTGGGTGATTCCTCCTACGCGATGTACCTCATTCATCCGTTTGCTTTAGCGGGCGGCGCGATGGTGTTGGGCAAGTTAGGCTTAAGCCATGTGCTTGGCGGTTGGTTATTTGTATCAGTGTTATTAGTAGGCTCTGTGGTTGCTGGTTATTTACTATATCAGTTTGTGGAAAAGCCAATGACGCGCTTCCTGCATAAGCGCCCGGTGGCAACGGATTTAAAGCAGCAAAACGCCTGACTATATCTGCGAGCTGTACCACTAATTGGCCATAAGTCTAAGAGGCAGCAATAATAATGCTACCGCTGCGCGGGTCAATTTGAATTTGCTTAAGCATTGCTCTAAGGTTGCGGTAATTATAAAAATTACACAACTTCTGAGAACTCACCGTGACCCAATCCGCCCAAGAACTCATACAGCGCGCATCGTCCCAGCTTAATAAAGTTATTCTGGGCAAACCCAATCAAGTTCGCTTGGCATTAACCGCATTATTGGCGGGTGGTCATTTGCTGCTGGAAGACTTGCCCGGGATGGGTAAAACCACGCTGGCACATGGCTTGGCCAATGTCTTTGGTTTGCAATACAAGCGGGTGCAGTTCACTAGTGATTTATTACCGGCGGATGTGATTGGTGCGACGGTATTTGATGCCAAGCAAGGCCAGTTTAATTTCCGACCCGGCCCCATTTTTAGCCAGATATTTTTAGCCGACGAATTAAACCGTGCCACGCCGCGTGCGCAGAGTGCGTTGCTGGAAGCGATGGAAGAGCGTCAGGTCAGTATTGATGGTGAAAGCCATATGCTACCGAAGCCGTTTTTCGTGATTGCCACTCAGAACCCGCAAAGTCAGTCCGGTACCTTCCCATTGCCAGAGTCGCAACTTGATCGCTTTTTGCTTCGGGTCTCATTGGGCTATCCTGATCCGGCGGCAGAGCGTGAATTGCTACAAGGCCGCCATGGCCGTGGCTCACTCGGTGCGATGATTAGTTGCATTAGCCAAGAGCAATTGGAACAAATTCAGGCGCAAGTTCCACGCATTAAAATGACCGATGCTTTGCTGGATTACGTGCAGCGCTTAGTCGCGCAAACCCGCGAACGCGATTTATGTTTATTAGGCTTGTCGCCACGTGGCGCATTGGCCTTAGTGCATAGCGCACAAAGTTGGGCACTGATTCAAGGTCGTGATCATGTTCTGCCTGAAGATGTGCAGGCGGTGTTTGTTGCCGTGGCAGGGCATCGCTTGGTGGGTCGCAAAGAAACCCAAGGTGATCAGTTGGCCAGACACATTCTCAATCAGGTCGACGTGGTCGGGGGAGTGCGTGTTTAACTTCAAGCAATGGGCAGATCGGCGTTTGCCCAAGGCCAAGCAAGTTACCTTGTCGCAGAAGAAAATCTTCATTGTGCCGAGCAAGGTCAGCCTCGCGCTCATTGTTATGATTGTGGTGCTGTTTTTGCTGGGCATCAACTTTCAAAACTCATTGGTGTATGGCGTTTGCTTCTGGCTGATTGCCTTACTGGTGATCAATATCCTGTACACCTACCGTAACCTTGCGGGCTTAACGATTAAAGCCATCGCTGCCGAACCCTGCTTTGCGGGTGAAAAAATGGTATTAGAGCTGGAAGTCTCTCGTCCCTTTAAGCAGCGCAAAAGTGCGATCTACTTTGGCTGGAAAAACGAAGACTTGGTTGAGCTGAATTTGCAGGAGCAACAATCCACCCGCATTAAACTCTCCCACACCACTCAAAAGCGCGGCCGTTTTATGCCACCACGCATTGATGTATTTACCCGTTTTCCAACTGGCTTAAATACTGCGTGGTCCTACGTTACGATGGATATTGAAGCGGTGGTTTACCCCGAACCCATTGAGCAGCCACGCCATAACAAAGCCCAAAATAGCGGCGATGAAACGGAGGATGGCGTAGAAATTTCCGGCGGTACCAGCGACTTTGCAGGCATTCGGGATTATCAGGCAGGGGACTCGCCCAAGCACATTCACTGGGGGCAATATGCCAAAACCGGTGAGTTATACACCAAGTCCTTTGTGGATTATGAAAGCCACGAGTCTTGGTTAGATTGGGATGCCTTGAATATTTCCGGCATTGAGCCGCGCTTATCGCATTTATCCGCGATGGTGCTGGCCTTTGATGCTGATCAAAAACAATTTGGATTAAAAATTCCCGGAACGCTGATTCAGCCCGGAAGCGGTGCCACGCACAAAACCCGCTGTCTCACGGCCTTAGCGCTTTATGGTTTGCCAGAACAGGATGCGACCGATGCTGGATAAAGATTATCAGTTGTCACGACAGGTGACTTATCGGGGAATGATTTGGCTATTGGCGGCGCAATTAGTGGTCATGCTGCCATTCGCATTTTATCTGCCCATTTGGTTGATTCCGGTGATGTTGGCGTCGACGTATTGGCGGATTCGCGTGATTAAAGGGCATTCTGCGCAGCCGGGCTTAACCACGCGTATGCTGGTGGTGGCACTTGGTGGATTAGGCGTGTTAATCAGTGGCATGCCCTTGGTGTCGCTGGATGCCATGGTGTCATTTTTGCTATTGGGATTTGCCTTTAAATCGCTGGAAGTGATTAGCCAGCGCGATGCGTTAGTTGTGATTTTTATTGGCTATTTCTTAGTTGCAATCCAGTTTCTATTTAATCAGTCGATTCTCGCTGGCGCTTATGGCGTGCTATCGATGATTGTGTTGACCGGTGCGCTAATCGCCAATCAACAATCCCCTGCGCAACAGCTTAGCCAAAACGCTACTCGCTCCAGTTTGAAAATGGCCAGCTTTATGCTGATTCAATGCCTGCCGCTGATGATTTTGGTGTTTGTATTTATGCCGCGCTTTTCGCCGTTATGGGCGATTCCAAGTTTTGATACCCAAGCAAAAACCGGCATGACTGATCGCATGTCACCGGGCGATATTGCGGATTTAAGTAAGTCAGATGAGTTGGCATTTCGGGTGAGCTTTAAAGGCCGCAAGCCAACTTCGGATGAAATGTACTGGCGCGGCTTGGTGTTAAACAATTTTGATGGCAAAACTTGGCAGCAGTTTGATGAGCAATATGACAGCCGTGAATTACGACTTAGGCTCTCGTACAGCCAACCTTGGCAGCTATCGCAGGTTGAGATTACCGGCGAGCCAATCGAATATGAAACACTGTATGAGAAAACCGGTCGGCCATGGCTGTTTAGCCTAACCCCAACGGTCGCTGCGGAAGGTGATTTGCGTTTATTCGGCGATTATCGGGCCATGGCTAATAGCGATATTCAAGCGCCATTGCTGGTAAAAGCCGTCGCTTATCCGGATGCGAAGCGTGATCTTGAGTTAACCAAAAATGCCCGCCGCGCTGCTTTGCAATTACCGCCAACTGGCGATCCACGAACGCGTGCATTAGCTCGTGAACTGCGTGATTCGGTCAGTACCGAACAAGAATATGTGGAGTTGGTTTCAAAGCGCTTCACTGATCAAGCCTACTTTTACACGTTACGCCCAACACTTTTAGGCGATACCGACACTATCGATAAGTTCCTATTCGATACTATGCGTGGTTTTTGCTCGCACTATGCCGGCAGCTTTGTCTTTATGATGCGCGCAGTCGGAATTCCGGCACGAGTTGTAGTCGGTTATCTCGGCGGCAAATGGAATCAAAATGGTGACTACCTTTCAGTCCATCAGTTTGATGCCCATGCCTGGACTGAAGTCTGGCTGGAAGGCGAGGGCTGGAGACGGGTTGACCCAACCGCAATGGTGGCACCTAGTCGCGTTGAAGGTGGCTTAGAAGCCGCGTTGGAATACGAAGGCTCGTTTTTAGAAGATAAATTATTCTCCGCTCACAAGATGAAGTGGCTGGATGGCATCCGTCAAAAACTGGACTCCATACAGTACGGCTGGCGACGTTGGGTGCTGGGCTACGATGGCGAATCGCAGGCTAATTTACTGAAATCGATTTTGGATAAAATGTCGTCAGTACCTTTGGCGGTGCTGGTGGGTGGATTATTTGCCGGTATTTTCCTGCTGTGGTTTGTACTGCTAGGCATGATGAATCGGCGCAATTACGAAGCCTATGAGCATCAGCTCTACCGCAAGTTTTGCGCGCGACTAGCCAAGCTCGGCATTTCACGTGAAACGCAGCAAACCCCATCGGAGTTCTCCGCTCTGGCTAGTGAAAAATTACCAGAAAAAGCCGAAGCGATACAAGCGTTTACCGCCTGCTATCAGCAGCTGTGCTATGTGCCGCGTGGCACCGGTAAATCGGATCAAACGGTCCGTGAAATGAAGCGCTTGTTACGAGTTTTGGGTGCCTGATCAGGGTGGCTCATACCTTGTTTTCCGTGATAAATACGTTGAATGACTGATTAGTATTATTTATTTGAATAATATTTAATACGAATGACTTGCCCTCTGGTATTTTGTGGGAATTACCCCGTATACTGAAATGCAGTCAACTGATTGTCAGTCATTCAACTGTAACAATCGCCTGATACTGTCTCCCGTCACTTAACGTTCCAACAGCTATTTCACGGAGATTCCAAATGTTTAGACCCCAGAAGACATTACTATCCCTAACGATTGCAACAGCACTGTTTTCAACAGTTGCATCGGCTGCGGATCTTGCTGAGCTAGAAGCAGCGGCTAAGAAAGAAGGTATGTTAACGACCATTGCGCTGCCACACAGCTGGTGTGGATACGACGGTGTAATCGCCGGATTCAAAGCAAAATATCCAGACATTGAAGTCAACGAACTAAACCCTGATGCAGGCTCTGCTGATGAGTTGGAAGCTATTCGCGCAAACAAAGATAACAAAGGCCCTCAAGCGCCAGACGTGATTGATGTCGGCTTCTCATTTGGTCCTGCGGCTAAAGAAGAAAACTTGCTGATGCCTTACAAGGTATCAACCTGGGATACGATTCCGGATAACGTGAAAGATGCGGACGGCTACTGGTATGGCGACTACTACGGCGTACTGTCGTTTGCGGTAAACAAAGATATTATTGATGAGTCGCCTCAGGATTGGGCGGACTTGTTAAAGCCTGAATTTGCCAATAGCGTTGCCCTGGCGGGTGATCCTCGTGCGTCTAACCAAGCGATTCTGGGCGTGTATGCGGCTGGTTTGTCAGCCGGTGCAGAGGGTGGTACAGCAGTCGGTGAAGCGGGCGTAGACTTCTTCGCAAAAATGAATAAATCCGGCAACTTTGTCCCCGTCATTGGTAAGACAGGCACCATCGCGCAGGGCGCAACGCCGATCGTTGTACAGTGGGATTACAATGCACTGTCGGGCCGCGATACGCTGAAAGGCAATCCTCCGGTTGATGTTGTGGTACCAAAATCCGGCGTTGTTGCGGGTGTGTATGTACAAGCAATCAGCGCTTATGCGCCACATCCAAATGCGGCTAAGTTGTGGATGGAGTACCTGTACTCCGATGAAGGCCAGTTGGCATGGTTGAAAGGTTATTGTCACCCAATCCGTTTCAACAATCTGGCAGCGGATAACAAAATTCCTCAGGAATTAATGGATGCATTGCCACCAGCGGCTGCTTATGAAAAAGCCGTATTCCCATCCCTTGAAGACCAAGCTGCGGCGAAAGACGTGATTGGCGCGAAGTGGGATTCCACCGTTGGAGCGAACGTTCAGTAAATGAGTAATACGATCACGGCATCCCAGCCAATAAAACGCAGACGGATATCGCTGGCTTGGCTGGGTGTCGTGCCGTTTCTGATTTTTGCTTTTATGTTCATGTTGTTACCGACATTGAACATTGTGTTTGGCGCATTTCAGAATCCGGCAGGGGAGTTTACCCTCGACAACCTGCGCAACCTCTTTGAACCCTCAATCATGGCTTCCTACTGGATCAGTATCCGGATTAGTGTCGCCTCAGCCTTTTTGGGCTGCGTGATTGGTTTCTTGATTGCGCTGGCCGTCGTTTTAGGTGGCTTACCCGCTTGGATTCGCTCGCCAATTATGACGTTTTCGGGTGTGGCCTCAAACTTTGCCGGTGTTCCGCTGGCCTTTGCGTTTCTGGCAACACTGGGTCGTTTGGGCTTGGTTACGGTTTTGTTGAAGGACTGGTTCGGCATCAATATCTACGCCATGGGCTTTAATCTCTTAAGCTTTTGGGGATTAACGCTGACCTATCTGTTTTTTCAGATACCGCTCATGATTTTGATTATTACGCCGGCACTGGACAGTTTGAAAAAGGAATGGAAAGAAGCCGCCTCCATTCTCGGTGCCAGCAATGCGCAATACTGGCGGATGGTGGCATTACCCATTCTCTGGCCTTCGCTGCTTGGTACTTTTGCACTGTTATTTGCCAATGCCTTTGGCGCGGTGGCCACCGCTTATGCACTGACTGGCAGCTCAATGTCGATTGTGCCGATTTTACTATTTGCGCAAATCCGTGGTGACGTACTGCAAGACCCACACTTAGGCTACGCATTAGCCTTCGGTATGATCATGATTACCGGCGTCGCTAATCTCATTTACATCTGGATGCGGTCGCGCAGTGAGCGGTGGATGAAGTGATGCGGCAAAAGTTTTGGTCATGGCTGGCGTTAGGCTTAGGCATTCTCTATTTTGGTTTACCGCTGCTGGGCACGCTGGAGTTTTCCCTGCGCATGCGCCGTGGCGAATACAGTCTGGATGCCTACTGGGTCATCCTCAGCGATCCACGTTTTCAGGCGACTTTTAGTTATTCGGTGATGATGGCGCTGGCAACCATTTTGATGGGTGTGCTGCTAGTCGTGCCGACGGCTTACTGGGTGCGTTTGAAGCTGCCGCGCTGGCGTCCGGTGATTGAATTCATTACGCTACTGCCATTGGTTATTCCGCCGATCGTTGTCGTGTTTGGTTATATCCGGCTCTATAACACCTCCTCGATACTGCCGCTAACAGGCAGTGCAATAGGGACCGATTTGTTGATGATGTTCGGCTACACCGTGTTGGCATTGCCGTATATGTATCGCGCGGTAGACACCGGTTTGCGCAGTATTGATGTGGGCACGCTAACCGAAGCCGCCGAGAGTTTAGGCGCTAGCAAGTTCACCATTATGCGCAAAATCATTTTGCCAAATGTATTGGTGGCGGTGCTGTCCGGAGCCTTCCTGACCTTTGCCATCGTGATCGGTGAATTTGTATTGGCAGCGCTGTTAAACCGTCCGGCATTCGGACCATTTATGCAATTAATCGGCGCAAACCGTGCCTATGAACCTGCAGCATTGGCCGTGATTGCCTTTGCCATTACCTGGCTCTGCATGGGGCTGATTCAATTAGTGACACGTTTTCAGAAACACACACAACCAGAGCGCTAGTGAGTATGGGATTTCTTGAAATTAAGGGCCTGCAAAAGGATTTTGGTGATAACCGAGTCGTCGATGACTTCAATTTGGATGTCACGCGTGGTGAGTTCATCTCGTTCTTAGGCCCCAGTGGTTGTGGTAAAACGACCGTACTGCGCATGATTGCCGGATTTGAAACGCCTACGCAGGGCCAAATTCATATCGACGGGCAAGACGTGGTCAACCTGAAACCGAATCAGCGCAATATCGGCATGGTGTTTCAGTCTTACGCACTGTTTCCAAATATGACCGTAGCGCAGAACGTGGCCTTTGGTCTAAAGGTTGCCGGCAAAAGTAAAGCTGAAACCAATGAGACGGTTGCTGAAATGCTGGCAATGATTCGTTTGGAAGAGCTGGGTTCTCGTTATCCTTATCAGTTATCGGGTGGACAGCAGCAGCGGATTGCCTTGGCGCGTGCGCTGGCGGTAAAGCCTAAGCTGTTGTTATTGGATGAGCCGCTCTCCGCTCTGGATGCCAAAATTCGGGTATCGCTGCGTGAAGAGATTCGCTCAATTCAGCAAAAGCTGGGCATCACCACGATTTTCGTCACCCACGATCAGGAAGAGGCATTGTCGATGTCTGACCGGATTGTGGTGGTTAATGCCGGAAAGGCTGATCAAACCGGTACGCCGTTTGAGATTTATAATAAGCCTAGTACTCGCTTTGTGGCCTCTTTTGTGGGAACCATTAATGTGCTGACTGGCACCGTGAGCGATGCGGCCAAAGGCGTGGTTGAGCTTAATGGCGAAGTGTTGTCGCTTGGTCAAAACTTAGCTAACCATAGCAATGGCGATAGCATTTCACTGGCGTTACGGCCGGAAGTGGTGTCTTTAGGCGCTGCGCCCAATAAGCCGATACAGCTGAAAGGGATTGTGCAGCAAGTAGGGTTCTTGGGGTCGGTTATTCGTGTGCAGATCGCGATTGGCGATAATCTGTTATCGCTGGATAGTTTCAATCAGCCATCCGTGCCACCGCCAGTGGTTGGTGAGCAGGCTACGGTTTCGTTTGCGGCTGATGATTTGCTGGCTTTAGAAGGCGAATAGCTTTCTGCTAGGTGTTCTCAGCTATTCAAGACTTGGGCGCAGGTCATCTGGCCCATTGGAGTTTTCAGCATTAAGTGATAGCGACGGTGTATACGTTTAGCTATCAAGAGTAGTGGCGAGTGTTTGTGAAGGTTTACACCAAACACATCAATAAAGTCTCAGCCGGTACCTTAACCGGTTGTTTAATCGCAAAACAGTCCGCCTCAACATACGGCATATCCAGCCCCACCTGAAATGCATATTCCGCGCCGGTTTTCTCCTGAAACCATTGCAAATGCTTACTCAATGCTGCCTTTCCTGAGCTTTTTACCTCAATCAACATCCAGGGTTTATTATTTTTGCTAACTAGGAAGTCGACTTCTTTCTGATCTTTGGTTCTTAAATAGTGAAGCTGATAATCACCCCAGCCACTGTCCGTCCACCAATGAACCGCTTTGAGCAAATGGCTGGCAATCAGATTTTCATTACGCGCGCCAATATCTTGCACCTGAGACCAATCCCAAAGATACACTTTAGGCTCTTTACGCAAAGCAGTAGTGATATTTTCAAACCAAGGACGCACCCGAAAGGCGTAATAAAAGCTTTCCAATAGCGTCATCCAGCGCCTAACCGTATCCACACTAACACTCAATTGCTTTGCTAGGGTACTGTAGCGGATTACCTGTCCTGACTGATCACGGAGTAGGCTGGCCAAGACATCCAGCTGTGCAATGTCCTGCACCTGATTCATGTCCCGAATATCTTCGTAAATAAGCTGTTGCTGGCGTAATTGCTGCCAGCGGTTATAGAAACGCGTATCAGCTTTTACAAACGGCTCGGGAAATCCGCCAAATTTAAGCAGTTGCTCCAAGGCTTGGCTATCTGGTTTTTGTGGCATCTGCAATAAGACATCCCGGTCAAAGTCCGCACTCACCTCGCGCAAGCTTAGTGGGTGCATACGATAGTGAAAATATCGACCCATAAGGCTATCGCCACCTTTGCGAAAGGTATCCATTCTGGCGCTTTCGGTCACCAATATCGCCAGCTCTTTTTCATAAACATCGAAAAAGCCTTTCAGATAGTTTTTCCAGTCCTTAAATTTATGCAGCTCATCAAAAGCGACCAAACTGCGTTCACTACGCAACTCCTGAAGTCCCAGCTGATTGATTAATTCGGAGTCGATCGTATTGCTCACACTCTCTAAAATCCATTGGCGGTGTTGACGGTTATCCCAGTTGAAATAATGCCCTTTGGCGTCTGTAATGGTATGCGCGAGCGTTGTTTTGCCAACTTGTCTGGGGCCAGACACAAATAGCATTTGTCGCTGCTCCAGCAAATCGGTTTTTATGGTGTCGGTATAGAAGCGATGCATAATTTTGACCAGTTGTTTCTAATTATTTTACGACGAATCGTAAAAAAAGAAAGATTATTTTACGATGCGTCGTAAGTTAGTCAAAAAATCCTGTGAGATATAAGCATCCAGTTAATACCTCATGCGAAAGGATTATCTCGATAAAACTCCTGAAACTCGTCAATGATCAGGACAAAGTGCTGCGTTTTAGCCATTTCCATCAAGAGCTTGAATACATCCCGACACAACGGCGATCAGTGATTACCGTCATCTTGCCACTTTGCTTTGACTGCTTGATAATTGACTGAATTTACTTAAATTCTTGCTGGCGACCGTAGAGTTTCATTATAGTAATACAGGTTATCGTAATGGCTATTACTATAATTTGAGGCAGAGCAGACTTCACAAATCATCTTGTCAAAACCGTTATGTTTTGATATGAATAGCGACTATGACTTCACCTATCGATACAGCCCCAACACCCAAGCCCCTTAACTACCACTTAAAGGGCCGTTTCTGGATTGCCAGTCCGGAAGGCACTTTTCTGGGCACTGGTCGCGTACTCCTACTAGAAAAAATCCAAGAGTTCGGCTCGATCAGCGGCGCAGCGCGTTCAATGAAAATGTCTTACCGCCAAGCATGGCAGCTAGTGCAATCAATGAACGAGCACAGCAATGAGCCATTGGTCAGCAGCTCAACCGGCGGCAAAGGTGGGGGTGGTGCTTCGCTAACCAAAACCGGTGAACAAGCCATTCTGCTGTTCCGCGATGTCGAGCGCGATATGTACAATTACATGGAGAAGCGTTCTGCTTCGATCAGCTTATGACATTTATTTATCAAGCGTTATGTTTTCAAATGAATAGCCGATTTCGAGTCGTGGCTCTGGTTGTTTTAAGTATGTGCGGGAGTGTACTACCTGCCTCCCAAGTGCTAGCCGATGAAGTCATGGTTGCAGTCGCTTCTAACTTTATTAAGCCAATGCAAACCATCGCTAAAGATTTTGAGGCGCAAACGGGCCACGCGGTTAAAGTATCCTATGGTTCTTCCGGTAAGCTGTTGGCACAGATTAGCCACGGTGCGCCGTTTGATTTATTTCTCTCTGCCGATACCGATAAGGTCACAAGGTTGATCAAGAGCGACTTAGCGATTTCTGGCACTGAATTTGTCTATGCGCAAGGGCGCTTAGTACTGTGGTCAAATACGGCTGGCTTGATTGATGGCGATAGCCAAATCCTAAAACACGGTGATTTCAAATACATCGCACTGGCCGATCCAAAATTGGCACCGTATGGCGAAGCGGCTCGTGAAACGCTGGAAACATTGGCCTTGTACAAGCAGCTAAAGCCACGCTTTGTGCAGGGCGAGAATATCTCGCAAACCTATCAATTTGTGCAAACCGGCAATGCACAATTGGGCTTTGTAGCGTTATCGCAAGTGACCAATCCCGATGGCAGCGAGCAGGGCTCTGGTTGGTTAGTGCCAACGGCTTTGCATCAGCCAATCAATCAAAGTGCGGTGTTATTAAAGCGCGGACAAGATAACCCAGCCGCCACCGCCTTATTGGCTTTTCTACGGAAAAATCAAACCCAGATGATCATCCAATCCTTTGGCTATGACACTACCGCGCCGATTTCACCCAAAGCTTATGCTTTCGCCCGCTGACATCAGTGCCCTATGGTTAACCTTCAAGGTTGCCAGTGTCACCACCCTTATTTTGCTGTTGCTCGGTACGCCATTGGCTTGGTGGCTGAGTATTACACGTTCGCGCTGGAAAGCCTTATGCAGCGCGTTAATCGCGATGCCCTTAGTTTTGCCGCCGACCGTTTTGGGGTTCTATCTACTGATTTTAATGGGGCCGCAAGGTGCGTTGGGCCAATTTACCGAAGCACTAGGTTTGGGCACCTTGCCATTCACCTTTAGCGGTTTAGTGGTGGCCTCCTGTATTTATTCCATGCCGTTTGTGGTGCAGCCGTTACAAAATGCCTTTGAAAACATTGGCCCAAGGCCGCTAGAAGTGGCGGCCACATTACGAGCTAGTCCTTTGGATGCCTTTTTCAGCGTGGCCATCCCGCTAGCTAAGCCCGGCTTTCTTACCGCGAGTATTTTGGGCTTTGCGCATACAGTCGGCGAGTTTGGGGTGGTGCTCATGATTGGTGGCAATATTCCGGATAAAACTCGTTTGGTCTCGGTGCAGTTATATAACCACGTTGAAGCGCTGGAGTACGGACAAGCGCACTCGCTGGCTGCCATTTTATTGGGCTTTTCATTTTTGGTATTGCTGATTATGTATACCATCATTAAGTCGCCGGTTCGGGTGCAACACGCCTGATGGGTAGCGATATTGAGCTACGTCTTCGGTTAAAACTGGATACCTTCACGCTGGACTTTGATCAGTGCTTAGCTGCTCGCGGTGTGACCGCTATTTTTGGGCATTCCGGCTGTGGGAAAAGTACTTTGCTGCGTTGTATTGCAGGCTTGGAGCGACCTGAAACAGCCTATATAAATATCACGGGTGAATGCTGGGAAGACACCATCAAAGCATTCCGCTTACCAACCCATCGCCGTTCAATTGGTTATGTGTTTCAGGAGGCGAGCTTATTCCCGCATTTAACCGTTTTGAAAAACCTGCAATTCGGTCAGCAGCGTTCGGGCGCTGCCAAAACATCAGATCAGCTCACGCAAGCCATTGAGTTGTTAGGTATTGAAAGTCTGATTGAGCGTAAGCCGGAGCGCTTATCCGGTGGCGAACGTCAGCGGGTAGCGATTGCTCGCGCCTTGGCAGTTTGTCCAAAGCTGCTATTAATGGATGAGCCATTGGCTGCTTTGGATATGCGTCGTAAACGCGAAATCCTGCCGTTTTTAGAGCAAGTGCATCGCGAGCTGAATATTCCAGTGCTGTATGTCACGCATTCTCCAGCCGAAGTGTGGCGCATGGCAGATCATTTGATCGTGATGGAAGAGGGTAAGGTGATTGCCAATGGTCCGCTTGATGAAACGGCGCATCATTTGATTGATGAAGAGACATTGCTGGGCGACTCTAATGCCTAAGCCTGGGCTGCGGGGGATCAGTAAGGGATAACGATTAAAGTCTATCGTTAATAATGTGTCAGTCTACTGATTGTCTCACCTCACCGCTGTATACTACGCCCACGGAATATTCTAATTAATCCCGAGGGAGAGAGCGATGAGAAAAGAGTCAATCTGCGTACACGAAGGTTATGAAACGGACCCCGTCACAAAGTCTTGTGCGGTCCCCATTTACCAAACCGTAGCCTATGAATTTGATAACGCACAACACGGTGCGGATTTATTCGATTTAGCGGTGCCAGGTAACATCTACACCCGCATTATGAATCCAACTTGGGATGTGCTGGAAAAGCGGGTTGCAGCATTGGAAGGCGGTATTGCGGCATTGGCGGTGGCTTCCGGAAGTGCGGCGATTAACTACGCACTGCTGACCGTGGCTGAGGCTGGCGATAACATCATTAGCACCCCACAGTTATACGGCGGTACTTACACTTTGTTGGCACACATGCTGCCAAAGCAAGGCATCGAAGTGCGCTTTGCAGAGAGCGATCAAGCGGCGGATATTGAAAAGCTGATTGATGAAAACACCAAAGCGGTCTACTGCGAAACCATCGGTAATCCAGCCGGTAATATCGTTGATATCGCTCCCATTGCTGAGGCGGCACATCGCCATGGCGTTCCATTGATTGTTGATAATACCGTGGCAACTCCAGCGCTGTTAAATCCAATTGAGCATGGCGCAGATATCGTTGTGCACTCGCTGACTAAGTACATGGGTGGCCACGGCACGACCTTGGGCGGCATTATTGTTGATTCCGGTAAATTCCCATGGGCAGAGCACAAGGAACGTTTCCCTGTGTTTAGCCAGCCAGAAGCGGCGTATCATGGTGTGGTGTATAACGATACCTTCGGCCCTGCGGCATTTATTGCGCGCGCGCGAACGGTGCCATTGCGTAATACCGGTTCAGCACTGTCACCACTGAGTGCGTTCCTGTTGTTACAAGGCATTGAAACGCTGCCACTGAGAATGGAGCGTCATTGTGACAATGCGCTGGCGGTGGCGAAATTCCTGCAAGCGCATGAGGAAGTGGAGTGGGTTAACTTCGCTGGTTTGGAAGGCGATAAGTATTACGACCTCGCGCAGAAATACCTAAACGGTAAGCCATCTTCTTTGCTGACCTTTGGTATTAAAGGTGGCTATGAAGCCGGTGTTCGTTTTTACGATGCACTGAAAATGGTTAAGCGCTTGGTAAATATCGGTGATACTAAAACACTGGCTTGCCATCCGGCTTCTACCACTCACCGTCAAATGAGTGAGCAAGAGCAAAAAACTGCGGGCGTTTCTCCGGAAATGTTGCGTCTGTGTGTGGGTATCGAGCATATTGATGACATCATTGCGGATCTGACTCAAGCCTTTGAGTCCGTGTAAAGCTCTGGGTTATTCAGTAAATTGAGTTGGCGGTGTTATAATAAGGCCTGAGCGCGATGCCTGACATCGCCAACTCATTGTGAGTATGGATTCAATCAACCTAATTTAAGGAAGAAGATTATGCCTACTACGAGCAAAGCTGTACAAACGGCTGAAGAGTTAAGAGAGGAATTTGAAGCACTTCGCAATGAAGTGACTGAAGTATTAAGCATGCTCAAAGAGCAGGGCAAAGAAGGCGCAGAGAAGATCACAGACAAGGTTGAAGCTGAGCTGGAAGACTACAAAGAAAAAGCGCGCGAAGGTCTGGAAGCAGCCTATGAAAAGGGCGGCGAAGGCATGGATGAGATCGGTGATCGCATTCGCAAAAATCCAATCGGAAGTTTATTGGTGGCGTTCGGTGTCGGCTATGTGATTTCTAAAATGCTGGATAAGCGTTAATTACTCCCCTTGAAAGTACTTACTGAAACGGTAATCAGCTTATTTGATTTGGCCGAAGCCGAAGGGCGTCTGCTAAAGCAAAAAGCGGTACAAACCATTGGGGTTGGCTTGCTGATGCTGGTCGCGGCCATCTTGTTTTTGATCGCGCTCGGCTTGCTGCTGGCGGCGTTGTACTTTGCCTTAGTCAATGTACTCACGCCAGCGTCGTCGTACTTAATTGTTGCCATTATTGCAGTACTGATGGCGGGAGGTATGTTGTGGTTGGCAATGCGCCTAAACCGAAAACCGTAGACGAGGCGAAAGCCCGCCTGCGTGCAGTGACGACTCAATCGCCGGATTATATCCAGTTCATTCGCCAGCATCCGGTTGGAAGTGCCGGTGCGGCGTTTGCGGCCGGTATATTGCTGCGAAAGCTCGGCAAATTCGGGCTGCCTCCCAGCTTGTTTAGTGTGGGCCTCAAGCTGCTCTCCAAGCTATAAGCACGCCACTAATTGACACTAATCAATGATTCAAACAGTGAGCTGATCACATAATCAGTCATCACTGTTTGAATTTTTTCATTGAATGGAGTCACTTATGAAAACCTTATCCGCGATTATGCTCGGGCTTTTACTGAGTATTTGTACGCCGCTGTATGCTTCTCCAACCATCGACTTTTCCCACTTTGTGAATGGCACTGAAGGCGTGTTGCTGGAAGTCACCAATATGGATGAGAGCGACTCGCTGAATGTTCGTGATGCACCAAACGCCAGAGCCAACATTCGCTATAAAATTCCCTTTGGCAGCGCCGATGTAATGAGCTACGACCCTGATATTGCAAGCCATGTGGGTAAGAGTCATTGGATTGGCATCCGCCTGAGTGTGGAAGATGGCTTCGTCATGGGCTATGTGAATGCGCGCTATCTGAAGTTTGCAGCGCTATACGACACCGCCGTTACTCGTGTATTGGATGTTCGCTTTCCGTACTTTTTGGAGCAGGGTGATCCGGCTGATGATTGGCTGCGAATCTATAAAAATGTGAGCGCCAACTATTACAGTGGTTGCGATATGCGCGATGAGCCAACAATACGACAAGAGCTGCCGCTATTTGATATCCAGTTTAAAGTGTACGAGACCTTAAAAGCAGCACTCTTGGATACGATCGAGTACAAGCCTGAAAATGCCTTGCGCTATTACGATGAAGCCAGCAATTGGTTTCACAATACGGGCAATAGCGCTTTTCAGGCAATTGATGAGTTTGACTGGCAGGGTTATCGCTATACGGTTGGCGCTGAGGGCTGTGGCATCCATCTTGATTACTATCAACGTGGTGGCAAGATACTGGTGATGAAGCATCCTTTTGATACCAATCCGCGCAGGTCTGCGGATGGCGAGCCATTACCAAAGACATGGACTCCTGAAGACATTCGCTTGCTAACCTCAACGATCTTAGAGGATGTGCAGCTCTAGTGAGCTAGGCAGGCGACTTGGCATGGTTCTTGTTTATAACGTTATAGATACGTTAGAACTATACCCCACAAAAACCGTGTGCAGGAGACGCCATGCAAGACCCCGACTATGCGACTCTGCCCGAACTGTTAGCTCAGCTGGCAGAGCCCTTATCGCAAAAGTTAAGCGGCAGCTTCTTCATCGCAACCGATGATAATACCTCCTGCCGCTTTGGTATTGTCGAGGGTGAAATTACGCATTGCAGTTATCGCCGCTATCATGGGCTTGCTGCACTAAAGAAGTTACAAGCTGGAATTCGTGGAAAAAGCGCATTTTCTGAAAATAAAACAACCTTCTTTGCGGTGCGAGATCAGGTACAACATAGGGAGGCTGTCTGGCTGCTTGATATTCGGATTCCTGAAATTGCGGAGCCGGAAGCTGAAGCACTAGATCCTTCAGCGGATGACTCCGATGTCACAATCCGCATCTATCGCGGGCAAGTAATTACCGAACCCAAGGCAGAATCTGCGCAAAGCTCGGAGTCGGCCAAAAAGCCAGTTCGCATGTACCGTGGCCAACGATTGGATGATTAATTGAACAAAGAGTGCACAGCAGTAGTGCGGATACGCCCACATCTGATGCGGCTTATTCTGCTTGTGCTATGCTGTGAGCAAATAATTGTCGGAGTACAATCATGAGTTCACTGGATACCTTACAAAAACAATTAGAGCCGCTCAAAGACAGTGGCCATGCGCCTGTCCACCTATGGCACCCGGAGCATCATGGCAAGGTTGATATCGTGATTCATCATGATGGCAGCTGGACGCATGAGGGTGGCCCGATTAAGCGTGAAGCACTGGTTCGTTTGTTTGCTAGCGTGCTGTGGTATGAAAATGGCGAGCATTATCTCAAGACGCCTGCTGAGCAGATGCAGATTATGGTTGAGACAACGCCGTTTTTGATTACGCAGATGACTGTGCAAGCGAAGGGAACACCAGAGCAGACGATTGTATTCACTACCAGCTATAACGACACCGTGGTGCTTGGGCCGGAGCATGATTTATGGCTAGATAAAACCGTAGTAATAGGCCAGGAAGTACCGTTGGTCGGGGTGCGATATGAAATGTGCGCCCGTTTGGTGCGTAGCGTCTACTTGGAACTGGTTGAGTTGGGTGAGTTGGTTTCAGACAATCAGCATGAGTATTTACGCCTGATGAGCGCGGGGAAGGTATTTCAGTTGCCAATTGCATGAACAGGCGTTAAGTTTCGCTAAATCAGCGTTAATTGGCTATAAAGCTTGTTCAGCTTCGTTCATAAATCATTAAGATGCTGTTCAATAAGAGATGCTTAATATAGCCCACATCAACGGCATGGTGGCCGTTACGAATTAAGACTATACCCCCGTCGCTAAGGATGGCACGAGCAAGACATCGCTCAAGAATGGAAGAGGGCTCAGGCCCTCTATTCGTTTTAACCCGCTTGTTTCACAACCTCAGTCATCAACATATATCCACCGCCTCGAATCGTTTTGAATAAGGGGTGTTGGGCTTCTTCGACCAGAATTTTTTTGCGCAGCTGACCGACGCGTACATCGATCGTACGATCAAATGGCGCGGCATCCCGGCCTCGGGTTTGTTGCAATAAATAATCCCGACTCAGTACCGTTTGTGGGTGCTTCATAAACACTAGTAACAGATCTAATTCAGCCGGTGACAGATCGATCAGGGCTTGCTCAGCATTGTGCAGCTCGCGCACTTTGCTATCCAGTGAATAACCGGCAAAGTGATAACTGCACGTATCCGGTTCGGGCTTGGTTTTTAGCTTCCCTAAACGCCGGAGTACCGCGTTGGAGCGGGCCATTAATTCACTCATATCAAACGGCTTTGGCACATAGTCATCTGCGCCGCCATTTAAGCCAGTGAGTCGATCATTCAGCTCGTTATGCGCAGTGAGCATAATCACGCCGGCTTCATAGTCGCGCTTAATTTCATCCAGCAGGGTAAAGCCGTCTTTTCCGGGTAGGTTGACGTCTAGAAATACGATATCGATTTCGTGCAACTGTAAAATTTGGTGCAGCTCATCGCCGGAGCCTGCGCAATGCACTTGCGCGCCATGGCGCTGAAAATAGCGTTTAATCAGGGATTGGATCGCGACTTCATCATCCACGATCACGATTTGACTGGGGGTATCAGGCATGTTCGGGCTTCAGTATTGCTTTTAGCTTGTTAGCCAGCTCATTTTGCTGGAAGGGCTTACGCAGCAAGTGCTTTTCGTCGAGACTGGACTCCAGTTGTTCGCTGTATCCGGTCATGCAGAGCACTTTGGTCTTTGGATACTGTTGTTTGACTCGCGCGTAAAGGTCTAAACCACTGGTCGAACCTGGCATTACAATGTCGGTAAGCACCAGTTCGTAATCAGGGTTTTGTGAAAGCTGATCCAGTGCGAAATCACCGTTTTCAGCTAAGTCCACAGTGTAGCCCATTTTAGACAAGGTGCGGTGAACAAACTGACGGACCCCTTCGTCATCTTCCACCAATAAAATACGGGCATGTTGCTGTTTGGGTAGAGTGGCCTTCGGCTTCTTTAAGTGAGGGCCGGATGCCTTGGCATCAATCGGAAAAATCAGGCGAATTGTGGTGCCTTCACCCTCTCGGGAGCGGATATCAATGCCGCCGCCGGATTGCTTCACAAAGCCATACACCATACTCAAACCAAGGCCAGTCCCTACGCCGGAGGGTTTGGTGGTATAGAATGGCTCAAAGGCGCGGCTGACAGTTTCATCCGACATGCCTTCGCCTTCATCCGACACGCTAAGCATAATGTAGTGGCCGGTTGGCAGGTCGCTAAAGGTAATGTGGTGCGCGGGCTTTATGTAGTGCTGGGTACGAATGGTGAGTTTGCCGCCTTTAGGCATCGAGTCACGCGCGTTAAGGGTGAGATTGAGCAGGCAGGTTTCCAGCTGATTTTTATCAACCAAAGCGGGCGCTAAACCTGTGGCTAGCCTACGTTTGACCTGCACGGTTTCGCCGAGAGTGCGCTGTAGTAGCACGCTGAACTCTTCAACCAGCGCATTGATATTGGTGGATTCAGGTTTCAATGACTGACGCCGTGAAAAGGTCAGTAAGCGTTGAATTAACTCACCACCACGCTTGGCGGCTTGCTGGCAAGATTGAATCACCTCGCGCATTTCTTCGGTATCTAAACTGTCATCTTCAATGAAGTTGAGATTGCCTAGGATAATGGTCAGCAGATTATTAAAGTCGTGTGCAATACCACCAGTTAAACGCCCCAACGCTTGCATTTTTTGAGATTCGACTAGCTCGCGTTGGGTTTGTTTATGTTCGGTGAGGTCTTGGCCTAAAAAGAAGTAGCCAAGCATTTTGCCGCTTTTATCAAAGTGTGGGATGAAGGAAATCGACACATCCAAAGGAGAGCGGCCTTTGCGGCGAATCACGTATTCGCTGGAGACTTCAGTGCCTTGCAGCACGGTGGCAATGTCATGTTCCATTTTTGCCAGATTGCGCTCTTCGACCAACTCAAAAATCGAGCTACCGATCAGTTGCTCGCGATCTAGCCCAAACCACTCGCGGTGCATATTGTTGATGAATTGGTAGCAGTTGTTTTTATCGACATAGGCGATGAGTGCCGGAACGGCATCGGCGATTTGGCGAATCCATAATTCACTCTTGTGTAGGGCTTCGGCTGTCTTGCGATGGGCTTCGCTTTCGCGGCGATATTCTGCGGTGCGTTTTTTAACACGCTTCTCAAGTCTGGCCTCAGCCTGACGCTGTTCGGTGACATCGGTGTAGGTCGTTACGAAGCCGCCGTTATTCTGCATGGGATTGCCGCGCACTTCGATAATGGTGCCATCAGGTCGAATGCGGTCAAAGACATGGGGCTCAAAGGTTTCGGCTAAGCGAACGCGCTCGGCGACTAATTTATCGATATCGCCCTCGCCATACTCGCCACGTTGCGCATTGAAGCGGAAGATTTCACCGATGTGTTGATCGGTCACCATTAGTGTTTCCGGGACTTCCAAGAGCTCTATCATGCGCTGGTTGCAGGCAATGAGTCGCAAATTTTGATCAAATACTGAGATGCCCTGATCCAGATAGTTGAGGGCATCTAGCGTCCAAGCGCTGCGCTGTTCGAGAGTATTTGGTGGCTTCATTAAATGAGTATTGCTGTTTTTTAGGAACTTGGGGAGTGGTTTTGACGCGCTTTTACCGTGCCTTTACAAAATTTTGTGGGTCGCTGGGCGCCCGTTCTCCGCATTAACATCACTTCACCGACTCGCTTTGCTCGTAAGGACTGCGTGATGTTAATGCGGAGAACGGGCTGGTTTGGTGCGAGTTTTGGGTGGTGGTGGTGGTGGTGGTGGTGGTGGTGGTGGTGGTGGTGGTGGTGGTGGGATAGCAAGGGCGTTAGGTTGATGGGGTGATGGGTTGATGGGTTGATGGGTTGATGGGGTGATGGGGTGATGGGGTGATGGGGTGATGTGGAGATGTGGAGATGTGGAGATGTGGAGATGTGGAGATGTGGAGATGTGGAGATGTGATTTGGGTGTTTTTTACGGCTGGAGGTAACTAATCAGCTTGATCGGGAGGTAAAGTTGTTATTATGGCTTTCGGGCTGTGTGAATGGCCTTAATAAGGTTGCTCTTGGAGTGACCTGCGTACTTTTAGGAGCTTCATGTGAAAATCGTTTCATTGGATCCGGATACTGCGTTTGAGCAAGCGATCAACTCGTTTAATGATGCGAAGAGGCTGGTGGTGGTTGGCTCGCAGCAGAGTATCGAGCAGCTGCAAGAGCAGATGGAGGATATGAGTGAGGGTGAGGATGACATCATTGAAAATGCGATGGATATCGAGCTTGAGGATTGGTTTGAGGATCAGAAGCAGGAGTTGATTAATGGCTTTGAAGATGATGATTTTGATCTTAGCGGGATTGTGGGTGAGTGGCCGGGTGAGGCTGACCTGAAGTCAGATTTTACGTTGGCATTTGATATGTTGTCGGGCGAGGTTGTCGATGATTTATGTGGGTTGAAAATCAAGACGGATGCTTCGTGGAAAATCCCTGCTTATCTGTGCTACGGCGGTTGGAATGCGTGTCCGGAGCCTGAGTTGCAGTGCGCTATTTGGAAGTACTGGGAAGAGAAGTATGGCGCTAAAATTGTCGGAATTAGTGGTGATGTAATAGAGGCTTATGTGTCCAGACCGCCGGAAACGGAAGAGGACGCAATGGAGCTGGCATGGGAGCAATATTTGTACTGTGCTGATATTGTTGATCAGGGCTGCGAGACCATTTCAAATTTGGGGGCGGGTTTAATCAATCATGATAAATGGTATTTCTGGTGGGATTGAATTTGGGAGTCTGAGCTTGAAGGCTGCTGGGGGTTTGCCAATTTCAGACAGAGGTGTATGATAAAAAACATCAAGATAAAGGCTTTTAAAGCGCTGCCTTGAAATTAACTCGGGTTTTAACCAACCCGTCTTTTTCTCAAATCAGTTACTAAGGAGCTTTTCATGACTGATAATACGAATTCAAACCACCAACCTGGCCTATCGACTCTCAGCATTTGGGGAGGCGAGCAGGAGCACGAACTTTACGAGCGTTCGACTCAGGTTCCGGTAGTTCACAGTGTTTCCTTTGCTTATAAAGATATCGATACTTGGCATGCAGTGGCGTTGGAAAAAGAGCCTGGTCACATCTATTCGCGTAATACAAACCCGACTGTGCGTGCCTTTGAAGATAAGGTGAAAGAGCTGGAAGGCGCTGAGGCGGCGACGAGTTTTTCTAGTGGTATGGCGGCGATCAGCAATATCTTCGGGACTTTTTTACGCCCTGGCGATCGCGTGGTTTCGATCAAAGATAGCTACGGTGGAACCAACAAAATATTCACCTCGTTTTTGCCGCCTTTAAATATTGATGTGACCTTATGCGACACGATTGAGTACGAAGAGATTGAGGCAGAGATTGCCAAAGGCTGCACCATGTTGTACCTGGAAACGCCGACCAATCCAACCGTAAAAATCATTGATATCAAGCGACTAGCTGCAGCGGCGAAGAAAGTTGGCGCTTTGGTCGTGGTTGATAACACTTTCGCGACGCCAATTAATCAGAACCCTTTAAAGCTTGGTGCGGACTTGGTGTTGCACTCGGCGTCTAAATATTTGGGTGGTCATGCGGATGCTTTGGGCGGCGTGGCGTGCGGTAATAAAGACCTGATCAAAATGGTGTATCACTACCGTGAAATCAACGGTGCAACACTGGCTCCGATGGATGCCTATAGCTTTATTCGTGGCATGAAAACCTTGAGCTTGCGGGTTGAGCGCCAAAACCAAAGTGCGATGAAAATTGCGACGTGGTTGCAGAGCCATCCAGCGGTTGAGCAGGTGAATTATCCAGGACTGGAGACGCATCCGCATCACGATGTGGCGAAGGCGCAAATGAAGGGTTATGGCGGCATGCTGAGCTTTTCAGTCAAGGGTGGACTAGATGCAATTAAGGTCTTTTTGCCGAAGCTGAAATACGCGCACATGGCGGCGAATCTGGGTTGTGTAGAAACCGTTGTTGGCCCTCCGGTCACGACTAGTCACGTTGAATGTACGCCAGAAGAGCGTGCGGCAGCAGGAATTCCTGAAGGCTTGGTGCGTTACTCAACCGGTATCGAAGATGTTGAAGATTTGATTGCTGATTTGGATCAAGCGCTGAGCTATTTGTAAGCGTTTCGCTGGCTGACTCAGCATCTACAATTGATAAGCTGATGTTGAAATTTTAAGGTTTCAATATCAGCTGATGGTGTGCATGGTAATCTCATGAATATGCACGCAACTTGGCGCGAATGTCAGGTTGCTTTAAGGCACCATTTTTTAATTGATAGCGTTGGGTGATGATATGAGACATGAGGAAATACCGGAAGACCATTCCGATCCGTTACTGAGTTTTTTGCACCGCTGTATTCGGCTTGCGATCAGGGTGTTGGCTGTTTTAATGGTGTTGGTGATCTTTTGGAGTATCGCCGATGTTGTTTATGTTCTGTACATGAGGCTGAGCTCTCCGCCGTACTTCTTGCTCGATATTTCCGATATTTTACAAACCTTTGGCGCCTTTATGTTGGTGCTGATTGCGGTTGAAATATTTACCAATATACGGCTGTATTTGGGCTCGAATATTCTGCCGGTTGAGTTGGTTATTGGAACGGCACTTATGGCCGTGGCGCGGAAGGTGATTGTGTTGGATCTTAAGACGGTGACTTCTGAGCAGATCTTTGGCATTGCCTTGGTGACGTTTGCCTTGGGAATTTCGTTCTGGCTAGTAAGGCACAGCAACAAAGAGCATGGCGGAGAAGAACATCATTGATTGATCGCCAGTCCCCGTATTAACTGCACTACGCCGACTCGCTGCGCTCGTAAGGACTGCGTGAAGTTAATGCTGGGGCTTGCTTGTGCGGTGGTTGCCGGAAGGGTATTCGGCACTTCGTCGATTCGCTGCGCTCGTAAGGACTTTGTGAAGTTAATACGGGGGCTGGCTTGTTCGGTGGTGGGCGGTGGTTGGTTTGAGAGAGGTGAGGGCGTGATTAGTTGTAATCAGTATGACTATATTGAGATAGCGTGTATGCACCGTTATCCGATTATATTGACGATGAAGTCTGGGGAGAGTTTGGCGTGTGTTGCGTTGGATACTCAGCTTGATGAGGCGAAGCAAGAGTGTATTAGGGTGAATGCAGAGGGGGCTGAGCGCTTGGTGGTGTTGGATGAGATTGCTGAGTTGGAAGTATCTATTGAAAACCCACACTTTAAGCATGTATCGTTTGGGTAAGCTGCGGAAACTTTGATTGCGCTAGTTCCCAGTATTAACTGCACTGCGCCGACTTGCTTTGCTCGTGAGGACTTCGTGAAGTTAATACTGGGAACTAGCTTTTATGGTGGTTTTTGGTGTGATTATTTTATTCTAAATTTAAGTAGGGTCAGGGGTCTTAAAGTATGGATATGAGAATTAAAGTTGATGATTTAGCGGATGGAAAAGTGATTGCAATGCTGGAGGCGCATCATGCCGAGATGCATTTGTATTCGCCGCCGGAGAGTATTCATGCGCTTGATAAGTCTAAGTTTAAAGATCCGTCGCTAACTTTCTGGAGTGCTTGGGATGGCGAGGCGTTGGTGGGGTGTGGAGCGCTTAAGCAGCTGTCGGATAAGCATGGCGAAGTGAAGTCGATGCGCACGGCTAAAGGGTATTTGAGACAAGGTGTTGCAGATCATGTGTTGCAGGCGATTTTGGAAGAAGCAAAGCAGCGCGGTTATAAAAAGCTGAGCCTTGAAACGGGCGTGAATGATGCCTTTGGACCGTCGTTGGAGTTATACAAGAAGCACGGATTTGAGGAGTGCGGGCCATTTGGGTGTTATGTGCTTGATCCGCATAGTCAGTTTTATTCTGTTGCGTTGGATGGATGAGCTTTGTGGCGCGCTCGTTCCCGGTATTAACTGCACTCCGCCGACTCGCGTTGCTCGTAAGGACTGCGTGAAGTTAATACCGGGAATGAGCTTGTTTGGTGGTGATGGAGGGATATGACTGCTTACTTGCTAACTTGGAATCCTAAGAATTGGTCTGAGGAACGGTTCGATCAGCTCTATGCTGATTATAAGTTAGATAAAGTGCTTAGATGGAGCTGTGGCTCAACGAAGAAAATTGTTGTTGGAGATGATTTTTACCTGCTCAAGCAAGGCAAAGGTGCTACTGGGGTTATTGGTTCGGGCACGGTGATGTCATCCCCTTACAGCGCAGCGCATTATGAGAGTGATAAGGCTGAGGTGGGTAAAATGGCATTGTATGTGAATGTAAAATTTGAATACTTGTCAGACCCGAGTGCTGCCATTCCGATTCGTCGCGACGAGCTAAATTCTCCTGAGCTGGCTTGCTCAATCTGGAGCGCTCAAGGCTCTGGTAAGACTATCCCAGATACGATTGAAGCGAAGCTTGCTGAGTTATGGCATTCACGAGTTGAGCTAAAAGCATTTACCTATCCTGAAGAAGTCGACTCCGTTATTGAAGGGGCAAAAACTACGGTCACCGTCAACGCCTATGAGCGAAACCCAGAAGCTCGCAAACGGTGTTTAGGTCAATGGGGTTATCATTGTGCAGTCTGTAGTTTCCATTTTGAGCTTTGCTACGTACTAATCGGCAAACAATATATCCATGTTCACCACTTAAAGCCGATCGCATCGATTGGCGAAGAATATGAAATAGACCCCGTGAATGACCTGCGGCCAGTATGTCCAAATTGCCACGCCATGCTACACCGAGAAAGTCCTCCGCTATCAATTGAGGAGCTAAAATCTCTAATAGTTCGTTATAACAACAACTTAAAACACACCCAAAACCAAATCAAAAACCCCATCTAACCGCACAGCTACCACCGCACTACAAGCCAGTCTTCGGTATTAACTTCACGCAGTCCTTACGAGCGCAGCGAGTCGGCGGAGTGCAGTTAATACCGAAGACTGGCAACCTACCACCCGACTTTTACCGCGCGTTTACAAAACCCGCTTGGACACTTCCGCACTCTTCCGTTTAGGATAGCATTCAGAGGAAGTTAATCTTAGAGGCGGAGTTTAGTGGCAAATCAAACTGATACTTTTCCCAAGTTACTGATTGAGAATGCGGAGCGTTTCAAAAACAAAGCCGCCATTCGAGAGAAGGACTATGGGATCTGGCAATCCTGGACCTGGTCGCAGATGCGGGATGAGATATTCGCACTGGCTAACGGTATGGCTGCCTTAGGCTTTAAACGCGGTGATAAGCTGGCCATTGTTGGCCGCAATCGTCCACGTTTATACTGGGGAATGTGTGCAGCGCAGTGCTTAGGCGGGATTCCGGTTCCGGTCTATCAAGACTCCGTTGCAGACGAGATGCAGTATGTTTTGAATCATTCCGAAGTGAACTTTGTACTCGCGGAAGATCAGGAACAAGTTGATAAGATGCTGGAGATTCACGATAGCTGTCCAGCCATGCAACACGTCATCTACGACGACCCTCGCGGCATGCGGGATTACGAATCAGAACACCTCCACGACTTTGCCGAAGTCCAAAAACAAGGCCGCGAATACGCCAAGCAGCACCCCGATTTCCTACTACAAGAAATCAATCAAGGCACTGGCGCAGATATCGGTATCTTCCTGTATACCTCAGGCACCACCGGTAAGCCGAAAGGCGTGGTGATGACCAATGACAATATTCTTATTACTGCCCGTAACAGTGTCGAATTCGACAACCTGACTGCCGATGAGGAGATCGTTTCGTATCTTCCAATGGCATGGGTTGGCGATCATATTTTCTCCTATGCCCAAGCTTATGTGACCGGTTTTTGTGTGAACTGTCCTGAAAGCGAGGCAACCATCGCGACCGATTTACGGGAAATCGGTCCGACCTATTACTTTGCACCGCCGCGTGTTTTTGAAAACATTCTCACTACCGTCACCATTCGTATGATGGATGCCGGAACGCTGAAGCGGGTGATGTTTAACTACTTTATGGAAGTCGCCAAAAAAACCGGCGTGGCAATGCTGGACGGTAAAGAAGTCTCCCGCAAAGAGAGGTTCATGTACTGGCTGGACAATATTTTGGTCTATGCCCCACTGAAGAACACCATGGGCTTTAGCCGGATTCGTTTGGCGTATACTGCGGGTGAAGCGATTGGCCCTGAAATCTTCGATTTCTTCCGCTCTTTAGGTATCAATATCAAACAGTTGTACGGCCAAACGGAAGCGGCGGTCTTTATTACCATGCAGCCGGATGGCGAGATTTTTGCCGATACTGTGGGCGTTCCGGCGCCGGGCGTCGAAGTGAAAGTGAATGAAAATGGGGAAGTGATGTATCGCGGCCCTGGTGTATTCCACAGCTACTACAAAAACGAAGAATCGACTCGCGAAACCAAAGATGCCGAAGGCTTCGTGTATACCGGTGATGCCGGTTACTTTGCAGATAATGGTCACTTAAAAATCATTGATCGCGCGAAAGACGTGGGTAAGTTCAACGATGGCAGCATGTTCGCGCCGAAGTATATCGAGAACAAACTCAAATTCTTCCCACATATCAAAGAAGTGGTGGCGATTGGCGATGGCAAAGATCATTGCACCGCCTTTATTAATATCGACTTGGAAGCGGTGGGTAACTGGGCGGAGCGCAATAATGTGCCGTATGCCAGTTATCAGGAGTTGGCGCAGGATGAGCGCGTTTACCAAATGATGCTGGAAAGTATCGAACAGGTAAATAAAGACCTATCAACCGACAGCCTGATGTCTAAATCACAGGTTCATCGCTTCTTGATTTTGCACAAAGAACTCGATCCGGATGATGGCGAGTTAACGCGTACCGGTAAAGTGCGCCGTCGTATCGTGAATGAGAAATACGCTGTGCTGATCGAAGCACTCTATAACGGCGCGAAGGAATGCTTCATCAAAACCGAGGTGGCGTTTGAAGATGGCCGCAAAGGCTCGATTGAAGCGACCTTGAAAATCAGTGATGCCAAGACCTTCGAACCCGCTCCGCAGGAGGCAAAGTCATGAGTGACGATAAGAGAACTGGCGAGACTTTGCTGGAAGTTAAGAACATTTCATTGTCATTTGGTGGTGTTAAGGCGCTGACCGACATCAGTTTCGATATTAAAGAAGGTGAGATTCGCGCGATTATCGGCCCGAACGGTGCGGGCAAAAGCTCGATGCTGAACGTGATTAGTGGCTTTTACACGCCGCAAGAAGGCGAGGTTTGGTTCCGTGGCGAAAAGCGCGGCAATATGAAGCCTTATCAAGTCGCCCGCCAAGGGGTGGCGCGCACCTTCCAAAACATTGCATTGTTTAAAGGCATGTCTACCTTGGACAACCTAATGACTGGCCGCATTACCCAGATGAATACCAATATGTTTTGGCAGGCGATCTGGAAAGGGCCAGCCGAACGCGAGGAGATGGAACATCGCGAGCGCGTTGAGCACATCATCGACTTCTTGGGTATTCAGGCGATTCGTAAAACACCGGTTGGGCGCTTGCCTTACGGAATGCAAAAGCGCGTTGAGCTAGGTCGTGCACTGGCTGCCGAGGCCAAATTACTGCTGCTGGATGAGCCAATGGCGGGGATGAATCTGGAAGAAAAAGAGGACATGAGCCGCTTTATTCTGGATGTGAACGATGAGTTTGGCACGACGGTTACCTTGATCGAGCATGATATCGGCGTGGTCATGGATCTGTCAGATCGCGTAGTGGTGTTGGATTATGGCTGCAAGCTGGCCGATGGCGTACCGGAAGACGTGCGCAATAATCAAGCGGTTATCGATGCCTATCTGGGAGTAAGTCATGACTAATTTCAATGATCGAAGCAACCATCAACTGGTTCAGCAGAGGGGGAACGTATGAGTCCGTTTATTCTTAATGCGCTGGAGGTCATTCTCAACGGCCTGATGGCGGGTGTGATGTACTCACTGGTGGCTTTGGGCTTTGTACTGATTTACAAAGCATCCGGTATTTTTAACTACTCGCAGGGTGTAATGGCCTTGTTTGCAGCCTTGACGTTGGTGGGTTTTCAAACCGGACAGATTCCGTTTTCGCATCTGATTAATGCCATCTTTGGCACCAATCTGCATCATTGGGGGAGTGGTATGAATACCTTCCTCGCAATATTGGCAACCATGGCGGTAATGGTTCTGTTTGCCTGGCTGTTGGAGCGGATTGTACTGAAACACATGGTCAATCAGGCACCGATTATTCTGTTTATGACCACCATCGGTTTAGCCTACTTCATGGAAGGTTTTGGCGACCTGATGTGGGGCGCAGACATTAAAACACTGGATGTGGGACTGCCTTCTGGTGGCTCGCGCTGGCTAGAAGATGCAACCATTGGCTGGGCCGCTGAAGGCACTGAATATTATGGCATGTATATTGATGTGCTGGATGTGTGGGCGGCGGGTATCTCTATTTTGCTGGTTATCGCACTGACTTTATTCTCGCAATACACCAAGACTGGCCGCGCACTTCGTGCAGTAGCTGATGACCATCAGGCGGCATTAACCGTCGGTATTTCATTGCGCACGATTTGGATTATCGTCTGGTCGCTAGCAGGCTTTGTGGCACTGGTCGCCGGTATTATGTGGGGCTCTAAATCAGGTGTTCAGTTCTCCTTATCCTTGATTGCTTTGAAGGCTTTACCGGTATTGATACTGGGCGGATTTACCTCGATTCCCGGTGCCATTATTGGTGGCTTGATTATCGGCGTGGGTGAGAAGTTATTTGAATTCACTGTCGGTGCCATGATCGGTGGCGCGACTGAAAACTGGTTCGCTTATGTACTGGCCTTGGCCTTCCTGATGTTCAGACCACAAGGTCTGTTCGGCGAAAAGATTATAGAGAGGGTTTAACGAATGTTTTATAGAGAAGCAGGTGATTTTAAAACCTCCTACGCCAAGGATCAGCAGTCGTTCCCGATTAAACTAGACCGCTACTGGGTTTGGGGTGTACTGGCCTTTGCCTTTTTAGTGGTGCCGTTTTTCATCAATGACTACTGGGAAAAGTCGGTATTACTACCGTTCCTGGTTTGGTCAATGGCAGCGCTGGGATTGAATATTCTGACCGGCTATTGCGGACAAGTAAGTTTAGGAACCGGTGGTTTTATGGCCGTCGGTGCATACTCCTGCTACAAGCTGATGGTGGCTTTTCCGGGGATGAATATCTTCATCGTGGTAATTCTGGCAGGCTTGATTACTGCGGTAGTGGGGATTGCGTTTGGCTTGCCCAGCTTACGGATCAAGGGATTCTATCTGGCGGTTGCCACACTGGCCTCCCAGTTCTTCCTGATCTGGATGTTTAACAAGATTCCATGGTTTTACAACTACTCAGCGTCCGGCATGATTACCTCGCCTGAGCGGATGATCTTCGGTGTACCCATTACCGGTGCCGCAGCGCCATCTTGGGCCACTTACTTATTCTGTTTAACGCTGGTGACCATCTTTGCTTTTGTTGCCAGAAACCTGACGCGAGGCCGCATTGGTCGCTCATGGATGGCAATCCGTGACATGGACATCGCTGCAGAAATCATCGGTGTACCACCATTACGTGCTAAGTTATCTGCATTTGCGGTAAGTTCGTTCTATATCGGTATGTCTGGTGCGATGCTGTTTGGTGTTTACTTAGGCTCAGCAGAGCCGACCGAAGCGTTCGGTATTGATAAGTCATTCTTAGTATTATTCATGGTTATTGTCGGTGGTCTCGGCAGTATCCTAGGTTCTTTCTTAGGCGCGGCATTCTTGATTTTGGTGCCAGTATTAATGAAGAACATCATGGTTGGTGGCTTCGGTTGGCCAGCTGATTTGGCGGCACACCTTGAGTTGTTATTCATTGGTGCGTTGATCATGTTTTTCTTAATCGTCGAACCACACGGGTTAGCCCAGTTGTGGCGCATGACAAAAGAGAAGCTCCGCCTCTGGCCATTCCCGCACTAACCACCGGTCAGAGAAGCGGCCTACGGCTTTAGCATAAACGCTTCGCCTCCTTCGTCGGAAGGCGCTTATTCTGCTAAAGCCGCAGACCGCTAGATTGATAATGTGCCAGTACATCGGCAATAAATGTGTTATTTGGAGGAAGTAAAATGAAGGTTAAGTTTAAATCATTAAGCGCTGCAGTCGTCGCAGCAACGATCATGGCAACTGCAATGCCAGCAATGGCAGATCTGACATTCCCAATGTTGAGCTACCGTACCGGTCCATACGGCCCGAATGGAACTGAGTTTGCTGACGGATATGCCGATTACTTCACATTGCTGAATGAGCGCGATGGCGGCATCGGTGGCGTAAAAACTGAAACGCCTGAGTGTGAAACTGCATACAACACGCAAAAAGGTGTGGAGTGCTACGAGTCGACTAAAGGTGATGGCGCCTTGACTTATCAGCCACTTTCAACCGGTATTACCTACCAGCTTATTCCTAAAGTGACTGAGGACGATATCCCAATGCACTCAATGGGTTACGGACGGACCTCGGCATCTAACGGTAAAGTATTCAGTCACGTATTTAACTACCCTGCAAACTACTGGGATGGCGCGTCAGTTATCGTTAAGCACATCTCCGATCAGGAAAAGGGGGACCTCAAGGGTAAGAAAATTGCGTTGGTATATCACAACTCTGCATTCGGAAAAGAGCCGATTCGTACCTTGGAAGAACTATCCAAGCAGCACGGCTACAAGCTGAGCTTATTACCGATCGATCATCCGGGTCAGGAACAGAAATCACAATGGTTGCAAATTCGTCGTGAGCGCCCTGACTACGTCATCATGTATGGCTGGGGTGTAATGAACCAAGTGGCGATTAAAGAAGCTGGAAACATCCGCTTCCCAATGGATAAGTTTATTGGCATCTGGTGGTCCGGTTCAGAAAATGACGTATTGCCAGCAGGCGATGCAGCTAATGGCTACAAAGCGGTTACCTTCCACGGTGTGGGCGATGATTACCCGGTATTTGACGACATCAAAAAGTACGTAAAAGACGCCGGTAAAGCAGCTGGTGGTGGTGGCAATATTGGTACTGCCGTATACAACCGTGGCCTGTACGCCGCAATGCTCGCAGCCGAAGCCGCAGCCAACGCGCAGAAGATGTTCAATACCAAAGAAATCACCAGCAGCCAAATGCGCGAAGGTATGGAGTCTTTGAAAATCGACAACGCACGCATGGAAGAGCTTGGCCTGAAAGGCTTTGGTCCTGAAATCAGCGTAACTTGCGAAAACCACGGTGGCCCTGGTCTGGGCGCGATTCAGCAGTGGGATGCTAAAGCGAAGAAGTGGAGCTTAATCACCGACTTCGTAGCGTCTGATCGCTCAGTGATTGATCCATTAATTGCTGAAGATTCTGCGGCATTCGCTAAAGAAAACAACATCACCGAGCGTGACTGTAAGTCATAAAAGGTAAGCAGTGTTGAAGCGCTGGGTGGCTCAGTCCATAGGACCACCCAGCGCTACTCCATCACCCTTGACTCGAAGCCTGGAATCAGCAGCTTAATAATTAACTAAAACCGAGCCTTCCGACGCAGGAGGCGAAGCGATTTTAGTTAATTATTAAGATGCAACCCACAAGAGCCAAAACTCAATTTGATGACGGAAAACTATGTCGACAGAAAATACAATTCTCAGCATTAAGAACATCGAAGTGATCTACGATCACGTGATTCTAGTGCTCAAAGGGGTATCACTGGACGTCCCCAAAGGCGGCATTGTGGCCTTATTGGGCGCGAATGGCGCAGGCAAAACGACGACCATTAAGTCCATTTCGAATATCTTAAGAACCGAACGCGGCGAAGTCACCAAAGGCTCCATCAGCTTTGAAGGTGAGCGTATCGAAAACCTGTCACCCACCGAGCTGGTCAAAAAGGGTGTGGTACAGGTGATGGAAGGCCGCCATTGTTTTGAACATTTAACCGTTGAAGAAAATTTGCTAACTGGCGCTTACACCCGCAAAGATGGTCGCAAAGCGGTAATGGATGATCTGGAGAAGGTTTACAACTACTTCCCACGCCTTCGCGAGCGCCGCAAAAGTCAGGCAGGTTATACCTCCGGTGGTGAGCAGCAAATGGTTGCCGTGGGCCGTGCCTTAATGGCCAAGCCAAAACTGATCTTGCTGGATGAGCCATCCATGGGATTAGCGCCACAGCTGGTAGAAGAAATCTTCGAAATCGTTAAAGCGCTGAATGAGAAAGAGGGTGTGACCTTCTTACTGGCGGAACAAAATGCTTCCGTCGCACTGCGCTACGCCACTTACGGATACATTCTGGAAAATGGCCGGGTGGTGATGGATGGCGAAGCTAAAGCGCTGGCCGATAATGAAGATGTTAAAGAGTTTTATCTTGGCTTAAGTGGTGGCGACAAGAAGAGCTTCCGTGATGTGAAGCACTACCGTCGTCGTAAACGCTGGTTAGCTTAAGGGGGTCTCATTATGTCTGAATTTTATGATGTGCTGGAAACGCGCAGCCAAGATGAGCGCGGATCAGATCATTTGGCCGCATTAAAGCAACAGTTACAGCATGCTAAAGCCAATGCTCCAGCCTACGCTGAAATCTTGGCAACGTTTGATGTGAGCGCGGTGAATGAGTTTGCAGACTTGCAGGCTTATCCGATCACACGCAAATCCGAATTAATTTCAAAGCAAGCGGGCATGCGTCCGTTTGGTGGGCTGACTGCGATTGATGATGGTCAGCTGCGGTATATTTTCTCATCGCCCGGCCCAATTTATGAGCCACAGACACGCCGTGATGATTACTGGCGCTTTGCCCGAGCTTTGTTTGCGGCAGGCTTTAGAAAAGGCGATGTTGTGCATAACACCTTTTCGTATCATCTGACGCCAGCAGGTTCGATGATGGATAGCGGTTGTCATGCGCTAGGTTGCGTAGTGATTGCAGCGGGTGTTGGCCAAACCGAGTTACAAATCCAGACGATTGCTGATTTAAAGCCGAATGCTTATGTGGGTACGCCATCCTTTTTACGAATTTTGCTGGAAAAAGCGGATGAGTTAGGCACAGATGTTAGTAGTATCAAAAAAGCACTAGTGTCTGGTGAAGCCTTTCCACCCTCTACCCGAGCCTTTTTTGAAGCGCGTGGAATTAAAGCCTCACAATGTTATGCCACGGCGGATTTGGGTTTGATTGCTTATGAGTCGACTGCTGACTCTGGCTTGATTCTGGATGAAGGCGTACATGTTGAAATTGTACGACCTGGTACCGGCGAAGTTGTTGCTGATGGCGAAGTCGGTGAAATTGTTGTCACCACATTTAACCCCGACTACCCACTGCTGCGCTTTGCCACGGGTGATTTATCCGCTGTTTTAGTGGGCGATAGCCCTTGTGGGCGTACTAATCGCCGGATTAAAGGTTGGATGGGGCGTGCTGATCAAACCGCAAAAGTGCGCGGTATGTTTATTCATCCGGAGCAGGTTGATCAGGTGGCTAAGCGTCATCCTGAAATCAAGCGTGCTAAGTTGGTGATTGAGTGGATTGATGAAAGTGATCAGATGTCACTGCATTGCGAAGTGGCTGCAGCCTCTGTTGAGCTTGAGCAGGCCGTTGCCAGTAGCGTTCGCGAACTGTGTAAAATTCGCGGCACGGTTAAACTGGTTGAGCTTGGTTCTTTAGCCAATGACGGGCTAGTGATTGCTGACGAGCGTAAATACGATTAACGCATCAGGCGGTGGATAGCCGGAATCACGATATCCACCGCGCTGCCTTCGGCGGGCACATAGCGCGGGTAGATTGGGTTATTGCGGTCATCCACAATATCGGTCCACGCGACAGTGCTATCAATAAACGCCTGCACACCTTCTGGTCCAAACCATTGGTGATAACCAAATAATACGGTTTCAACATACGACCAGAGAATTGGCTTGGCCGCTTGCGCCAGTTCGCCACCTTCCAATACATACATTTGCACATCATCGGGCTTGCTCTGAATCATCAGCTTAGGTGAGGCCTCGGCCATCCATTCGTGAGCATTGAGTGGGCGGCGTGTATAGCCGACTTCACGAGCATCTAATTCAATCCAGTTGTCATTGGGCACTTGTGCCATTAAGCCCTGAATCTGCGAGTTGGTATCTGGAATCACACTTAAAAAGGCATGCTCATAGCACTCATCATTCGCCCAGGCGCGTTTCCAGCCTTTAACGCTGGCAGGAGTAACGGGATCGTAGCGGTGGGTGCCAGTGTTTACCAGTGAACCAAATCCAAAAAAACAGGCCATGAGAATCCTTCTATTAAGCGGCTAAGTGGAGAGGGTTATAACAAAAAAGCCGCAACCAATCCATGGTCGCGGCTTTCTTCTTGCCAGTGAGGGCGAGTGGTTAATCGGGGCGAGCGATTAACGACAAGCTCTATATTGGAAGTTGTAACGGTACAATGTTCGAGTCTTCAGATCGACAGAGTCCACCATGTTGAGTGCTTCACGTCCACGTTGAGTACGAACCGTGGCAGCAGTCTTTGAGCGAAGTACCACGTCAGCACCACAAGGAGACCATACGTTAGCGAATACGCCTAAACGATCGCGGATCAGGTAGTCTTGTGAACGTGCGCCATTCCAGGTTTTAGTCAGGCTTGGGCCAGTTCGTCCTGCGAAGAAATAATCGCGGGTAAAGGTCGCTTTAGCGCCGCGTGGCAGGTCAGTAAATCCACGGTAATCCGCATCAATCAATGAAACACTTACGCCGCTTGGTACTTTCAAACCGAATGCGATATCACACTTCTTACGGTCAAAGGTACGTTGGCCACGGCCACCGGCTTCTGCGATGTACTGATCAAACATAACTGAAACGCTTTTCTTGTCTGCAGCCAGTACGACGCTTGCAGAACCTGCTGGACAACCGTTACCGGCGTAACCAACATTTTGAATGCGAACCTGGCCAATATTTGGGGCTGCTACTGCGGCTTGTGAAACGGCTAGTATCAGGGCTGAAGTGGCTAATAATGTTTTGCTATGCTTAATCATGATAAGTATCCCTCGAATCAGTTAATGTAGTGGTGTTCCCTTTTTAAAGCAGAGCAATCATTTTTATTGATTTAAAAGTCATTACTCTTATCTTAGTAAGCGCAAATTTCCGATAAAAGAGCTCATTAATTTTAAATTAATTGTTAAATAAATAAGTGACGGTTGAAAATATAAAAAAAGCCGCAGGAATTAATCCCTGCGGCTTGCTATATCAGTGAAACGAGTGGTTAATCGGGTTGAGCGATTAACGACAAGCTCTATATTGGAAGTTATAACGGTACAATGTGCGAGTCTTCAGATCGACAGAGTCCACCATGTTGAGTGCTTCACGTCCACGTTGTGTACGAACCGTTGCTGCAGTCTTTGAGCGAAGTACCACGTCGGCACCACAAGGAGACCATACGTTAGCAAATACACCTAAACGATCGCGGATCAGGTAGTCTTGTGAGCGTGCGCCATTCCAGGTTTTAGTCAGGCTTGGACCAGTTCGTCCTGCGAAGAAATAATCGCGGGTAAAGGTTGCTTTAGCGCCGCGTGGCAGGTCAGTAAAGCCACGGTAGTCTGCATCAATCAATGAAACACTCACACCGCTTGGCACTTTCAAACCGAATGCGATATCACACTTCTTACGGTCAAATGTACGTTGGCCACGGCCACCGGCTTCTGCGATGTACTGATCAAACATAACCGAGACGCTTTTCTTGTCAGCAGCCAGTACCACGCTGGCAGAACCTGCTGGACAACCGTTACCGGCGTAACCAACGTTTTGAATTCTTATCTGACCAAGATTTGGGGCTGCTACTGCGGCTTGTGAAACGGCTAGTATCAGGGCTGAAGTGGCTAATAATGTTTTGCTATGCTTAATCATGATAAGTATCCCTCTAATCAAGTAGTTTATTGAGTGTTGTTTCTTGATTGAAACAGAGAGCAATCATTTTTGAATGTTTTAAAAATCATTGCTCTTATCTTAGTAAGCGCAAATATCAGATAAAAAGGGTCATTAAATTTCAATTAATTTTTAAATAGGCCATTTAATAATTTCAGGCATAAAAAAAGCCGCACAGAATTAATCTTTGCGGCCAGTTTCTCCCCGAATTAATTCGGATATTATAAGCTTAGCGGCAAGAGCGGTAAGCAAAGTTATAACGGAATACCGTTTTAGTACGTAAGTCGATTGAGTCGACCATCATTAGGGCTTCATTGCCGCGTTGAGTCCGTACCGTGGCGGCTGTCTTTGAGCGCAAAATCACATCAGCACCACAAGGCGACCAAACGTTAGCCATGACACCCAGGCGATCTTTAATTAAGAAGTCATCGCTTCGGCTGCCGTTCCAGCGTGAGTTCAGGCTTGGACCTGTTTGTCCTGCGAAGAAATAATCACGGGTAAAGGTGGCTTGAGCACCACGAGGCAGGTCGGTAAAGCCACGATAGTCTGCATCGATCAGTGAAACACTTAGGCCGCTTGGTATTTTTAAGCCGAAGGCAACGTCACACTTTTTACGGTCGAAGGTACGTTGGCCAGGGCCACCGGCTTCTGCAATGTACTCATCAAACAGTACTGATACGCTCTGCTTATCGGGGGAGATAACAACCGATGCAGAGCCAGCAGGACAACCGTTACCGGCATAACCTACGTTCTGAATTCTGACATCGCTGGTACCGGCTGCAAACGTCGCCTGAGAAGCCAACAATAATGCTGAAGTGGCAAGAATTGTTTTAGTATGCTTAATCATGATAAGTATCCCTCTAATCCAAATTAAAAAAACGTGACACCAAGACCTGGTGGTTAGAGCGAGTAACTAAACTGTATTGCTGCTCTTACTTATATATAGCGCATTCTCTTACGAAAAAGGCTCAAAAATAAAATTACTTTGTTTACAGGCATAAAAAAGCCACAAACAATTTAATATTTGTGGCTTTTTAAAGCGTTAGCTATTTGGCGTATCGCTTAGCGACAAGCACGGTAAGCAAAGTTATAACGGAATACGGTGTTAGTTTTCAGGTCGGCAGAGTCAACCATCATCAGTGCTTCGTTACCACGTTGTGTACGAACTGTTGCTGCAGTCTTAGAGCGAAGTACGACATCAGCGCCACAAGCAGACCAAACGTTAGCCATTACACCCATGCGATCTTTGATCAGGAAGTCGTTACTTTGTGAACCTCTCCAAGTCTTTTTCAGGCTTGGACCACGAGCACCAGCGAAGAAGTAATCACGAGTAAAGGTTGCTTGAGCACGGCGTGGCAGGTCAGTAAAGCCACGGTAGTCAGCGTCAATCATTGAAACACTAATGCCGTTTGGAATTTTTAGTCCGAAAGCGATATCACACTTTTTACGGTCAAAAGTACGTTGGCCTGGGCCACCGGCTTCAGCGATGTAATCATCAAACAATACTGAGACACTTTTCTTATCTGGCGACAGTACGACTGATGCAGAACCTGCAGGACAACCGTTACCGGCATAACCAACACCTTCAATGGTAACGCCACCCGTATTAACATTTGCAAAAGCAGATTGAGATGCAACAACGAGTAATGCGGCAGTTGCTAATAATGTTTTAGTTTGCTTGATCATGAGAGTATCCCCGAATAAAAATGTGATTTAATAATTAATTTAAATGCTGCTTTAAAAGCTAATTGCTTGATTGTAATTAACAGTCAGTTTTTAATGCGCTTACCCTATAAGGCGCAAATAATTTAAAAAGGGGCTCACAAAAATATAAAATTATTTAAAAAGGTTTGAAGACGTAAATGCGGCAGCGATAGCGCCAAGCCCACCAGTAGGTTTGCCAGTACCTCAGCGCTACTATATAAAGAGTGCTAGCAGCCCAAATGATTGGACGACCTAAGGAGTGGGGATGAAGTTTGTACACATAAGTGATTTGCACATTGGTGAGCACGCAACCCGTAACCAGCTAGCGGTTAAGCTGGTGGATAAAATTCTGAAGCGCTATGCCTCGCAGCGAGAGAAGCCATTACTGCTGATTACCGGTGACTTTGTGCACGATGGTCAGCAGTATCAATATCAGCTGGCGGAGAAGGTTCTGTTTCGACTGCACAATGCAGGCTTCCCTATATTGATGTGTCCCGGGAATCATGACTATGGCAAGACAGGGTTATCGGATGATTACAACTCCCGTAAGCTGTATAACGAGTTTGCCCTGAAGCTCACAACCCGCAAATCTGACTCGCATCCCGGCGCTCAGAATGTTCATAACGGTCAGTGGAATTACCCACTGGTGAATCGCTTTGATGATTACTACTTTATAGGACTGGATACCATGCAGGGCGTATTTAGTCTGAGTTGGTACGCTAGGTTATGGCAAAGCTTTACCGCTGCCGGTTGGCTAGGCGCCTCACAGTTAACTGAGTTGGATGCTGCGATTAAGCAGGTTCGCCAAAAGTCGCCGAGCGCCACTATCATTCTCTATATGCACCATCACCCCTTTCAGTTTAGCTTTCGCTTTCGGGCAATGCAGTTACACGACCGTAATCGCCTGCACAGCATGATAGCCAATAAGGTAGATATTTTACTATTTGGGCATAACCATGTAGAGAAGCGCTTAGATCAGGAACAGCGTAAGCATGGGATTGATGTGGTTCAGGTGTTTGGTACCAGTACTCACAGTTCTGGTGTGCCGTTTTATGAGGTCGATGCTAAAACCAAGCGGCTACAGCGGTTTTAAAGGGTGGGATTTAGCTAGTCACCGGCTCTTTTAACATTGAGACCTGGTTCTTACCATTACGCTTGGACTCGTAGCAGGCTTTATCCGCACGAGTGAGTACGGTGCGGCTACTTTCATTAGTATTGAAGGTCGTAACTCCGATACTCACGCCAAGCTCTGCCTTGAGGTATTTACGAGAGCCTTTAATCAGTCCATTAATCTTTAGCAGGATAACCCGCATTAGCTTATTGGCTTGCTCTAAGGTCTGATTGCGAATTAACAGCAGGAATTCATCCCCACCCAAGCGGCATAGCTCATCGTTATCACTGATGTTATGGCGCAGCAGGTCGGCGATATCAATCAGGAACTGATCACCCGATAAATGCCCGCAGCTGTCATTCAGCTTCTTAAAGTTATCAATATCCAGAAAACACAGCACGCGTTTCTCAGATATGCCAAAGGGCTTTTCCAGTAGCGGCATAAAGCCTGAGCGATTCAGCAAATGAGTCAGCGGATCATGCGCAGCTTTATAGGCGAGCTTCTCTTGATAACGCGTGTCGCGCCAGACGAAAATGGCAATGCGCTTGTGGTCATCAATCACCGGTGTGGTTTTCAAATCAGCTGAGATTGTGCTGCCATCTTTAGCAATTAAAGAAACGGCTAAGCTGTGAATCGGGTGATTATTGGATAGCTCAACAATGGCTTCGGCCAACACTTTTTTGTGTGCCTTGCCATGAAACTTAAACAAGTGCTGTCCGGTGAGCTCGCCTTCATCATAATCCAGCGCACTTTCCAGTGTTTGGTTGGCTTCCAGAATACGGCCGGTTTCGAGACTGACAGACGCCAGCAAATCAGGCGAGTATTGAAACAGCGCCTTATAATAGGAGTTGGACGAGCTAATGGCATCTTCCGTGCGCTTGGCATCCGAGATATCGTGCGCGCTAACCACGATGCCGGTGATCTCATCTGATTTGTTGTAGTAGGGCACGTACAAGCAGTCCATGTGCATCGCAGACTGCGTTCCCGGATTATAAATCTTAGTCTGAAAGCGATTTTTTTCTCCGGACTTGAAGGTTTCATCCAGCTTTTGGACAATGCGAGGGGCTTTGTCGCCCTGTATCTCCCAAACGGTTTTGCCAATGATATCTTGTTCTTTGAGCTGAAAATGTCTCAGATACGAGTTATTGACGATCACATAACGATATTGCCTATCCACCAAAGACATCATTTCCTGTGATGAGGAGATAATGCGTTGGTAAACCCCAAGCTCATTGTCTTTTTGCAGCTGCTTTTGGTTGTCGATAAAAAACAGGTAGATCAGAAAATCATCTTCAGAACGGCGGCTGATCTGCAGTTGGCAATCAATTCGCTGGTTATTGATGTCTTTAAGCCCGACTTTCAATGTTAGGGAGCTGTTGTACTTAATATCTTTGAGCGCTTTGGCCAGTTGGATAAAGGTACATTCATGCATGAATTGGAAGATGCTGCGGTTTAATACCTGATCGGAGGCATAACCGGTGCGCTTCAGAAACCGTGGATTATGGTAGCTAATCAGGCCCGTGCTGCTATCAATACAGATCGTCATGACCGGCGAAATCGCCTGAATAGTTTGGGGGAGTGCGCGCATTAGGCTGGCCCCTGTACTTCGTAAATGGTGATTTGGTGTTTACCATGGCGTTTGGATTCATAGCAGGCATTGTCGGCACGCTGTAACACCACCCGACGCGACTCATTCTGGCTGTAGGGTGTTATCCCAATACTCACGCCTAAACCGCTATCGCTGTATTGCTGGTTGGCATCCACGCAGTTCTGAATGGCATCGCTGAGCGCTTGCATGATGTCATGGCTTTCTTCAATGGAGTGTTGGTGCAGCATAGCGACAAACTCATCGCCACCGAGTCGACCGACCACATAAGCAGACAAGTGCTGACTCATGAGTGCTGCCAGCTCGATTAAGAAGTTATCACCAAGCAGGTGGCCATAGGTATCATTCAGCGTTTTAAAGTTATCGACATCAAAGTAGCAGAGAATGCGGGTATCCGCCTGACGGAATCCTTTTTCATATTGCTCCATAAAGCCGGCACGATTTAATAGCTTGGTTAATTGGTCGTGAGAGGCGTCATGGGCGAGTTGTTTTTGTTTGCGGGTATCGCGCCATACAAAGATTGCGATATTGCGCTTCAGGTCCACCATCGGTGTGGTTCTTAAGCTTGAGGAGATTAACGCGCCACTCTTATGGCACAAGCAAAGCTCCAGATCGGAGATTGAGTCCTGCTCGCTGAGTAGAGCAATGGCCTCTGCCAGCGTCTCCTTACAAGGGCCTGCGTGGTAGCGGAAGATTGAGCTGCCGCACACCTCATCGGCACGATAGCCAAGCACGCGGGCGAACATGGCGTTGCTTTCAATAATGTCGCCGCTGTCTAAATTGACGGAAGCCAACATATCCGGCGAATATTGAAATAGCATCTTGTAGTGATTGTGCGACGACGCCATTTTCTGCTCTGCCGTGACTTGCTCAGTGATGTTTCGTGCGCCGATAACGACACCATCAATTTTGCCGTTTTCATCGTAATAAGGTGAGTAAGTGCACTCCAGAAAAATTGAATAGCCTACTTTGCGGTTACAGAGCAATTGCTGTCGAGTGACTTTACCCTCATCCAGCACTTGTTGAATCAGCGGGATCATACTCTCGGCATGCTGAGGGTGAACTTCCTGCACAGGGCGATGCAAAATCTCAGACTCGTGAATTCTCAGGCCTTGCAAAAAGGCTTGATTGATCATGCGGTACTTAAGGTCACGATCGAGCAGGGCAATCCATTCACTGGTCGAAGAGAATATTGTCTGGAATACTTCCAGATTATTATCCCGCACGTGTTGCTCGCGGGTATCTTCTAAAAATAATAAGAGCTGCTGTGCATTATCGGGGTTGATATAGCTGTAAAGCTGCGTTTGAAATGCGTGCTGGTGTTTATCGATAAACCCAATTTGCGCCTCTTGAGTAGGCGTGTGCTGGCTTGCGCTTAATAGCTGAGCGAGTGGGATATAGCTTTCGTCATCGACAAAGTCATAGATGGTCGCATCCTCAAGCATGTCTGGGTTGGCAACCAGATTCTCAATGAAGCGTGTGTTTTGGTAGTTGAGTTTGCCCGACTTTAAATCAATGCCGACCACCATCACAGGCGTAATTTCCTGAAGTGCCGAGTAGATATCGTCAAGTTTAAGCGTGGCTTGCATCATTAAGAAGGGCACATTCTTTTAGTAATTATCGGGCCAGCCTAGCAAGCGGCTAATGAATCAAAGATTAACTACTGGTAAGTATTTAACTCATTTTCTTATTCGCCTTGCTGCGTTGCGTGAACTTCACTAATACCGGCAGTGCCAGAAAGATCAGAATGATTCTAATGGTGTGATGAAAGCCGACAAACGCCACATCAAAACCAAACACTAAGGCCAGTAAGGTGACCTCATACAAACCACCGGGAATAAAGGCCAGTAGCATTTTGATACTGTCGATACCGGCAAAGTGCGCCAAGCCAAAGGCACATGCCCCATAAATGGCAATGATCAGAAAGGCCGTAAACAGCGCATCGAAGAAGTAGGAAGATAGCTCCCGAAAGCTAACCTCAGATAGCCTAGCCCCAACTGCGCCACCAATCGTGACTTGAGCCAGAATCACAAACTCCAGAATTCTGGGGATTTCGATTAGCCCGCTAATGTGTCCGATTGCACTCAATAGCAAAGGGCCAAGTAGATGAGGGAGAGGCAGGCGAATCCATTTGCCAATGTAGTAGCCGCCTAGCGCCAAGCCGAAAAACTCAATCAAGGTTAGCGGCGGCAGCTCGAAAATACTGGGGATTTGATTGGTAGCTACATAAGAGTTAGCCACACCTTCGCTGCCTTGGCTGATCGCCAATACCAAGGGCACCAAGCAGAACACACTGACCACTCTTAATAAGTGACAAAACACCACGAAATAATCTTTTTCCACCAAGTCGCGGCTTATGGCAATCACTTCGGCTTGTCCACCGGGTAGGCTGCACAGCAAGGACAGCATGGGATCGTAGCCACGCAGTTTGCGTAAGTACAGATAACCGCCGGAGGTCGCTAACACGGTGGCCAACAGCATCGCCAGTACGCTAGTCGTCCAAACGCTGGCATTGTGAATGATGTCGGGGTTAAAGGTGGCACCGATTAAAACACTTAAGCCCAATACGACGGTGATATGAAACCAGCGCGGCACCTGAGGTTTGGGTATCGGGCCGCGAGCCAGTTTTCCAAAGGCCCAGACGCCCAGCAGGCTGCCAAGTAAATAAGGGGCGGGTATATGGAGCTTGGTTAGCAACCATCCGCAAAGCATCGCGACGGCCAAGGTGAGGCCCAGACGTAATAGAGTGTTTGTCATTTCAGCAGAGTAGCCCTGTAAGCTGTCAGGATTCTGTCACGTTACTCATATCGTTTAGTGGCAGCGTAATTGTCACGCAGGTGCCGATGGTATCTGATTGTATGGTGAGTTGTCCCTGATGATTATTGATGATCGACTGAGCAATTGCCAGCCCTAAGCCACAACCATCGCTAGTGTCTTGCTGAGCTCGCGTAAAGCGCTCGAAAATATGTGGCATAAACGACTCCGGAATTCCCGCACCCCGGTCTCTGACTTTAATCGTCACCGTGGTTCTGCCTCGTTTGATGTGGGTGGTAATAGGTCCACCATTGGCACTGCCGTATCGCAGTGCATTATCCAGCAGGTTTTCCAATACCTCACCAAACAGGATTGGATTGCCTTTGACGAGGACAGGCCCTTCCTCGCCGGTCATCTCAATGGCAATGCCTGCGTCATAACTTTTGCGGGCAAATTGTGCTAATACTTCACGGCTGCATTCAACGACATCAAATGATTCAAATCCGCTTTGTGGGGAGCCACCTGAAATGCGCTGTACGGATAATAGTTGGTGAGTCAGGCGGGCGGTATGCCTAACCGCATTGGCCACGTCGACCACGCGCTCATGCAAGGCTTCCGGGTCGCGTACTTTCTCAGCGGCTTCAGCTTGGCTAAGAATGCCTGCAATTGGGTTGCGTAGTTGGTGAGCGGCATTAGCGATAAAAGCATCTTTTTCAGCAAAGGAATTACGTAGGCGACTAAACAGTCCATTCATGGACTGCACCAAACTGAAGACTTCTTTTGGCACCGCGCGCTGGATATCACTAATGTCTTGTGGAGAGCGCTTGTTAATGGCTTCCTCCAAATCGGTCAGTGGTTTCAATCCATATTTAACGCCAAACCAAACCACCAGAGCGGTCGCAATAGTCAGTAGGGTCAGCAAGGTAAGCGCATAAGCGGCGAGCGATAAGCCCAGATAGCGACGTTGCTCAATGGTTTGCCACACACTCACTCTCACCCAACCCTCATAGGGCGTGGTGGAGATAAATTCCCGAAAAGTGACCGCTCGCACAGGGTCGCCATTATAGGTCTGGTTATAGAAAAATGGTTCGTTGGTGATTTTAAAGCTGTCAGATTTCGGTCTGGGTGGATTGCTGTAGCCGGTATTGAGCTGGCCGTTCTCACTATTAACATGATAAAAAATTTGATCACCCAGTACTTCGGTGAGGGTTTCCAGTAAGCGCTCGGTTAGTAGGTCACCTTCACTTAATAGCACGTCTCTGACAATCACATGAGCGATCGAGTTGAGCGCTTTATCGTAAATGGCCTTAGCGGTTTCCTGCGCTTCGTAATAACGGATCGCGGTCAGAATCAGTACAAATATCATCAGAGGAATAATGATGACTTTGAGTAGTCGTGTCCGTAGTGACGGGGTGCTGAGTTTCACGCAGTTGTTTCCGCTTCCAACATGTAGCCAATGCCACGTGCAGTACGAATCGCAATACCGCAGCCTTTTAAATGTCGGCGTAAACGGGAAACCTGTAGCTCGACCGCATTCATTTCCACATCTGCGCCCACTCCGTAGAGCGTATCGGCTAGCGATGATTTGGAAATAAACTGGCCTTGTCGCTCTAATAGGGTTTCAAACAGCACTAACTCACGACGCGATAAATCAATCTCTTCCTGAGTATCGCTATAAAACAGGCGTCTGGCGCGGCGGCTTAAGGTGAGTTTTCCAATGGTTTCGTGATCTGGCGCGAGTTCTGGTCGGCGTCTTGATAAGGCACGAATTCGCGCTTCCAGCTCGGCCATTGCGAAGGGTTTGATTAGGTAATCGTCGGCACCGGCATCCAATCCTTTAACGCGATCCGGCGTTTCGCTGTTGGCGGTCAGCATAATAACGGGAAAGGTTTGCTTACGTTGGCGCAGCCTGCGGGTGAGGGTGATGCCATCCATTCCGGGTAGGTTAATATCGATAATGGCAATATCAGCCCCTTCAAACTCAAGATAGCGGTCTGCTGCTGCACCATCAGTAAACATTTCTATCGAATGGCCATCATCCTGCAAGGCTTTACGAATACCTGAGGCAAGCATCACATTGTCTTCGATTAATACGATTCTCAAGAAAATTTTCTCCCAACAGCTTTCTGACAGCTTCGCTAGATATCATGTAACACATAAGTCGGATAAGCAAACCGCAAAATGAGTTTATTTGGCTGTAGTTATTATTCCTGAGGAGGAAATTATGAAACAAGTGAATTTTGTTCGTCGTACCTTATTGAAAGCTGTGTTAGGTGCAATGGCTCTGGGCAGCGTCTCCGTATCAATGGCGGAAGTTAACTTTGAAGGCAAAATTATCGACTTCGTTATTCCGTTCTCTGAAGGCGGCGGATCTGATAAATGGGCGCGCTTCTATGCCCCATTACTGGCTGAGCAACTGCCAGGTAAGCCAACGGTTGTTGTTAAGAATATGCCAGGTGCCGGCTCTACTAAAGGCGCAAACTGGTTTGCATCCCGTGCAAAAAATGATGGTCTAACCATTCTTGGAACCTCCGGTTCTACTCAATTCCCATACCTGTTAGACGATCGACGTGTGAAGTTTGACTACGCAGACTGGAAAGTGGTGTTGGCTTCTTCAACGGGTGGTGTTGCGTATCTGCCAGCTGATCTGGCGGCAAAGTGGGAAAAAGACCCTAAGTCCATTTTAGATACTAACTTTATCTTCGGTTCTCAGGGCGCGACCCGTCTTGATCTGATTCCGCTGCTGGCATGGTCTATGTTGGGCATGAAGGTTGATCCTGTGTTTGGTATCAAAGGCCGTGGCGATGGTCGTCTGATGTTTGAGCGTGGTGAAGCGAATATCGATTATCAAACCTCCAGTGCTTTCTTATCAAAAGTGAGCCCATTGGTTGAAGAGGGCAAAGCCTTCCCAATCATGACTTGGGGCGCATTGAATGTGAAAGGCGAGATCGTTCGTGATCCTACATTCCCTGATGTTCCAACCTTCAAAGAAGTGTATACGCAGATCAAAGGTGAAGAGCCATCTGGTGAAGCTTGGGATGCATGGAAAGCATTTTTCGTAGCGGGTTTCCCTGCTCAAAAGATGGTTTTCCTGCCAAAAGATACCGACCAGGAAATCGTTGATGCTTATGCGGCTGCGTTTAAAGCCGTTATCGGCCAGCCTGACTTCAGAAAGAAGTCTGAGCAATTGCTAGGCGTATATGAGCAAGCCACTGGCGATGATGCCAGAGAGTTCAAAAAACAGGGGACTGAAGTGACCCCTGAAACTAAGGCATGGATTAAGTCTTGGTTGAAAGAGCGTTACGGCATCAAGTTATAAGCTAACGATGCCTTGTTAATCTGCAGCGGCTATCTCGGCCGCTGCATTCTGAATCCTGCTTCTCAGGTAAAATCACATGGATATTTTAGGGACTGCATTGCCAGCCCTGTCGGAGGCGTTCGCGCTCATTTTCACATTTGAGCAGATCGGCTGGCTGATGGTTGGCGTATTACTGGGTTTATCAGTTGGAGTATTTCCGGGGCTTGGCGGCATCGCCGGTCTGAGTTTAGTACTTCCTTTTATTTACGGTATGGAGCCGGTTTCTGGCTTGGCGATGATGGTTGGTTTGGTGGCGGTCATTCCCACCTCCGATACCTTTGCCTCCGTACTCATGGGGATACCGGGGTCGTCGGCCTCTCAGGCAACCGTTCTGGATGGCTTTCCACTGGCCAAAAAAGGTGAAGCAGCCCGCGCATTAGCCGCAGCCTTTACCTCATCCTTATTTGGTGGTTTGTTCGGTGCCTTTGTACTGACCTTCTTTGTCGTAATCGCTCGTCCTATTGTGTTGGCCTTTGGTTTGCCAGAGCTGTTGATGCTGACTTTGCTCGGCTTCTCGATGGTCGGTGTATTGGCGGGTAGCAGCTTGTTAAAAGGTATCGTCGCCACTTGTTTGGGTGTGCTGGTTGGTACCATTGGTGAAGCGCCAGCTCAAGGCTCTTCGCGCTTGGATTTCGGTAGCTGGTACATGATGGATGGCCTGCAGTTGGTCATTATCGGTCTGGGTATTTTTGCGATCCCTGAGATTGTTTCTCTGCTGCGTCAAGATCGTGCGATCTCTAAAGATGCCACATTGGGTGCCGGCTGGACTGAAGGCATGAAAGACTGGTGGCGCAATCGCTGGCTCTCCATTCGTTGTTCTACCATCGGCGTGATTGTCGGGGTGGTACCAGGGCTGGGTGGCTCGGTGGTTGACTGGATTGCATACGGTCATACGATGCAAACGGCGAAGGATAAATCACAGTTTGGTAAAGGTGATATTCGCGGTGTTATCGGACCTGAAAGCTCAAATAATGCCAAAGAAGGGGGTGGATTAGTCCCAACCTTGCTATTTGGTATTCCGGGTTCTGGCTCTATGGCTGTATTTATCGGCGGTATGATCCTGCTGGGTTACGATGCTGGCCCGCAAATGGTGACGAATGACCTACCAATTACCTATACGGTTGTTTGGTCTCTTGCGCTAGCCAATGTATTTGGTGCCGGTTTGTGTTTGTTAATGTCCGGCGGAATCGCCAAATTAACGACGATTCGCTTCCCGTTACTGGTTCCGTTCTTATTCATGATGATTACCTTCGCGGCGTTCCAGTCTCGTCAAACCCTTTGGGATTTGGTGGCATTGGTCGCGATCGGTTTACTGGGTATCTTCATGCGCCGCTTTGATTGGCCACGTCCTGCTTTCTTGATTGGTTTTGTACTCGCGAGTCAGGCAGAGGTGTATACCTATCAGGCGTTCCAGATTGCGAGCTCTAAATTTAGTCGTGAAATGGGCGATGGTCTTGAATATATTTTCTCGCCGATTGTACTTGTTTTAGCCGTGATTACGGTGGCATCTGTTTGGTTGGGAGCGCGTCAGTCTAAAGCGATCCGCCCACCAGAAACTCACCATGAGTGGAATAAGAAGCCGGCTGTTTGGTTTGCTGCATTTATCTCCGTATTCCTGATTGCCTCATTGGTTGATTCAATGATGGTGAGCGTCACGATTGATAAGGTGTTCCCTTTGACGGTTGCCTGCCTTGCGATCTTTGCAATGGGCTTACTACTGATCAAAATGCGCCGCAGTCCTGCCACTAACAATCTGTTCTTTGATGTTGAGGTGGGTGGTGAAGAAGCGGAAGCGCCGCATGGCTTGTGGAAGACACTGGCATGGTTCCTGTCACTGCTCGGTTTAACCGCGCTGTTCGGATTCATTATTGCGATTACTTTGTTCTTCATTAGCTTCCTGAGAATCCGTGGCGGAGCTACCTGGATGCGTACCATGACACTAACCGTATGTGGTGTTGGCTTCCTGATCTTTGTCGCTTACATGCTAAACCGTGACTTCCCACCTGGCTTATTGCAGGAAATGGTTGAGTTACCTTGGCCGTTACGAGGAATATAACTATGTCTGCACAAGTCGCAATTCCTTGTTTATTGATGCGTGGCGGTACCTCTAAAGGGCCGTATTTCAACCGCCATCATTTGCCGGAAGACCTTGATCAATTGGCGAAGGTGTTAATTGCCGCTGTTGGCTCCGGTCATGCCTTAAATATTGACGGCATCGGTGGTGGTGCAGCGGTCACCACGAAGGTGGTGATGGTGTCACCTTCGCAAGATGAATGGGCCGATGTTGACTACTTTTTCGCGCAAGTGAATGTGGTTGAGCAACGCGTCGATTTTTCTCCCACCTGTGGCAATATGCTGGCAGGTGTGGGGCCAGCCGCTATCAGTATGGGCATGGTGACAGCAAAGCCCGGTGTCACTGAGGTTAAAATTCGCTCGGTGAATACCGGTGCCTTGGTCGAAGCCATTGTGCAAACACCAAAGCTGCCAGTGCCTTCTGTGGAATACTCCGGTACGGCTCGTATTGATGGCGTGCCGGGAACAGCAGCACCGATTCTGCTGAAGTTTATGGGTGTGGTTGGTTCTAAAACGGGTGCCTTATTCCCAACCGGTAACGCCAAAGAGCAGATCAATGAGGTGGATGTCACTTTGATTGATGTGGCCGTACCCATGATGATTGTGCGAGCACAAGACCTTGGTTTAAGTGGTCATGAAACAGCCGCTGAAATTGATGCCATGACTGAGCTCACTGCGCGGATGGAAGCTATGCGCATCGAAGCTGGACAGCGCATGGGGCTTGGCGATGTGACTGAAAAAGTCGTGCCTAAAATGGCCATAGTGGCCAGCCCGGCTAATGGTGGCAATATTGCAGCACGTTACTTTATGCCGTGGAGTTGTCATCCATCCATGGCAGTGACGGGCGGTATCTGTATTGCCAGTTGCACCTTGGCACCGGGTACTGTGGCTGAAGGGCTTGAATCGTTAAATGCTGAAAACCCAGGCCATGTAGTGATTGAGCACCCGATGGGCCAGATGGACGTAATCGCTGATTACTCCGTTACTGAGGGTGTGTTTGAACTCAACAGTGCTGGCATTTTGCGTACTGCGCGTTTGCTGATGCGTGGTGAGATTATGATTCCCGCAGCTGTTTGGGAATAATGTTTTAACCCTGGTAGGCGCTCTATGGCGTTCTACCGGGGGCTTTTTAAAATCCCGCCGTAAAATCCTCATACTCTAAACCCCTGATGGCTAGCTGCGCGGATTAATGTTAAAAATTAACAACTTAATTTTGGTATGGAGGGCGTATGAAAGTTGCAGTATTGGATGATTATCAGGATGTGGTTCGCAAGCTGGAGTGTTTCAGTGAGTTGGCCGATCACGAAGTGACGGTGTTCACCACGCCACCTCAATCGCAAGATGAATTGGTTGAGCGCCTGAAGCCCTTTGAAGCCTTAGCGCTTATTCGCGAACGTACCATTATTGATAACGCGCTGTTGGCCCAATTACCTAATCTCAAACTGATCAGCCAGACCGGTAAAATCAGTAATCATCTTGATTTAGACGCCTGTACCGCACACGGCGTATCCGTCGCCGAAGGCCGCGGCTCACCGGTCGCACCCGCCGAATTGTGCTGGGCCTTAATCATGGCATCCAGCCGACACATTGTTCCTTATGCAGAAAACTTCCAGCAAAACCGCTGGCAGCATTCCGGCCCATTGGGTTTGGGACGCGCGCTAAATGGGCTGACGCTGGGTATCTGGGGCTATGGCAAGATTGGTCAGCGCATTGCGCAATACGGCAAAGCCTTTGGCATGAATATACTGGTTTGGGGGCGTGAGCCTTCTCGCGAGAAAGCGATGAGTGATGGCTTTCAGGCGGCAGAATCTAAGCAGGCATTCTTTGCAAACTCGGATGTGCTATCGCTACACCTGCGCTTAAATGATGCTACCCGAGCTTGTGTCACTGCGGATGACCTTGCCCAAATGAAGCGTGATGCCTTAATCGTGAATACCAGCCGAGCAGAGCTGATTGAGTCGGGCGCATTGCTAGCGGCGCTAGAAGCAAAGAGACCGGGCTTTGCTGCACTGGATGTATTTGAAAATGAACCGGCTTATTTATCTAACGAGCCATTATTGGGTTTGCCGAATGTATTGGCGACGCCACATTTGGGTTATGTAGAGCAGGGTGGTTACCAGCTGTATTTTAGTATTGCTTTTGATAATGTGGTGAAGTTTGCCGAAGGTAAGCCGGAGAATTTGGCTAACTAAAGTAGTGTTAGCAGTTAGCAGTTAGCAGTTAGCAGTTAGCAGTTAGCATCATTGCGGTCTTGTATCGAGGTCGTAATGACGCGCCGCTAATAAACCATCATTGCCACTGATTTAGTAAATTATAAAATGACTCCGCAGCGGTGGTCAGGGTATGACCTGAGCGCCGCACGCTACCGATAACACGCGTTACCGCTGGGCCCACTAGTGGCTTTGCAATGACCCGCTCTGGTATTTGGCGCGGAATAGCAGAGGAAGGCAGTATCGAAACACCTACCGCTGACTCGGCCAATCCTAATAAAGTCGCTGAATGCCGAACCTGATAAGTCCACTCCAGCGCCACCTCACTTTGCGATAAGGCATTATCAATCAGCATGCGGTTGCCAGTACCTTTCCAGGGAATGGCAATTGCCTGATCATGTAGATCAGCCCAGCTGATTTCAGTTTGTTGGCTGAGCGGGTTATCCGGATGCATGGCTAGCACAAAGTGATCATCCAGCAAGTGCTGAAACTCCAGCCCCGGCTCCTGCGCACCCATAAAACTAATCCCAAAATCAGCCTCGCCCTCGGCGACTGCATCCACCACGTCATTAGCAAATAAATCCATTATTCGAATGCGTGAAGTGAAACCTGCTTCCCTAAACTGCTTGATCAGCTGCGGCAACATGGCATGGGTTGCAGTTTGAATAGTGGCAATTGTAATAATGGTATTGCGATGATGTTGCAGCTGCGACTGCTCATCGCTCACGGCATAAATGGCTTCTTCGGCATTATCTAAAATGGCTTTGGCGCGATCACGAAACAGCCGTGCTGCCAGCGTTAATTTGAGTGAGCGGGTAGTGCGCTCAAATAAGGTTACCCCCAAACTTTCTTCCAGCTTTTGAATGCGTCGGGTCACGGCAGATTGTGAAAGGTGCAGCGACTCGGCAGCCCGCTGAAAAGAGCCTAATTCAGCCACGGCCAGAAAGGTGGATAGGTCGGTGAAATCGAAATTTATGCGCATACTGCAATAATAGTTAGAAATTCGGCATTTAACAAATAAATCATAACTCGCTACAGTGGACGCATCTCAAAACAGGCCAATGCCTGATCGACTCTCTTGCGAAGTGATGCTTATGAAACAATCGGTTAAACAGTCAGATATCGTCATTCTCGGTGGTGGAAACGCGGCGCTTTGCGCAGCCATTACCGCGGCTGAAGCCGGTGCTAAGGTACTGATACTGGAAGGCGCACCGAAAGCCTATCGTGGTGGTAATTCACGCCATACCCGCAACTTTCGTTGTATGCACAAAAAGCCGATGTCGGTGTTGGTTGATGATTATCAGCCGGAAGAATACTACGAAGATTTATTAAAAGTGACCAAGGGCAAGACTGATCCTGAGTTGGCGCAAATGGCCATTAATGCTTCTGAAGAATGCCTACCTTGGATGGAAGCGCATGGAGTGCACTTTCAACCATCACTTTCTGGAACGCTATCGTTGGCGCGCACCAATGCCTTTTTTAGTGGCGGTGGCAAGGCGCTGATCAATGCCTATTACCGCACCGCGATTGGCTTAGGTGTTGAGGTTTTATATGAAGCACAAGTCACGCATTTAAGCTTGGAAGGTAAGCGTGTTACGGCAGTTGAGTTCACCTATGAAGGCGAGAAGCACACGCTAAACCCAAAAGCCGTGATTGCGGCATCTGGCGGCTTTCAGGCAGATACGGATTGGTTGGCCGAAGCATGGGGGCCAGCGGCTAAAAATTTCCTGATTCGCGGCACACCTTATAACCGTGGCGTCGTATTAAAGGATTTGTTGGATCAGGGGATTCAGTCGGTCGGCGATCCAACGCAATGCCATGCGGTGGCCATTGATGGCCGTGCGCCAAAATTTGATGGCGGCATCGTGACGCGTTTGGATTGCGTGCCATTTTCCATCGTCGTGAACAAGCACGCACAGCGCTTTTATGATGAAGGTGAAGATGTTTGGCCCAAGCGTTATGCCATCTGGGGGCGCTTAGTGGCCGCGCAGCCGGATCAAATTGGTTATGTGGTCATTGATGCCAAGTCGCTGAATTTGTTTATGCCCTCGGTATTCCCTCCGATTAAAGCCGATAGCATTCCTGAGTTAGCTGAGAAAATGGGGCTACCCGCGGATGCGTTGCAAAAAACGGTTGATGAGTTTAATGCAGCCTGCACTGAAGGGGATTTTCACCCCACGGAGCTAGATGGCTTAAGCACGAATAACCTGACGCCACCTAAAACCAACTGGGCGCGACCAATTACCGAAGCGCCATTTTACGGCTACAGCCTGCGAACCGGCGTAACGTTTACGTATCTGGGTTTAAAAGTGGATAAAACCGCGCAGGTTCAAGGGCCGGAAGGCGCTGTTGAAAATCTATGGGCCGCCGGTGAAGTAATGGCGGGTTCGATTTTAGGTCAGGGCTATTTAGCCGGTTTTGGTATGACAATTGGTACCGTTTTCGGTCGTATCGCAGGAAAAGAGGCAGCACAGTATGCAAATCAATAATCTTATCGAAGAAGCTAAGCGTCAGGTCGACATTTGTAATGCTTGCCGCTATTGCGAGAGTTTTTGCTCGGTATTTCCGGCGATTAGCCGCGAGCGTCAATTTGCTGATGGCGATATTACTCAACTCGCGAATCTCTGTCATAACTGCCGTGGCTGCTACTACGCTTGCCAATACACCGAGCCACATGAGTTTAAAATCAACATCCCTAAAGTACTCGCCGAAGTCCGTCAGGAAAGCTGGCAGGAAAATGCAGTGCCAGCGATTGCCGCCAAAACCTTTCACAAAAGCGGCGCGATGATGTCACTGGCTGTGATTGCAGGTTTGGCATTTATTCTGTTTATGTTTCAGCTGGCAGCGGGTGATGGTACAGGCGAAGGCTTTTATGGTGTATTGCCGCATAACGCCATGATCGCAGTATTTATTCCGGCGTTTTTCTTCCCGCTAATCAGTATTGCCATCAGCCTGCATCGCTACTGGAAAAAGATTGGTGGGCAGCGCCTGAAGTTATCACACTTTGCAACGGCACTCGGCTCAGTCGCCAAGCTTAAAGACTTATCTGGCGGGCATGGCGAAGGCTGTAACTTTGAGGATGAAGACCGCTTTAGTAATGCGCGTCGCTGGTCGCATCAGGCCATTATGTATGGCTTCCTGTTGTGCTTTGCCTCAACCAGTATTGCCACGTTGATGCATTATTTCTTTAATATGCCAGCACCATATCCGCTGTTCTCATTGCCAAAGCTGTTTGGAATTACTGGTGGTGTCATGCTGAGCTTGGGTACTTTGAGCATGGCGCGCTTAAAGCTAAAAGCGGATAGAAACTTGGGTGATGCCCATGTCTGGGGTGGTGAAATGGGCTTTGTGCTGCTGTTATTCTTTGTTAGCACGACCGGCTTGGCTCTGTATATCTTCGGTTCAACTGGCGCAATGCCTACTTTGCTGGCGATCCATTTGGCCTCGGTATTAGCCTTCTTCCTACTCACGCCATTCTCAAAAATGATCCACGGTTTTTACCGCATGGCATCATTGCTTCGGGATGCGCAACTAAAAGCCTGATTGCTACACACATACAAAACCGCTGGTGCAGAGTCTGCCCGGCGGTTTTTTGCATTACGCTTGTCAGACGTCCACGCTTTTTACATCCTCACTCCATCATTCCTGCACATTTTAGGGTTTTAATAACAGCCTCATAATAACAACGCAGGAATCGCTCATATGAAAACCGCTAACAAATTAATTTTAGGTACTGTTCTTTTAACGCTGGCTGGCATGGCATCTGCTCAACGCCCAGGACCAGGCGGCCCACCAAAGGAAGCAGTGGAAGCGTGTTCAGGTAAAGCAGTCGCGGCTTCATGTACAATGACGACACCTCGTGGCGACGAAGTAAGCGGTCAGTGTATCGAAACACCTGATGACCAAATGGCATGTTTACCAGAAGGTCACGATCCTAAAAGCGGCGGACGCCCACCAAAACAAGGCGAATAAGATTGCGCAGTAAGACTGCAATCGTCGCATCAAGGGACAGTAAGTTTGAGTAAAATACGTTTATCGATATCTCACAAATTGATGCTGGCATTCCTGGGGCTAACCTTGGTGGTACTTGTTGCCACACTGGGGTTGGCCCGTTGGAGTTTCGAGCATGGCTTTCGTGACTATGTGAACGCTCTGGAGCAAACCCGGCTCGCGCAGGCGAGTGAGGATATTGCCCAGCTGTACATCAATAATAATAAGCAGTGGGATGGCATTGATAAGCGCCAGCTACAAAATCTGACCAATAATATTCCCTTCGACTTTGATGATCCCGAATCTCCCGTGTTATCAGGCCTTCCTTCATCTTCAGAGCCGCCATCACCATCGTTTGGACGACCACCGCCGCCACGAGGTGGAATGCGCCCAGAGGGAATACCGCCAAAAGGGATGTCTCTAGAGGGAATGCCGCCACAAGGAATGCTCCCGCCAGAGGGTTTTGCACCCCTCGAACTGGAAGGTCAGTCACGACCCAGAGGGCGACCCGCCGGAAAACCATCACCGCCAACTGCCGTGTTTGAGTTAGATGGTTCGCTAGTTGTCGGTCCCACTTTCAGAGGCGCGGATGAGGAGTTAATGGTGGTGCCGATTGAGGTCGACGGTCAGCAGATTGGTACGGTGAAAAGCGAGCCGAAACGTCGCTTCAATTCACCGATCGAAACGGCCTTTGCCCGCCAGCAAGTCTGGACTAGTGGGTTTATAGGCCTTGCCTCTTTATTGCTGGCTGCAGCCGTTTCATGGTGGCTAACTCAGTTGCTGCTATCGCCGGTTCGCCGCATGATTCAGGGTATTAACCGGCTTTCAAAAGGTGACTACAGTCAGCCACTGACATCTGAAGGCCGTCATGATGAATTCGGTCAGCTAGTGGTTGATATCAATCACTTGACCAAAATGCTGGAGAAAAACCAAACTTCCAGACGACGCTGGATTGCCGATATTTCACATGAACTGCGCACGCCAATGGCGATCCTAACCGGTGAAATTGAAGCACTTAAAGATGGTATTCGCCCCTTTGATAAGCAGCAATTACAGTCTCTGGATCAGGAAATTCAACGGTTGCGGCATTTAACCGATGACTTGTATCAGCTATCCGTTTCAGATATTGGTGGGCTGCGCTATGAGTTTGCAGATATCGACCTGCGTGATTCTATCGATGAGGCCATTGGTGGCTGTCGCCTCAGTGCCGCAGAACAGGGTTTAGAGCTTGTCTTTGAGTCTGCTTCCTCACAAATTATCAGTGCGGATGCCAACCGTATTAACCAGTTATTGCTAAATTTGATACGCAACTCAATGGCCTATACCGATGCTCCGGGTCGCATTCAATTAGCGCTTGAGCGTGAAGACGATAATGCGGTACTCACCATTTGCGATACGCCGCCCGGTTGCCGCAAAGCGGAGTGCGAGCAGTTATTTGAGCCTTTGTACCGACAGGATCTATCGCGCAGTCGCCGCAGTGCCGGAGCCGGTTTGGGCTTGGCCATCTGCCGTAATATTGTAGAAGCACACCGCGGCACGATTAGCGCCTCGCCATCCTCACTTGGAGGGCTTAAAATAAGCATTCTATTGCCACTAGCGGAAACTCAAGCATGAGCAAAGCACACATTGTAATTGTCGAAGACGAAGCAAAAATCGCACAGATTTTGGTGGATTACCTCAAGAATGATGACTTTGAAACCACGGTTGTTGATAGTGGTGGTCAGGCTGTGGAAATCATTCAACGTATCGCACCCGATCTGGTCTTGCTGGATTTAATGCTGCCAGAAAAAGATGGCATGACGATTTGCCGTGAAGTGCGCCAGTTCTCCAGTGTGCCGATTATGATGCTCACCGCTAAGGTCGATGAAATTGATCGTTTAATGGGCTTGGAGTTTGGGGCCGATGATTATGTGTGTAAGCCATTTTTACCGCGCGAGGTGGTGGCGCGGGTAAAAGCTATTTTACGTCGGGTGCAAATGCCAGCGGCTGCGGTAGAAGCGGATACCTCACGCTTAAGCTATCGCAGTATTACATTGCAGCCAGAGCGTTATTTATGCCTGATTGCTGATGAGCGAGTGGAGTTGACGCCGGTAGAGTTTCGCTTGCTGCAAACTATGATTGCGCAGCCGGGCAGGGTGTTTTCGCGGGAAAATCTGATGCGTGCCAGCTATCCGGATCGCCGTGTGGTCAGCGATCGTACGGTGGATAGTCATGTGAAAAATCTGCGTAAAAAGGTGAATGCCGTAGTGGGCGATGAGGATTTAATTCACTCAATTTATGGGGTGGGTTACAAGCTGGAGTAGTCAGTTACGCTGTGGATAAAACCGTGCATAACTGACTAACAACTGATGAATAACTAATTTAGCGGTTAAACGCTTAAGTTTCAAAATAGCGCTTACGCTTTACCGTAGCGCGCTTCACCTTGACGTCGGAATTCACTTGGCGTCATTGCCTTAATTTCCATAAAGCGGCGATTAAAGTTAGCCACATTATTAAAGCCAACATTATAGCAAATGGTGCTGACATACTGGTCAGTTTCCATCAGTAGCTGGCAGGCGCGGTTAATGCGCATGCGATTCACAAAGTCAGTAAAGGTATTGCCGGTGGCGCGTCGGAAGTAGCGTGAAAAGCGGCTTTCATTCATGCCAATACGATCGGCAATCTCGCTCATAGTGAAAGGTGATGCGTAGTTTTCAGTAATGTAATCAACAATCTCGCTGAGTTGCTTTAGCGAAGCGTCATCATCAAAACTTTGCAGCTGTACATTCGACAGCAGATTGAAATCACGATGGCTAGAGAGTACAGACAGCAGCTTTAGAAATTCACCGAAGCGCTCCAGTCCGGAGGTGTTCATGATCTTTTCCATGCTCTCATTGGCAATATCGCTAATACCAATAAACTCAATGCCGTGTTTTGCCCGCTCAAGTAGCGGCAGGGTTTCTTTCAACTCAGGTAGCCACTCGCTGGCCTTGCGTAAAGGCTCATCGGTAAATTGAAGCACGCGATCACGTAGACCAACGCCTGCTTCGGGAATATCAGTGGAAATCCAGTTATGGGGGAGGCGGGGGCCGGTAAGGACCAGGTTGCCCGGCTCAAAGCGGCCAATGTAATCACCAACAAAGGCTTTGCCGCTAGTGGCACAAATCAAATGAAGTTCGTACTCTTCATGATAATGCCAGCGAATCAGAGGGTTTGGGGCGCCATGCTCCAGACAACGAATATAACCAAAGGAACCTTCAGGTTCGTACCCAAGGTCAGGCTTTCGTTGAAAGTCGCGTTCCATAACCGGAACACGCGATGCTTTGCTGTGTGGATTAATTGTCGCCATTTTTCCTCCTATGGCATGACACTACGACCATCGACATCCAATGTCAGGGCAGTAATCTATACCTGTTTTCATTAGTAAGGGACTCGGCGGCGCAGTATAGCATTATACCAATAACGCCGCCGTGCCCTACAAACTAATCACTTCATTTGATAAACGCTTGAACTCGCTTATCTGCACCACGTAACGCTTCAGTCAGCGCCTCGTTACCAGCCAGTTGGCCAAATAACAGTGGCTCAGCAGCAAACGCCAGAATAGTGTCTTCAGCTTCACTAATACGCTGTGCACTAGCTGGGTCCATCGCTTGGTCTTGGTAGGTGTATGCCAGTTCGCCGCGTTGCTGGCGCTTTAAAAACTCCAGGAACAACGCAGGTAACATCGCCACTGAATCCACGCTACGGCCACCACTGAGTGCTTCTTCCAAAGTCGGCAGAATAAAGCCCGGAATTTTGGAATAGCCATCCATGACCACACGCTGATTAGTATCCTGAATATTCGGGTTACTAAAGCGATCCAGTACCACATCGCGGTACTTAGCCAAGTCGAGCGGGTACGGGTTTTGTGTCGCCGTCAGGCATGGAATCACATCATCGGTTACATAGTCGTAAGCCAATTGACGGATATCCGGATCTTGCGTGCCTTCGTGGATATACAAATAACCGCGCAGTGTGCCAGCCCAAGCGATACAGCTGTGCGTAGCGTTTAGCAGCCGGATCTTTGCCTCTTCATACGGCATCACATCCTCAACCATTTCTACGCCTGCATTTTCCCAAGCAGGGCGACCAGCAATGAACTCATCTTCGATGACCCATTGGATGAAGTCTTCACCCATCAATGCCGCTGCATCGTCAACGCCGGTTGCGGCTAATACACGCTCGCGAACATCGGCTGTTGGACGAGGCGTAATGCGGTCAACCATGGAGCTTGGTGCGCTCGTGTTTGTCTTAACCCACTCCAGCAGCTCAGTCTCACCACGCAGTTGTAAAAACTGCTCAAGACCGTGTGAGAAGCGATGACCATTACTGCGCAAGTTATCGCAGTTAAGGAGTGTCACCGGGCCTGCTTTACTGTCCATACGAGCGGCTAGCAAAGCGGCTACTGCACCGTAAATCGTGCAGCGAGTGTCACCGGCCAGGTCTGTTTTCAGGTCAGCATAGCTGGGGTCCAGCTGGTGATGCTCATCCTGATAATAGCCTGCTTCAGTCACGGTAAAAGAGATGATGCGGGTTGCCGGATTACTGGCAACCTCGATCAAACCTGTCAGCTCAGCATCGTAGTCGATAATCGATTGGATCGATGTAATCTTCTGATACTTACGCTCACCGGCAGGGCTCACTGTTTCCAGTGTATAAGCGCCGCCTTGTGCCTTGAGTGCATCCATCGTGCTTTGCATATCAGGGCGCAGATTGCCGCCCACGATATGCCAGCTCTTGTCGCCACTGTCATGCAGGTTTTGCATGTAAACGGCTTGATGCGCACGGTGAAACGAACCGAGACCCAGATGTAACTGAATCAATCCGTTTGCGTCGTTTGTCATGCTGCTTCTCCTTGGGCATCGTGCTTCAGGATTTCGCCTTTGTCATCAAAGTAATGCATGTGGTCGGTGTCCCAAGTAAAGGCAGCCACATCACCAATTTTCAGATCAGTACGCGTGTATTGACGCACGATTACAGCCGCTTCAGTCGCGAGACCTAAGTTGATGTGAATCAGTGTTTCGTTACCCAGTGACTCCACCAGCTCAACGTTACCTTTAAGCGGGCTGTCGTTGATCGGGCACAGTGTTAAATGCTCTGGACGAACGCCAACTTCGGTAGCGCCTTTCGGTGCACCAGGCATCAACTTAGCAGGCAGCAGGTTCATCTGCGGCATACCAATAAACTGAGCCACAAAGCGGTTCGCTGGAGCGTCATATAACTCTAGTGGCGTACCAACTTGCTCGATCACGCCGTCTTTCAGTACCACAACGCGGTCAGCCAAAGTCATTGCCTCAACCTGATCGTGTGTTACGTAGATGGTCGTTGCACCCAACTCACGGTGAAGTGCCGCAATCTCAACACGAGTTTGGCCACGTAAGGCCGCATCCAAGTTAGACAGAGGCTCATCGAACAGGAATACCTTCGGTGAACGCACAATGGCACGACCGATCGCAACACGCTGGCGTTGTCCACCAGACAGCTCTTTCGGAGTACGCTTCAGGTACTTAGTCAAATCCAACTTATCCGCAGCGCGCTCAACTTTTTCCTTGATGACCGCTGGATCTACTTTGGCTATACGTAAGGCAAAGGACATATTGTCTTCTACCGTCATGTGTGGGTACAAAGCGTAGGACTGGAATACCATCGCCAAGTCACGCTGTGATGGTGGTGTGGTTGTGATGTCTTTGCCATCCAGTACCAACTCACCGCCATTGATCACTTCCAAACCAGCGATCATGCGCAATAGCGTGGATTTACCGCAGCCTGAAGGCCCAACAAATACAACAAACTCACCTGCTTCAATCTCCAGGTCTACACCTTTGATTGCGTGCAGTTTGCCGTAATACTTATCTACTTTATTTAATGATAAAAATGCCATTTTAAAAAACCTTTATTTGACTGCGCCGAATGTTAAACCCTGAACTAATTGCTTCTGGCTGAACCAGCCGAAGATTACAATCGGGGCGATAGCTAGTACGGATACTGCTGATAATTTAGACCAGAATAAGCCTTCCGGACTGGAGTAAGACGCGACCAGTGAGGCCAACGTTCCGGCATTTGCCGCGGTCAGGTTGAGTACCCAGAAGGCCTCGTTCCATGACAGTACCAGACACAACAGACCGGTTGAGGCCATACCACCCATTGCTAATGGCAGCAGTACGAGGCGGAATTCGCTCCATAGGCCGGCACCATCCATGCGGGAGGCTTCTAAGATCTCATACGGAATATCTTTAAAGTTGGAGTACAGCATCCAAACCATGATCGGTAAGTTCATCAGCGTGAATATCACCACCAGTGCGATGACATTATCCAACAGTCCCAGCTTCTGACAGATCAGGTAGATTGGAATCAACGCACCAACCGCAGGCATCATCTTAGTGGACAGCATCCACATCAAAATGTCTTTAGTGCGGCGGGTCGGGCTGAAAGCCATACTGTAAGCAGCAGGCACCGCTAGCATCAGACCAAGAATGGTCGAGCCAACACTGGTGATTACTGAGTTCCAGGCAAAGCTAAAGTAGTCGCTACGCTCTTGCACCGTGGTGTAGTTTTCTAACGTAGGCTCAAACACCCACAAACTCGGCACGGCAATCGCTTGTAGCTCGGTCTTAAACGAGGTGACGATCATAAATAAGATCGGGAAAAAGATCAGTAGGGCGATAGCGTAAGATGCCACCGTCCGGATGATCATGGCCAAATTCCAGTTATATAAACCGGTTCTAACGGGTTTTTTGGTACTCATCATCATTAATCCAGGTTTTTGCCGACGATGCGGATTAAGAAAATCGCAACGATATTGGCGAGAACAATGGCGAATAACGCGCCTGCGGATGCTGATCCCACGTCAAAGTTCAACAAGGCTTCAGTAAAGATCAAGAAGGCTAAGTTGGTACTTTGGGTGCCGGGGCCACCAGCGGTGGTGGTATAGATCTCTGCAAATATACTGAGCAGGAAGATCACCTCAATCATGACCACAACGGTCATTGAGCGTGCCATGTGAGGCACATACAAATAACGCAGTTTTTGCAGGTAGGTTGCACCGTCGAGACTGGAGGCTTCTAGCTGCTCACGGTCCATCGACTGTAGGGAGGTGATGAAGATCAGGCAGGCAAACGGAAGCCACTGCCAACTCACCATGATAATGATGGAGAGTAGGGGGAGATCCTGTAGCCAATTCACGGGTTCGAGCCCAAAGAACATCCAGACTTGAGCCAGTACCCCGTATATAGGGTTCATCATCATGTGCTTCCATAACAAGGCGTTAACGGTCGGCATCACGAAGAAAGGTGAAATAAGCAGGATTCGGACGAAGCTCTGGCCCGGGAACGGGTCATTGATCAATAGCGCAATGGCTAGTCCAAAAATAACAGTAATGGCAACGACACTACCGAGTAATACGACGGTGTTGAGTACCGCGGCACTAAAGGCCGGATTGGTAACGAAAAACTCATAGTTTTGCCAGCCGACGAAACCGGTTCGGTCGGGCTGCATAAGGTTGTAGCGGATTAGGGAAAAATAAATAGTCATTCCCAGAGGGATAATCATCCACATTAGCAATGTAATCACTGCCGGGGACATGAGTAGCCGTGGGATAAAGCGATTAGCTTGAGCTTGTGTGCGCATCTCGTTGTACCATCTGCTTAAGTTTAAAGAGACTTCTGGGTCGTGGGGGGCGGGCGTATATTCAGAACGGGGGTCGCTGAGTGAAATGCATAAATGCTCCCTGCCAAAACCGTGAGGTTTGCAACAGGGAGCAGTTTAATCACATCAGTTCTTCACGCTCAGAGGACGAGCCTCCGACTGGAAGCTTGAATGGATCAATAGTAGCCAGCGCGACGCATTTCACGATCAGCTGCTGCTTGTGCTGCTGCTAATGCTTCTTTTACTGTCTTATCGCCGGATAGTGCTGCTGCCATTTGCTGACCAACAACGGTACCGATTGCCTGGAACTCAGGAATGGCTGCGAACTGAACACCAGTGTAAGGTGACTTTTCGAATGTGCTGTCATTTGGGTTAGCACTGAAGATTGCTGCTAGTTCAGCATCTGCAAAGTTAGCAGCCGCTTTGAACTCAGGAATCTGGTAAGTCGATGCACGGCTACCTGTTGGTACAGAACCCCAACCGTTAGTCTCACCAATCAGCTTGATGTACTCTTTAGACGTTGCCCACTCAATGAACTTAGTCGCTTCTGGAACTTTAGCCGAAGAAGCTGGTACTGCTAGAGCCCAAGCCCATAGCCAGTTAGCGCCACGTGCAGTCTTCTGTACAGGAGCCTGTGCGTAAGCGATTGTGTCAGCTACTTTAGATTGCTTAGGATCAGATACGAAAGAAGCCGCGATAGTTGCATCAATCCATGCACCACACTTACCTTCGTTGATCAGCGCCAGAATCTCGTTGAAGCTGTTAGAAGCTGATCCTGGAGGACCGTACTTGTTCATCAGGTCAACATAGAATGTAACCGCTGCTTCCCACTCAGGAGAATCCAGCTGTGGCTTCCAGTTTTCGTCAAACCAGCGAGCGCCGTAGGTGTTTGCAAGAGTAGACAGGAAAGCCATGTTATCGCCCCAGCCTGCTTTACCACGCAGACAGATACCGTAGATACCTTCGTCTGGGTTGTGCATAGCGGCAACAGCTTGCTCCATATCAGCCCAAGTTGGCTTAGCTGGAAGTGTAATACCTGCTTTGTCAGTCAGGTCTTTACGGTACATAGTCATTGAGCTTTCGCCGTAGAACGGTGCAGCGTACATCTTGCCTTCGTGAGACAGACCGTTACGGATAGCAGGGAAAATATCGTTGGCGTCATACGCTTCACTAGTTACTAGTGGCGCTAACCAGCCTTTCTTACCCCAGATAGGAGTCTCGTACATACCGATAGTCATGATATCGAACTGACCACCTTTGGTCGCGATATCTGTAGTGACACGTGAACGTAGAACGTTCTCTTCCATGGTCACCCATTTAACTTTGATATCGGGGTTGGCTTCTTCGAACACTTTTGTGTGTTTTTGCATTTCGACCATGTGGCCGTTATTCAGTGTTGCGATAACCAATTCTGTTTCTGCGTGTGTAAGACTTGTCGCAGTAATCAATAAGCTGCCCGCGATCGCGGTAACCAAACGATTAAGTTTCATGCTGTTTCCTCCAATGAATTAAACTACCCGATGAGAGTAATACTCTAATGTTTACAAAGAGCATCTATCGCCCCATCTGGTATAATACAGTAGCACTATAGCCACTTGAGGCCTAATACGCTGCTGCAAAAGCATAATACTTTTCTGAGGGGGCGTTGACTTAATTTCGAATTACACTGCTTTAGGTTTTTAATTTGGCCTATTTAGTCCTGATTTCTTTGTTTTATAAAAATGGCGCTATTATGGCCTATAGCGATGTGTCAAGGTAACATGGGGCCTCGTTAAATAAGACAGGAGCGTTTTCATGAAAGGAAACCCGACGATTAACCCGTTGCTGAATAAAGTACTCCGCAGTCAGCTCACGGCAATCAACCAGTATTTTTTGCATGCACGCATGTGTGGTAACTGGGGACTGGAAGGTCTGAATAAGCATGAATACAAGCGTTCAATTAAAGCCATGAAGCAGGCGGATGAATTGATCGAACGTATTCTATTTTTAGAAGGACTGCCCAATCTGCAAGACTTAGGCAAGTTGTACATCGGTGAAGATGTGCCTGAAATTATCGAAAACGATATGCGCCTGGCCACTGAAGTGGTGGCTGAAATTCGTGGTGCCATTGCAGAGTGCGAACAAACTCAGGACTATGTTTCTCGTGACTTACTACAAGAGTTACTGGAAGAAGAAGAAGAGCAGATTGACTGGTTGGAAGTACAGCAGTGGGCCATTGAGAACGCAGGCTTGCCGAACTACCTGCAATCCATGATGGGCGAATAAGGAGAATACGAATGAAAGGTAACAAACGTGTCGTTGACACACTAAAGACATTACTGGCCGGTGAATTAGCCGCTAGCGATCAATACTTTATCCACTCACGCATGTGCGATGACTGGGGCTTAACCAAGCTGTTTGATCATTATGAGCATGAGCGCGTAGAAGAGCATGACCATGCTGATGCGATTATTAAGCGTGTTCTCTTCTTAGAAGGCGTGCCTGATCTAAGCAAACAAGATGATTTGAATGTTGGCCAGGATGTGCCACAAATGTTTGAAAATGACTTGGCTTTGGAGTATCACGTCCGTGATGCACTAAAAGCAGCGATTCAGGTCTGTGAAGAAGAGCAAGACTATGTGACGCGTGAAATGCTACGCCAGCAATTATCTGATACGGAAGAAGATCACGCACATTTTCTGGAAAAGCAATTGGGCTTAATCAGCAAAATTGGCTTGCAAAACTACCTGCAAACACAAATGTAAGACCCTTGAAACACTCTGTCTAGGCACCGAGGTTTTGACGTTAAACGTTAACAAAGCCTTCAGCACACCCAAACAGAGCTTGTTTTTACAGCCTATCCAGACTAATAGCGGGATAAGTAATCGGTCCAGGCGGATGACTGCTGATTCTGTGGTCCGCGCTGATCGGCCATGACCATGATTTCGTGGCCAGCCTTATCCAGAACGCTAAGGCTGCTGATCAGGCCATCGGCTGATGGCTTGCGAATGCGCCAGACCTCACCAATTTCTGCAGTACGCAGGTGCAAGTTAAAGCCGGGGTCTAACACGTTAAACCATGGTCCTGTCCGCAGTAGGCGTTTGATCACTCCGCTGAAGGATTGAACTGCGCCATGATTCATTCCAAATAATATAAGCGGATGTTGATCTTCAGCCAGTGTCGTTAGCAGGTTTTCCACCGTCTCGGTGGGGAGTTGCTTGGCGTAATCTTCCCCTAGCGCCGGATAGATCAGTTGTCGTTGACCACCGAGTTGGCGAATCAATTGATTGGCCTCGTGCACATTTACCATGCTGGCCCAAGATCGACGTAGGATGGTGTGATCAATTGCCTCAGCCGTGACACTTTCCGGAGGCTTTGGCGCAGGGTGTCGGGCGATTTGTAAGAAGGGCTGAGAGGCATAACGGAAGTTATCGATCAGGGTTTGGTAAGCCTGATGATTACTCTTTTCCGTCAGATAAATTTTGTGCACCGCTTCGCCATAGAGGTCGAAAAACTGCAAACTGAGTCGCTGATTCTCATTTACAGCATAGGCATGATGCCATTGTTTTAAAAAATAACGGGTATCTAAGCCGGGACGCAGAAAAATAGCCACATCGCCCTTAAGTTTAAGGTTGGCAAAAATGTTGGTACTTTCATGCACCATTGATGCACTACGTGTAAGCGCCATGACTTCGCCTAACTCTATAAATGAAGCCATCAAAGCAGGCCATTCCGGACGCAGTGGTGTACAGCTAATACCGCTACCGGTGGCCACTAATTCCAATTCGCTAACGCCTAACTGAGCCGCCGCATCTCTGATCCGAACTTTGGGGTTGGCGCTGCGAAAGGCTTGCCACAGGCCAGCAAGGCCATGGTTGCTATCAGGGTTGTTTGTCATCTGATTCATCTCCGTTGCTATGCCGCAGTATGGGCATCAAATAGGGGTTTATGAGCGATTACCAGTGGGCGGCTGGTTTGTCTGGGGTGGCTAACGACATCCACATTGACCTGAAACACTTCGTGAATGGCGTGGGGTGATAGCACATCACTGGGATTGCCATACAGTGATAGCTCGCCAGCCTCTAACACGGCTATCCGGTCGGCATATAACGCTGCCAGATTAAGATCGTGCAATACCGCCAGTACGCCAATATTCCAACTGCTTGCCAAATGCTGGGTTAAACCCAATACGTGGTGTTGATGGGATAAATCCAGCGCGGAAGTTGGCTCATCCAGCAGCAAGTAACGCGGCGTCTCGCAGCCAGGGTTCCAAAGCTGCGCCAATACCCGTGCCAGTTGAACGCGCTGTTGCTCGCCGCCGGAGAGGGTGGTGAATAGCCGCCCCTCCAAGTGGTGAACTTGCGCAGTCTCCATGGCTTGCTGAGTTGCTTCGTTATTTTGCTTGGCGCTGTGCGAATAGCGGTAGGGTGTGCGGCCCATCGAGACCACTTCCTCTACTCTAAACGGGAATCCTAATCGGGAATGCTGCGGCAAGATGGCGCGTGTTTTAGCCTGCTCTCGCATTGACCAATACTTGAGTGCTTGGCGATTGAGGTTAACTTGTCCACTACTGGGTTGTAGCTCGCCGCTTAAAATTTTCAGCAGGCTACTTTTACCCGCACCATTGGGGCCGGCAATGGCCAGTACTTCTCCGGCCATTACACCCAGTGAAATATCTTTCAAAATCGTTTTGTCGCCTACGCTCAGCGAAATATTGTCAGCTTGCAGCATTAGAAACCTCGGGTTCGGTAGCGGCCTAACAGCCATAGGAAAAAGGGGCCGCCCAATGCCGCAGTGATAATGCCAATGGGCAATTCGGCGGGAGTGACTAAGGTGCGGGCTAGCAGGTCAGCCGCGAGTAATAAACTGGCTCCCAGCAAAGCGGAGGCGGGGAGTAATAAGCGATGATCCGGCCCCAGTATTAGCCGCAATAAATGAGGCACTACCAGCCCCACAAAACCAATGACTCCGGTGAGCGCAACCGTAGAGCCAACCACTAGCGCCACCAGCACAATCAAGCCCTGTTTAATGCGCTCCAGATTAAAGCCCAAGTGACCGGCTTCGGCTTCGCCCAGTAAAATGGCATTTAAGGCATGAGCGAAAAAAGGCAGAATAAACAAGGGGATGAGTATGAGGGGCGCAACGGCCAGTACTTGCACCCACGTTACGCCACCTAAGCTGCCCATCGCCCAAAAGGTGAGGGTGCGGAGCTGCGCGTCATCCGCCATATAGGTGAGTAAACCGGTAGCCGCGCCCATTAGCGCATTAATGGCCACGCCAGCGAGTAACATGGTGGCCACATCGGTGCGGCCTTCCACATTGGCGAGTCGGTACACCAGTAAGGTGACTAATAAACTGCCGATAAAGGCCGCAACCGGCAGGGTGTAATAGCCTAGTGCCTCACTCAGGCCTTGCAGCAGAGTACTACCCAATACAATCACACTAACGGCGGCTAAGGCGGCTCCGCTGGAAACCCCAATCAAACCGGGGTCGGCCAGCGGATTGCGAAATAATCCCTGAATGGTTGCGCCACTCATAGCCAAAGCGCTGCCCACCAACACGCCAAGCACAATACGAGGCGCACGGATATCGAGCAGTACCGCAGCATGGCCAGCGTCATAATCTGGTAAACCAGAGATACCGGCAGCTTGAGCAAGAATACCCAGTACTTCCAGTGGCGGAATACCGACTGCGCCAACGGCTAATGAGCAAAGAATGAGTACTGCCAGCAATCCCGTCAGGCTGACAAACACCCAACGGGGAGACAAGTTACGAGTCATACCAGTCCTTACTCTGTTTGCAGTAATTGTTGTAACTCAGCAACCGCCTGAGGCAAGCGAGGGCCAAAGCCCAGCAAATCCAAACCCGACATGGCGAGAATGCGTTTGTGCTTACCCGCAGGGGTCAGAGCAATACCGGGCAACTCGACGACCTGATCGATGCCGCCGATCGTGTCGATGGCATCTTGCGTGAGTAAAATCGCATCGGGCTGTGCAGCAACCATGGCTTCAGTGCTAATGGCTTTGTAGCCTTGGTGCGTCTCAGCAAAGGCATTGATGCCACCGGCTAAACGGATCATTTCATCCGCAGCGGTTTGCTGGCCTGCAGCTTTGGGTGAGCCTTGTCCCATACTCATTAAAAACACGACCTTAGAGGGCTTCATCCCAGCTTGTGACTGTTGTACGGCTTTCAGATCGGCCAGTAATTTATTGGCCATTGCCTCGCCTTGAGCGGATTTTCCGATGGCATTGGCAACGCCTCGAATCTTTTGTGCAACGCCGTCTGCCGAATGCCCAGCCGGTAGCTCGACCAGTTTCACGCCGGTGGCTTTAATCTGCTCCAAGACAGTTTTAGGGCCTGCTTCTGAGGTCATTAAAATCACATCGGGGCGCAGGGATAACACACCTTCTGCCGAGAGTCGTCGCTGGTAGCCGACTTGTGGCAATTGTGTTGCGACTTCAGGAAATAGGCTGGTGGTATCGACGCCCACTAAGGAGTCCGCCGAGTCTAGCGCATAGACAATTTCGGTTAATGCACCACCCACACTGATAATGCGAGGTGGCGTATCGGCCGCAACAGCAGGCCGAATGCAGAGCAGGCAAAGTAGCGCTGCAGTTAATCCGTGTTTCATTCTGTGTTCCTTAATCGGTCGTCTGTGTATCAGGGGTTTTAGTACGGCGATGGCCCGCTTCATTGCGCAAGCGAATCGTCTGTAAACCTTCACCGTTCAGGCTATAGGCTTGTGCAAAACCGCTCACATACGAGGCGGACTCTGGCTCTAAGCGAAACAGATGAAAGTCCGTTAGATTACGCATCATGCGCATGAAATTACCGAACTGCGCTTCCATTTGGTCGAATACCTCATCAAAAGCATCGCCATCACGCGCTACTTCGCTAGCTACACAGCGCAGCGTTAAACGACGTCTGGCGAATAGGTATTTGGCGTCGGCTTCATTTTCAATAAATAGCACGCTACAGCGCTCGTTATGCAGTAAATTGCCGGTATGTGCGGCTAACTCGCTGAGATAAACGTAGTAGCTACCTTGATGTTTGATATAGGGCGCATAGCTGGCTTCTGGCTCGCTATCGGCATTACAGCTGGCGATTAATAAGCTGCGAAACTCACGGTCAAAGGCATGACATTCGCTGAGTACTTCATCCAGATTGCGGGCGGCTGGAGTGAGGGCTTGCATGGAGTTGCTCATAATTTAGAAGTCCAGAGTTAAGCCGACGCGCACGCTACGTGCTGCTTCGGAGTTAATACGATCATCAGCCGTGAGCAAACGAGCCGTTTCCCACTCCCAATATTGCTTATCGGCGATGTTGAAGATGCCGGCATCGAGCCGTAGGTTTTTGCTAATTTGTTGGTATGCGGTGATATCGACCACGCCATAGCCTGCGGATAAGAAGTTATCGTCACCGGATACATCGGAGTCTTTTTTACCAGAGGCGGCTCTGACTAATAGCTCGGTACCCCAGCGCTTGCTTTTGGCGTCGTAGCCAATGCCCAGTGTTCCTTGCAGTGGAGAGACTGAATTGAGTGGCTCGCTTTCGCCATTTTCTTTAACCGTACCCTTGGCATAAGCTAAAGCACCGCGCACTTGTACCGTATCGCTGAGGCGCACACGGCCTTTGGCCTCGACCCCTTTGATGGTCACGCCACTGAGGTTTTGGTTTTGGAAAATACCGTAAGGGTAGTTATCGGTTGGACCGAGATTCACGCTTTCAATAAAGTTTTCATAGTCGTTGTGAAAGGCGCTTAGCTCCAGATTAACCTTATCGTTTTCAAAGCGATAACCCAGCTCAAAGCTATCCACGCTTTCTGGTTTTAAGTCGGGGTTAGACTTTCCGGCATACGCGCCAAAGCGATCAAAGTTCTCATACAGCTGGTTCATATCCGGCGCTTTATAGCCTTGGGCAAATTGGCCGAATACGCTGTGATTGTCATTGAAATCATAGGTTGCGCCGAGCTTGGCTGAGAGCTGTTCGCCTGTGTTTTTTTCCGGATCAGCATCGTATGGGTTACTGGCAAGGTAGTCCGCGTCCGGTTTGGGGTCGATGCTGTAACGGTCGAAACGCAAACCAGGAGTCACGCGCCAGCCGCTTTCGCCCAGCGTGATTTGATCTTGCAGATACACCGAAATGGATTCACTTTCAGAGAGCGGCATACCGCGGCCAATACCGCTGGTGCTGCTGTCTCGCCATTGTTCAAACTCCGTGCTGTCCAGCGAGCCACCGTAGCTCAAATTGTGGACGGTCGCGGTTGTGGCAATGGCCTTTTTGAAGTCTAGTTTGAGTGACTTACTGGTTTCGCGATAATCCGAATCATAGCTGGCTGACTCACCTTGGCTTGGATAAGTAGCCAGTTGATCAGTGGTTGATTTTTGCCAATCCAGTTTAGTCGTCATGCTGTCATAAGCGGCGGTTGGTTTGGCATTGCCGAACTCAACACTGACCCGGCTGCGACGTTTTTCATCCTCAAAGCGAGTATCCGGCGTGGCATTGCTTAGGGCATTAATGCTTTCTTCATTTTTCAGGCGTTCAGCCATCAGTTTGATGTATTGGGCATCGTTGATTTGATACTTCAGCTTGCCCATCACATTGAGGTCTTGGCTATCTTTCGGGTCGGCTTCACTGCCAGAGTCGCCTTTATTTTTGATTTCCTCGCCTTTGCGAGAGCTGATAACCGCCATGGTTTCCAGCTTGCCTTGACGATTTGCCAGCGTGAGGGACTGTCCCCAGCTTTTATCCGCGCTGTCATAATAGGTACGTGTGCTGCCTGCTGAGCCGTCTTTATCGTCTTTTAAAATATCGGCAGGGTCTTTAGTGATGTAAGACACCACGCCACCCAGTGCATCGCTGCCATACAGTGACGAGGCAGGCCCTGGAATGACTTCAACTTGCTTGATGGTATTGAGATCAACCGCGTGGCGGCTGGAGCCCAAAAAGCCAAAGGTTAGTTCTTTAGGCTGGCGAACACCATCGACTTGAGTCAGCACGCGGTTACCGGTAATGCCGCGAATATTAATCGCACCAGAGCCACGGTTTTGCGCGCCACTCACGGTTACGCCGGGGGTAAATTGAAACAAATCATCCACGGAATCGGCGACCATCGCCTGAATATCGAGATCCTGAATCAGCATCATCGAGCTATCCACATCCCCTAAGCGTTGTTCGTCTTTACTGGCGCTAACCACGACATTATCAAATGAAAAAACAGGCTCTTCAGCCTGCGCGCTGCCAACGCTTAAAAACAATACTGCCGGGGAGAGCAGTGAGAGTGACAGAAAATTATGTCTGAACATGGGGTTATCTCTTGGGGGAATTTTAATGGCTTAGTTGAGGCTTTGGCTGGGCGCTGTCCGCCAGGTCATCTCATCCATGCGGTTGGAGGAGCGATCTTCGCAAGTGCAGTAAGCACTCTGGTGATGACGAACAATGATGGTTTCCCAATCCTGAAGTAGGCTGCTGTAGGAGTCATGGGCAGCATTGGACAGTTGGACTTCAGGCTGCTCCAGCAAAATACTAAAGTGTTGATGGATGCTTTTAGCGGTGGTCAGCGTTTGGCAAGTGAGCTCATCTGCGCCGCGCAGTAGCGCATAACGGGTAAGAAGGTAAGCAGTCGCGGCCAGAATTGTGTGTACGTCGGTGTTGTTTTCAGAATTATTCATCATGTCTTCCCAAGCGTAATTTGAGTGTGGGAATTATGGTAGTGATAATCATTCTCGTTTGCAAATAAAAACTATTCTCATTTAAATAATTAATAAATGAGTGAAAATTAGTCTATTTGGAGCGTGTTTGAATTGAATAAATTAGGGGAAAAGAGGGAGCGTAGCGCATATCAGATACATGCGCCGCCGCGGTCTAACAGGGGAAAATAGGAGTCTTAAGTGGCTTTTTTATCAGTAACTTGGCTGCAATGGAATGCCTAAACCAAAATCCAGACCGGATTGGTTTTTAGCTTTATCAATCTCTTCAATGACATGCGGTTTACAGCGCCCGCAGCAAGTGCCTGCTTTAAGCGTGCATTGTATGGCTTCCAAAGAGTCATGGCCTTCTTTTACAGCTTTTCGAATGGCTTTATCCGTCACGGAATGGCAGATACAAATATACATTAGCTCACCTTAATAATAATGATTCCTATTTGTGTCTCGATCGTATCCTGCCATTCCGCTAATTGCAAGTGATTCTTATTCAGCGGTTTAAACTCTTCGCTAAAGCCTTACAATGTGGACGAATTTATTTAGCGCCAACCGGCCAAATCTAACAGCCTAACCGCTTGTGGGTTGTATTTTCCCAGCACCGATAAATTTACCGCATCGCTTTTAAAGCGGCCCCAAGCCTGAATGCGTGGGTCAGGAGCCACCCCAGGCTTTACCGGAAACTCGCCATTCACCGTCGCATACCACTGCTGTGCAATATCCTGTAGCAGGTAGTTAAGCAGGCGCACGGCATTCTCTTTGTGCTTTGCCGAAGCCGTTACACCCGCGCCGCTGATATTGATATGCGTGCCACGATCGCGCTGATTCGCCCAGAAAATACCCACACGATTAGCTGCGGCCTTTTGTGTGGTATCGCCGCCAAATAGCATTTGTGCATAGTAATAGTTATTGGCAATTGCCACGTCGCAACGCCCTGAAGCCACGGCGCTGATTTGGTCTTTATCGCCACCCACTGGGTTTCTGGAGAAGTTAGCCACCAAACCTTTCGCCCATTGCTGCGCGCGCGCTTCACCGACACTGGCAATCATCGACGCGGTAAGTGATTGGTTGTAAATACTATTGGAGGAAGTCACGCAAACCCGGCCTTTCCACTGTGGCGCGGTAAGGGCTTCGTAAGTGGATAATTGCTGTGGATTAACCCGATCTTTGGAGTAAAAAATAGTCCGTGCCCGATAGGTTAAGCCAAACCAGGTATTGCCGGGATCACGAAGGTTAGCCGGAATGTTTTTGATCAAACCCGGTGATTGCACGGCTTGCAGCAAGCCCATTGATTTGGCGCGATACAAGCGACCCGCATCGGCTGTTAGCAGAATATCCGCAGGGCTGTTGCGGCCTTCACTTTGCAGGCGTTTTAGCAAAACATCATCGCTGGCGGTGATCAAATTTACGCGAATGCCAGTGTCTTTGCTAAAGGCATCCAGCAGTGGCTTGATAAGCTGTGATTGGCGCGAGGAATACACATTCACCTCGTTGGCAAATGCGCTCTGGCAGACTAATACTGCGATTAAAAAGAGTGACTTGGAGATAAACTTAGGCATAACAGGCTCTGTTTTAAGATTAAGTTACTAAGGATTTCAGGTATCGGCCCAGCGGCGAATCAGATTGTGGTAAACCCCTGTCAGGCGCACCACATCAGGATCAGCCAAGCTTTGCTGAGCGGCGATCGATTGAATGCTCTGGTCCATTTGGTACAACATATTGCGCGAGGCATCGTCCCGCACCATGCTTTGTATCCAGAAAAAAGCACTGACCCGTTTGCCGCGCGTGACCGGATTTACATGGTGATAGCTGGTGCCGGGGTAGAGCACCATATCGCCCGCCGCAAACTTGATTGATTGCTCGCCGTAAGTGTCTTCGATGACCAGCTCGCCGCCGTCATACTCATCAGGCTCACTAAAAAATAAAGTCGCGGATAAGTCAGTACGCACACGGACAATGCTGTTGGGCACTATGCGAATCGCATTATCGATATGAGTGCCGAAGTGGCCGCCATTTTGATAGCTATTAAACAGCGGTGGGAAAATTTTGGCGGGCAGGGCCGCAGAGATAAATTGATTATTGTGTGACAGGGCATCGATGATCATATCGCCGATGATTCTAGCGGTTTCGGAGTCCTGCGGGAGTTGGCTATTGTGTTTAACCGAAGCCGACTGTTGGCCTGCGGTGACTTTGCCATCAACCCAGCTGGCCGCTTCGAGCGCGGCGCGGCCTTGTTGGACTTGTTCGGGCGTTAATACATTGGGTAGGTGGAGCAGCATTGGGTTTGGCCTCATGCAAAAAAGTGCCCATTACCGGTGGTCTTTAGTAGGGGCTAAATAAACCGGTAATGGGCAAGGACGAACTAGCGATTAAAAGTCGTAAGTGAAGCTCACGCTACCGGTACGACCGGGTGCGACATACACAAACGGGCTGCCGCTGCGGTAAAATGCTTCGTAGATGGTTTCATCCGTGGCATTGTTTAAATTGGCTTGCAGGCTCAGGTTTTTATTCACCTTAAAATCAGCCATTAGGTCTAAGCGGTTGTTGGCTTCCAGCGTGTTGCCCGTGGTTGCAGCAAAGGTTCCGCCTTTAATTTCACCGGTATGCGTGAGCGTCGCACCCATTGAGAAGCGTGGTGTGACGGCATATTTAGCTTGGATAAAGGCGCTCTTGCTGGCCACGTTTGCCAGCTCTAAACCGATCGTATCCGCATCGGCAGACTCTGTTACTTCGGTATCCAGGTAAGTCGCGCCACCGCTTAAGGTCAGCTTAGGTGTCGCGTTACCACTTAAGGTAATCTCAGCCCCTTTAACCCGTGCGCCACCGGTTTGTGTGATCTCGGTATCGCCACGTGGGCCAGTTTCTTCCAGCTTGTTCGACTTATCCGTTTGGAAGATCGCCGCAGTTAGTGCTAAATGGTTATTAGCAAGATCCCACTTGGTACCAATCTCATAGCTTTTATTACGCTCTGGCTTGGTGAACTCCGAAGAGTCAGCGGTCAAGCCGCCATAGGCGGCAGCGCTGGCATCCAGTAACTCACCCGGTACATTGGAAGAGGTGCTAACCGAGGCGTAGATGCTGCCATTAGGACGTGGCTTATAGGTGAAACCTAAGTGTCCGTTTAAGAAGTCAGTATCCAGCTCACCATAGGTCGCGTCATCGTATTCATTGGCGATGGTGTCTTTGCTGATGTCGTAGGTGTCGTAGCGAACGCCGCCAGATACCTGAAACTTATCGTTAAATTTCACGGTATCCATCATGTACAGGGCCGCGGTATCGACAATCGCAATATTACCGTTGGTGCCACGGCTCAATGTACCGCCGCCGGCTAGGTAGTTATCGGGGTCTTCTACACTTTGTGATAAACCGTCGGTTACACCGCTGATAACCAAGCCATCATTGCTGACTTCTTCGCGGCTGGCTTCAATACCGATCGCAATCGTATGTTCTTGATTTCCAATATGTCGCTCATGTGTGAGCTGGGAGTTAAGTCCTTTAAATTTATTGGTATACGCCGCTCTTTTCGGGCTGGTTAAGCTGATCACGCCATTACGTGCTTCTGGCGCCGTTACCGCATAATCATTGGTGGTTTCACCAATACGTACTTTGTTGACCAATGAGGTTTGGTTAGAGAAGCGAGTGCTGAACGTTGCGGTGAAAATATCCGCTCCCGTTTCCTGGAAGTCACGGTAAGCAAGGCCGTACCAGTTAGAACCTACGTCCGCTGGCTTGCCGGTTTCAGAATCCCATGGAATACCAAAATCAGGCAGTGAATCCGTTCTTAAGTGGTAGTAATCCAGCAAGATATCAGTGCTTTCTGTCGCTTTGATGTCGGCAGATAATGCCGCACCTTGGCGCTCGTCGTACACTTCGTCACGGCCGGAAACCGTGGAGTCTTGTACCATCAAATTGGCACGTACTTTAACGCGATCGTTGAGTACTTTGTTAGCGTCCAGCAATAGGCGCTGATCATACTCACCCAGCGTGCCGGTGATTCTTGCGAAATCGGTATCTTGTGGCTTTTTGCTCACGCTGTTAACTGCGCCACCGGTGGTTCCACGGCCCGCAAATGTAGAGCTGGCACCTTTAGCAATTTCAACTTGCTCGGTGTTAAACACTTCACGATTGGCTGAGCCAGGGTCACGCATGCCATCCATAAACACATCGCCGCGGGCTTCAAAGCCACGAATAATAAAGCGGTCGCCGTAAGCGTTTCCGCCTTCACCGGTTCCTAGCGTAATACCCGGTTGAGTACGCATGAGTTCTTTCAGTGCGGTAATGCCTTCATCCGCCATTTGCTCTTTACCGACAATGCTGATGCTCTTGGCTGTATCCAATAATGGCTGGGTGAATTTGGCATTGCCAGACACATCGATTTTGTAAGGCGCATCGGGGTCTGCATTGGGGTTACTGGCGGCTGGCTGTACCGACTCGTTGACGGTAACTGTTTCCAGCGTGGTGACGTCTGCTGCATGAGCAACGGATAAACTTGCCACTGTTACTAAGGCAACAGAGGTTAATTGTAGGGTGCTGCCACGCTGAAAAAGGCAAGGCTCAGATTTGCTATAACTCACTGGTGTAGGCTCCAAGGTAGAGAGGGAGCATCTGTGGCTATAAGTGGCTATATGATGCGGGGGTTTAATTTTTTGCGAATGCTAATCGTTTTTATTTGCATTAACAAGCGGTAATTTAAACTTTTTAAAAATGGCCGCTGAATGGCCTTTGTGGATTGCAAATAATAATGCGATTGATTATCATTTGCAAAATATTCCTAGCCATTCAATTCCCTCATTGATAGCCCGGCCCTTACGACAAAAACAGATGGACACGTATGGACTTGATGGCATTTCTGACTCAGTACCTTGATCACATGGTATTAGGTATTTTGGGCTTCATGAGTTTTCTGATGCTGGCTTTCAGCATTGAACGCTACTTCTTCTTTCGGCGCGTCAAGCTCGCTGAATTCAAACACATCGAACTGCTGGAATCGGAGCTAACCCGTAACCTCACGGTGATTTCCAGTGTTGCTGCAAATGCGCCGTATATTGGTCTGTTAGGTACTGTTATTGGTATTTTGCTGACATTTAATGCAATGGGAACCGATGGCAATATGGATGTGAATAGCATTATGGTTGGCTTGGCGATGGCGCTAAAAGCTACAGCGGCTGGGCTGATGGTCGCGATTCCTGCCATTCTGTTTTACAACGGTTTGATGCGTAAAGTTGATGTACTGGTGGCGCATTGGCGTGCCGCGCAGGCAGCGTAACGGAGCGGCCGTATGAAACGTTTCGATCAGATTAATATGATTCCCTTTATCGATATTATGCTGGTGTTGTTAGCGATTGTGCTGACCACGGCCAGCTTTGTTTCTAAGGGTTTAATCGAAGTGAGCTTGCCAAAAGCGGGTACCGTGAGCGAGGCACCTAAAGATCAGGAGCCGCTGGAAATCGCCATTAATGCAGAAAACCAACTGCACTTTGGCGCGGAGCACATTGAGTTTGATGCGCTTAAAGCCAAGCTGGCGGATATTCCCATTGAGCAGTTAATTGTATTGCGGATTGATAAAGCGGCCGTGTTTGAACACTTCATTGCCTTGATCGATACGCTCAAAGCGCAAAGCTTTAACAATATTTCAATTCAAGCAGAGCAGGACTCTCGAAAATGAAGCGCCACGCAGGATTTCTCTGGTCGGGGCTAATTCATGGTGCATTGGTGTGGATGTGTTTGCCTTTATTGGCGGCGAAACCGGAGCCGGTTGAACCGGTCGTTATGATGCCGCTGGAGTTGGCGCAGTTTGCCGCGTCAAGCCCTGAGCCTGTGGCAGAACCCGCGCCGGAAGCAGAGCCCGTTACTGAAGCGGTTGCAGAGGAAGAGCCAGCGCCGGAGCCAGAACCGATTCCCGAGCCTGCGCCAGAGCCAACTCCTGCGCCCGTTCCCGAACCAATCCCTGCGCAAGAGCCTGAGCCGGAACCAGCTCCCAAGCCAGAGCCAATCCCAGAACCTACTTCTGAGCCAGAACCTGTTCCGGAACCAGAGCCAGAGCCCATTCCTGAACCGGCTCCAAAGCCCGAACCAAAGCCAGCGCCTGTTGTAAAGCAAGTTGACCAAGCGGAAGTGAAAGCTGAGATTGCTCGTCGTAAAGCGCAGCAGGAGAAAAAGCGTCGGGATGAAGCCTTAATTGCTAAGCGTCGTGCCGAGTGGGAGGAAAAACAACGTGAGCTAAAAGCCCAGCAGCTAGCCGCTCAACGCCGCGCCGAGTGGGAAGCTAAGCAGCGCGAGCAGGAAGCGATTAAACAACACGAAGCTCAGCAACGCCGCAAGCAATGGGAAGCTCAGCAGGCTCGTTTAAAACAGCAAAAACTGGTCGAGCAACGCCGTGCCGAATGGGAGGCTAAGCAGCGCCAACTGCGGGAAAAGCAATTAGCAGATCAGCGTCGTGCAGAGTGGGAAGCCAAGCAAAAGCAGAAACAAGCAGAGCAGTTAGCAGAGCAGCGTAAAGCGCAAGCCGAAGCCAAGCGACGTGAGCAGCAAGCTCAACAATTAGCCAATAAACGCCGTGCCGAATGGGAAGCCCAGCAACGCCAAAAGCAAGCGCAGGCAGAGGCTCAACGCCAAGCCGCACAAGGGCGTCAGCGCCAATTAGCGGCACAGGCCCAAGCGCGCCAAGTGGCTGCCGCAAAAGCAAGTGCACGCTCTGGAACTAGCAGTGATTCGGGGCCGCCATTAATCACTAATCCCGGTTATCAGTCACGCACGCCACTGCGTTATCCGCGATTGGCAAGGGCGCGTGGGATTGAAGGGACAGCGGTTATTCGTGCCAATGTTCGAACCGATGGCCGTGTGAGTAGTGCGGTGGTGTATCGCTCTTCAGGCAATAATTCACTGGATAATGCGGCGTTGTCAGCGGTAAAACAGTGGGTGTTTCAACCAGCAAAACGCGATGGGCAAACACTGGCATCCATTGTTCAGGTGCCAGTGCAGTTTCGCTTAAATTAGTCGGTCGTTGCTGCCTTGATTAGTATCGTATAAAAATGTAAATTGATGTTTTGATGCTACTAGTGAGGACATCAATATGCGAACCACTTTAACCATCGACGATGCGTTAGCTGAAGCGCTGAAAAACAAAGCTCATGAGTCAGGCAAGCCATTCAAGCAAATTGTTAACGAAACACTGTTAAATGGTCTGGCTAATACCTCTCAGCGCGAGTCAGCTCCTTATCGGCTTACAACTGTGAGTATGGGCAAGGCTGCTGCAGGAGTTAACTTAGACAAAGCGCTTGAGCTTGCGGATGAGTTAGAAGATATGGCTATCAAAGCGAAACTTGAGTTGCGTAAATGATTCTGGTTGATGCGAATTTATTGATCTATGCAATCAATGAGGATGCGCCTTATCACCTTGAGGCGAAAGCATGGTGGGAGGCGGCTCTATCCGGTAATAAAGTGGTTGGCATCCCTTGGGTCGTCACTTTAGCTTTTCTGCGAATCACGACCAATGCTCGTATTTTTCCAACACCTTTGTCTGCTGATCAGGCTATTGCGTATATCGATGAGTGGCTTGATCATCCGGTGACTAAGTTAGTGTCTCCGGGAGAGCAGCATTGGTACATCTTGAGAAACCTGTTGCTGAGTTCCGGTATGGCAGGCAATTTAACAACGGATGCGCACATTGCTGCACTGGCGATTGAGCAAGGGTATGCAGTTTATTCCGCGGATAATGACTTTAAGCGGTTTGCAGGGATTCGCCACATTAACCCATTAGTTTCCGCAAGCTCCAAACGAGTGCATGAATCTGTAGGGGATTACAAGGTAAATACCTGATTAGCCAGAACTAACCACCAAGGATGGAAGAGGAATTAATGGACGCACTCAACGTATTTTTAAACGATATTAACGCCGCTTGGGCGACCGGTAACACACTGGTAAAAACCTTGCTGGCAATTGTCACCACCATGCTGGTGTTCTACCTATTACGCTATGTCGTCGTGCGTAAGCTCGAAAAGCTCACCGCGCTAACCGACAACGATTTTGACGATCGCTTTGTGCATTTCCTACGTCAATTCCTGTGGCTAGCCGTACTGTTTATGGGGCTGGTCTGGGTACTGCAAATCAATGGCATCAAAGTCGGGCCGGTATTGGCGGGCGCGGGTATTTTCGGTATTGCCATTGGCTTGGCGGCTAAAGAAACGCTGGCTGATATTCTGGCGGGTATTTTCCTGATTGCAGATCGCCCAATCCGCATAGGCGATCGGATTATGATTGATAAAATTGGCAAGCACTGGGGTGGCTGGGGCGATGTGATTGATATTGGTTTGCGACGCACCACCATTCGCAATACCGATGGCGTTATTGTGAATTATCCAAATGCCGTACTGGCCTCTTCTACCGTCAAAAACTTCTCGATGGACCCGCAGCCGATGCGAGTGCGCATTCGCTTTCAAACGGACTTTAGTGCCGACCCTGTACAAGTCAAAGCCGTTACCTTAAAAATGATCGATCAGGTCGATGGCATTATTCCCGGCAGTGGCACGGTGGTGATTCGCTCGATCTGGGATGATGAGCAGGGGCATATGTTATCGGGCGTTTTATATGAGGCGCGTTATCGGCTTGAAGATGTAAAGCGACGCACGGTAATTCGATCTGAAGTGTTGGAGCGTTTGATCAGTGCATTTAAGGCCGAGGAAATTCCGATGGCGGCGGTACCGATCCGCAAAGTATAAGGATTAAGCAAACTTTCCAGCCGTAAATAAGGGCTATTTTTTGATTAAATTGGCTGGCGAAAGTTTAAGAGCTTATTGCGTATTGCCTATGGTTTATATGAAGTATAGGATATAACGGTGTCAAGCCATTCAGGTATCAGTCAGATACTTCCTCTTGAATGGTAGCAAGTCTTAAAAAGTTCCCTAATAAAAGTTCCAAACGACGGAGAGATTCATCCATGAATAGACGTAATATGATTAAAACTGCATTGGCGAGTGCAGCGACAGTATCACTTGGTTCAACAGTTACGACTGCTGTTGCCGCCGATAAAGTTCGTCTGCGTATGCAGTCATACTGGGGTAAAGAAGCCAAAGGTATCTTTGAAGAATTTACCGATAACGTAAAAGTGGCTAGCGATGGCGTATTCAACATTCGTCGTTATGAAGGTGGCTCGATTGTACCGGATGCTGACATGATGTCTGCTGTGTCTAAAGGCACATTGGATATGGCAGAAGGTTACGGCGGATACTGGCCTGGTAAGGTGAATATCGCGGGTATCGAAGCGGGCTTGCCTGGCGCATGGACAACCTTCGAAGAAGCGATGCACATCTTCCACGAAATGGGCTTGATTGACTTGGTTCGTGAAGACTACGCAGAGCATAACATTCACTATTTAGGCCCCATGTTTGGTGGTGACTATGACTTGCTGACTAAAGAGCCGGTTACTAGCCTTGAAGACATGAAGAAGATGAAGATCCGTGCGACACCTTCTATTTCTAAGGTATTGCAGGAACTGGACATCCCAACAGTATTCCTACCAGGTTCTGAGTTGTACGTTGGTTTGAGCACGGGTGTTATCGATGGTTGTATCTACGGCGGTCCGCTGGAATACAAGTCCATGAAGTTGTATGAAGCAGCACCTCACTACACTCGCCTGAACATGGTTAACCCAGGTTACACAGACTGCGTATTAATCAATAAGGATAAGTGGGATTCTTTCACTGATGCTCAACGCAAAATCATTGAAATGGCTTATGCAAACCACGCAGCCTCTATGCATGCTTGGATCTACGCGGGTAACAAGTCAGCGAGTGAAGGCGGATTGTTTAAGTTTAGCTCACTAAACGCTGAAGACTCTGCCAAGTTGCAGCAAGCATCTCAGGTTGTTTGGGCTGAAGAAGCTAAAAAATCTGAACGCAACCAGAAAGCGATCGACATCCTAGCAGCGGCAGCCAAAGGACGTGCGTAATGAATTGGATATCTCGTTTTCTTAAAATACAGGACGGGATATCCGAATTCCTTGGCAAGGCTATCTCTTGGTTAGTCCTTGTCATGATTGGGGTACTTGTGTACGAAATTTTCGCTCGGTATGTGTTTAACAGCCCTACCGAGTGGGCCCATGAAACCACCACAATGCTCTACGGCACCTTCTGTGTGCTGGCGGGCGTTTATACTCACAAGCATTACGGACATGTTCGAAGTGAAGTGGTTTATCATTTATTTTCCCTTCGCGGACGCGCATTTCTCGATGTGATCACCGGCACCTTCGGGCTGGTGATTTTCGGTATTTTCTTTGTGGTAGTTGTGGAATTCGCCGCGGACTCTTGGGCAGCTGGAGAACGATCCTCCAAAAGCACCTGGGCTCCTATTATCTATCCTTTCAAGACTGTATTACCCATTGCTGTTGCCCTGTTGTGGTTACAGAGTCTTGCCAATCTAATCAGAGATTTCTGTATCGCATTTAATCTGGCCCCGCCGGAACTGATCGGTGAAAGAGAAGAGAACTCTCTATTTGATGATGCTCACTAACACTCAGGAGAGAAATTTATGGGTTCCGATCCGTTAATCGTTACGTTGGGCATGTTTGGTTCGATGTTGTTTTTGTTGATCCTGGGCGCACCATTGGCTTGGGCTTTGTTATCTGTCGGAGTGGTGTTTGCTTACGCTCTGTGGGGAGCGGGTGGTTTAGAGCTATTGGCTATTAGCTCATTCGCATCAATGGATAACTTTCTGCTAGTTGCCTTACCCATGTTTATCTTCATGGGGCTTATGCTTCAACGCTCAGGCATCACCGATAATCTGTTTGATATGATTAACAAGGTGATGGGGCAGATCCCCGGCGGCTTGGGCATGGGAACGGTCATCATCTGTGCACTGATCGCTGCCATGGCGGGTGTGTCGGGTGCTGCAACCGTGAGTTTGGGTATTATTGCCTTACCCTCGATGCTTAAGCGAGGGTATGACAAGAAGCTCGTCACCGGTACCATTATGGCTGGTGGTGCCTTAGGCTTCCTGATACCCCCCAGTGTGTTGATGATCTTGTATGCCTTCTTATCCAAAGACTCCGTGGGTAAGTTGTTTGCAGCCGGATTAATGCCAGGCTTGATGCTGGCAGGTATTTATATCCTGTATATCTACATTCGCTGCAAAATCAATCCATCACTCGCCCCTGCGTTACCTGCTGATGAGCAAGTTGACTGGAAAGGTAAAATTGTCTCGTTAAAGGCGTTGATTCTACCGGGGTTACTAATCGGTACGGTGTTGACCTTCATCATTACCGGAGTGACCACACCGTCAGAAGCTTCTGCCGTGGGTGCCGCTGGTTCCATTGTCTGTGCTGCGATTTATCGGACGCTGAACTGGAGCGTCGTTAAAGACGTGCTGATGGATACCACCAAGCTAATGGGAATGCTGATTTGGATTACCATTGCTGCGGTATTCTTTAGCCGGGTTTACATGGGCCTTGGTGCAGACATGGTGCTGGAAGAGTTCATTGAAGACATGGATATGTCACCGTATATGGTGATCCTGTTCATGCTGCTTTGCTACTTTATCCTTGGTATGTTCCTGGATGATTTTGCGATCGTCTTTATCACTGTTCCATTATTTGTGCCGATTGTGGAGGGATTAGGCTTTGATACGATTTGGTTTGCGGTACTGTTTATTATCAGTATGCAATCCGCGTATTTGACCCCGCCCTTTGGCTATAATCTATTCTATATGCGATCGGTGGCGCCGCCGGAGATCACGATTTACGATCTCTATAAAGCGGCGGTACCGTTTATTATTCTACAGATTATCGGTTTGGCACTGGTTGTGGCCTTCCCGCAAATTGCCTTGTGGTTGCCGGAGTATATCTACGGCCCATTGTAGATATATTGGCATTGAGTCGATGAAATGGTCACCCTTGCGGTGGCCATTTTTTTGCCTTGAATATTATTCTGCGTCAGCTGGGATGACTTGATTGCGTCCCAGCTCTTTGCCTTTATACAGTGCTTTATCTGCACGCTGAATGGTGTCTTCAAAGTTTGAATTAGTGCTGTAGGAGGCGACACCTAACGTGAGGGTAACGTGGTGTTCCACGTCATCATAAATAATGGGCTTGTTGGCAATAGTCTCTCGTATGGTTTCCGCTACAGAAATGCCTTGCTCGATATTGGTTTTTGGGAGCAGCACTAAAAACTCCTCACCGCCCCAGCGAGCCACAATATCGGTTCCACGTAAGCTGCTTTTTATCAGCCCACTGACTTGCACCAGCACTGCATCGCCATGGTCGTGACCATAGGTGTCATTGATTTGTTTGAAGTAATCCAGATCGGCCATAATGAGTGTCGTCGCGATATTGTTGGCTTCCAACTCTTTGTCATTTAACTTCACTTGATCAAACATTGAGCGGCGATTATTTAAGCCGGTCAAGAAGTCTAACTGGCTGGTTTCTTCAGCTTCTTTTCTGCGGCGAATTAAGGAAATACCCCGCGCATAGGCGAGGTAACCCATATAGTGAGTCACGATGGTCAGATACATGAATGGACCAAGAAACTCGATGAGATCTGCATTCAAAGCCATGTGTTGACCGCGTAACAGGCCCACCACCATCGCGCAAACAAAGGCAAGCGCTAGGCCCTGAACCACTTGCTTCATACCCCGTAAGGCGTAGTTTGCTGCTGAGTTAGCAATTAAGTAGGGCAAGAAAACCGCAGGGGTAAAGCAAAGAAATGAGATCATCGCGCCTTGCAGTGCCATGTCGATTTGCATGTGCCTGATTTCAGTTTCGCGCTCTTCATTTCGTATATATCTCAAAAATGCGAGGTGCGGATAGATCAGGCAAATGGCGATAGCACTGATGCTCCACACATCAAGAGCACCCATTTTTGATTGGGATAAGTAGATACTGATGGCGAATAATATAAAGCCGAACACCCTTAAGGGGTAGATCGATCGACCGATTCTCTCAATGCTATGTGTGCGATTATTGCTCATTTTTATGATTGCATGGGGTTGGTATATTTTTAATAGTAGCGATTAGTGTTGTTTTATTAAGCTATAGTTCATTAAAAATATTATATAGACTAAGCATTAATCCAGCCTTAAAGTTGATGAATGGCACTTTAATAGAGCATGAACGGGCATCCATTCATGCTTTTATGGCTTAAGAGTCGCACCCTGGAGCAGGTTTTGCACCTTTGGACTTCAGGTAGGCGATAAGACCACTGCTGCCAGTGCGTTCGGCTACATTCAGAGGGTAACTGCAGGGGCCTAACCCAATGCCGACTTCAACATTTAGCTTGGCACCGGCTTCAACCAGTAATTTCACCATGGCCAAATTTTTATGGTTGATTGCAAAATACAGTGGGCTGAAATCCCTCATCAGGTTTGGATCGCCACCGGCGTCCATCATCATTCGAACGGCGCGGAAGTCGTTCTTATTGGCTGCGAGTAATAAGGGAAACGCTTGAAAGCTATAGCCTTCACCACCGTAATTCGGGTCAAAACCTTTGCGTAGCAGCATGGCGAGCATGCGGTAATTAATGGTCGGGTCTTCGATCATTCGACTGAGCGCATTGCCGCCGCCATTGGTTGTGACCTGAGGGCTTGCACCTTGATCTAACAGATACTCGGCGACCTTTTCCGCCTGTAAATCTACTGCATGAAGCAAAATAGCACCGTTATTAAAGCCTTCCTCGTGGTGGATGCTAACTCCGTGGGCGTGCATGACTTTGACAGCAACTACATCATCCTTTTTAGTGGCTTGTAGCATTTGATCAAACAAGCGATCCCAGACCATGGGAATATCGGGGAGTGTTTTCCAGTCGAGTTTTTTAAGATCCGTGCCACAGGTTTTTAAGGCTGCATTGCGGGCATTATTTTCATTACTGGCAATGCTATCGCGCACAGTCATACACCAGGCTTTCTGGCCTTCGTACAGGGGTGACCAGCGCAGGCCTGTTTGTTTGCAATTATTAGCGACATTCGCCATTTGTTGTTTAATTGAAGTCTGTGCGTAGTTATCGCAGAAGCGTGCATCGGCGGCTTGTAGGCTGCTAACGCTGAGGCTAAGTAGTAGTGCTGTGAGGATTTTTGTTCTCATGTGTCCATCCTTGGAGGTGATTGAAAAATTTGAATAACGCGATAATCTCTTATCTTAAGGAGTCGGCTTATAGCGATAATATTTCACTATTTAGCTTAGTATAGTACTCAGTGCTCGGTTTGCTGCAGTCTTATGGCTGGGGCTTGAGTTGAGCGTGATAGAATTAAAAATACATAATTCGGGGTAGGGAACGATGCAAACGATAAAGCAAGAATCACTCACCGTTGCAGAAGCTAATCAAGCGCTTGGCGTTAAGTTTGAACCGGGCCTGTGGGCGCTGATTGTTAAGATGTTGAATTACACCGGCCTCACATTTGACGCTAAACAAAATACGGTTAATTTTGAAGGCTTTATCCCGTTTACTGAGCTGGCGAAAGAGTGGGTAGTTGGTATGCAGGATGGTACTTACGATGTGCAAACCTGCCAAAGCTGTGGGGCGTATTTTGATATCAATACGGCCGATGGGATTTATGGCAAGCCGGATGCCTTTGAGGAGTTTGTGTGCATGCCTTGCGCGGAGACAATGACGGCTAAAGCGTATTATCAGCGGTTTGTTGAGCGGTCGGTTTGATTGACAAATTCGAAGGCGAAATACCTTCGAATTTGTTGTGAGCTTGCTTCTAAACGAGTCCAGCTTTTAATGATAGCTCAGCTGGCAAACAGACATCTTGCCTTGGATGGTCGTGCGCCAATGGCCAGTCCATTTAGCATGTTTTTGCTTGGCTAGTGTTGGACATTTCCTCTGTGCGTCAGCTTGGCTCCAAATTGGACCGGCATTCACATCCTGAATACGATAATCCATACCGCAAACCGACATTTTGCCTTGAACCGTCGTGCGCCACTGACCGTTCCACTTTCCTTTAGTCCTTGCGGCTATCGCGCTGCATTTGGTTTGAGCATCAGCCTGATTCCAGATTGGCCCTGCATTCACATCATAGACGAGTGCCTGTAAGCCACACACCGACATCTTATTCGGAACAGTTGTTCGCCATTGTCCATTCCAGCGAGACTGATGTCGTCGCGCCAATGCAGGGCATTTATTTTCGGCATCAGCTTGGTTCCATATTGGACCCGCTTCAACATCTTTAGCCGATGCCTCTCCCAGCCCGATAGCGGCGATTAATAAAACGGCAAGCGCAGGAACTTTAGTCATTGAAACTACCGATCCGGCAAATATTTTTTTAGTTAGATGAAACATAACAATACTCCTTAGTGGCTTATATCCCGCCGGATGAATGCCTAGGGTGAAGGTTTCTCCTTTACCGACGAGTGAAGATGACCGTATTTGTCATGTGATTCACTTTATTAGCGTGCAGAAAACAAATCATGATGCATTTGTACTATATTTTAAAAATATCGTTGTTTATTCGATTGATAATAATCACAAAAACCGATCAATATTACGATTAATCAAAGGTGTTTATGATGCAAGATGATAGCTTGATTAAGAAAATGGCACGGTCGATAGAGCACGCGACAGAGAATATAAACGACTATGACGAGTTCTTACGGTCGTGGCAAAGCTTGGTTGCCAATAACGATAGCCAAGTTGAATGGGAGCAGGCAGACTGTCGAAAGATTGAGCAGTTTGCAGTATCTGCATTACTGCGTCTGGCCGAGGAAAATGATCAGGATCAAGTTGGGTTTATATCTAATCCGTTACTTAACTCAATGGGTAGCAGTGCCTTAATTGTTGATGCAAAAGGTTGCGTTTTAGCCGCTAACCTTCACGCGACAAGCCTCTACAGCATCAGTCGGGGTGTGGACATAAACACCTTGGGCTTTCGGCTTGAAACGGGTCAATCACTAACCGCCAAGATTTTTCAGTTTGTTAATCAAGAAGAAGCCAGTGAGAATTTAACCTTGCTACAGGTTTTCACAGATGCTGAGGCAATGGTTCCATTAGTCATTGTTCGTTCGGAACAGAGCGGTGCACCTCAGGCGCTATTAATCATTATGGATACGCCCTGTAGTGATGAAATGCTAAATTTATTCTCGGTTAAATTCGGACTGACAGACGCTGAAAGTGGTGTTGTGAGATTGTTTGTCAGTGGGATGTCGCTAAAGAAAATTGCTCAGATCAGAGAGCGTTCCTACACCACGATCAGAAACCAATTTCAGACAATACTGGAGAAAACGGCTTGTCCAACTCAGGTTGAATTGCTTCGACTTTTATTAAGTGTTTCCTACCTTATTTCATTTGCCGTTAGTGTTTCATCAGAAGAAGCCCAAGGTGCTAGTAAAAAGGTTGTAGTTAAAAGGCCTCAGCAACGCAGTGTTGAGGTTAATGTGTATGGAGACCCAGATGGCAGCCCCATTGTTGTTCTGCCTAGCCTGTTTGGTATTCCTGCAACGCAAGAAATAGAGCAAATACTGGTGGCTCGATCGATACGGCTCATTGGTATCTGGCGGCCCGGGTTTGCTGAGACTACGGATGTTTTACCCGGCGATAATCTTTATCAATGTTTGGCTGAAGATATTAGTGCCGTGCTTGATCAGCAGGGAATTGCTTCCTGCCCAGTCGTGGGGCGTGCCTCAGCTGCGCGATCTATGTTTAACCTGGCTAATCTAATTCCTGAGCGAATAACCCAAGTCTGTATCGTTAACTCTCTTGTGCCAATACAATATATATCGAAGAAAGATAAGGTTTCCAGATGGGCATCAGCTTTAATCTCCGCGAGTAAAATTTCTCCATCATTTGCGGCATTGATTCTCAAAACGGGGAAAAATCTAATGATGCGTAATGGTGCGAAACACTTTATCGAGAATATGTATCGTTCTTCTGCGGCTGATGAGTCTGCGGTTAAAAATCATGAGGTTGCTACGAGTATTTATAAGGGCACTATCAGATGCGCTGAACAAGGTTTCAGTGCTGCCGCGCGCGACATGATTGAGGGCTTTGAAGATTGGTCAGCGGAGGTTGGCGAACCGACAATACCGATAAAACTGCTTCAGGGCTGTGGTGATCCTCAAGTACCGATCGAAGCTTCACGCGCTTTTGCGGAGGATTACCCTGAAATCATTGAACTGGTTGAGTTTGCAGAGGGTGGCGGGCTGTTAAATTACACTCACTTCCAAGAGATCATGAATGTTGTATTTGAACGCACGAGTGCCTAGTTCAAAACAAATACTACCATTTAGTTACTTGGTGTTTGCCGGTGTTTAAAAAAGTTATACTAGCCCAAAGGATAACTCCCACAGGCACACTATGAAATTCCAAGGCACCAACGAATACATCGCGACTGACGACCTGCAAATTGCTGTCAATGCAGCCATCAGCTTACAGCGGCCATTGTTGATTAAAGGCGAGCCCGGCACCGGTAAAACCATGCTGGCAGAGCAGGTTGCTGACTCCCTAGGTAAGCGCTTAGTCCAATGGCATATCAAATCGACCACCAAAGCGCAGCAGGGTTTATACGAGTACGATGCGGTGTCGCGCCTGCGGGATTCTCAGTTAGCAACAGGCGATGTGGATGTTAGCAATATCGGTAATTACATTCGCCAAGGTAAGCTTTGGGAAGCCTTCGCCGCTGATGAGCAAGTGGTATTGTTAATTGATGAAATCGACAAAGCGGATATCGAATTCCCCAATGACTTGCTGCAAGAGTTGGATAAAATGGAGTTCTTTGTTTATGAAACGGGCGAGACGATAAAGGCCAAGCACCGACCAATTATCATCATTACCAGTAATAATGAAAAAGAGCTGCCAGATGCATTTTTACGTCGCTGCTTCTTTCACTTTATCAACTTCCCTGACCGCGACACCATGCGTGAAATCATCGCGGTGCATTACCCTGAAATTCAGAAGAATTTGGTGAATGAAGCGCTGGAAGTGTTCTTTGAATTACGCACCGTGCCTGGTTTGAAAAAGCGTCCGTCCACCAGTGAATTAATCGACTGGTTGAAGCTGTTGATGTCGGATGATATTCCGGAAGATGTGTTGAGCAATCGCGATCAAAGCAAAGCCATTCCGCCGTTATATGGCGCGCTGCTGAAGAATGAGCAGGATGTGTCTTTGCTGGAGCGTCTAGCCTTTATGCACCGTCGTGAAAAGCGTTAAGCCATGTTGACCAATCTGTTTTACACGCTCAAAGCGCATGGGGTTCCGGTATCGATTCGCGAGCATCTGGATTTGCTGGCGGCGCTGGATGCTAATCTGGTAATCGCGGATACTGAGGAGTTTTACTACCTCGCGCGTATTCTACTGGTCAAAGATGAAAAGCATTTTGACAAGTACGACAAAGGCTTTCAGGCGTTTATGAATGGGCTGGAGTCGCTGGAAGGCTTGGTCGAAGCGCTGATTCCGGATGATTGGCTGCGCAATGAATTCGTTAAGCAACTGAGCGATGAAGAGAAGGCTAAAATCAAAAGCCTTGGCGGCTTAGATGAGCTGATTAAGCAATTCAGAGAGCGTCTTGAAGAGCAGAAAGAACGCCATCAAGGTGGTAATAAATGGGTTGGCACCGGCGGCACGTCACCATTTGGACATAGCGGCTATAATCCTGCAGGGATTCGTGTTGGTGGGCCGGGGCGTAATCGCAGTGCGGTTAAAGTTTGGGAGAAGCGCGAGTTTAAAAATCTGGATGACTCTGTTGAACTTAGCCCACGAAACCTGAAAGTGGCGCTGCGGCGTTTGCGCAAATTTGCCCGACAGGGTGCAGCGGATAAGTTGGACCTACCGGGCACCATTCGCAGTACAGCGAATAACGCCGGATTGCTGGATATCAAAATGGAGCCGGAGCGTCACAACGCAGTAAAAGTACTGCTGTTTTTTGATGTGGGCGGCTCAATGGATGATTATATCCGGCTGTGTGAAACGCTGTTTTCAGCGGCGCGTACTGAGTTTAAGCATCTGGAGTATTTCTACTTTCATAACTTCATTTACGATGCGGTATGGAAAGACAACCGTCGCCGGCATGACGAGCGCATACCAATGCTCGATATTCTGAATAAGTACAGCAAAGACTATAAGGTGATTTTTGTTGGGGATGCTTCCATGGCACCGTGGGAAATTACCTATCGTGGCGGCAGTGTGGAGCATAATAATCCGGAGCCCGGCGAAGTTTCAATGCAGCGGCTAATGCGCAGCTTTGAGAAAATTGTGTGGATTAATCCGACCGAGCGCGAGTATTGGGATTACACACAATCCATCGGCATGATCCGCAAAATCGTGGATGACAGAATGTATCCGTTGACCGCAAAAGGACTGGAAGAGGCAATGACGGAGTTAAGCCGATAATTGAGATAGGTCTTATCCCGTTTATAACTCAAAAGTGCTATATTAAATTCAGAAGAGTTACATTGAGGTTGTTATGAATGTAGTGTTAAAACAAAGTCTTATCGAAGCGCTTGAGCCTTTGGGTAACAACGCAGCAGCATTTTTTCTGGCGGCGAGTCTCTATCACGCACACAAAGTTAGTTTTGCCGCAGCGGCTGCGATGGCTGATTTAAATTTTGATGAGTTTGCTTATCGATTGCGAGAACACTTCGACTCCGGGTTTCGGGTTGAGCACTCTGTTGTCGAAGAGGACTTGTTGCTGGTGGATCGTTTAGCGAAGCACTCATAATGAGAGTAGCGTCTAGTGCGAGCCCTTTAATCTTTTTATCTAAACTTGAAGCAGTAGATTTATTAAGTCATTGTTTCTCATCCGTGACTATTCCTGAAGCTGTCAAAGCTGAAGTTGGCCCTATTTATTTACCAGAGTCGATTGACGTGACGGCTGTTTCTGAGTTTGGAGAGCACTTCGTGGCTGGGGCTTTGGGAGTGTTACATCAAGGCGAACTAGAAGCGATGATTTTGGCGCAAGAGCTAAAAGCGGATCTAATTTTGTTAGATGATTTGCGGGCTCGTCAAAAGGCAACCCGTATGGGATTAACGGTGATGGGAACGCTAGGTGTATTACAACTGGCTCACAGAAAGCAACTTATCACGCAGCAAGAGTTTCGGCAGTATCTTGATGATTTGGTTAATAAGCATGGAATGTGGCTATCTGAAAAGATGCTGAAAACGCTAAAGAATTTGGATTGATTCGTAACATAGAAAAATAAGCTTTGTCGCCATCTATAAAGTCTTACAAGAAGCAATGACGGAGTTAAGCCGCTAACGCTATAAATAAATCGGTGCCATCCGCCGCCAGTAATACCCACGATGCGCCCGATCTTCCCATTCATGAAAGCGATGCTGAATGCCTTTGTTGTTCAGTATCTGACTCAAGCGATGATTGTTTTCCAAAAACGGGTCTTCTTTGCCAATGACCAGCGTGATATCCATATCTCGCAACTGCCGTAACTGCGTTTCATCAGCTAAATTAGGCAAAAAATGAGTTGGCGTGTGGTAGTAGATATTGTCATCGTAGTGACCACTGAATAAATCAACGAAGTTTTCCGTTTCCAAGGTTAAGTCGTAACGTCCTGAAAACGCGACCAGTTTTTGAAACAGATGCGGATGGCGAAAAGCAATATTCACCGCATGGTAAGCACCCAAACTGCAGCCATGCGAAATGGTGCAGGAGTCTGGATTCTTCTCCTCCATAAACGGAAAGACTTCTTTCAGGATGTATTGCTCAAAGCAAATATGATGTTGAATACGATCTGCGGGATGCTTCCAAAAGCAGTAGACTGAGTCATGGTCGACGCTATCCACGCAATATAACTGTAGCTCACCCGCTTCAATTCTGGGGGTCAGTTGATCAACAATACGCAGGGTTTCGTATTCGTAAAAGCGACCGTCGCGAGTAGGGAACACCAGCACTTTTGCACCGGCATGTCCGAATACTAATAGCTCCATCATGCGCTCAAGATTAGCGCTGTACCAACGGTGATATTCCCGTTGCATGGGCTTGTTCTCCTTCGCTAAAGGTGTGAAAAAAATTCGTCCAGTTCTTTAATCAGCGCCTGCTCTTCACGGGCTTCATTGGGGTAATCAAAATGCCCAGCTTCCAGTATCGTCAATGATTTTTCTTCGGGCAATGCGTTATAAATAGCGAACTGGCCGGGTGGCGCGACGGCGGGGTCGAATAGGGCGGCAGCTATATGCATCGGTTGCTTGATAAATTGGGCAGCGCTGGCCGCATCATAATACTGCAAGGTTTCAAGCGCGTTTCCGTGTTGCAGCTGATAGTGTTGAACTGCTTCACCACTGCCAATCGTTTTTAAACCTAAGCGCAACGGGTTATCGCCGAACGTTGGCACATTTAAATGCGCTCGCTGAATGCGCTCATCCCATGCTACGGCCATGGCTCCAATGCCGCCGCCAAAGCTAATTCCCGCATAGCCAATATGGCCCTTGGTGGGCGGAAATAATATCTGCATGGCTGAGACCGCCATCCACACATCCTCAACACAACCACCGAGAATGTAGCGCTTAGGTTTATCAATATCGTGAAGCACATGGTAAGCCGGATTGGTAGAGATACCGGGCTTTTGGCTGCGCGATAAACCCCGAAAGCAGGGGAACATCAAGGCTGCTCCGGGCTGTTTCAGTGTGTAATCCGGCTCATCGCGCCCACCGTAACCATGGCCAATCACAATCCCTTTGGTAACCGGCTCATCCTGCGGAATTAACACCCATCCCCGAATCACAAAACTATCGGTAGAAAAGTAGCGCAGACTATAAATTTCATAGCCATCTTGGGAGGCTCCGGTGTGGCGAATGCGCGGGTGTGGGTGTAGTGCGGTGGCGCGCTGATAGCGCTCTTGCCAGAACCAGGCAAAATCTGAGGGGGCAGCGGGCGAGCGGATCGCCAGAAGATCATCTTTGGTATAGCCGTAGCTTGGGTCAAAGTCATAGGAATGAGCAAAAGCAGTCATACGGTTCCCTTGGGTGGCTTTGTACTTATTATACGTAAAGGGTCTGAATAGGGAATACAGGAGGGAAAATCCGCTGAAATAAGCAGTTTTCGTGTTAAGTCTTTGGTTTTTTGGCTGTTTTTTCTAAATTAGCATGACTATTTAATAAATTACAGTAGAATAACAGTTCAATTATCTAAAATTGCTGATCTTTGTTAAATGCACAATAAGGATGCTTATGCGTTTATATATTGCAGAGAAAAAAGAAACAGCGATGTCCATCTCGGTTGCACTGGGCGGGCCATCGGTGCCAGACGGTATCTGCTTCGATCTTGGCGATGAGCAGGTGGTTTGGTTGTCCGGCCATTTACTACGACTGCGTAAACCCGAAGAGCATAACGAAGCCTATCAGCAATGGTCGCTGGATTATCTGCCGATGGATTGGCCAATCAGTTATATCCCGCAAGATAACCACCGCGAGCATCTGGCCGATATTATTGCTTTAGCGCGCTCTGCTGATGAGTTGGTGAATGCCGGTGAGCCCGACCCCGAAGGTCAGCGCTTAGTCGATGAAGTGATTGAATATGCCGGTTTAGATAAGCCGGTTATGCGCATACTCATTAACGATAATAACCCCGCTGCAATCCTTCGCGCATCACTGAGTATGCGCAGCAATAACCACTATCGGGGCATGTCGTTGTCAGCCTTGGCGCGTGCGGTCTGTGATCAGCATTATGGCTTTAATCTAACTCGGGCTTACACCTTACTGGCGCGCAAACAGGGTTATGTGGGGGTGTTATCCGTTGGTCGCGTGCAAACGCCAATTCTCGGGCTGATTGTTGCGCGCGATAAAGCGCATGATGAGTACCGCTCGCATAGTTATCAAATCATCCAAGCCACTATTGAGGTGCAGGGGAAAAAGGTCAATGCTTACTACCAAGTAAAAGCTGGTGATTTGCTTGACCCCTCACAGCATCTAATTGATGAGTTTTTTGCGAATCAGCTGGTTTCAGAGATTAGCAATGCGCCGGTAAAAATTGAATCGGTGACTATTCAAGAGCAAAAAATAGCGCCACCGTTGCCGCATAGTTTGCTGAGTTTACAGGCTGAAGCGGCTGGGAAATATGGCTATTCACCCCGACAAGTGCTGGAGGCCACACAGCGACTTCGCGATGTATTTAAAGCGGTGACCTATAACCGAAGTGACTGCCGCTACCTGAGTGCTGACCGCTATCGGGAAGCAACCGTATTGATTGAAAAACTCAAAGCCAGCATTCCGGAAGCGGCATTGTGCGATAGCCACCGCAAGAGTGAGGTGTTTAACTCCGATAAAGTCGGCGCGCATCATGCGATTATCCCAACGGGGAGCGTTCCGGATCTGAGTAAACTGAGCGAGCAGGAGCAGCGGATTTATCGTTTGATTACTTTGGCTTATCTGGCGCAGTTTTATCCCGAAGAGCGGGTGCGTGTGAGCAAGGTGTTATTTAGCATCGCAGGGCACAGTTTTGAAGCGGTCGGTAAGGTGAATGTTGACCGTGGCTGGCGAGCGATTATGGATGGCGATAAGGGGACTGATGCGCTGGAGTCTATTGCGCCAGATAATCTGGAATCCATTACTCATTTTGATCGCGGCAAGTTGCTGAGCGCTAAGGTTATTAATAAACAAACGCTTCCACCCAATCACTACACCATGAAAACGCTGCTGCTGGATTTAACACGCGTCACTGATTACGTGACCGACCCAGCCATTAAACGCCTATTGCTTGAGCAAGCCGCGAATACGCCAGAGGAGTCAGGAGGGATCGGCACGCCCGGTACTCGTCATGGGCATATCGAAACCTTATTTTCCCGCGCCTATATCGAGGAGCGCGATGGTCAGGTAGTAAGTACCAGTATTGGTCGCGAGTTTCATGACGCCCTGCCAGCCTTTGCGGTAAAGCCGGATTTAACTGCACTATGGCATGAAAAACAGCGACTTATTGAGTCTGGTGAAATGGATTATCAGGCGCTGATTGATGAGGTGGATGCGATTATCGCTGATGAAATTGCGCGGGTAAAAGTGCAGGGTTTGAATTTGCATGTCAGCACAGTGACTTGTCCGGTATGTAATCAAGGGCATTTAAAGCTGCGACAAAACCAGCAAAAAGTACCGTTTTGGGGTTGCTCAAGGTATCCGACCTGTAAAGCGACCTTCTCCGATGTTAAAGGCAAACCTTTGCTGGAAGAGCCTAAAGCCGTGGTTTCACCGGAGCATCATTGTCCCAATTGCGATGCAGGTTTAATTCGCAGACCTGCTAAAAAAGAGGGTGTGTTTTGGTGGGGTTGCAGCCAATACCCAACTTGCGATTATCGGGCATTTGACCGTGATGGCTCACCAGAGGCAGCAGTAAAACCACTTAACAATTAGCGGCAACCTCTTCCAGCGCGCTTTTATAGCGCCTTCTCTGGCTGGCATCTAATGAATCCACCGGATGAAAGATGCGTTCAATATTCTGAATGCTATTACGGATGCATTGCTTCTTAGCGTCCTCTTCTCTCTGCGCCTGACGCTGTTTTTGTTCTCGTTTTAAAGCGTCATTTTGCTGATTATTGGCAAGCTGCTTCAGTGTTGCCTGATACTTTTGCTTGGCTTTCAGGTAGTCCGTTTGCAGCTGGCTGGCATTGGCGTCGTTATTACAATCGGCTTTACAGGCCGCTTCTTGCAGTGCGCACACTTTCAATCCGCCGTCACTATTGTAATTGCCAAACTTAAGTCCGGCGCGACAAGTCATCGCCTTTGTTTCACAGGGTAAATCACATTGAGTGTTTGAAGATTTGCTGGGAGAAGCAGTCTGATCCGGAATAATCACTTTCTGTGTAGCTGCTTTGTGGGCAACGCCACTGCAAGGTGCTGCTTGATAAGCAACCGTATCTCCACTAGTGCATTTGTAGATTTTCGCCTGAGCACCGGAGGAGAGAATTAGCATTGTTATTAGAATAATGAGCTGTCGCATAGTCGCTTATGGAAGGTAGCCAGAAGAGAGTAATAGTATCGGCGAATGGCCGTTATAGCGTCCAGCTTCTTGCGATAACAGGTGATTCGATGGCGTGCTAAAAATGCCATCAATATAGGTGGTTAATAAATAAGCAAGTTGCAATGCAGTTAGCCACAGCAGGGGATCGAGGGGTTATCTGTTAAGTATTAACATAGTTATCCACATGTTCTGTGGGTAACTTTTGAATGTCCTAAAATTAACGAAAATTTAATATGTGTATAAATAGCGCATACATTGTATTAATTGGGTATTATAGGCTTAGAGTTCGGCTGATGTGGCGGAATGGTTATAATGGGCTCACTATTCTGCCTTCGCGGAGGTATCATCATGATGATTGGGCTTATCATATTGATATATAAATAAAAAAACATCTAACCGACATGTAAATGAGTCTTAATTAAGGTTAAGAGCCGGGCGATTAAGAGATATGTATGTTCATTACTTCCTTGATAAGAATCTAAAAGTAATAAAAAGTAGTGGTGACTTGCGCGGAGGTGGACATCCTCCGATGCTGCCTCTTGGCTACAATATTCATGAGATAGTCCCCGAGCTTGCCAATGAAATTGAGACTCTGATTAGCAATAATGATGTTTTTTCCTGCGTATTTTCGAATGAGACTCCGATGTATAACTTGGGTTTCTTCGAGCAGCTAATTGATGGCAATCGAGCCTTCTATAAAGTCTGGCAACTGACCAACTCACACGAAGAGGGGGTTGCTTATCTGCTGGAGTATTCCACACATCCGGATGTATTCACCTTGGATGAGTTGGATACCAATGTCATTGAGAATATTGAGATCACGCGTTTCCGTGACATCATCAAGCTCTCCTCAATGGGCGTGCTGCAAGTCGATGAGCAATGGCGAACGTTATACGCTAGTAAAACCTGGAGCGACTTAACCGGATACAGTCTCACCGAAGTCGCGGGTCGGGAGTGGACGCAGATTATCTATCCTGAGGATAAAAATAACTTTCTGGAAATGCTGTATCAGCACGCCAAGATGGAGAAAAACTCCGAGCAAGATGTGCGGGTTACCATGGCAAATGGAGGCTATAAATGGTTTAACATCCACTATCGCATTAGCTATGACGAATATCATGAGTGCAAGACCATCATTCTGATCTTTTTAGACGTACACAATAAGCGCAAAAGTCAGGAACATTTACAGGAAATTGCGACCACCGATTTGCTAACTGGCTTGGGTAACCGTTACGCCTTTCAGGAAGAGCTAGAAAAATACATTCGGCAGTTACACACCAACCAATCATTTTATCTGATGTTTATCGATCTGGATGGGTTCAAATCGGTGAATGATGCTTACGGCCACATGATTGGGGATAAGCTGCTAAAGGAAACCGCAAAGCGTATCTCCGGCTTAACTAAGCCCGCAGGCTTTGTGGCGCGGCTAGGCGGGGATGAGTTTGCGGTGATTCGCCCGCAATCTAATTTTCCGGGGATCAATGAGTTTGCAGCCAATTTGTTGACTGAAATTGCCAAACCCTATTCCTTGGTTGAGCGCGCTCAGGAGTCTTATATCTCCGCGAGTGTTGGCATTATTAGCGTCAAGCCAGGCGACATTAGCTATGCCGAAACCTTATCGGCGGTAAGAGTGACCGAGAAGAGCAGTGAGCTTTTACGTGAGGCCGATGCGGCGATGTATCACGCAAAAGAGATGGGTAAGAATACCTTTATGTTTTACTCCGGCTCAACTGATCAAAAAGCCATTGTTAAGCAGCACCTGAGTGATGGTTTACACCGGGCATTAGATTCGGGTGAATTCCGACTGCATTATCAGCCTCAATGGAATATCAATACCAATAGCTTATATGGCTATGAAGCCTTAATCCGTTGGAAGCAGGATAAGGTAGAAGTTGGGCCGGATGTGTTTATCCCATTGGTTGAGAGTAACGGCTTGATGAGCCGTTTAGGAAAGTGGGTGTTTGAGCATGCCTTGCTTGAGCATGCCGAGCTGATTTCGATGTCTCAGATAGTCCCTCAATTGTCGGTTAATTTCTCACCGATGCAGTTTCGCGATCATAAATTATACGAATACATCGAAAAAACACTCGGTAACTTTAATATCCCGCCAGAGAGTGTCACTATCGAAGTCACAGAGAGTTTGTTGATCTCTGATCACCTACAGGTTAAACAGCAGCTTACACGTCTTAAAGATATGGGTTTGAAAATTGCATTGGACGATTTTGGTACCGGTTATTCCAGTTTGTCGAATTTGCATAAATTTCCGATTGATATCATTAAAGTTGATCGGAGTTTCACGATTAATTTGCAAAACTACGAAACCCAGCAAATTGTAAGGGCGATCATTCAGTTGAGTAATGTATTGAATAAAACAATATTGTTTGAAGGGATCGAAACGGAGCAACAGCTCGATTTCCTAAAAAGTGAGGGAGTAGACCTCATTCAGGGGTGGCTAATTTCAAAAGCCATGTCCTTTAACCAATTGACGCGCTTTGTCGAGCAGCAGGAGGCTAAGAGTCATGTCTTTAATCGATGAGCCTAAGACGTTTAATCCACTACAGCCGGAGTGGGGAGTTGAGGAAGAAGATAAGTCGCCTGAGTCGTTGAAAAGCATTGTTGCGATCGGTGCCTCAGCCGGAGGCCTTGAAGCTTTACAGCGCTGGTTTGATAGCGTGCCTAATGATACCGGGGCGGCCTTTGTTGTTATCCAGCATTTATCCCCTGATTACAAAAGCATTATGGATAAGCTTTTGGAGCGCCATACATCGATGCCAACCAAGGTGGTTGATGCCTCAATGCTGGTTGAGCCTAATCACATCTACTTGATTGCGCCGGGTAAAGAAATGACGCTGGAAGGCAGTCATATTGTCCCCATTGCCCGCAACACTAATACGCGATTACACCTGCCCATCAATCATTTTTTCCGAAGCATTGCTCATAATATGCGCTTTAAAAGTATCGGCGTTATTTTGTCCGGTACCGGCAGTGACGGCTGCTTAGGGATTAAGGCGATTCACGAAAGTGGCGGATTAGTGCTGGTGCAAAGTCCGGACGACAGCCAATTTAACGGCATGCCGGTGAATGCGATTGCTACCGGCGTGGTTGACTTGGTGGCTTCGATTGAAGAGTTAACCGTAACGGTCGTTAACTTCCTGAAAAATCCAGGCTTTTCGGGTGGTACCTTAATGAGCGGCATGCATAATTCTGCCGTTCAGGAAATTTGTTGGTTGCTATTAGAAGAGACAGGCATTGATTTCTCGGTTTATAAGTTATCAACCTTCTCGCGCCGTCTTGAAAATAGAATGAATATCAATCAGCTGTCATCGCTGGGTGATTACCTGGAGCTGTTAAAAGACAAAACAGGTGGAGAGTTAAAGAGACTACAGCAGGATTTATTTATCGGCGTGACGGAATTCTTCCGCGATGGCGCTTCTTATGACTCTTTAAGAAAAGAAGTCTTGGAAAAACTCATCAAGGAGAAGCCCGAAAGTGAGCCTTTGCGCATCTGGTGTATTGGTTGCTCAACGGGTGAAGAAGCCTACTCAATTGCGATGATTTGTCACGATTTGATGGAGCAAACAGGCAAAGTGCATGATGTCAAAATCTTTGCGACTGATGCGGATATGCGTGCCCTAAATAAAGCCATGAAAGGGGTTTATCCTGAGAGTATTTCGACTGAGGTGCCTGAGGCGTTCTTGAGCAATCACTTTATGAGGGAAACGCCAACCATTTACCGGATTAGAAAGCATATCCGGAATATGGTGGTGTTTGCTAAGCATGATATTTTAAAAGATCCGCCATTTTCCAGTACGGACTTAGTGACTTGCCGTAATCTGTTGATTTACTTCCAAACGGCCGGCCAGCAAAAAGCGTTTAATGCGATTCGTTTCTCACTGAATCACAATGGGTATTTATTTCTGGGTAAGGCAGAAACGCCGTCTCATCCGGATAATGTTTTTGAGTGTGTGGATTATCGGGCAAAGATTTATCAGAAAGTATCTGCCCAGAATGAGAAAATCTTGCTGACCAGGCAAAATGAAAAGCAACCACCACAAGAGGTAAAGCCTCGTGAGTTATTGACTCATACGGGGGATTACGAAAAGAAAAGTGCCGCGGGTAATAAAGCGATTCTGCTATCCCATGTGGCTGAGTTGTTATTTGATCGTTTCCTTGCGGCTACCGTGATTGTGGATTGTAATCTGGAAGTGATTCACTCTTATGGTGACTTGAGTGAGTGGATGCTTCCTCATCGCCCCGGAAGAACCCAGAATAAGGTCAGTGATTTATTCACCTCCTCGACGGCAAGCTACCTGATGTCGGCGCTAAACCAGAGTATCAAAACCAAAAAAGAGGTGATTTTCAATCATCTCTCTGGGAATCGTGAAGTCGATGCGCTTGAGTATTCTATTCATGTCATTCCGTTCCATCATTATAGTAATCCGACGAATGAGTCTGACTTACTGCATGTCATTACCTTGTCGCATCATGAGCCTTCATCCACGCTATTCATTGAGTCAGATGCCTTGGTTAGTGAGGGCAGTAGTGTCAAGATGCCTGCGGATGAGGCAACCAAGAAGCGACTGGAATACCTTGAAGATGAAGTTAAAAACCTGAGGGATCGCTTAAGAACTTCTCAAGCCCAACTCACCAGCGCCAGTGAACAACTGCAAACCTCTAATGAGGAGCTAATGGCATCCAATGAAGAACTGCAAGGCACTAATGAAGAGTTGCAGGCGGTTAATGAGGAGCTCTACACCTTGAACTCTGAGTATCAGCAAAAGATTAATGAGTTGATGGTGGCGACCAACGATATTGATAACTTCATGAAATCAACCGGTATTGCGGCGATCTTCTTGGATAAAGCGTATCGTATCCGCCGTTACACGTCGCCATTTAGCGACTACATCAATATCTTGCCCGTGGATGTGAATCGCTCCTTCCTGGATTTAAAACTGCCGTTTGCCTTTGATAGCCTTGAGCACCATTTGGAACAGTGTGCATTAACCGGTGAAGTGCATTCGCGTCGGGTACATTTGCCGGATGAGCGCGTGGCGTTGTTTAAAATAGTCCCTTATTTAAACTCGTACCGTCAGATTGACGGGGTTGTATTGATGATTGATGAGGTGAAAGAACTCACCACCGCGATGCGTGATATTGAAATCATTCGTTATGAGAGCGATCAGCTTTACCTCATGAGTCAGGCCATTAGTTGGAATTATGATGTTGATTTAAAACAACTTCAGTTCTCTCATAGCTTTAATGGTAAGCAAATATTAGTGGTCGATAAGCCAGATTTGAATAGTCTCTTTGAAGTCATCACGCCCGATTATCGCGATGAGTTTATTGCAAAATTAAAAGCGATATTGGTCGACGGCAAGGAGTATCAGTTTGAGCATACTATTCAGCTAGCAGATCAAAGTGTTCATCATATTCAATCAAAGGTCTTTAGCCATTGCGATAGAAGCGGTCGGGTTTTGAAGCTATTTGGTTTGATGAAAGACTTGAGTGCGCGCAAGCAATTAGAAGATCAAACCCGATATTTGGAAGCTAAGTTTAATACGCTCTTCAATAGCATTCCTATTCCACTGACGATTGTGAATGAGCAGGGTGAGTATGTGTATGCTAATCCGGCTAGCGAGCACTTGTTTGGTTACACACAGGAAGAAATTACCAAGCTGCACTATCGGGACCTTATTCATCCCGATGATTTAGATGTGAGTAGCGAGACCTTTGTTAAGGCAAAACAGTCGAGTCAGGCCGGGAGTATAACCACCAATAGGCGCTATGTGACTAAGGATGGTACGTCGATCCAAACGCACGTGAAAAGCTTTACTCTGCCAAACCACGATTCTTATCGGGATGGCTTTGGGGTATCGATGATACTGCCATTCAGTGAGCTTTTAGATATTCCCTGGAAGGAAGAAGCGGTCGCGATTAAAAGCGCGGCGCTACTTCAACCCAAGGAAGAGTAACCGTTACATGGTTGAGGCCAGCCACTTGGCTATGGTCTCAGCCGTTTCCTCGGGATGCTCCTGAGGAAATAAATGCCCGCCTTTTAGCTCCCGATACTCCATATTCATTTGTTTAGATAAGCGCTTTGCGCAGGGCATGCTGGCGAATTCGCTTTGCTCGCCGGTTAGGTATAAGCCGGGCATTTGCAGCGGCTTACGGTAACGCCATAAGTCATCTGGTGCGGTACGAAACAGTGACAACTCTGTTTCCAAGTCGATAGCTAAATTAACCGAGCCATCTTCATTTTCCCGCAAGCCATGAGCGATATACGCTTCAAACGAGGCTTCGGTAAAGTCTTTAAACAAGCGCTTTGGTCGTAGGTTCTCATAGGCATGTTGGCGGGATTCAAACTGAGTCCGACGCTTTTTACTGGCACCGGCTGGCGTAAAGCGATCGCTGAAATTCAAGCGTTTAGAAAGCCACCAAATACTGTTTTGCCAGCCATTGATAATCGGGGGATCTAGCAAAATTAAGTGGCTATAAATAGTTGGGCGTTTATGGGCTAACAAGTAAGACAGCAAGCCCCCCGCCGAATGCCCAATGCCAATGACTGGTTCTTGGTGGCGGCTATGAATTTCTTGTTCTAGCTCTTGCACCAAGTGCGGCCAGTTATTACTAACCGGAAACTTCGGGTTGTGGCCAACTTTTTCAATGTAGTCGAGCTGGTGTCCGTGGCTTTTTAGCGCCTCGAAAAAGGGGGCATAGCAGGGGCTTGGAAAGCCATTGGCGTGAGCAAAAAAGAAGGTACTCATAAACAGACGACCGTTTTGAAATCAGTCGTCTAGAATAGTGAGCTTGCTGCACTGCGTCAACAGCGGGAAAGCTGGTTTCATTGGCAGGATATAAGAACAAGTATTATGCCGTGGGGATCAATGCCCACCATACATTCCCATTTCCCGAATCCGCACATGGTTTACCCAAGCACCGGTACCTTTGCCTAAGCACATATTGTATTCGGTGCCATCGGCCATTTGTGCCAGTACGTTATAACCCATGCCGGGCTCGTGATTGAGGCTAACGATACGAACTTCATCCGGTTGGACTTGGGTCAGAATGATTTTTTCCTGAGAGGAGGCGTTGCCATGCTCGATAGTGATCAGCGGAATGGTTTCCGGGCGCATGTTGTGAAACTCAACAAACAGAGGTCTGCCGGGATAACTACTTTTCCAAAGGCTATGAGTAGCGAATGCTCCCACAGAAAGGGAAGCAAGGATAATAAACAGCAAGCTGCGGCGACTTAACGTCATGGGGTTTTCCCGATTTACGATGATGACAGAGAGTATGTGAGACTCTGCCATCGCAGTCTTTGCGATAGCGCAATTTATCAGGAAAATATTAGCGGGGTTGGATGAGCCTCAGACCTCAAGACTCGGAAGCAGGCATGGCAGCGTTGTCATTTACTGACGAATTTAATACGACAGCGTTGTCATTAGTTGACGACTCAAGTTTAGCCAATGTAGCGCTGTTAGCGAGTTGGTCTAGTAGCATTGCAAATAGGGCAGAACGACGTGGCTGTGCTTGCTCGGAGTAATCAAGCGTATAACCTTGTGATGAGTTGATCAGGCTTTCTTTGCTCAACGTTTCAGCAAATGCACCTTGGCTCAACATTGCGGATGCTAATACTGCAGACGAAACTAACAGGGTCTTGTTGTTCATAGTGTGACACTCACTTTTAATTGTAGGGCATGCCAGATGGGGGGATTGGCATTTTTCTTTCGAGTACCCCTGCATTATAGGGGTACTCGTCACGCTGTGTACTTCTTTCAGATAAGTGGCGGCTGGCTTACAGACTCGTGATGAGCTTTATTGCGTCCTGATGGCCTGCTGCTGCGGCCTGTTCAGCCCAGAACTTAGCACTGTGATCATTGCTTGCTTTATCTAAGAGAATTAATGATAACTGGTACTGAGCATCCGGCTGACCTTGTTTCGCAGCCCGTAAATACCAGTGCTCGGCTTTGCTTAGATCGACGCCAACTTTATCTTCATAGCCAGACTGGTACAGCTGTCCAAGTAGCAGTTGTGAGTTACGCAAGCCGGAATGTGCTGCACGGCCAATTAGGTCTAATGCTTTTGGAGTATTCGCGGCAATTTCTTCGCCCAATAAGTATTTGATGCCTAGGTTCTGCTGGGCATTGGCATTACCTAATCGGGCTGCAGACTCATACCAGCGTACGGCCAGATCCAGATTAGCAGCAGTACCGTCACCTTTTTCATGCATTAAAGCCAAATTAAACTGCGCACCAGCGACGCCTTTTTGGGCGGCCTTATTGAATAAGTTGAATGCGGTTGTTGGGTTTCGCACAACATTCTGACCCTTCAAATAGTGCATGCCGAGCATAAATTGTGCCTTGCCATGGCCTTTATCTGCAGCGCTACCCAGCCAGTAGATCGACTTATCAAGTTGTGGCGCAACATCACGCAGCGTGCTTTCCATTAGCGTGGCTAAAACATATTGCGCTTCAATATCACCTTGTTTCGCTACGACTTCCATCAACTCACGTGATTGCTGAAGATCACTAAAGGGAACGAGTTCGTTGTTTAGCATTAAAGCCAGGTTGAAATGGGCGTTGCGATGTCCATGACGGATCGCAGCCTCATAATAGGCTTTAGCCTGAGCGTAGTTTTGCTTTACGCCAAGGCCGGCTTCGTAGAGTGAGCCCATCTCAAAGGCCGCGCTCGGGTTACCGAGATCAGCCGCTTCTTTAAGTAAGCGCATACCTTCAACCAGATTATTCTGACTGATTAAGGTGTGGCCTTGTTCAAAGGATGCTGCAGCGCTTAGCGTGCTTTGAGCGGTGGATGGAGAATGGGTGTCAGCGATCAGATTAGCCGATGCACAAAAGGCTAGGCCTAATATTACTGCACGGGTAACATTCAAAACAGAAGTGGTCATGAAACAGGCCTTATGTTTATTTTTTTAATTGAAATGTGAACTAAATCTACAAGAGTTGTTGTGGGGTGTAAATTAAATCCAGACAAAGTGGCCTTTTGTCGGTTTTTTTAATCACCTTGTCTGGCAATGAATGCTGCAACCGGCCGTCCGTCATCCAGTATTTCAACTTCATCCAATAATATCTCTGCGCCGCTAAATATCTCGGCTAACTCGCCCTCTTTAAGCAAGAAATTAGGATTACGCGGCCGCCCGACAGCAGTCAGTTCACAACCCACCATAAACGTTTGATAAATAATAATGCCGCCGGGCTTTAAGACGCGCTTGATAAAAGGAAACAGTGGGCGGTGTAAATAGCGTGCCACACAAATCAAATCCACGCTGTTATCGGCAAACTCAGTTAGTGGGTCAGAGCCGGTTTCAAGGTTAAGTTGTCGCGTATCAATCTCGACCTTGCAGTATTTGGCTAGCGTGGCAACCCGCTCCAATGAGTCGGCGGATTGATCAATCCCCGTCATCTGCCAGCCTTGCGTGGCGAGGTAGGTAAGATCACGTCCAGCCCCGCAGGCAATATCCAAACCAATGCCCAGCACTATGCCACATTTCGGCACAATCTCATTTACAAAACGCTGTAATAGCGGCGCAGGCTGCCATAGTTGGCGCGATTCACAGCCGGTTTCCAGTGTGCCTTCAGCGGCTAATTGCTGCTGTAGTGCAGCGCTCCACACAGTATGGTCAGTCACGGTATGTCCTCTATCGATTAGGTAATGGGTGGCTTGCTCGATGTCATCCGGGGTGCCACATAAATGGATCGCGACATGGCGTTTAGGTAGCTCATGCATGCGCTGAAATAAGCTGTCAGCTGGAATCGAACACGCATCGGCAATGTGGCCATCGGCGTATTCTTGCTCGCTGCGACAATCAATTAATACTGCAGAATCGTGCTCAGTAATTTTAGGGTGATCTGACATGGTGGTTCCGGCAACGCAGTTAATTTATGATGATAGCCTACTTTATTTGTAACAATACTATGTGCATTTTGTTTATTGCTAAAAATAGCCATCCGGACTATCCCTTGATTATCGCAGCTAATCGCGATGAATATTTTGCACGACCAACCGAAGCACCGCATTGGTGGCCGGAAGACCCGCAGCTGTTTGCGGGTAAAGATGTGCAAGCCGGTGGCACGTGGATGGGGCATAACCGCCAACAACGTATAGCTGCAATCACTAATCTGCGCCGACCTGATTTAATGCAGGCCGGCGCCAGAAGTCGCGGTGAATTAGTGACTCGGTTTCTGGCGCTACAAACCGATACCACGGCTGAGGCAATCGAAGAGTTCAGTGAGTTTCTGATTGCCCAAAGCGAGCACTACAACCCATTTAATTTGTTGTATGGCGATGCGGAAAGGCTAATGGTGTTTAACAGTGTGAGCAGAAAACCGCAGCGGCTTAACGATGGCATTCACAGCATTAGTAATGGCATGTTAGATGAGCAATGGCCGAAGATGCAGCGCGGCGTTAATGCCTTAGGCGCTTATGTGAGAACCATGCAGACACTGGAGTCGGAGCAGTTAATGGCCTTGCTGCAGGATCAGACTTTAGCGGCGGAGAATGAGTTGCCGGATACGGGGATTCCGAAGCCTTTTGAGCAAGTCTTGTCTTCGATCTTTATCCCACCTAGCGAGCTGACGGGGGGATTGTATGGCACGCGTTCTTCTTCGGTGCTATGGCAAGGAAAGCAGCAGGATGCGCAGCTTGAAATGGTCAGTTGCAGCTATGCACCATAGGCTTTTTACCTAGCTACCGACGGCAATTATGACCTAACAGTCCTGACTCAATAGGCAAGCTTAAAGCCTTTGCACATAAGGCACTTGCTCATGATTACAGGCATAAAAAAAGGCACGGAATACACCGTGCCTCTCTTATCGTGATTAAGGTGCAATCACTTATTTAAAGCGACGAATCTCACCAGACTTCAAACGTGCGAAGTAAGATTGTGCTTCAGTTTTAACAACATCCAACAGCAAGTAACAACCGATGATGTTAGCGATCGACATAGCGAAGATAGCCGCATCAGAGAAGTCAATTACGGGGCCTAAGCCCATTGCTGAACCGATGACTACGAAGATGCAGAAAATCAGTTTGAACAGCATGTCAGAGAACTTGTTCTCACCGAACAGGTAAGTCCATGCTTTACTTCCGTAGTACGACCAAGAAATCATCGTAGAGAAAGCAAACAAGACAACGGCAATAACCAACACATACTTAAACCAAGGCATTGCACTTTCAAACGCTGCAGAAGTCAGCGCTACACCGCCCAGATTGTCAGGGTTAGTGTGCAGGCCAGTGATAACGATAACCAAAGCTGTCATAGTACAGATGATTACTGTATCGATGAATGGCTCCAGTAAACTTACCAGACCTTCAGTCATTGGCTCTTTAGTCCGTACCGCAGAGTGAGCAATGGCAGCAGAACCAACACCGGCTTCGTTCGAGAACGTTGCACGCTTAAAGCCCTGAATCATTACACCAATCACACCACCAACAACACCGGCGCCGGTGAATGCGCCATCAATGATCAAACCAAATGCCGCAGGAACCGCGCTCAGGTTCATCAGGATAACAATCAAAGCCGCACCCAGATAGATAACCGCCATACTTGGAACGATCTTCTCAGTCACTTTCGCGATTGATTTGATACCACCAATGATAACCACACCAACCAGTACTGCGAAGATTACACCAATCACCCAGCGATTCTGGCCGATCCAAGTCTCTTCACCACCCAGTACGTTAACGATTTGTAGCGCAGCCTGGTTAGACTGGAACATGTTACCGCCACCCAGTGAGCCCAAAATACAGCACACTGCGAAGAAGACTGCGAGGAACTTACCAATGCCTGGCATACCTTTAGCCGCCAAACCACGGCTCAAAGAGTACATTGGACCACCAGAGATCGTGCCATCGGCATTTTCTCTACGGTATTTAACCGCCAGCGTACATTCTACAAACTTAGACGCCATCCCCAGGAAACCTACCAGGATCATCCAGAAGGTTGCACCCGGACCACCAATAGAAATAGCCACCGCAACACCGGCGATGTTACCCAGCCCAACCGTACCAGACAGTGCAGTCGTCAGTGCCTGAAAGTGAGAAACCTCACCCGCATCATTTGGATCAGAGTACTTACCGCTCACCAATGCAATTGCGTGACCAAAGCCGCGCAGCTGAATGAAGCCGAAGTAAATAGTAAAGATAGTTGCCGCAATGGCTAACCAAGCCACGATCAATGGAAACTTAGCTTCCCCGATTGGCACAGAGTAGAAAATGAAATTAACGAAGATGTTTGTATAAGGTGCAACATTTTGTTCGATAAATGCATCAATTCCAGTCGCTTCAGCCGCTTGCGCAGTGAATGAAATTGACCACATCAAAAGAATCATTAGGCTCGATTTAAGAGCATTCATAGACTTTCTCCGAGGGGATTAAGGGACGACGGTAACCGGTACAGGACTAACCTGAACCAATGCGCCAGGAACAGTTCCGAACAAGCGATCCGTGAAGCTATCATCACCGGTACGGCCGATAATGATCTGGTTGGCTTGTTCATCTGTGGCGATCTTGCAGAGGGATTTTGCGATGTTACCGTACTGGATGATGCCCTTGGCTTGAATCCCTTGTTGGGCGAGCTTCTCGGTAACGGGGGTGATGAGGTGTTCTTCAGCACGGCTAAGCTCTTCCTGGCGACGCTTGTGGCGCTGGGCGATTTCGTCCTGACTCAGGAAAGAGTAAGGGGACCACTCAATAATGTGGGCGACGAGAATAGTTGCTTGGCTGGCCTTAGCTAGCTCAACAGCATGATCCAATGCACGTTGTGCACCTTCACTTCCGTCAACAGCTACCAGTAGTGTTTGACTCATGACTTTTCTCCTTGGTATGGGTCGGATTCAGGAAAGATGAACCCAAGTTAATATTCTAAGTAAATAGCATAAGTCTATTTTCCTTGTTTTTTTGAAATAACAGGCGAATTTCCTTTTAAAATTGCAAATTCAGTAGAATGTCGCGAACTAACGCAGAACCTGTATTTTCGTTAATGATTTGTGGCTGGCTTGTTTAGTTTCAATGCAGTGTTTCGATTAAGCTATAATACCGGCACCATTAATAAGGAAACTATCCGACATGAGTACAAAAAAAGCGTTGCATAGCCGTAGCGAGTCAAAATGTGAGCTATGTGGGGCCAGTGATGACCTGAATGTGTACAACATACCACCCACGTCTGCCGACACGGTGGATGACAGTATTTTGGCCTGTGCAACCTGCACAGGACAGATTGAAGACCCTGAGACGATCGACGTACACCACTGGCGTTGTCTGAATGACAGCATGTGGAGCCAGATTCCTGCGGTACAAGTGGTCGCATGGCGCATGCTGAAACTGTTGGGCAGCAAAGGTGAAGCATGGGCGCAGGACGCGCTAGACATGATGTATCTGGATGATGAGACCAAAGCCTGGGCCCAAGCACTTGAGCCAGTGGCTAGCGATGAAGATGCAGTAGTTCACCTTGATAGTAACGGCGCAGTACTGGCGACCGGCGACACGGTGACGCTCATCAAAGATCTGGACGTAAAAGGCACCAGCTTTGTAGCCAAGCGTGGTACAGCAGTACGTGGTATTGCTCTAGTCGATTCCAACCCTGAGCACATCGAAGGGCGTGTCAATGGCACACGTATCGTAATATTGACGAAGTTTGTCAAAAAAGCAGTATAATTTTTGTTTGCCTAAAATCCCCGAGGAAGTATTCATGAAAGTGCTAATACCAGCCATCGCGCTGTTCATTTCGTCCCTTTCAATCTCCGCTCAAGCCACTGAATACTTCCTCGGGGTTGTACCGCAGCAAAGCCCGGTAACCTTGTTTAAAGCGTGGAAGCCAGTCACTGACTACCTAAGCGAGACAACAGGTCTGAAAGTTGGCCTAAAGACAGAGAAATCGATCGCTGAATTTGAAAAAGTGCTATACGACGGCGGTTACGATATTTCCTATATGAACCCCTTTCACTACACCTTGGCCAATGAGCGCCAGAACTACCAAGCGGTGGCGCGGGCAAAAAAAACCTTAAAAGGCATTATGGTGATGCAAAAGGGTGGCGACTTTAAGGCGTTGGTGACCGACCCGAAAACAATGTTCCTGTTTCCATCTCCCAACGCATTTGCCGCGACCTTAATTGTAAAATACGAACTACTCACCGAGTTTGGCGTTGACCTCAATAAAAGTAAAAACTTCAAATACGTCAACTCGCACGACTCGGTTTATAAGGGTGTAGCACGAGGCATTGGTCAGCTTGGTGGTGGTATCCAACGGACTTTCAATAACTTTTCCAGTGCGCGTGATAAGGATAAGTTAGTTGAGGTTTACGAGACCAAAGCCTACCCCAGTCACCCCTTTGCCGTTAAATCGACCATGCCAGAAGCGGATCGCGAAAAACTGGTTGCGGCCTTATTCGCCATGCCTGCTGAGCTGAGTGAGCGCCTGAGTATGAAGGAAATCATCGCAACCGACGATGCGGAGTTTGATGTAATTCGTGAATTAGCGAGTAAATTAGAC